>CAYZEV010000096.1:0-1558 GCA_964477865.1 uncultured Methanomassiliicoccaceae archaeon | reverse complement strand
TTTCCCTAATCCTTTTCCCTTTCTTTTATTATTGATCAGTTAGAAAAGGCCAGGTACGAACAGCGGTATGGCGTGGGCGGGGTCCAGATCGTCCAGCAGCACGATGCCGCCGTACTTCATGGTCGACACCAGCGCCGTGAGCATTGCCTGCCCGTTCCCGCAGGCGTTGGTGACGATCGGGTATCCCAGCCCGCGGAAGGTCTTTTTGACCGCGTTCTTGCGAACGATGGTGTTCCTCTCCACCGTCTGCTGCAGTCCGGAGGGCATGAGGTCCAGCACGATGTCCTCGACGCCGACGGCCTTTACCTTCTCCACCAGATCGGCCAGGCCGTTGAGGTCGCCGTGCTTCACCGCCAGTGGGTACTTCAGCTCCTTGGCCAACGCGGCCATCGGCTCGACGTTGGATGCGGAAGCGGCGTAGATGAGCGGCCGGTTGAGATTGGTCTGGGCCGCCGCGGCCCGGACCGCCGCCGGGTCATCGGCCATGAGCACCAAGGGGAGCCGGGAGGTGCGCGATAGCCTGGTCGCCATCGCCGCGAACTTGGCCGGGTCCTTCGAGTCATTGCGAACGCCCAGCAGGTCCAGCGCCAGGCTCTGGCCGACCCGCTCGAACCTCAGCTCCTCGGCCCTCCGTAGCTTGGCGGTGACCTCATGCTCGTTGGCGGTGTCGGGGATGACCAGGGCGTACCGGGTCGGATGGAAGAACTTCTTCTCGTGGCGGTACAGCTCGGTCTCGTCCCCCAGCTCGATCTGGGTCTCGCCGGTGCCGATGGCGATCAGCCGAATGGGCGGGGCGGAGGACGCTTCCAGCTTGGCCTTGGCCTCGTCCGTCACGTAGGGGCAGTCGGCCAGCTTGGCCTTCTGGTTGGCGAGCTGCATGGCGAAGGCCAGGCAGGTGGGGAAGTTGCACTTCCCGCAGTTCTTCTTGGGCAGGAACTTGAAGATCTCGATGGCCGTGGGCATCTAGTTACCTCCCCGCAGGCCGGTCAGGGCCTCTTGAAGGATGGTCGCCGAATGCGGGCTGCGGACTACAAGGATGTCCGCGCCGGACATCAGGGCCGCCAGTCCGGTCGTCGCTTCCCACCACGTCCCCCGCTCCTCGGCCTCGCCCCACTGGGAGTTCTCCTCGGTGGCCTCACGGGCCTCCCAGGACGGGGTGATGTCGCAGAGCATCGGCACCTGGAGCATGCGGTCGCCCATCAATGCGGCGATGCGGATCCGCTCGTTCACCGAGTAGGAGTACTCGAGCCCCATGCCCAGTCCGGCCATCAGGGGGTCCATGAGCACGTTGTCGAGCTTTACGCCGAAATCGGCCAGCAGGATGTTCATCTGCTTGGCGAGGTTTATGTCCAGGTTAGAGAACGCGACGAGGGCGTGACGGTTCGCCATCGTCGCTGCGGAGATGGTCTTGTAGGCCTGCTCTTCGGCCTGGCCCAATGTCAAGCGTTCCCTGGCACAGGCATTGCTCACCGCCTCCATGGTCTTGGCGTCCTTCTCCTCGTGCCCGCAGCCGTAGATGAGCACGGGGACCTTGACCGCGGCCAGGACGGTCTCGACG
>CAYZEV010000095.1:363-1562 GCA_964477865.1 uncultured Methanomassiliicoccaceae archaeon | reverse complement strand
GCAGGATCTTATGAGGGGCCCGTACCGCCAGCAGATGCTGCGCGTCGGTGTTGGCCGCGTAGATGTCAGCGCCCACGATCCCGACCTCAGAGAGCCGGTCGATGGTGTTAGTGCCCCCTCCGCCGCAGCCGATGATCTTGATGTTGGTCTTAAGGCTCTCGAGTATCTTGATGAGCTCCTGATCGGCCGAGGAGTACTCATTGTAGGTTGGACCGAGATCTCCGCCCTGAGAACCAGCGCGGGATATGGCGTCACTGAGGAACGACTTCATTATAAGCCCTCCTGGACGAGTTCAGCAATAATACTGAAAGGTCGCCCGGGCAGAGGCTAAGACGCATTTATGGGTAAAAGTCTTTCGGTGTCCGTAGGCCGAACACGTGAATGTCTGGAAATGAAGAAAAAGGGGGCCGGAGGGAGAGGTGTCTCCGGCCGTTGGAGGTGCGTAAGCTAGTTGGACGAGGGCCTACTTGATGAAATCAACGTCGGTGTCCTTCAGGCGGGTATTGTCCGAGGACTTCCCCAGTATCTGCTTGGATTTGACCCCGGTGATGACTACCATCACTCGTATCTTGTGGTCCATGGACGGGTCCACTCCGGCACCCCATATGATGCGCGCAGTGCTCGATACCCTCGACTGCAGGACCTCGGCGACCTTCTGGGCCTCAGAGATGGTCATGTCCGCTCCGCCCACCACATTGACCAGGACACCGGAGGCGGTGCTGATGTCAACGTCCAGCAGCGGAGAGTTGAGCGCGTCCTCGATCGCTTCGGTGGCGCGATCATCGGTCTGACCGTTAGATTCGCCCAGGCCGATCATGGCCACCCCGGCGCCCTTCATGATGGTCTTGACATCATTGAAGTCGAGGTTCACCAGCCCGGGCTTGGTGATAAGTTCGGTGATCCCCTTGATGGCCCTCATCAGGACCTCGTCGGCGACCTTGAACGCGGCGTTGATGGAGAGGCGGGGGCACAGCTCCAGAAGCTTGTCGTTGGGGATGACGATAACGGTGTCTGCGGAGTTCCTCAACCGTTCCAGGCCCCACTCGGCGTTCTCCATCCTCATCTTCCCTTCGCCCCTGAACGGAACGGTGGTAACGGCGATGGTGAGCGCCCCTATGTCCTTGGCCAGCTTTGCCACGTATGGTGCGGAGCCGGTCCCGGTCCCCCCGCCCATTCCGGCGGTTACGAAGACGATGTTT
>CAYZEV010000095.1:0-353 GCA_964477865.1 uncultured Methanomassiliicoccaceae archaeon | reverse complement strand
GCGGGGGGGCGGGCCTTGGGTGGGGGCGATGGCGCTCTTGGCTGCCTCGTCCGCGCCATCACTGGCCGCCTACCCCCCGACCTTTGGCAAGGTTCGGGCCCACGGTCCCCGGGTGGACGTCCTTCCGGGAAGGTTCTTGGGCGGCGGGCGCACGGCGAGAAGATGCTGGGCGTCGGTATTGGCGGCGTACAGCTCAGCACCGGCGATGCCCTCTTGGGCGATCCGGTTGATGGTGTTCGACCCTCCTCCGCCGCATCCTATGATCTTGATGTTCGTCTTAAGTTTCTGGAGCATTTCCAGAAGTTCGGCGTCCGCCGAGCTGACCATCTGCTGACTTCCCGGCCTTGCCGGCG
>CAYZEV010000094.1:0-1852 GCA_964477865.1 uncultured Methanomassiliicoccaceae archaeon | reverse complement strand
GGCGTGACCATGGTGCTCGAGGACCGGAGCGGAAAGGACATCGCCTTCCTCTGGGAGAACACCCAGAAATTCATGGCCGAGGCGCGGAAACGGCCCGAGCTGGCCCGGGTCACCACGACCTTCGTTCCCACGGTTCCCCAGGTCTTCGTCGATGTGGACCGAGACAAGGTTCTCAAGCAGGGGGTGGAACTCAGCGATGTCTACCGAACCCTGCAGACCTTCATGGGCGCATATTTCGTCAACTACTTCAACCGGTTCGGCCGGCAATGGCAGGTCTACGTCCAGGCGGAGGGCGAGTTCCGGGTCCAGGCCGAGCAGCTCGGTCAGTTCTACGTCCGCAACAGCAAGGGCGAATCGGTTCCCCTCTCCGCGCTGACGACCTTTCAGCCGCGCTCCGGCCCCGAGTTCACCATGCGCTACAACCTCTACCGTTCGGTGCAGATCAACGCCTCCTCGGCCCCGGGCTACAGCTCCCTGCAGGCGATGAAAGCCCTGGAGGAGGTGTTCCAGACGAACATGCCCCAGGAGATGGGCTATGATTACATCGGCATGTCCTACCAGGAGAAGAAGGCCAATGAGGGTGTGCCGATCTCGGTGATCTTCGGCATGTCGCTGCTTTTCGTATTCCTGATTCTCGCGGCCCAGTATGAGAGCTGGTCCCTCCCCATGGGAGTTCTCCTCGTGACGCCCATCGCCGTGTTCGGGGCGTTTGCGCTGATCTGGATCCGGGGGATGGAGATGAATCTCTATGCCCAGATCGGCCTCGTCATGCTCATCGGGCTCGCGGCCAAGAACGCCATTCTGATCATCGAATTTGCGAAGGCCGAGTATGAGAAGGGCAGAAGTCTTTACGACGCCGCCCTGGAGGGCGCCCGGCTGCGGCTCCGGCCGATCCTGATGACCTCCTTCGCCTTTATTCTGGGGTGCGTGCCTCTGGCGATCGCCTCGGGTTCAGGCGCCGTTGCCCGCAACGTAATGGGGACTTCGGTCATCGGGGGGATGCTGACCGCCACCTGCATCGCCATTTTCATCATTCCGGCGACCTTCTATCTGGTGGAAAAGATGTCCCACCGCAAGGGCAAAGAGGAAAAAGGGCACGAGCCACCCCAGGGCCCGGACGATTCGGAGAGGAGGGTATGATTATGAAGAAGGTCATCGTCCTTCTCATTGCCGCGGTACTGGCGGGCTGCACCATGGGACCCGACTACAAGCGCCCCGCGCTGGAGATGCCGCAGAACTGGCGATTCGAGGAAACCGCCGCGAAAAACACGGCGAACACGGCCTGGTGGGGGCAGTTCAACGACCCGGTCCTGAACGAACTCATCCAGACCGCCCTGCGGGAGAACAAGGATGCCCTGATCGCCGCGGCCCGGGTCGAGCAGTTCCTCGGGCTGTACGGGGTCACCCGGGCGGCGCTCTTTCCGCAGGTTTATGCAGGGGGCAGCGCCAGCCGGCAGGGGATCAGCGAGCTCACCGGCCCCTCGTACCTGGAAAACGTTCCAGGCGCCACCTCGGTTTACAGCAATTACGAGGTCTATCTCAATGCCAACTGGGAGATCGACTTCTGGGGCAAGCTGAGGCGGGCCAACGAGGCGGCCCGGGCCAACCTGCTGGGCAGCGAGGAGGCCCGCAGGTCCGTGATTCTGACCCTGGTCACCTCGGTGGCAAGCTCTTATGTCTTCCTCCGGGACCTCGACAAACAGTATGAGATCGCCAAACAGACGGCCGGGGCCCGGGAGGAGTCCTACAAGCTGTTCAAGCTCCGTTTCGAGGGGGGGGTCATCTCCGAGCTCGAATTGAGCCAGGTGAAGTCCGAGTATGAAGAGGCCCTGGCGCGGATCCCCTACTATCA
>CAYZEV010000093.1:0-2119 GCA_964477865.1 uncultured Methanomassiliicoccaceae archaeon | reverse complement strand
CCAGGCGGTAGAGCCCTACGTCAGTGGCCGCAAGTTCGAGCATCCTCCGGACTGCCACTACTACGCGGAGCGGATCGCCCAGACCGCCGCCCGGGCCACGGAAGTGTTCGGGTGGGGCGAGAAGGACCTGCTGACAGGATCGCAGCAGATCACCCTGTTCGACACTTCGTTCGCCGGCGGTTCGGAAGAGCCCCGGAAGAAGAAGCCAGAGGTCAAGAAAACAAATAAAAAGCTAGACCTGCGGGACTTCATGTAATACGCTCCGAGTAGACAACTGGCAGGTACCAACCCATTATCAAGTTGAAAATCCAGGGAGATACGTTTAACTGCCCACTGTGACGTTGCTGGCCCGGGTGTCGGATTTTGATAGGAAAGCTTGAGATTATTGGCGAGTGGGCCGACGACGGCTCATTGGATGAGAGAGGCGAGCACCGCATTCTGAACGTCGGAGAACTTAACGAGGCCATCAGGCAGAGGGTCTATGAGCTGGACCTGCAGATGCTTCTGGCCGGTCTCTTGACCATTCTGGGGATCCACCGAGATGGCGATGAGAAGTGCTTCTCCCTGGAGGTTCATGTGCCGCTGTTCGTGGAAGAGGGCGCGGAATATGACATCGGGATGTTGTATCGAAGAGCAGCGGCATTGAAGGCGCTGGAAGAACATGGCTATTATCTGGAAAGCCACCTCGGAGGCTACGTGAAGTGCTTCCTGGAAGGCCCCCTGGTCGAGCTGGAGTCGGAGCTGGACTTCGTCGAGGGAGCGTTGGCCGAGGCCAGCTGAACCATTTATCCTTTGGCCGGCCCTCCGGTCCAAAAAAGTATTTATAACGATACGCAATCTGTCGAAACCTAGTCACGAGAGAGCATCTCGTCGGAAATGTGCCCCCGATAGGTGGGGTGAATCCTTAAACGCCGCTACGGCGGCATGGTGATATGCATGGCAACGAAACAGACAGCAGCGCCCGCGGTCGAGGGAGAAGAGAAGAAGACCGTAAAGGGCAGGAACATGTACCATTACATAGCCGAGGCCTGGAACAGGCCATCCGACACTTACGTGAAGGACCTGCAGTGGGAGCGCCTCATCCAGTGGCGCAAGGACGAGAACTTCATGAAGCTCGACCACCCCACCCGGCTGGACCGCGCCCGCAAGCTGGGCTTCAAGGCCAAGCAGGGCATCATCGTCGTCCGGGGACGCGTCCGCAAGGGCTCCCTGAGGCGCCGCCAGATCCGCAAGGGTCGCCGCGCCAAGCGTAAGGGTATCAACAAGATCACCATGGGCAAGAGCCTGCAGCGGATCGCCGAGGAGCGCGCCGCCAAGAGGTACCCCAACATGGAGGTCCTGAACTCCTACTGGGTAGGCATGGACGGCCTGCACGAGTGGTTCGAGATCATCATGGTCGACCCCCATCACGCGGTCATCAAGGCGGACAAGAAGCTCGACTGGCACGGTTCCTCCAATCCCAAGGGTCGCGTATTCCGTTGTCTTACCGCCGCCGGAAAGGCCGGTCGCGGACTGAAGTGGAAGGGCAAGGGTGCGGAGAAACTGCGCCCGTCGATGTCGGCTCGTGTGAGGAAGAGAAACCGCCACGGCCACAAGTACGCCCATGGCCACACCCACGGCCACGCTAGGTAGGCCCACAACCCTTTCCAAAACTTCTTTCAATTTTCCTATTTTCTATCCATTATGGTGGGAAGAGCCTCACGTCAATAATTGAAGATCATACCTGGTGAGGTGGATCGACCCTTGTCCGCCCGGTTGCTTTTGATCCTCGGCCCCGGGGCGCTTGACCGCACCATCATCAGTTGAGAAATATGCTGGTGGATTGGCATCGCCAACATGGCCATTGGCCCTCTCGCCAACAGATCGGAGGATGGAACTGGCTTACAAAGTTGCCTACTTCGTCCCTATTGAATGGTCAATGCCGCGGTCTCGGCGCAGATCCCGCACGATCGGGCGAGCGCTTGGCGTCATCTTCGGCGGCGAGCCATTGCCACTATCCCCAATACCGTCACGATGATCACCACGGCGGCCAGGGGCAGGACGTACTGGTCCAGTCCACCATGGGCGGTGAGCTGCTTGCTGCCGAGAGCGTAGATGCCGGCCCCCTCGATCGATCCCA
>CAYZEV010000092.1:0-2194 GCA_964477865.1 uncultured Methanomassiliicoccaceae archaeon | reverse complement strand
CCTCTCCAACCCGGACCTCACACTCGTCAACTGGGCGTGGTCGCCCGATGGCAGTCGCCTCGCCGTGGTCGGATGCGGGGAACCGAGTGACAGTGGTACTCCAAAGTATGCAGGCTGGGTGCATATTTTCGATGCAGATTCCGGCAAGCGTTTCCGTAAGCTTCAAATCGGGACTGAGCGCGTGGCGGGTACGGCCGTGGCATGGACCCACGATGGACGCAAGATCGCGGTTGGCAACGAACTGGGCCTCTGCGAGGTCTGGGAAGTTATGTCCGGTCGCAAGCTACTTAGCACCCGAATCCATCCGTCGCAGGTGAACGATCTGGCATGGTCGCTCGACGACCTCCGCCTTGCCTCTGGAGGCATCAACGGCCAGGTCCATATTTGGGACTCGGCGACGGGACAGGAACTCCTCTCGCTTGAGCCGGACAGTGCGCCGATTCGCCATATCCGCTGGTCGCCCGACGGGCGTAAATTGGCCGCAGTGAGCGATGATGGCGTAATCAAGGTCTGGGACGCGACCGCCGGCTACGAGCTGCCGCGGCGAGACTTCTGGCGGCACTTGATCAAGCCAAGGCAGTGGAAGGAATATTGGCGGCTGATCGACGAGCAGCGTTGGTCCCAAGCGGCGGACTTGCTGAAAGGGCTGATCGCAGCAGGAGGTCGGAACGTCAACCCAATGTATCAGCTCGCACTCGTGAACCTGCAGCTTGACGATCAGGCCGGCTATCGCGAGGCCTGCAATCGCATACTGTCGACATTTGCTGACACCGAGGAAAACGAAGCGTGGTGGACCGCTTGGGCCTGCGCCCTCGCCCCGGACGCCACCAAGGACTGGCCCAAAGCGGTCGCCTTGGCCGAGAAGGCCGTGAAGAGCGATCCCAAGTCCCAGAGCTACTTGAATACCTTAGGCGCGATCCTCTACCGCGCCGGGCGATTCGACGAGGCGGTTCAGCGGCTCACGGAGGCCGACCGGCTGGTGAAGGAACCCAGTGCAGCGGCGCCGTCCGCGCCCGCCTACACCTGGTTCTTCCTGGCCATGGCCCATCAGCGTCTCAGGCATCGTGAGGAAGCGAAAAAGTGGCTCGATAAGGCCGTGACCTGGACCGACAAGACCATCCGCGACGCCGACCAGGGCACCGCGGACCTTCCCTGGAACCGCCGCCTGACGCTCAAGCTGCTCCGCGAGGAGGCCGAGGCGGTATTGGGGATTGACAAGAAACCGCCGGCAGGAAAGGAGAAGGCCGAGGGGAAAGGATGAAGGATGAAGGGGTGAAGGATGAAGGTCGCGACTCACGCCGCGGCGTAGCGAGTCAGCCCGGGCACGCGGTCAAAGTCGGCGTCGTTGCTGGCGAGGTTGGTGAGCCCATGGTTTTGCATGACAGTCACAATCAGGGCATCGTTGCTCAGCAGACCGGTCTGCTGGCTGATGCCCGCTGCTGCGAGCACGAGCGCGGGAGTGATGCTCAAGACCTTGATCTTCGAGTCCACCACGGACTGGAGGGCCCGGCGGAACGCCATGAGATTCTGCACCTCGGCTGCATGGTTTTTCAGACGCCGGGCCATGCCCGCAAACGGCCATCCAAACCGGGCGCTGGCTTCGATGCTCATCAAGCGATGAGCGGTCTCGGTGAGCACATGGGTCGACGTGAATCCAGACAGTTCCCCACTGTCGATGCGTTGGACCAGCGGCGCGCAGTGCGGGCCAAAGACCGGATCGGGGGCGAAATGGTAAACCAAGACGTTCGCATCGAGGAACACCGACTGGCCGGCGGCGAGGTCAGCGAGAATCATGGGCCCTCCTGCGGATCAAGCTCGGGGTCAAGGGCGAAGCGCTCAAGCGTGGCGTGGTCCCCTTTCCATCCGGCGATCCCGTACGCCGCCATGATCGGGCTGGCCTCGTTTTCGACGATGACCCGCACCTTTTGGTGCTCGCCCAGCGGCAAGGGCCGCTCGGGCTTGAGCACGCCGTTTTCGTAAGTGGCTTCCACGACAATGGCCATCGAGGCTCTCCTCACGTAAGAAAGGACGCGGACCAGAGTATTATAACACGACCGTAGGCGGAAGATAGGAGGCAGAAGACGGGAGACAGGAGGGGACTGGGTGAAGGCCGTTCATCCCTCATCCCTCATCCCTCATCGTTCATCGTTCATCGTTCATCGTTCATCGTTCATCGTTCATCGTTCATCGTTCA
>CAYZEV010000091.1:0-2257 GCA_964477865.1 uncultured Methanomassiliicoccaceae archaeon | reverse complement strand
AAACCGAACCGTACGAGGGGAGGTGCTATTCAAAGTCAAACATGCAACTGGAGTGGTCAATGCCTTGCATGGCCTCGGACAACGGGGGCGCGAAAACATACGAGGGATAGATGCCCCACGAGGTCCCGGTCCAATAATGCCTGGGATGTCGGATGCGATAAAGAATCGGGTCCCGTAGATTAATGTTGGGCGAACCCATATCGATCTTTGCGCGTAAGACATGCACACCGTCGGCAAACTCTCCCGCGCGCATGCGCGCCAACAGATCCAGGTTGTCCTCGATGGACCGAGTCCGAAAGGGACTATCGCGGCCTGGCTCGGTCAGGGTGCCGCGGTATTCGCGGATTTGATCAGCCGTGAGACTATCGACGTAGGCTTTTCCTTTTCTGATCAGGGTTACCGCGAACGCATAGAGCTGCTCGAAATAATCCGATGCATAGAACATCTTTCCATGCCAATCAAATCCCAACCATCGGACATCTTCCTGAATGGCTTGGACATATTCAGGGTCTTCAGTCGTTGGATTGGTGTCGTCGAATCTCAGGTGGCACATCCCGCCGGGGGTGTCATGTGCAATCCCGAAATTGAGGGCGATGGATTTGGCATGCCCGATATGGAGGTACCCATTGGGTTCAGGGGGAAATCGCGTGACGACCCGTCCACCGTGTTTACCGGTGGCACGATCGGTCGCCACAAGATCCCGAATGAAATTCGATGAATGGGAGGACTCTGGTGTCATCATGAAATCTTGTGCGAATGGCCCTGCCAGATCGATGGTTTCAAACCAAACCCCAAAGGGAGTTCTACCATAGACGGGTTGACGGGAGGAATGGGGGGACGGCTAAGCAGAAAATTCTGGGGCGGAGCGGTCTGACGCCTGCATGACATGGAAGTCCTTTTGGGCGATGAGATGCCCATCCATTCGCAAGCGGAACTCATACCGACCGGGTGCGGGAAAGATGAGCAACGGAATGTTGATCCCGAAATCAGAAATCTGAAGGCGATCGCTGATCTCGATGTTGGGAAGCGCGGCCCGGCAGATGAGTTGTTCGGAGTTGAGGTAGATCAACTCAATATCAAAATGGTATAGGCCTTCCGCATCGGTGAGGCAGAAATAGAGGCCCATTTGCTGATGCTGGAAGGGGAAGGCTGCTGTCTGCAGATGTGTGAAGATTCCGATCAAGCTTTTCTTTTTCGTGAAGCTGTCTTCGATGACTTGGTCGCAGACGATAAATGCTTGGACGGTGGGTGTGGGGATATCGGTCATAGGGACATTCTATGAAAAACAGGAGGAAGGGTACAACGGTTCCTACTTTTCCGCAGAAATGGGCAGAGGATGCCCTGTCCAAGGGAGGGCTGGAAGGATGAAAGGTAGGTACGAGTCGAGAGGTGAGTGAATGACCAAATGCAGTCAACCGAGGACAGCTGGACCACCTTGGGCTTCGATGATTTCCTGAAACAGGGTTGTCTGGGAGCCGATCCGGCAGTAGTGAGAGGTGATCTCCACCGGTATGCCCTTATGCGAGTGCAGTCTCCCGCAGATGAGGTCGACTCTGGAGTCCGATGCCATCCGTGCCTCGAACACGAGGTGACCAGATTGTAGATCTCTCAGACGAACAGACGGCATGTCGGACGGCGACAGACCTTGTCCGAGCCGCACATCGACGGTGAACTGTCCGCGGTCATTCAACGTGAGGACGTTTCGACGCAGGTGCGCGATGCGGGTGCCGTGCTCGTCATACAGATCGAGCGTGGCGAGAAGCAGTCCCTGCTCCGGTTTGGCTTCAATGACGAGTTGCTCTTTCCCATGAATCGTGACCACACCGTTGGTGCTGCGAAAAATGTTGGATCCGATCCGAAGTTCGAATCCTAGCTTGGAAAGCACCCCCGCCGTTGCTGAACGGCCAAAGGATTCGGTCCTGCGGAACGCCGCCGGATCATCCATTGCGAGCCTCACGTCACGGTTGTTCCAGGTCCTGTGGAGTTTCGCAGACCCCACACGGAGTGTTACCAAAACACTCTGGAGGCTAGGCTTTTCGAGCAACTCTGTCAAGGGTATGCGGCTCGAGGACCTGGGCATATTATGGCCCTGTGCATTAGGCCCACATGGTTACCTATAAAAGAGCTCTTTACTCAACAGAGTGGCGCTTCATTGCAAACGGAAAACCGCTTATGCTACGGTCCATCTTTCCGGTAGATCCAGGATGGTCCCATCGTCTAGCCTGGCCTAGGACGGAGCCCTCTCAAGGCTTAAACA
>CAYZEV010000090.1:0-2435 GCA_964477865.1 uncultured Methanomassiliicoccaceae archaeon | reverse complement strand
ACCTTATGCATCGTATTGGTACACAGGACGAGGAAGTCGGCTCCCGCTCTTTCCAGGGCGCTGGCTGCTCCGGCCAGGATCCGTGCCGCATCCTCCCACCTGTTCTCCCGTTGGGCCAGTTCTACGTCGTAAAACTCGACACTGTAAAGGACAATAGGGGCAGAGTGCATGCCCCCAAGTTTATTGGCAACCATTTGGTTCATAAGCCGATAATAGTCAACCGTGGATACCCAGCTCATACCGCCAATGAGTCCGATCAGTTTCATGGTTCTCTCTCCTTGATCGCGCATCCCTCCGGGATGCGCCTCTTTCCCGGACATGCCGTTCATACCCGGATCTAAATTCCTTCCACCTTCAAATCCCGAATCACATGGTCCGCCCTGGTGGGCTCCAGTTTAACATCCCCTTTGACCTCCTCGACACAAGACAGACGCGCCTTGCCGTTGACCTTGACATTGCAGCGCCCGCAGCACCCCCGGCGACACGAAGCGTAGAACCCTATACTCGGATCAATTTCCTCATAGATGTACTCGAGAACGTCCAGCACGCTCGCGCCCTCTACAAAAGGCACTTCATATTTCTTCGTTTGAGGTTGGTCGTCTTCCGCAGGATCGAAGCGGACACATTCCACCATCACTGACTTGCTTTTCCCTTCCATTTTACCTTTCCTCCTTGGTCTTTCCCTTGAGAGAGGCCAGCTCCAAGCCGAGCGCTTCCTCGTAGGTCATAACCACGCGGGGCGGGGTGATCTTCGTCGTGACTATGGGTTCAGACGAGATCTTCCTGCTTCCCGACTCTAAACGAACAACCGTATTGTTCAACCAGTTGACATTGTCACAATTCCGGTAATCCGTCCGGTATTGAGCACCCCGGCTTTCTTCCCTGTGCAAGGCGGACAGCGCCGTCAGTTCCAGACATTGGCGCAGATTTTCCAGTTGCAGCGCCTCGATCCACTCCGGATTGTAAGATCTTGTCTTGGCCCCCTTCACCGCTACCTGGTTCGCTATCGGTTCCTTGAGCTGCTCCAGCTCCTGAACGGCCTTCTTTAAATCCTCCCCGTTCCGGATGACATGCACCTTTTCGTCAGCGATCCTCTGTATCGATTTCCTCAGTTCGATCGGGCTCAGGCCTTTTGTATTCTCCAGAGGGCGCAGGGTCTTCTCCCTGATGGCCTCGACCTGCTCCCAGTCAATCCGCGCGGCAGGGCATTGCCTGGCGTAATCGGCGGCGATGGCGCCCGAATATCGCCCTTCAACGATCACCTCGGTTATGGCCGAAGCCACCCGGGTCGCCCCCCACAGGTTCCCTTTGCATTCTCCTGCCGCGTACAGCCCGGCCACGCTGGTCTCTGTCTTCCCGTTGACCCTGATGCCGCCGATATTGTAGTGAGCTGCCGCGCCTATTTCGTAGTCTACTCCGTCAAGGGCCATCTGGATGATCTCTTGGGCTCCACCTTCCCAGAGGACTCTTCCCTTTTCTCTGTCGGCAATTTCTTTGATCCGGTTCTTATCCACACCCTTGAACGACCACCAGACGCCGCCATGAGGGGTCCCCCTCCCGGCACGCACCTCGCTCGTAATAGCCAGAGACCAGATCTCTTTCGAAGTATGTTCCATTCGTACGGGGTCGTACTTCTCCATAAACCGTTCACCCCGACTGTTCAACAACTCGCCTTCATGTTCACCGAGAAGCAGATCAAGAATATAGGGAACACCGTTCGCTCTGAATCGAGTCGGCCAGATCAGGAGCCCGGGGGCGAACTGCACCATCTCCATGTCTATCATCTCGGCTCCTGCCCTATAGGCCATGGCCTGGCCGTCACCGGTGAGCTCGTGCGGTGCGCTTCCGAAAGACCAGGCCCGTTGCCAGCCTCCGGTCGCCAGGATGACGGCTTTGGCCTGAATCACGACAAGCTCGCCCCTATTCATATCGAGAGCCACGGCACCGGCAACGCGCCCCGACTCCGTCAACAGGTCCAGCACCATTACGTCTTCCAGCGCTTTGATCTCTCTTTTTCTCACTTGATTTCGGATAGTCTTCATGATGACGGGGCCGCTGGTTATTGCTCCTCTGGCCATCTCCTGATGGTGGGCCGATTCAAACAAGAAGACCTCCATTCCCCAGTCCATCAACTCCTTCAGGACGATGGGGGCTCCATCCACGTGGGCCTGCACCAGTTCCTGATTGTTCAGGAACAGCCCCTCGGTCACGATGTCCTTGAAATACAGGTCAGGGCTGTCTCTCTCGTCACCCGAAAGGCCGCAGATCTCTTTGGCCGACTTGCCGTCCACCGTGTAATCCGCCCCGGCTGTGACTGTGGCGCCCGTCCGGCCCACCCGTCCCTTGGTGGCGATGATGACTTTGGCGCCGGCCTCAAAAGCCGCAATCGCCGCCCGGCCGCCCGCCCCTTCACTGCCCACCACCAGGACGTCTGT
>CAYZEV010000089.1:0-2577 GCA_964477865.1 uncultured Methanomassiliicoccaceae archaeon | reverse complement strand
CCATGTCACCGAGCGGGTGATATCACAGATGCTCACCGAGATCGACGGGCTGCAGAGCCTGCACAACGTGGTGGTCATCGCCGCCACCAACCGCCCGGACATGCTGGACCCGGCCCTGCTGCGCCCGGGACGCTTCGACCGGCTGGTGAAGATACCGACCCCCGATCTCGAGGGCAGGAGGCAGGTCCTCCTGATCCATACGGCCAAGAAGCCGCTGGCCTCGGACGTGGACATCGACGAGCTGGCCCGGAAGACCGACGGGTACTCCGGTGCGGACCTGGCCGCCCTGGCCAACGAGGCGGTGATGCTCACCATCCGGTCCCTGGTGGCCAAGAAGAAGGACCTGACCTCCGAGGAGATCAAAAAGGAGAAGGTGGCCATGAAATTCTTCATCCAGGCAATGGACAAGGTCAAGCCGATGACCAGGACCGATCTGGGGAAGTTCCCCAAGGTGGCCAACGATTACGTGTATGTGAGGTAAGGAACATGGTCGACGACAAGAGGAAGAGACGCCGGACCTCCTGGGATGACCTCTTCGGCAGCTACGACGAGGAGTTCGAGGAGATGCGCCGCCGCATGGACTCCCTCATGGAGGGGTTCATGAACGGAAAGATCGACGCCAGAATGAGCCAGCCCATCGTCTACGGCTTCTCCATGCGGGTGGGGCCGGACGGTAAGCCCCACATCCAGGAGTTCGGGAACCGGCCCGCCCAGGGCCCCGAGGAAGAGGGCGCCCGGGAACCGCTCACCGACATCATCGAGGAGAAGGACCGGGTCCGGGTCATCGTGGAGCTCCCGGGGGTGGACAGGGAAGATATCCAGCTCCAGGTCGAGGACCGCCTCCTGGACATATCGGTCGACAAGGAGGACCGCAAGTTCTCCAGCAAGCTGGAGCTGCCCTCCTCGGTCGACCCGGACTCGGCGCAGGCCTCGTACAAGAACGGGGTGCTCGAGGTCAGCCTGACCAAGGTGACCCCGAAGAAGCGCGGCCGGGCGGTCAAGATCGAGGGCAAGTAAGCCCAAACCTTTTATCCTTCCCCCATTTTTTATCAGGTCCCCGATCTAACATCCACTTCTCTTTTTTTTTAGAGAATGCTCATATAGAAGTTTACGCGTACACTGGTCCGTGCAGAGGGATGAACTGATAGAGGCGGTGCGGTCCGTGCTGACAAGGTCGGATTTCTACGTCTCTAGGCCGCTGGCCATGCGGGGGATCAGCTTCGATGTGGTGGCCCGTCGCGAGGACACCCTCCTGATCGTAAAGATACTGAGCAACGTCGACGCCTTCTCGAAGGAGAACGCCGAGGAGATGCTGACGCTGGGCGAGGCCCTGGGGGCGTCGCCCTTGCTGATCGGGGAGCGCTCCGGGGCCGGGGACATCGACGAGAGCATCGTGTACTCCCGGTTCGGCATCCCCATCATCTCCCTGACCACCCTATCGGACCACCTGCTGGAAGGGGTGCCCCCGTTCATCTTCGCCGCGCCCGGCGGGCTCTATGTCAAGCTGGACAGCGAACTGCTGAAGAAGCTGCGGGAGGAGAGGAGCATCTCCCTGGGCACGCTGGCCGAGATCGCCGGGGTATCCCGGAGGACCATCCAGATGTACGAGACCGGCATGGGGGCGATGATCGACGTGGCCATACGCCTGGAGGAGTTCCTCAACCAGCCGATCGTCACCCCGGTGAACCCGTTCCAACATTGCGTTCCCAAGCCCCGGGACAAGGACGCTCCCAACGTCCTGCCGCCGTCCTCGGACATATTCAGCCAGGAGGTGTACCAGCGCCTCAACAACATGGGCTTCTCCATCGTGCCGACGTCCCGGTGCCCGTTCGAGGCGCTCAGCAAGGACAAGCACGTCCTCATCCTGACCGGGTTGGGAAAGGACGAGAGCAAGCTGAAGGACAAGGCCATGGCCGTGTCCGACATCTCCAAGGTGACGGGGCGCTGCTCGGTCATCTTCATCGAGCGGGCCAAGAGCAAGCACAACATCGGCGGCACCCCCATCGTCGGCCGGGACGAGCTCCGGAAGATCACCGAATCGGTCATCCTGTACGAACTGGTCAGCGCGAGGAGCGACAACGATGAGAAGCATAAGGATTGATTCCGCGACCCTTGTCCTGCTGCCGGTGGTCAAGGGGCTGGTCAGCGAGGGGGACGCCGTGGTGCAGGCGTATGAGGAGATCGCCCCCGAGGCCATCGCCGTGTCCGTCTCCCGGGAGGAGCTCATCGGCCTCCGGAACCGCGAGGACTACGACAAGTACGAGCCCAGCGACCTGGAGATCATCTACCAGGCGTTCCTGGAGCGGTTCGGCGAGATGCGTCTACCGCCCCCGGCCTATGTGAAGGCGCTGGACCTCTCCGAGAGCAAGGGCACGCCCATACTCCCGCTGGACATGAACGACGAGGTGTACACCGAGGCGTACTGCAATAACGTCGGGACGGGGGACATGATCAGGGAATCGTTGTTCGCCCGGCGGGCCACCGGCAAGAAGTTCGACCTGTCGAGCCCCTGCGCCTTTGTCCGAAGCAGGGACGCCCGGGTGAACAAGGCCAAGGGGTTCGTCGGGCTGGAGAACG
>CAYZEV010000088.1:0-2872 GCA_964477865.1 uncultured Methanomassiliicoccaceae archaeon | reverse complement strand
CTCATCCTCGAATCCACCGCCGCCATGGACTTTCTTTCCAAGCATAGGGAGTATTTCTTGGACCATGATACGTCGCTCATTCCTCCTCAGTTCCGCGTCCGGTTCGGAGAGCTCTCTAAGACCGTCCTTCTCACCGAGGCAGTTGTCAACTTAAACACCGGCACCAGGGTCCTCAAGAACGCCGAGAAGCAGATCAATGCAATGAATGAACAGCATTTGGAGCACAATGGCCAGATACTCAGACAGCAATCGTTGAAGGGTGTAAAGGTCAGGTCCCTGTTGCAGGAGAATATGGTTAAGGCCATACAGGAGGAACCGATTGTCATGCAATCGTGGGAGAGGAGAATTATTCCCAGAATTTGCTGTATAATAATTCAGACCGAAAAGATAGTGGGGATCGCATTACCGAAGTTGGATGGAAAAATGGATTACCAGGTCTTCGAAGGTAACGATCCAGAATCAATGAAATGGGCAGGCGACCTATTCGAAGACCAATGGAATAAGGCTCGGCCTTGGCATCCCTAGGATGGTCTGAGGACCGGTCCTCCGAGGAAGACGCTGAGGACCTCGGACACGTCGCCGATCGTGAACAGCAGCCCCACGGGCAGGTATTGGCCGGGACAAGACCATTTTTCTTTCCACTGTTCAATAGTAAAAATGATCTCGTCCAGCATGATTGCCTTGTCAGACATTGTCATCCTGTTCGACCGTAATCACCACTTTCCCTTTTACGAGCCCCTTTGAAAGATCCCCGAGGGCCTCCGGAACCTCGCTGAGGGGGATTCGCCTGTCTATGACCGGCAAGAGCTTCCCCTTTTCTATGAGCTCGAGCAAGAACCGCAGGTCCTCCTCGTTGTTCACATTCGCCGGATTGATGCCCATCTTCTTATTGCTGGCAATGGAGACCAGAGGTCCCAGGAAGATCGCCTGGAATATGGCATATCTTGAGCCTCCCACCAGAATGAACAGGCCGTCGGGGGCCATGACGCGCCGGTAATCAAAGATCGACCGGCGCGCGACCGTGTCCAGGATGAGGTCGTAGCGCTCCCCGCTCCTTGTGCAATCCTCCTGGACGTAATCGGTGACTTGGTCGGCCCCGATGGCGCGAAGCATCTCGAGCTTCCCCATGCTGTCCACGCCGGTTACGCCGGCTCCGTAATACTTCGCGATCTGCACAGCGAACGTGCCCATGCCGCCACCGGCGCCATTGATCAGGACCTTCTGCCCTTTCTTGAGGGGGCGCCTGCCGCGAAGGCCCTGAAGGGCGATCTTGGCCGCCTGGGGGAGGGTGGCAGCGTACTCAAAGGATACGCTGTCCGGTTTCCTCATCAATGCATCTTCAGGTGCTGCCACATATTCAGCAAAAGCGCCGCAGCCGCGCATGAACAGGTCCCCAAAGACCGCATCGCCTTCTTTCCACCGCTTTACATTCCTCCCGATCGCCACGACCCGACCCGCGACGTCCGATCCGGGTATCCTGTTCCTTGGCCTGAAGGGGCCAAATGTGCGGGCGAAGACCCCGCCGCCCAGGATCTCGAGATCGGCCGCATTCAGTGACGAGGCGTGGACCTTTACCAGTACCTGGTTGTCCCGAGGGACCGGTCTCTCCACCTCCTCGAGTCGGAGGACTTCGGGCGGGCCGTATCTGTCGCATATTATGGCTTTCATGGTATGGTAGCGTCTCAGACATTGTCATCACCAACGACAGTTATAATCACATTGCCTTTCTTGTGGCCCAGATCGACGTACCGGTGGGCTTCCACCACCTCCTCCAACGGATACGTCCTGTCAATGACCGGTCGTATCTTTCCCGCCTCCACGAGCTCTTTCAGGTGGATGAGGTCTTCATTCGACTCCCTCGTGAGAGACCAGGACGATAGGAAGACCCCGTTTTTCCCCAGGGACCTTTTGCACCCCGATCTCTTAAGCTTCCGGACGGTGTCGAAGATGACATCATAGGTCTCGCCATTCTTTCTGAAATCCTCTTTGGTGTAGTCTATCACCTCATCGGCGCCGATGGACCTTACCAGGTCGAGATTCACACCGCTGCAAACCCCCGTCACATGGGCCCCGTAATACTTCGCCAGCTGCACGGCATAGGTGCCCACGGAACCGGACGCCCCGTAGATGAGGACCCTATCCCCCTTCTTGACATTCCCCAACCTGAGTATCTGGAGGGCGGTCATCCCCCCGATGGGGATGGCGGCAGCCTCCCCGAAGGATACGTTGGCTGGTTTCCTGGCCACCATATTCCTTCCCCCCTCCTCGGGGATGCAGACATATTCGGCGTTAGCACCGCATTTGAGCCTCGTGGTCGTTCCAAAGACCTGATCGCCCATCCTGAACGATCCGATATCCCTGCCCACCGCCTCGACCACGCCCGCTAGCTCATGACCTGCGATCTTTTTCAGCTTGAAGCCTATCAGGATCCCCATTGAGCCCATAACCAGCCGGGGCATCCTCCGGAGGATGGCGTCCCCTATGGTCACCGTCGAGGCGTGGACCCGGACCAGCATCTCGTTGTCCTGGGGTGCGGGCTTTTCCACGTCCCTGAGCTCCAGAACCTCTGGTGGTCCGCTTCCAGTTACCACCATGGCTTTCATTCGATCACCCACATTTTCACATTCAATATCCAGCTCATATCAGTTCCCAACCGCACTGTAGCTTGGGACCCTGGGCCACTTCCAAGCGATCCATACGATCAGGGAGAGAAGGACGGCTTCCACGATGGAACCGAATATGTAATAGGCACGAGCCTCTCCCAATGCGAGTCCCACCGCGATAAAGATGTAGATCGCACCAAGACCGATGTTTGTATACCGATTCGCTTTGGCTGGCAATGCCAAGGACAGGAAAACCATGAGAGCGGGGA
>CAYZEV010000087.1:0-2941 GCA_964477865.1 uncultured Methanomassiliicoccaceae archaeon | reverse complement strand
GGCGTACCTCAATGGAGTGGACGTCACCCGGCGGCCGAAGAGGGCGCTGGCCGGGGTCGGGGCGGTGGTGGAGACGCCGGAGTTCTATCCCTACCTCACCCCCGATCAGACGCTCATGTACCTCGGTCGGTTGCGGGGCATGCCGGCGGACCGGGTCAAGGAACGGAGCGCCGAGCTCCTGGAGCTCGTGCTGCTGACCGATTGGCGGGACAAGAAGATCGGCAAGTTCTCCAAGGGCATGAAGCAGCGTCTGGCCCTGGCCCAGGCGTTGCTGCATCGGCCCCACGTGCTCATCCTGGACGAGCCGACCACCGGCCTTGATCCGAGGGGCATGGTGGAGATACGGACCATCCTGAAGGAGCTCAAGAGGGAGCAGTACACCGTGTTCATGTCCTCCCACCTGCTCAACGAGGTCCAGGAGGTGTGCGACCACGTGGCCCTCATCGACCACGGCAGGCTGCTGGCCAACGGGTCGGTGTCCGACCTCCTTAAGGACAAGGGCTGCCGCATGTTGGAGGTGCGGTTGCTCCAGCCGGTGGAGGAGGGGTGGATCAAGCAGGTCTCCGCCCTCGCCGGGGTGCAAGAGGTGGAGCGGACGGGGCTCCAGTCCGTGAGCATCACCCTGAAAGGCCGGGAGGAGGAGCAGGCCGACCTGCTGGACGACGTGCGAGGGCTGGGCCCCCGCGTCTCCTCGTTCGCGGAATCGGGCAATCCCCTGGAGGCCCTGTACATGTCATTGATCAAGGAGTCGAGATAGATGGCCGGGGAGATCTTCGACCGGCCGCCCTCCGATGGACGGCAGATAGCCACCGTGGTCTACTACGAGCTGTACAAGTACATCCGCTCCGCCCGCATGGTGGGCATCGTCGCCCTGGCGATCCTCATCATCGCTCTCATCCTGATCGTCCCCCCGGCCCTGGGCCAGGAGTACCCCCGGGACCCGGCCTACTTCGCACAGCGCTTCATCCTGTGGGCCAACGTGCTGATCGTCGTGGGCGCCACCCTCTTCGCCGGCGATTCCCTCGCATCGGAGTTCCAGAGCCGGACCGGGTACCTGATGTTCCCCAATCCGGTCAAGAGGTACGTTTACTTCACCGGCAAGTTCCTGGCATCGCTCCTGACCATGGTCTTCGTCGTCGCGATGTTCTATGTGGTGGTCTCCCTGCTGACCGTCTGGCACTCCCAGAGCTTCTCCGACCTCACCTACGATTCCTTCGGCCTGTCGGTGCTGTACATCGTCGCCGCAATCAGCGTGGGCTACCTGATCAGCTCGATCATGAAGGGGGCCACCGGCGCGCTGGTGTTCACCTTCGCCGTGCTGTTCCTCATCTTCCCCATCATCGACGGCGTGCTCTCCTTCGCCGGGGCCAAACCGGTCTTCTCCCTGACCTTCTCGGCCCAGGCCATCTCCTACATCCTGCAGACCCCTTATCCCACCGACCAGCTGTTCACCTTCCCGGTGGGCGGCCGGTTCCTGGGGGGCGGGGGCAATGGCGATAACGTGCAGATCTGGACCTACTACCCGGAGGTCAGCACCGCCGCGTTGGTGATGGTCATCTACGCCGTGGTGTGCGTGGCCGCGGCGTTAATAATATTTCAGAGAAGAGAGATGGCGGCGTGATGAGGATCGGCATCCTGCACATCGGCGACGAACTGCTCACTGGCGCCATCGACCCATACCCTAAGGACATCATAGCACTGATAAAACAGAAGGGAGCGGACCTCGACCTGCTCGAGGTCCTGGGGGACCGGGAGGACGACATCATCCGGGGGCTGGAGCACGCCCGGGCCCTGGGCATCGAGGTCCTGGTGATCACCGGGGGGCTGGGACCGACCCTGGATGACCTCACCCGCGAGGCGGTGGCCCGATACCTGGGAGCGGAGCTGATCGTCGACCCGGAGGCCGAGGCCGCCCTCGAGGCGGCGCTGACCAGGATGCACGGGCGGCCGGCGGAGATGAACGACATCATCCGGCGCATGGCCCGGGTCCCCATCGGCGCGAAGGGCCTGCGGAACCTCACCGGCGCGGCCTGCGGGATCGAGGCTGTGCATGAAGGAATGACGCTGTTCTGCCTGCCGGGGTTCCCCAACGAGATGGTGCCGATGTTCCGCGAGCATGTCCTGCCCCGGATCGCCGCGAACGGGGCGGTGGAGCTGGAGCTGCAGGTGTGGAGGGGCGAATCGTCCCTGGAGCCCCTGTTCCAGGAGATCGCCGCCGCCCACGCGGTGCGCATCGCCTCGCTCCCTTCGGTACGATGGCGGGAGGACGGCAACCGGGTCATCTTCAAGGGCCCCCGGGACCAGGCCGAGGCGGCCCTGGCCCACTTCCAGCGGCTCCTGGAGCGGGGCTGCCGGGAATTCTAATTCCCAATGAAGTACAGCTCCCCCTCGTAGGGGAAGACCTTGACGGTCTCGCCGGTCTTTTCGAAGTCGCGGGGATGCTTGATCTCCACCGCCTTGTAGGACACCGGGTGCAGGACCGTGAACTCCCGCTCCGTCTCGGTGAGAACGATGGCGTCCAGCACGTCGTTCTTGGTGCCGACCACGTTCACTTCCCGCAGATCGTTGTTGGACGCCACCAGCAGCTCGTTGCTCTTGAGGTCGCGGAGCTTGGCCGACACCGGCCCGGTGCTGTGGACCATGTACAGGCGGCCGTTGATGAGCACGATGTCCCTTGCGCGGTACGGCGGCAGGCGGACCAGGTAGGTGACCCGGTAGATATCCTGGCCGTCCTTCTGGCCCTGCAGGCTGGAAGATTCCTTATACTCCGCCCCGTAGGTGGAGATGAGGTCGCGGGACAGCGCCTTGCCTAGCGATATGGTGCTGAGGTAGAGGTCGAACCCGCCGTGGGTCTGGGTGACCTTGGCCACGACCGCATCACGGCTATCCTTGGCCGCGCTCCCGACGAAGTCCAGGCCGCTCCTTAGGACCACTTGCCGCC
>CAYZEV010000086.1:0-2974 GCA_964477865.1 uncultured Methanomassiliicoccaceae archaeon | reverse complement strand
ACAACATCATGGTCGCCAGGGCCATTGCTGACGCCGTCCGTAGCACCCTCGGACCCCGTGGGATGGACAAGATGCTTGTTGACAGCATGGGGGACGTAGTAATCACCAACGACGGTGTAACTATCCTGAAGGAGATCGATGTCGATCACCCCGCTGCAAAGATGCTCGTCGAGGTCGCCAAGACCCAGGACGAGGAAGCTGGGGACGGGACCACCACCGCGGTCATTTTGGCCGGGGAATTGCTCAAGAAGGCCGTGGACCTGATCGATTCTAACATTCACCCCACCATCATCGCCGGTGGCTACAGGCTAGCCGCCACCAAGGCCCAGGAGGTCCTCGACACCCTAGCAATGGATGTCGACGTCAAGGACAAGAAGACCTTGAAGCTGATCGCGGAGACCTCTATGATCTCCAAGTCGGTCAGCGGCTCCCGGGAGAACCTCGCCGACATGTCCGTGAAGGCCGTGTCCGCCGTGGCCGAGCTGACCGATGGCAAGTGGTTCGTGGACATGGACAACATCCAGGTCGTCAAGAAGACCGGTGGGTCCATGGACGACACCCAGTTCATCCAGGGCATCATCATCGACAAGGAGCCGGTGCACCCTGGCATGCCCAAGAAGGTCGAGAAGGCCAAGATCGCCCTGCTCGACGCGGCCATCGAGGTCCAGAAGACCGAGATCGACGCCAAGATCGAGATCACCGACCCGTCCCAGATGCAGGCCTTCCTCGCCGAGGAAGAGAACATGCTGCGCAAGATGGTCGCCCACGTCAAGGATTCCGGAGCGAACGTCGTCTTCTGCCAGAAGGGCATCGACGACCTGGCCCAGCACTTCCTGTCCAAGGAAAAGATCTTCGCGGTCCGCCGGGTCAAGAAGTCCGACATGGACAAGCTGGCCAAGGCCACCGGAGCCACCGTTGTGACCAAGATCGAGGAGCTGGAAGCCGATGAGCTTGGCTGCGCCTCCCTGATCGAGGTCCGCAAGCTGGGCGATGACGACATGACCTTCATCACCGGCTGCAAGAACCCCAAGGCCGTCTCCCTCCTGCTGAAGGGCGGCACCGAGCACGTCATCGACGAGGTCGAGCGCTCCCTGGACGACGCCATGAGCGTAGTGGCCGTAGCCATCGAGGACGGAAAGATCCTGACCGGCGGCGGAAGCACCGCGGTCGAACTGGCCATGAGGCTGCGCGAGTACGCCGCAACGGTCGGCGGACGCGAGCAGATCGCCATCGATGCCTACGCCAGTGCCCTTGAGGTCGTCCCCACCGCTCTCGCTGAGAACGCGGGTCTTGACCCCATCGACATCCTCATCAACATGAGGAAGGCCCATAAGGACGGAAAGGTCCACGCTGGACTGAACGTCTACACCGGCAAGGTCGTGGACATGATGGACCAGAAGGTCATCGAGCCTATCCGGGTCAGCCGGCAGGCCATCAACTCCGCCACCGACGCCGCCATCCTCATCCTGAGGATCGACGATGTCATCGCCGCCAGGGGAATGAGCGGCGGCGGCATGCCCGGCGGTGCCCCCGACATGGGCGGGGACGAGGACTGAAATCCCTTGGGGGCCTAGGCCCCCTATCAAACCTTTTAACATTTCTCACTAAATTGACTCACGCTCCGAAGGATGGTGGACGCATGGAGAAGGCGGAAGGGTCTGGGCTGGACAGCGATAAGGCCGATACTGACCTAGAGGGACAGCTCTCCGCGCTGCGCGACGAGCTTCAGGCCGAGAGAAAGCAGAACGACAAATTGGCCGCCATGGCCGCCGATTACCTGGACGCCGCTCGCCGGGTCCAGGCGGAGTTCGAGAACTACAAGAGGAGGAGCCTGCGGGAGCGCGAGGATACGATCAAATGCGCTAACCATAAGCTCCTGTCCGACCTGTTATTGGTCGTGGACGATTTCGAGCGCGCCGTGAACGCGAGGTGCTCCGAGGAGGAGCTGCGGTCCGGCATCACCAGGATTCACGATAACCTATCGTCCCTCCTGAAGGACTACGGGCTGAGGGCGATCCCCTCGGACGGCAAGTTCGACCCCTCCGTGCACGAGGCGTTCGCGGTGGGGGAGGGAGAGGACGGCCAGATACTAGAAACGTACCAGAAGGGGTATTTCCTCGGCGACAAGGTGCTGAGGTGCTCCAAGGTCAAGGTAGCGAAAAGCACAGGTGGTAACAATGGCTAAGATCATCGGAATAGACCTAGGGACAAGCAACTCCGCGGCTGCGGCCATGGAGGGCGGCAGACCGTCCATCATCCCCAGCGCGGAAGGCACCAGCATTGGAGGGAAGGCGTTCCCGTCATACGTGGCGTTCACCAAGGAAGGCGAGCTGTTGGTCGGCGAGCCGGCCCGGCGGCAGGCGGTCACCAATCCCGAGGGGACGATCGCTGCGGCCAAGAGGAAGATGGGTACCGACCACAAGTTCAGCGTCCACGGCAAGGAGTACACGCCCCAGCAGATCTCCGCGTTCATCCTGCAGAAGATGAAGCGGGACGCCGAGGCCTTCCTCGGGGAAACGGTGACCAAGGCGGTCATCACCGTCCCGGCGTACTTCAACGACAATCAGAGACAGGCCACTAAGGACGCCGGCGCCATCGCCGGCCTGGAGGTCGTCCGTATCATCAACGAGCCCACCGCCGCGGCGCTGGCGTACGGTCTCGACAACGCCAAGCAGGCCCAGAAGATACTGGTGTTCGACCTGGGCGGCGGCACGCTCGACGTCACCATAATGGAGTTCTCGGAGGGCGTCTTCGAGGTCATCTCCACCTCCGGTGATACCCAGCTGGGCGGCACCGACATGGACCAGGCGCTCATCAACTTCGTCGCTGGCCAGTTCAAGAAGGAGAGCGGCATCGACCTGAGCAAGGACAAGATGGCCATGTGGCGGGGCCGGGAACCCCCGGAGCAAGCCCAAAACGCGCCCACCCCCAACATGGCCACCGTCAACAACCCCCCCGTCACCCCCGCCGAACC
>CAYZEV010000085.1:0-3353 GCA_964477865.1 uncultured Methanomassiliicoccaceae archaeon | reverse complement strand
ATGTCCTTCCTCAGCACGCTGAGGTGCTTCATGAACCGGGCCTTGATCATCGCGGTGTCCCAGCTGGGATCGGGGACGTAGAGGCCATAGGCCGCGTCCCACATCTCCTCCTGCCCTATGCCCAGCTCGTCCAGGCGATAGATGAAGTCATGGGCCTTCTTGCAGTTGCCGTTCCACTTGCGGATCGATTCGCTGACCGCCTCGCGCACGGTCCGGGCCATGACCATGCCCGCGTCGGTGGCCGGGCCGCAGTACTTGTCCCCCTCGCCGAGGGGGCAGGCGATGGCCACGGCGTCGCTGGTCGTCCCGGTGCCCTTGATCTCCATGTCCTTGAGGGCGGCGCTCTTGGCCTCGGTCATGGTGATGATCCCGCCGGCCAGCCCGCAGTCCTGCAGGGGGGCGTCGAGGATGGCCAAAATATTGATGGTCCCGGCCACGTGCTTGGGCAATAGGTCGATAAGCTCCTGGGGAAGCCTCTCCCCGGCGTAGACGGCGTTGGTCACGCCGGCCGTGGCGACGACGATGACCCGCCTCCCGTTCAGCTCGTCCCTCTTCACGGTGAGCACCCGCTTGACGTCGGCAGCGGTCATGAAGCCCACGCTGTCCCCCGGCAGGCCGTACATCCTGACCACGTTCTCGAGGTCCTCCTCCGGCCGGCAGTTGTCATAGCCGAGCTTGACCTCCAGGATGAAGATCGTGTCCGTCTCCATGAACCCCCCGCCCATGATGGTCGAGCTCAGGACCCGATACCGTCCCGGCAGGCGCACCATGGCCACCGGCTTTCCCAAATACTCGCCCATCTCGACCTTGACATCAAAATCCATCATCACACCTCAGATCAGGCCCAGCAAAGCGTTCTCCAGGAACAGCTGGACGTGTATGCCTATGAACACAAATAAAGGAAGCAGGACCAGGACGAAGAACAGCCCGGCGGTCAATTTCATCACACGCAGGGTCTCGCGGATCGTCTCCGGGTCCGTGGGGACCTCCCCGTCGCCCATGCTGTAGTAGCCGACCTTCTCGAACCTGACGTGCAGGCCGCCGGCCACCGCGGCCATGGGCCAGCCCTTGTTCGGGGAGGTGGTCTGCCTGCGGTCCCGCAGGGCCGTCCGCCAGGCGTTCCTCCAGTCCTTGCCCAGGATGGCCAGGGCGAGCATGATGAACGGCAGGGACAGCCGCGCCACCACGTAGTGCATGCAGTCGTCCAGGCGGGCGGAGAACCAGCCCACGTTGCGGTGCTTGTCGCTCAGGTAACCGACCATTCCGTCCTCGGTATTGGAGACCCGGAGGAACGTGGCGCCGGGGATGCCGGCGAGACCGAAGTAGAACATCGGGGAAAGGACGGAATCGACCAGGTTCTCCGAGATGGTCTCCACCGCGCAGGAGGTGATGTGGGCCTTGTCCAGCTTGTTGACGTCCCTGGACACGACCATGGACGCCTTCTTCCTGGCGGCGTCCAGATCGTCCCTCTTGAGGTCCTCGATCATCGGGGCGGTGTGGGTCTCCAGCGCCCGGATGGCGAACAGCGTCTTGAACAGCACCGCGCAGGCCACCGCCCACACGATCATGCCGAGCCATTCCCGCAGCAGCGCCAGGATCAGGGTGAAGGCGACGACGAAGACGATGATGGGGACCGCTCCCACCAGAACCCCCAGGGCCTTCTCCCGGCGCGGCCGGCGGGGGTCCTCCCGCTTCACCGCCCGGTCCAGGGCCCCGATGAGCAGGCCCATCCATACCACCGGATGGAACCGGTTGGGCGGCTCCCCTAACAGCAGGTCGATGGCCAAAGCGGCCACTGGGATGAGGATCGCGTAGAGCCAGAGTTCCACATGCTCACCTTCCGGCCTCGATCCCCTCGACCGTCCTGCTCAGAGCCTCCAGGAACTCGTCGTCCTTCTCCGGGGTCTTCACGCAGAACCGGGAGTAGCGGCAGCACGGCCCGCCGAACGAGGAACAGTCCCTGACCAGGACGTTGTTCTGGAGCATCCGGGAACGGAACTCCGTGGACGTCACCCCCAGCGCATGGACGGGGCTGAAGAAGAAGTAGGAGTCCGGAACGGGGACGCGGAACGGCAGGATGCGCGATACCTCGCCGTGCATCCGCCGCTTCTCGTCCACCAGCATCCGCACCGCCTTCCGCACGTGCTCCTGCTCCTCGGACATGAGCCGGGCGGCAACCCGTTGCTCGATGGTCCCCAGGTTCCAGGACAGCCGGGCCGCCTCCATGTAGCGGACCACGTTCCTGCTGCCGAACCCGTAGCCGATGCGCAGCCCGGGCATGGCGAAGGACTTGGTGAACGACCGTATCAGGAACATGTCATCGTGGCCTTCGACCTCGGCCACGCAGGTCAGTTCCCTATCGCGTTCGGACAGTTCCAGCAACGTCTCGTCCAGGAAGACCATGGCGTTCCGGCGGCCGGCCTCGGCCACCACCTCCAGGACCTCCTTGCGGGAGATCATCCGGGCGGTGGGATTGTTGGGGTTGCAGATGTACACGGCCCTGGTGCCGGGGACGATGGCGTCGATCATGGTCCCGACGTCCAGCCGGAAGCTGTCCTCCTCGGGGAGAGGGAGATCGACCATCTCCGCGCCCATGAGCCGGCAGCCGAACCCGTACTCCGAGAAGGTCGGCCGGGGCATCACCACCCTGTCGCCGGGGCGGACGAACACTTCGGGGAAAAGGCGGATCAGCTCGGCCGAGCCGGCTCCCACCATGATGTTATCGGCGGGCACGGAATAGCGCTGGGAGATGGCCTCCTTGAGCTCGGCGCACGAGTCGTCGGGGTAGTTGGTCAGGTCCCGGGCCGCGTCGACGATATACTCGCTCAACCGCTCGGGAGCGCCCAGGGGGTTCACGTTGGAGCTGTAGTCCCGCACGTTCCCGTAGCTCCACACGTCCCCGCCGTGCCGCGGCCGGACCATGTTCAACACCTCTGGACGGACCTTCTGCTCCATGCTCATACCTTGGTCTCCTTTCTCCTCGTCCGTTTGGGTATGGCGTAGATGTCGTCCCCTTCCTTCAGGATCACGACCTCCACGCCGTACACGTTCTCGACCATCTCGGCGGTGATCACTTCCTCCGGACGGCCGAAGGCCACTATCTTGCCCCGGGACAGGATCATGACCTTGTCGCAGTACTTGGCGAGCAGGTTCAGATCGTGCGAGGCGATGATGATGGTGACACTGCCGCTGAGCAGTTCCCGTAGATGCTCCATGACCTCCAGCTTGTATTTGAGGTCCAGGTGCGCCGAGGGCTCATCGACCAGCATCACGCGGGGACATTGCACCACGGCCTTGGCCAGCAGAACCCGCTGGGCCTCGCCCGATGAGAGCTCGGAGAACCGGCGGTCCCG
>CAYZEV010000084.1:0-3619 GCA_964477865.1 uncultured Methanomassiliicoccaceae archaeon | reverse complement strand
GGGGGGAGCGCCCCCCCCTAGGGGTTTGTAAACAGAACCACGGTCTACCGTCCCACTGGGAACCTGGAGGCGGGCAAGTACCGGCTGGTAGTGAATAATCTGGGACAGGACGAGGTCCGGATAAATTACCAGGTGCACCAGGACTTCATCGTAGTGGCCAACATGACCGCCAAGAACGTCATGGCCCTGTCCCTGGCCCTATCCATGGGCATCGTTGCCCTCTTCCTTTACGGCCGTCCTCGCCGCCCATAGCAATCCTTATTATCCATGCACTCTAAATTGATATTCGGGGTGACTGGATGCTCAGAACGTTCCTCTCTGTCGTAGCAGCGGCTCTTCTCATCTCTGTCATTCTCCTCACCCCCGCCTCTTCCGCTGATACCGGGGAGGCGTCTATTCCCTATGGCGGCCATCGCTCCTGGTCGGTGGATATGGAGCGGCCGTTCACCCTAAGCTACTCCATTGAGGCCCTCGATGGTTCCCGGGTGAACGTGCTGGTGATCCCCTCCGATAACTACAGCAGCTATCTGGCCGGGAAGGTGTTCAATACCATACCCGAAGCGGGGGTCACGAACGTAACGAACACCTCCGTGGATGTGGCGATGCGGCCCGGTAACTATTACGTCGTGATCGAAGCCCACGATGGTCCCGGGCTACCGTCGAGCGACGCCATGGTCAGCTACCGCATCGATGCCACGGATGGTAATCATGAGGGATCGAGCCTGCAGATCGTCCTGGGCGCCGGCGCGGTCATCCTCTTGGGCACGATCCTGTTCTTCTTCCTCGACATGAAACTGCGCAGAAAACGGTGACCACTTTCGGCCAGGTCTTATTCGAATTTATATATCAGTTCGCATGGTGTCGGCCCAGGGATGGGATGAAGTGGAAGAGTCATACGGCGATCGCTCGTGCCATCGCGCAGGAGATGGGTCTATCGGACGAGCTGGAGAAGGCGCTATGCGCCGGTTCGGTAGAACCGGACAAGCGGCCGGACCGGGCCTACAAGGTCAACAGGAAGGGGAGGACCTTCATCGGCCGGGCGCCCCACCATCTGCCCCCCACCGGTACGATCATGGCCTACGTCTGGCGGTCCCGTCGGGCGTACCTGGCGGGGAACGACTATTGGGCCGTCAAATCGCTGGGTCGTGCCCTGCACTATGTGCAGGACAAGTGCGTTTTCACCGGATTCATGGGCCGGGCCCATGATGCCCAAGAGGAAGAGCTGGCGGACCTGGCGCCTCCCGTCTCGGCAGTTCAACAAGGCATAGAGAAGGCGGCATGTTCACCGTTCTTCGTCCGGGAATGCGTGAACGCCATCCGGCCGAGGAGAGACCCCCGGACGGCGATGTTCGAGGCCACACTGTTCTCCTCGGCCATCTTCGCCTCGGTGCTCGGGCCGCCTGACGCCGAAATGGAGTTCCGTGAGGATTACCGAAGGGCGCTCACCGCCCACCGCCTGAGGTACGCGGCGGGGGCATCCCTGGCCGTGGGTTCGGGCGGTCTCGCCTATGTGATGCAGCAGCCGCTCTTTCTCCTTCTGGGCGGCGCGGCCGCCCTTGCCACGGTCCGGATCGATCCCAAGTTCTATCACCTGCGGGACGAGGCGGAGTGGTTCGGCATGGAGGGGTGAGGGGGCGGTACGCCTTTCCTAAGACACTGGCCTCAGGCCGAGGTCACAGGCGATGCCCGCTTCCAAGGGCCAGGTTCATCTCCCGCATCATCTCCCCGATGCCGCCGACCCCGGCCAGGGGGGCCCTTACCTTCCTTCCGTGGAAAGCATCCTCGACCAGGATGATGAACCGCCGGCCACCCATGACGACGATTTGCTCGTACTGGTCCAGCTTTCGCTTGCGGACCTGGGCGCGGAGGACCTCCAGGTCCATCGGCTCGGTCCATGGCCGGAAAAGGCAGGCACTGTGCTGCCTACGAATGACCTCATCTGGGAATAGGAAGCCGTTATTGGGGTCCAGTATGCACCAGGCACCGGGATAGAACTTCGCGGCGTAGGATTGGCATTTGCGGGAGAACGGCCCGGTGAAGGCGCTCCCGGCCGGTATGGGTCTGAACGAGGACTTGTCCCAGGCCCGGCGGCAGGACGGGGTCACTAGGCAAAGCGTTCTGGGAGCGGCAGCCGGGGAGTACCCCGAATCATCGGCGCTTGGCTGGTCCATCAGAGCTTCCGAGCCCTCCTCGCCTGTTATCTCATAAGTCCGGGTCACGCCGTGGACGTGGACTTCACGTCCTTAAGAGTTTGGACGTTTCCTTCCGTGTCCATATTTCGTAGAATGTCGATGATACCCTTCGACCTGGAGAGGTCCACGGACCCATTAGTTTATCAATCGTCCACCGTATTATGATTGGAGAATATGGCCGCGCTCGTTAAGGATTACATGATCCAGAAAATGGAAATCGTTTCCCCGGAGGACTCCGTCCAAAGCGCCATCGAGCTGATGGTGGAGCACGACCAGGGGAGCGTGATAGTAATTGATGATAATGATAAGATCATAGGGATCTTCACCGAGAGGGACGTGCTGCGTCACTACATGACCAATCAGTCCAAATTCCTCCACCTCAAGGTCTCCGAGGTCATGAGCTCCCCGGTGACCACCGTGCCTAACGACATGAAAGTGTCCGAGGCGCTGGGCATCATGAACAAGAAGAACGTCCGCCGCCTGCCCGTCGTCGACAAGAGCGGCAAGATGATCGGTTTCGTCTCCTGGAAGGAGCTGTTCGCCAAGGTCCCCAAGGACCTCCTGTAAACCGTTCAGACAAACCTCTTCACATGTTTTAATATTCTCAATAAAAGACACCCGAAGGGCGCATGAAAACGACTGTCCCGGTCTTGATGAGGGTTGCTGGAGCTATTATCTGCATGCTCTCGATCTTCGTTCCCTCGATGACGGTGAGCGGAGGATTCGGTAACTATGTCTCATACTCGTCGGAGAGCTTCTTTGATGTCATGCGATGGGAGCTCTAGGACTCGATAACCCTCGCCGGTCTGGTGTTCCTAGGTGGGGCGTCCCTTTGCCTTTTCTTTGAAAGGTCGAGATATTTGCTCCTTGTCGGTCTTGTTGCTCTTTTCTTCGTCACTTTCTTGATGTGGCCTTACCTAGATAGCGGTGCAAAACCTGAGGTCGGGAGCCTGGTATCCGTATTTGGGACCACCCTGTGTTTCTCCTCGCCGATCGCCAGAAGGCCCTTGGAACGGCCAGAAATGATCGATCAAAGAGCATGTAATAATAAGTGACCAAGTGACAAATAAAGAAAAGATATGGATAAGGGGTTTATTCGTCCAGGGTGGACAGGTCCCCGAGCGGCTGCCCCAGCTCTTTCGCTTTCAGGACCCGCCTCATGATCTTGCCGGAGCGGGTCTTGGGCAGGGAGTCGACGAACTCGATCTCCCTCGGGTAGGCATAGAAAGCGAGCCGGGTCTTGACGAACTTGGTGATGTCCTCCTTGAGCTCGTCAGATGGCTTATGGCCGGGGCGGAGGGTTATGAACGCCTTAACGATCTCGCCCCTCAGCTCATCGGGCTTGCCGATCACCCCTGCTTCGGCCACGGCCGGATGCTCTATGAGGGCAGACTCCACCTCGAACGGTCCGAGCCTCTCTCCCGACG
>CAYZEV010000083.1:0-4035 GCA_964477865.1 uncultured Methanomassiliicoccaceae archaeon | reverse complement strand
CCGAGGGACTGAGCGCGGGAGTGCTGGCCCCAGGCGGCCAGGCCGGAAGACTAGCGCTCTTCTCCGAGTCCGCCCTCAATATGATAGGAGAGTGGTAGACATGGCCCACACCAACATCCTGCTACACCCCTATGTCACAGAAAAGACAATGAACCACATGGCAGGCACCCCGACCCAGAACTTCAAGGATGGCAACAAGATCGAGTTCGTTGTCATCAAGGAAGCCACCAAGAGGGACATCAAGGAAGCCTTCGAGGACCACTTCGAGGTCAAGGTCACCAAGGTATGGACCAAGATCACCAAGGAAGGGAAGCGTGCGACCATCCAGCTCGCCGAGGGTTACTCGGCAGAGGACATCGGAATGAGAATTGGAGTGTTCTGAGGGGATACTATGGGAAAACAACTCAGACAGCAGAGAAGGGGCAAGGGCGGCGCAGTATACCGCAGCCCCGGTCACAGACACCTAGGCAACGTCCGGTATCCCAACGTTGATGCCGGAACCGGCAAGATCGTCGACCTCATTCAAGCGCCCGGCCGCAGCGGCCCGCTGGCTAAGGTCGATTTCGCCGGCGAGAACGTCCTCATGTTGGCCGCCGAGGGAATGATGGTCGGAAAGGACATCAGCTATGATGTCGGAGCGTCTGACCTCGCCCCCGGAAATGTCGTCAACCTCGCCACCGTGCCTGAAGGTAGCTTCGTGTACAATGTAGAGGGAAAGCCCGGCGACGGCGGCAAGTTCGTCCGCGCCGCCGGAACTTCCGCGACCGTGGTCAGCAGGGGCGACAAGGTCGTCCTCCTGATGCCCTCCGGTTCTTTCAAGACGTTTGACCCCCGCTGCCGCGCCTCATTGGGCGTCGTCGCCGGCGGTGGCCAGAGAGAGAAGCCGTTCGGTAAGGCAGGGAACAAGTTCCACGCCTACCGCAGCAAGGCCAAGGCCTACTTCAAGGTCAAGGGTGTGGCCATGAACCCGGTTAACCACCCCCACGGTGGCGGCGGTCACCCCCATGTAGGTAAGCCCAGCACCGTGAGCAGGAACGCGCCGCCCGGACGTAAGGTCGGCAGACTGTCTCCCCAGCGGAGGAAGTGATCTAATGGCAAAGGAGAAAATTGGCGGCCAGAAGGCCGCGCGCAGGAAGATGCGGAAGAAGAAGGGCGGCATCACCGCTCGCCGCAAGAAGGAGTTCACCTACCGTGGCTTCGCAATGGACGAGCTGCTGGAGATGCCCTTTGACGAGATGGTCACTTTGCTCCCGTCACGGGCCAGGAGGACCCTTGCCCGTGGCATGTGCGAAGAGCAGAGGACCGCGTACGAGATTATCAAGACCGGGAACCGTGAGGTCACCAGGACCCATCGCCGGGACGTCCCCATCATACCCCAGTTCGTGGGAAAGAGGGTGGCCGTCTACAACGGGCACGAGTTCTTCGAGTTCGAGATAAAACCCGAAATGATCGGGCATTTCACTGGCGAGTTCGCCATGACCAGGCATGAAGTGAAGCACTCTGGACCAGGTGTCGGCGCGACCAGAGGGTCCAAGTTCCTGCCGCTGAAGTGAGGTGGAAACATGGTAGGATACACTCAACACACCGATCCGGACAAGACCTCGAGGGCCATTGGCAAGGAGAAACCCATCTCCCCCAAGGACTCCCGTGAGGTCTGCCGCATGGTCAGAGGCAAGAACGTAGCAGTGGCAATCAAGATGCTGGAAGAGGTCATCGCCCTGAAGAGGCCGGTGCAGTTCGCCCGGTTCAACATGGGCGTCGCCCACAAGCCCGGCGTCGGCCCAGGCCGCTACCCCAAGAAGTCGGCCCAGGCCATCCTGGAAGTCGTCCAGAGCGCCCGGCATAACGCCGAGTACAAGGGTCTTGACCCCGAGAACCTGAAGGTTAAGGTCATCACCACCAACCTCGGACGGACCATCCCCGGACATATGCCCCGTGCCTTCGGCCGAAGCACCCCGTGGAACCAGCAGACCGTCAACATCGAGGTCATCCTGGAGGAGGTACAGTAAATGGCAAACGAAAGGAAGTTCATAGCTGAGAACGTCCGCAGGGTCCTCCTCAAGGAATACCTCATGAAGGAGGTCTCCAGGGCAGGCTTTGGCGGACTGGACGTGCAGAGGACCCCGATGGGGACCAGGGTAACGCTCATCGTTGAGCGCCCCGGTATCGTCATCGGGCGCCGCGGCGCATCCATCAAGAACCTGACCAGGGCGATCGAAGAGGACTTCAAGTTCGACAATCCCCAGGTCGAGGTCCAAGAGGTCGCTAACCCCAACCTCAACGCCCAGATCATGGCCGAGAAGCTCGCCTTCGCCCTGGAACGGGGCTGGCACTTCCGGCGGGCCGGACACTCCACCATCCGCCGGGTCATGGACTCCGGCGCCCGTGGGTGCCACATCGTCATCGCAGGCAAGCTGACCGGCCAGAGACACCGCACTGAGAAGTTCAAGGAAGGCTACATCAAGTTCTGCGGTGAGCCCAAGCTGAAGGACATCGAGAAGGGCTACGCCGTCGCCAAGCTGAAGCCAGGCGTCATCGGCGTGACCGTCGAGATCATGCGCCCGGACGCTAAGCTCCCCGATGAGATCGATGTCACACTGCCCGCAGAGGCCGCAGAGAAGTTCCCCGAACTTGCACCTTTGATGGTGAAGAAGGCGGAACCCTCCGCGATCGTACGGGCAGAGACCACTGAGGAACCGGTCCCGGCAGAAGCGGACGCCGATGTCAAGGAGGCTGAGCAGTAATGGCTCTCCTCCGGACATCGGAGATCAAGGACATGAACGCCGAGGAACGCGCTAAGAAGATGCGCGAGCTCCGCGACGAGCTCATGCACGAGAGGGGCACGGCCGCAATGGGCGGCGCTCCCACCAACCCCGGACGGATACGAGCCCTCAGGACAAACATTGCTCGGATCGAGACCATCCAGAAGGAGGAGGAGAAGCACTAATGGCTGAAATTTGCCCGGTATGTGGACTGCCCAAGGAACTGTGCATGTGCGAAGAGATCGCGCGTGAACAGCAGACCGTAAGGATCAGCACCGACAGCAGGCGCTACGGCAAGATCGTCACCGTTGTAGAAGGTATCGACGAGAACGATATCGACATGGACGACCTGGCCAAGAAGCTGAAAAGCAAGTGCGCTGCCGGCGGTACGGCCAAAGAAGGCCGCATCGAGCTGCAGGGTGACCACAAGAAGAAGGTCAAAGAGGCTCTCGAACAGATGGGCTTCAAGACGGACGTTAGATGAACATGAACAAGAGGGAGATCATGAGGTCGGAATTCATAGGCTTGGAGGTCGAGGTCATGCCCAACCCCGGATGCGGCAACATATGCGGCACCGTAGTGGACGAGACCAAGAACACCATAGTCATGCGCCGGGCGGACCGCGAGGTCACCGTGCCCAAGCCGACCAATGAGTTCCTGTTCACATACCAGGGCGAAAAGGTCCTGATTCACGGTTCGGAGATCCAGCACCGACCTGAGGATCGTATCAAGAAGATTAGGTGATCCCAATGGCTAATGAAGTCAAGGATATAGGAATCGATGTCAAGGCGCCTGAGACCGCCTGTACCGACAAGCACTGCCCGTTCCACGGGGAGCTTGCATGCAGGGGCCAGACCATCGAAGGGGTTGTCGTTTCTACAAAGATGGACAAAACCGCGGTGGTGGAGCGCAACTATCTGAAATACCAGCAGAAATACGAGCGTTACGAGAAGAGGACGAGCCACTACTCAGTGCACAATCCCCCCTGCTTGGGGGTAAAGGCCGGCGACCAGGTGAAAATCATGGAGTGCCGCCCACTGAGCAAGACCGTCTCATTCGTGATCATCGAGAAGAGGTGAACGTGATGAAAGGAGTTGCCGGCAAACAGACACGCGGTGTCCAGAACGGAACAGTATTGAATGTCATCGACAACACGGGCGCCAAGACGATCGCTATCCTCACCGTCCCGGGATACCACGGAACAGCCCGTAGGACCCCCAAGGCCGGAGTGGGCGACATAGTGATCGCGTCCGGGAAGAAATCGTTCGCCGCC
>CAYZEV010000082.1:0-4255 GCA_964477865.1 uncultured Methanomassiliicoccaceae archaeon | reverse complement strand
GGGCGCGAGAGCAGTGGTCAGCTACCCCACGTACACGGCCGGGAACGTAAGCTCCGGGCACTTCTTACGGATGATGGCGAAGAACCGGCGAAGGGTTTCCGCGGTCACCAGTTCCGATGAGAAGTTCACGCAGATCAGGACCTCCCGCGCTCCCGCGCTCTGGCACGTTTCCACCGCCACGGTAATGGTGCCCGCGTCGATACGGTCGTTGGTCGCCTTGATCAATAGGGCGAAATGAGGCCCGACCATCGCCCCTTCGTAGTTCGGGCCGGCCAGGTCCAGTCGCCGCAGGCCGCCCCGGCCCGTCAGCGCCTTCATCATGTTCCTGTGGTCCGCAGGCCAGGTGCGGCGGGAGGGGGCTTCCTTCTTCAGCACCTCCAGCATCCTCATGAGCGTCTCCGGCGAAACGCCCTGCTCCTGAATGTGGGACATGAACCTCAGGCTTCCCAGGCCGCCGTCGTTGTGCGTGGACGGACTGACCCCGTCCTCCTGCCGGATCGGGGCCCGGCGGGAGAACCATTCCCGGGTCGAGGAGTTCAGGACCTTCCATTCGTCATCGCAGCAGCTCAGGAGCTCCTCGGCCACCGGGATCTTCCTTTCCACCACTTCCTCTATGACCTTCCGTTTGACCGCCTCCATGGTGGTCCAGGATTCCAGGACATGGCGCTTGGCGTAGGTGGACTGGAAGTGAGCGGCCAGCAGGGCGACCAGTTTGGTCTGGGCCACCATGGAACGGTTCCCGCTCCCGCCCTGCAGGACGGCCCATCGCACGGACTCGCCGCCCGAGAGGGCGGCATCGTTGGCCAACTTCCGCAGGTGAGCTTCGTGCATGTCCTGGGCCCGGCCGGGGGACGGCTCCAGGGTGGCCATGATGCGCAGCTGGGCCATTCTCAGGCGACAGACCAGGTAGTGGCAGATCATATGGACCTCCGGGTCGGGCCGCCCGGTGTTCTCCTGCACCCTTCTCAGACCCTCCACCTGGTCGGTGATGGCCTGGATATGCTCGACCCGCAGCTCCAAAAGAAAATGGCTCTGCACCATCTTTAGGTAGTGACGTTCCAACATGATACGGACGAACTCGATCACTATCTTACCCACCGCTTCCTGGGCGGCGGGATCGGGATGCTCCTTCAGCATCAGGTTGAGGCGGGCAGAGAAGCTGAAGAACCCCACCGTGGCGCTGTTGATATTGAACCCCTTGGTCTGATGGAGATGGCTCATGGTCCCCTCATATCGTTCCATCAGCTGGCCGAACTCCTTCACCGCGTAGGGCTGAACGCCCTGGCGTTCCATGAGCTTGCCCAGCGATTGCGTCAGGACCATGAACGCGCCATTAGGGTCGTCCTCCGCCTTTTGACGGTACTTCAGCCAAAGATAGTTGTGCTCCATGTGAAGGCTGGAGCTCCGGTCCTGGGCGTCCGTGAAGAAGGACAGCATTCGGATGTACCGGTCGTCCATCTTCTTCATGAGCGTCAGGGCGAGCGAACCTCGCGGGTCATCGTTCAGCGCCCTGTTCACTTCTTCGTACAGTGCGCCGAACTCCCGCTCTTGTGGAGTGGGGACTTTCTGACCCCCGGTGGTGAAGTAGTTACGGGTAAGGTGGGCCGTATGGCCATCGGCCTTTACCGCCGCGGTGGCTCCCTGGGCCGCCTTCTTCCCTTTCTTGCCTTCCAGGGGCTTCCTCTGCCTCGCCCCGCTCCGGTTCTTTAGTAGCCGGTCGGTTACCAGCACCACGACTACCATGATCAAAAGCAGGACGAGCAGGTTGACTAAGAAATCCTCGGGGCCCGATTGCGAGGCCATTGCTTACTCCGGGCGGCGATGCATTGGAGGCCTAATAATGGTGGCGACACCGCCCGTCTCGGTCAGGAGCATCAAAATAGGAGCCCCTATTACGATATCCTTCAACCATTTCCGGATATCAAAGGATATATTTTGATTATTCGCAGAAATGAGTGCCTAAAAAAGCTGTTTCTAAGATAGAGTTAAATATTTTTAAGAATACACGGAGCCCAGCGAGGGAACAATTTGAGGACATTGGAGATCAGATGGCACGGCAGGGGTGGACAGGGCGTCGTCACCGCGAACGAGATCCTGGCCGGAGCCGCTCTTCAGGAAGGCAAATACATGAAAGCCTTTCCGGAGTTCGGCCCCGAAAGGATGGGAGCGCCCATCCGGGCTTTTGCCAGGGTATCGGACGAACCGATCAAGGTGCACAGTCAGGTGTACTTCCCCGATTATGTGATCGTGCTCGATCCCACACTCATCGGGAACGTGAACGTTCTCGAAGGAATGAAGAAGGAAGGCGCGTTGGTGGCCAACTTCTCCGAAGGAAAGGAGAGCCTGCGGCGGGCCCTGGGCACTGATCTCGATGTCCATGCCGTGAACGCCACCAAGATCGCGCTGGAGACCATCGGCAAGCCGTTGGCCAACACCGCCATGTTGGGCGCCCTGGTGAAGGTATCGGGCGTCCTGGACCTGGAGAGCGTCAAGACCGAGCTGCGGTCCAAACTGGGCGGCAAGCTTCCGGAGAAGGTCGTGGAGAAGAACGTTCTGAGCGTTCAACGAGCGTACGAGGAGGTGGACTGATGTCGGCCAAGATTTCGGTCATCATGGACCCCGGCACCGCCAAGGCCTATCAGACCGGCTCCTGGCGTTCCAGGCGCCCGGTGGTGGACAAGGAGAAGTGCGTCAACTGCCTGGTCTGCTGGATGTACTGCCCGGATAACTCGATCATCGTGGAGAATGGAGAGATGAAGGGGATCAAACTTTCACACTGCAAAGGTTGCGGCATCTGTGCGCACCAATGTCCGAAGCAGGCCATCGTCATGGTCGAGGAGGGAGAGAAATGAAGCGGATAGCCGTCAATGGTGACCAGGCGGTCGCCCTGACCTGGAAACAGGTGAACCCGGACGTCTGCGCATCATACCCGATCACTCCGCAGACCATCATCGTGGAGGCTTTCTCGGACTATGTCGCCAACGGCGAGGTCGATACCGAGTACGTGTGCAGCGAATCGGAGCACAGCTCCATGAGCATCTGCATCGGCGCCACCGCCGCGGGGGCCCGGTCCGTCACCGCCACCGCCTCGGCCGGACTGGCCTATATGTGGGAGATGCTGTACATCGCCGCCTCGATGCGCATGCCCATCGTCATGACCGTGGCCAACCGCGCGTTGTCCGGTCCCATCAACCTCCACTGCGACCACTCCGCCGCCCTGGGCGCCAGGGACAGCCGCCGGTTCCAGATCTTCGGGGAGAATGTGCAGGAAGCCTATGACAATTCGCTGATGTCCTTCCGAATCGCCGAGCACATGGACGTCCGTCTGCCGGTGATGAACTGCCTGGACGGCTTCATCGTCACCCATGCCATCGAGTCCCTGACCCCGGTCGAGGACGAGCTGGTCAGGAAGTTCGTGGGCGAGTTCAAGCCGACCCACCCTCTGCTGGACCACAAGAACCCCCACTCCTTCGGACCGTTCGACATGCCCGAGTACTATTACGAGCACAAATTCCAGCAGGCCATGGCCATGAACAACGCCCTGCCGGTCATCAAGGAAGTGTTCGGAGAATTCGAAAAGCTCACCGGGCGCAAGTACGATTTCATCGAGACCTACCGGACCGAGGACGCCGACTACGTCGCGATCTCCATGGGCTCGACCGCCGGCACCATGAAGCAGGTGGTCGACGACATGAGGAAGGAAGGACACAAGGTCGGCTGCATCAAGATAAGGGTGTTCCGGCCGTTCCCGTACAAGGAAGTGGCCAAGGCCCTGGAGGGCAAGAAGGCCGTGGCGGTCATGGACCGGGCCATCAGCTTCGGGGCCCTGGGGCCGCTGTTCGCCGATGTTCGTTCGGCGGAGTTCGACCACCGTAACCACCCCCGCCCCGGCAGCTATGTCCAAGGCCCGGGGGGAAGGGCGTGTGGCTGCCGCCCGGTTTGGCCCTCGGCCCTGCGCTGCCGTTCCTGCCGCTGCAGATCCGGTGGATCAACATGATCACCGCCGTCCTGCTTGGCCTCGGCTTGGCGTTCGAGCGGAAGGAGCCGGGGATCATGCTGCGCCCGCCGCGAGAGCCGGGCGCGAGGCTCGTCTCGCGCGGCGTGGTCATCCGTATCGTGGTCGCCGGGCTCATCCTGCTCGTCTGTGCCTTCGCGCTGTTCGAGTGGATGCACGGCCAGGGGTACAACGACGCCCAGGCGCGCACAGCCGCCGTGAACGTGTTCATGTCGGTACAGCTGTTCTACCTGTTCGCCT
>CAYZEV010000081.1:0-4454 GCA_964477865.1 uncultured Methanomassiliicoccaceae archaeon | reverse complement strand
TAGGATTCCATTCTGCCATCTTATTCAGCCTCCATCCGGCTCTTGACCTCTTCGACCATCTTTCCTAGCTTCTCGTCGATGTGGGCACCGTTGAGTCTTTCCTTGGCCGGAATGACCTCCTCGCCGTGGGGGATGTTGATGCCTGCATCGAGCATGCCCTTCAGGGCAGCGAAGACCGCTGAGCCTTTCGCCGGTCCCCTGAGGCCGATATCCAACACCGCATCCTCGATGCCGTTCTTGACCGCCCTCTTTCCGGCCAGGTAGCCGGTGAGGTAGGTCGCGGGCAGGTTCCCGGTCGCTGCGGTCCACCCGAGCTTCGGGAGCTCCTTGGAGGTGGCGGCGGCCAGGATCTTGTCCCCAGTGGCATCGTAGGAGATGAACTGGACGTTGGCGTTCCTGAGGGAGAGACGAACGACCGCCCTCGGGATCCGTGCCCGGAGCAGCCTCTGCCTCTGCCTGTAATCTGTTCTTCCCTCCCTGCGCCTGCGGAAGGGCACCCTGTATCTTGGTCCATTTGCCATTACTGTCCCTCCTTCAGGTGACCTTCCATCTTAAGGTGCGACAGCACGTGGGTTCGGCTCTTGAACATGCCGCCCTTGGCCTTCATGTAGAACTCGCGATACACGTGCTTGTCGATCTGTCCGGTGGCCCTTAGCCCACGCAGCTCGGCACGGATCGGCCTGATGGTCTGTATCCAGTCCCTCTTGGTGGGAGTCCTGGCCCCGGCCTTTCCCTTCCTGCTGCCCGGACCGCGCTGGCGGCCCTTCTTCTTCTGGGCGGCGTTCTGCCTGGTCCGGCCCTTGGATATGCCGGCCTTGGGCATCGCCTTGATGGTCCCGGACCCGATCGCGGTGCGGATGTCCGCCCTGGTGATGGCGTCGGCGAGGTCCTCGGTACGGTTGGGGTCGATCCAAACGCGGTTCTCCCCACAATCCAGTATCAAGGCCGCCATGCGCCTCTGGTTCTTTAGGTCCATGTTCATCCCGTCCTGTTCAAGACACGAATGCCCAGCTCATCGGCCTTCTGCTCGATGGCCTGCCTCTTCTTGAATCCGACGCTGCTGCCCACCCTTACCGCCTGGACCTTGGGGTCCACCTTCACCAGCTGGTCGGGGTTGAACACCATTACCTCCTCGAATCCGGAGGGGTGCAGGCCGCGTACCTTGGCCGGTCCGCGGTACCCGATGCTGACGACGTTAGGACGGTACTGGATGTGGCGGCGCATCTTGCTGTGCATGCCGCGGGGCCTTCTCCACTTCTCGCCTAGGCGAGGGAAGCGGAACCACTCCTGCCTCAAGAAGGCGATGCGGTCGTGGCTCATGGCGTAGCGCAGAGACAGTAGCTTCTTGGTCTCGGCGTCCAGGACCGGCTTCTGCTTGGGAGTGTAGCCGCCCTTTTCGACGACCTCGGCCTCTGGCTTCTCCACGATCTCGACCTCTTCCTTCTGGGCCTTTGCCAGCTTCTTCTCGGAAGCGGAGGGAACGATGGCCTTCTCTTCCTTCATGGCCTTCTCCTTCCGGGCGGGCCGGGAACCGGTGTCCAGGAGGCCCTTCCAGGTCTCGATGGTCTTGGGTCCGACCCCGTCCAGCTCGGCCACGATCTCGTCGGCCTTTTCCTTGTTTTGAATGGCCTTCTTAAGGTCAGGAAGGGACTTGATGCCCATGTCCTCGAGCTGAGCGGTGAACTCTTCCTTGTAGTGGGGGAGGTCCGTCAGCTCCTTGATCTCTATCTTCTTCTCCGTGCTCATGAGCTCACCTTCTTGGCCTTCTCAGTGATGTAGATACCATCCTGGAACACCCTGGGGTCGAAGCCCCAGATCTTGGTGGCGTACTCGATGTTGGCCGCCGTCTGACCGACCGCCTCGACATCGATGCCGGTTAGCACAACATCGTTCCCCTTGACCACGATCTTGGTTTCCCTGACGATCTTGGCCTGGCGAGCAGCGCGCTCACCGAGGAAGTTCTCGATGATGAACTTCTCGCCCTTCACCGATGTCTTCATCGGGAAGTGAGAGTAGACGATCTTCATGTGGTACTCGAAGCCTATGGTCACGCCCTCGATCATGTTGGTGAGGTGGGACGCGAAGGTTCCGATCATGGCCTTGTCCTTCACACGGGGGAGGGCGCAGCTGACCACGATGTGGTCGCCCTCGACCCTGACCTTGGTCTTCGGGTTGGAAAAGTCCCTGGACAATTTGCCCTTGGGGCCTTTGACATCGACAATGGATCCCTGCATGGTGACGGTGACTCCCTTGGGGATGTCCACCGTCTCCTCGATTAATCCGCTTAGTGTCATTGCAGTCCCTCAGTACACATAGGCCAGAAGCTTGCCGCCTACCCCTAGCTCCTTGGCTCTGGTGTGGCTCACGACGCCCGACGTGGTCGTCATAATGAGCACTCCGAAGTCCTGCGCGGGTAGGTATCTGGATTCGAACTTTTCCAGATCGTTCTTCTGTACCGAATATCTCGGCTTGATCACGCCGCAATCATTGATCTTGCCGTGCATCCTAACCTTGAACACACCGGCCTTGCCATCCTCAATGAACTCGAACTGGTTGATGTAACCATATTCCTGCATGACCTTCAGCACCCTCCCGATCAATTTCGAGGACGGGCGGATCATGCATTCGCTCTTGCCTACTGAGGCCGCGTTCTTGATGGTCGACATAGCGTCGTTAAGTGGGTCGCTCTGCATGTCATCACCTCAGCTATACTTCTTGAACCCTATCTGCGGGGCAATCTCGCGGAAGCACTGCCGACAGACGTGCATACCGTAGCGGCGCACGATGCCTCGCTTCCTTCCACAGCGCAGGCATCCTTTCTTTCTTCCAAATTCCTTCTTAGTCTTCACTCGACCACCTCGACTTTGTACTGCTCCCTCATGAAGCTCATGGCCTCATCTCGGGTCATGCGGTGCTTCTTGGGGATCTTACGGGCCTGGATGCGCCTCTGGGCCACCCTGAACCCGGGCCTCTTGAAGACCACGTTGACATCCATGCCGAATATGCCGATCTCGGGGTCATACTTCATGCCCTCGAAGTCGGTGTAGTCGGAGATACCGAAGGACATGTTGCCCTCCTTGTCGAAGGAATAGACGGCAATTCTGTGTTCCCTGATGATCAGGGCCCTCTTGAGAAAGTCCACGGCCTTCTCGCCCCTCATGGTGACCTTGCACCCGATGGGCATGCCGGTCCTGACGCCCAGGTCACGGTTGGTGACCTTGGCGATGGTGACCACGGGCTTCTGCCGGGTGACCATGTTCAGGACCTTCTGGGCCTTGTTGAGTCGTTCGCCGGCCTCGCCGACGCCGATGTTGACGACGACCTTCGCGATCTTGGGTTGCCTCATGACGTCGCTCATATGGCGGCCTCCTCGGGCAACTCGATCTCGGGCGCCTTCACGCCGATGATGAACACATTGCTCTTAACGGTGGAGGTGCCATCCTTGAACTTCACGAGGTTGTCGGCGGCGAGCCTGGTGATCTGGTACTCTTCGACGACCGCCGTCTCACCGACGTGGGACCCGGATGTGATGAGGGCCAAGCTGCCCTTGTCCAGACTGTAGTGGTCCAAGATCTTCTGGCCGGGGATCTCGATCTTGAGGACGTCCCCGGTCTTGTAGTCGTCCTTCTCCACCAGGATGTTCCTGCCGTCGTGCATGTTCAGCTGGATCTTCCCGCCGGACACGGTGGTCTTGTTCTCGATGCGGCAGAGCTTCCAAGAGGCCTTGGCCTCGGGGACCTTGACCAGCTGGAGCTTGCCTCTCCTGTCCATGACCATCCTGTAGGAGGTCTTGATCTTGGGCATGGAGACGACATCCATGAGGCCGATGCCCTGCTTTAGGCTGGTGGCGACCTTGCCGTCGACCAGCACGCTCTTATCATGCAGGACCGACCGGACCTCGCTGGCGGTGTTGCACACGTGCAGCAGGTCGCGGAGGACCACGTTCACCGGGATGCTCTCCTCTAGGGCGTGAGCACCGGGGGAAGGCTTGGTGATCCAGGCATTGGTCTTCCTCTTTACCGGCCAGCTGCGGGGCGCGGTCAATCTCTTCATTTCCTTGCTCATTGTGAAACCTCCTTAGCCCTGGCGAGCTTATCCTTCCGCTTGGGGTCGGAGAGGTCTAGCTTGGTGATCATGACCTTGGACGCATGCACGGACCTTGCGATCTGGGTGCCATCGGCCTTGGTAGCGGTCACTCCTTCGACCGTCACTCTGCCGGTCTTGGTGATCACGGAGGCGACCTTGCCTTCGATGCCGAAGACCCCCTCGTCGCCACGCATAACCTTCACGGTGTCTCCCTTGATGACCTGGAGGGCGTGGATCCCGTATTCCTTCTGGAGATCCTCGCTCAGGTGGGAGGAGATGTTCTTCCTCCGGATGTGGATGGGAGCGTTGTAGAAGGCCTTCCGTTGCTTTCTTGCTTTCGTGCTCTTTACCATTTTCTCTCTTTCAGA
>CAYZEV010000080.1:0-4674 GCA_964477865.1 uncultured Methanomassiliicoccaceae archaeon | reverse complement strand
CACCATGCCCATCGCCGTCCATGACCGGATGGCCGTGCAGGTGGTGTTCAGGGACCTGACCGAGCGGAAAAAGGTGGAGGCCCTATTAAGGGAGAGCGAGGAGAGGTACCGTGTGCTCTTCGAGAGCTCGGCGGACGCGGTGCTGTTAATTCAGGATGTGGTCGTGGACTGCAACGCCCGGGCGACGGAGCTTTTCGGGTCGAAGCGGGAGGATATCGTCGGGAGGCGGATCGAGGAGCTCTCCCCCATCAACCAGTCGGATGGGGCCCGTTCCGACGAAAAGGGCCCGGAGATCATGCGGACCGCGCCGACCGGATCGTCGATCCAGTTCGGATGGACCCATAAGCGGGCAGACGGATCTACCTTCGAGGTGGAGGTGGCGCTAAAACCGATCGAGATCGGCGGCGAGCGGATGATCCTGACCGTCATCAGGGACATCACCGAAAGGAAGGCGGCCGAGCGTAGGGACAGGGACCAAAGGGAAGAGATAGCCCTCCAGAATCAGGAGCTGGATCGGGCCAACCACCAGCTGAGGGTGACCGCCGCCCGGTTGGCGGAGAGCGAGACCCGCTACCGGGAACTGGTCGAGCTGTCCCAGGAAGGCATCGCCCTCCTGAACGAGGAGTTGGAGATCAAGTTCATCAATCCCGCTTTCGCCCGCATAATGAAGGGCGAGCCCACCGACCTCATCGACCGTAATGTGGTCGACATCGTGGCCCCCTGGGCCCGCCAAAATGTCTTCGAGGGTCTGTCGCGGATGAAATTGGGGGAGGTGGTCCGCCTGGAGTTCGACATGGTGGACCGGGAAGGGAATAAGGCCATAGTGGAGGCCCAGGGCGCTCCGTTGATGGATGACAAGAACGGGTTCCGGGGGGCGGTGGTGGTGGGGAGCGACCAGACCGGGCGGAAGGCCATGGAATCGGCGCTCAAGGACGCCAACACCAAGCTGAGGATACTGGGTTCGATCTCCCGGCACGACCTCATCAATCAGCTCTCGGTCGTGGAGGGTAGCGTGGCCCTGATATCCCAGCACCTCACGGATGAGGTCCAAAAACCCCACCTGGAACGCATGGGGAAGGCCATCGACAACATGAGCAAGGTGATCAAGTTCACCAAGGACTACGAAGGGATGGGAACGTTGGAGCCCCGCTGGCAATCGCTCCGAAAGCTATGGGACCTCGGCTCCGCCAAGTTCGATCTCGGGATGGTGTCCCTGCACTTTGACGTCGAAGGAGTGGAGGTCAGCGCCGATCCGATGCTGGAGAAAGTGTTCTTTAATCTGTTCGACAACTCGTTGCGCCACGGTGGACCGGTGACCTCGATCGGATTGTCCCACTCCATGGACGGCCGGGACCTGCTCGTTGAATATGCCGATAACGGCAGCGGTGTTCCCTACGCCGAGAAGGAGGGCATCTTCAAGATGGGCTATGGAAGCAATACCGGGCTTGGCCTATTCCTCAGCCGGGCCATCCTGGGGATGTCCGGATTGACCATCAGCGAGAACGGCCGACCGGGTGAAGGGGCCCGTTTCGTCATCCGGGTGCCACCAAACCGTTACCGGGGCACCTCCACCTCCCCATCGGACCGGGGAACTGGCGCCTGAGCCGAAGAAGAGATCTACGACCCTTCGTTCCATAGTTGTTATGGACCGAAAGGGTCAAATCCAAAACTCTAGGTTGTCGGGGCGAGAATATGAGGATCAAGCGGTGCGAACTATTTGCTCATGTGAAGAGCTTCGAGGGCAAGAACAGCATGGATGGTTTCCTCAATTTCATCGATTCGCCGGTGCGCGATCTCCGGGTGATCAAGATGCCGGAAGGCCGCATCCGGCTGAAGTACATCGACTGCGAGGACAACATCCATCGGATCGATGTCGGTCCGAACGAGGAGGAAGTGATCGACTTCCCCCTGGATAGGCCTATCACGGAATAGGCGGTTCGGCCTAAGGGTCATGCGTTCGATCGAAATGCCACCTCAGACGGGACCTGCCACATGGCCCACCGTTCGACCCGTCGAAGGCTGACAGCTCTCGCAAAAGGCGCGCATCCTCATCATGAACGACCGGAACTTGGGCTCATCCCTCCATCGCCGGATGCCCTCCTCGCTGTCGAAAGGCCAGAAACAAATGAATCGGCGGGGGTCCTCGGAATCCTGCACCAGGGTACCTCCCAGGGCCCCCACCTTGATGTCCGCCGTCCACGCAGCGAAGTCCAGCCAGGCGGCCACGAATTCCTCCTCCCTTCCCACCTTTATCGTCCAAACCGCTATCGAGAAGTTCCTGGCCTGTTCCGAGCGCTCCATCGTCCCCCTCCTTCGATGTTGAACTATTGTTACAATATCGGATAAAAATTCTCCTGGTAAGATTCCTAAATGAATCATTGGGCCCGGCCAGGGCATAAAGGTTTTATTCTGAGATATCGAGTCCTGAACATGCAACGCGAGCTTCCCGTTCCCCGAGAGACCGTCGTAGACCTGGCACTGCTACTGGAAGCGGCCCTCCAAGAAGGAGAGGAGGGTTGGTACTCCGGCGATCAGGTGATGGACCTGCATCGCCTCAAGGGCCGCCTGAAGGAGCAGGAGGCCCTGCTCGATGAGGCCCTGGCCCGGGTCGTGCTGCAGGGGACCGGGCTGGTTCTGACCACGCCCCAGAAGAAGGCCCTGAAGAAGGAGACCCTCGGCCTGGTGAACGTTTGCATGAACCTCCTGCAGATCAGCCAGCTTCTCGATCCCGAGCTGGACCTGTAGCCTGGATTATAAATATCGGCCGCTCTGAACCGGATATGGTGCAGGCCATGTTGGAAGAGAACCAAATGACAAGGAAGCACAGCCATGACCTCAAGATCACCGTGGAGAGCGGAGGGGTCCTTCCGGCGGAGACCTGTGACGGTCCCGACTATACGCCGCAGATCGAGATCGAGGGGCTGTGGGCCCCATATCTCGCCATTGTTGTGGACGATCCCACCTCCACCGGAGGGCTCACCCATTGGCTGATATGGAACATACCGGGCATGGCCCGGATCCCCCGGAATCTCCCCAAGGCCATGGAGATATCGTACCCCATTCCGGCCCTGCAGGGGATGAACTCGTTCGGTAAGATCGGCTATACCGGTCCCTGCCCTCCGGAAGGAACGGTCCACACCTACTCGGTCCGGGTCTACGGGCTGGACGGGCCGGTGGAGGCCAAGCCGGGGACCGGACGTGAGTCCTTGGAGAAAGGCCTCTCCGGGCATATCGTCCAATATGGCCAGGCGGACGTCAAGTATGGCCGGAAGGGTTGAGGGGCCCCTACTTTAATCATCCCCCGGACCATTCGGGTACCGATAATGTGATGGAAAGCGAGCTGTCCTCGGACCTGAAGCAGCGACTGGAGTCGATGAACGCGGCGCCATTCGCCCTGCGCTGTGATATGGAGACCGTATCGGTGGGGGGCGGCGAAGCGGTCGTCCGAATGCCCGTCGACGGCAAGTTGAACGCTCTTGGCACCGTACACGGGGGCGCCGTCTTTTCCCTGGCCGATCAGGCCTTTGCCCTTGCCGCCAACGCGAACGGCGATCCGCAGGTCGCGTTGAGCGCCACCATCAATTATCTAAAGCCGGCGCGCGGGACCTTGGTCGCCCGCGCCCGTTTGGTCGGCGAGAACAAGAGCACCTCCGTCTATGAGGTCCTGGTCTATGATGGCGACTGTCTGGTTGCGATCTTTCAGGGGACCGGCTACAAGCTCCGCAAGCAAGAGAAAAAGTAGAAGAGCCTTCGGCTCCGAAGCATGGACCAATGAAGACCTGTATGAAATGCTACGCGGAGAACGATCAGCACGAGGAGATCTGCCGGACCTGCGGTAGCAAGGAGTTTGTCATGAAAAAGGAGAGCCTGGTCCCCTGCAAACATTGCGGGGCGGACATCAAGGAGGGGGACCGGGAATGCTACTCCTGCCGCCACTCGCTGGACTGAACGCCTTGCACCCCCTTTGTCCTGGCCCGGGCCATTCATTGACCATCGCCGTATCGGCCCGGAGAGAGGGCGGGCAGATCCTGCGCGTGTGATCGGCAGAGATCCCGGACCCTCATCGCCGTTCGGGTAACCGGGGCTCAAAGCGGCGGACCGGGCGGAACAGGTTATCATTCTCCTTGGAGAGCACCATGCCGCCCTGGACCAGGCGGGAGATGGAGTCCCGGATCTCGTCCGCGGTGACCTTTTTGCGTAGCGCTTTCTTCAGTCCGGCGAAGGATGCGTAGTCCAGCCCGACCTCGTTGACCCCCCGATGGATCTCCCTGAGCACTTCCATGTCGTGCGGCCCTTGACGGTCGTGGGCATAAGCGACCCGGACATCGGAAGCGACGCGGGACGGCCCCCCCGGCCGGGTGTAGTTCAAGCGCAGGTCGGCGAAGAACCGATAAAGCTCCTTGAACCAGGAGCGGCTGCGGTCGAGCATATCCTCCTCCAGGCGGTCCCGCCGAAAGAGCCGGCAGAGGGCCATGGCGATCTTGGCGGCGCCGGTACGCGCCTCGAAGGGCTTAGGGTGGCAGTTGCTGCAATCGAGCCAGAGCGTGTGCGAACTGTGCGGAAAAAGAACATAGGGCATTTCCTTGGTGTTCTTCATCACGATATCGAGTTCGAGGACGTCCATCGCGGCACCGGGAGCCAGGCCGGTACGCGGTTGGATCTTCCCTTCCTTCA
>CAYZEV010000079.1:0-5107 GCA_964477865.1 uncultured Methanomassiliicoccaceae archaeon | reverse complement strand
CCGGGGGCGAGCAGCAGAAAGTGTCGCTCGCTCGCGCGCTGGCCACCGGGGCGAGGCTGCGGTTGCTGGACGAACCGCTGTCGGCGCTGGACGCGCGGGTGCGCATGGACCTCCGCTATGAGCTGCGCCGGTTAACCAAGTCGCTCGGCCTCACTGTCGTCCACGTCACCCATGATCAGGAAGAGGCCATGACCGTCTCCGACCGCATCGTCCTGATGCGGAATGGGCGCATCGTCGAGACGAACACACCGGAGATGCTGTACCGGCAGCCCAAGAATCTGTTCACCGCAAACTTCATCGGGGAGACGAATCTCATGGAGGGGGTCGTCAAGGCCGTGACGACTGAGCACTCGCTCGTGGAACTGCGCGATGGCACCGTGGTGGAGGCGCAGGCCTCTCATTTCAGGAGCGGGGACGCGGTCGTCCTCTCGATCCGGCCGGAGAGGGTGCATCCAGCGACCGAAGGCCTGCATGCGGTGGTGGAAAAGATCACCTTCATGGGCACGTACATACGTATCACCGTGGAAACGGACAGCGAAGACACCGTGGAGTTCGACGTGACCACGTCGGAGGACCGCGATTATAACGTAGGCGACAACGTTTACCTGATCTGGAGCAGGCGATCGGGAATTATTTATCCAAGACCGCGCGAGGGCGTAACGGAGGCGATTAAACTTGAGTGAACGCAAGTCATTGATGGAATGGTTCGGTAAGCGCCGCGAGTCGGTGGTCATGAGCGGGATCAGGGACCACGTTCGCGCCGTAGGGGACAGTGTGTCCGAGCTCAACAAGGCCGTGACCGCCCTATGCGGAGCGGACAAGGAAAAGGCCATGGAGGCGCTCAACCGCATGCTCTTGTCCGAGAAGGAAGCGGACAACATCGAGGAGCGGATCAGCGAGGAACTGAGCAAGGGCGACATGGAGGCCAAGGAGCGCGAGGACCTCATGCGCATGGTCCGTCGCATGGACTATATCGCCGACTGGTCCAAGGAATCGGGCATGAACCTGCAGCTCATCCTGGAGGCGGGCGTCAAGGTCCCGATCAACCTCTGGTCCCACTATCACGAGATGACCATCGAGCTGGAGAAAGCGACCAAGGAGCTGCGGGCGAGCATCGAGAACCTGGGCATCAACCACGACCTGGCCAACAAGCACTCCCGCGAGGTGGAGAGGCTCGAGCATGTGCTGGACGAGCTATACTTCGTCACCAAAAAGGAGATACTGTTCTCGGACATCGACCCCCGGGCGGTATTCCTGCTCCGGGACATGCTCCACGGCATCGAGAACTCCGCCGACTCATGCAAGGACGTCGCTGACATTATACACATCCTACTCACTTCCGAGGCCCACAAGGCGCGGTGATATCACTATGGAGAGATTGTTCGGAACCAATGGGGTCAGGGGCATAATCAACAAGGATATGAACGTACAGCTGGCCATGGACCTGGGGCGGGCGATCGGCACGTTCATGAAGGGAAAGGTGGCCGTGGGCACCGATTCCCGGACCTCGGCCGCCATGATAAAGAGCGCCGTATCATCGGGCCTCATGTGCGCCGGGGCCGAGGTGCTGGACCTGGGCCTGGTCCCCACCCCCGTGGTGCAGCATTATGTCAAGACCAATCGTCTCTCCGGCGGCATCATGATCACCGCCTCTCACAATCCTCCCGAGTTCAATGGGATCAAGTGCGTCGACGCCGACGGCACCGAGATGCCCCGCTCCAAGGAGGAGGAGATCGAACGCCTCTATTTCACCAAGCGCTTCATATCCAAGGACTGGAAGGACGTGGGACAGCTGCGCCAGGCCACCGGGGCGGTGCAGGCCTACCTCGACTCGGTCGTGGGCCTGGTCAACGCCGACGCCATCCGGGGCGCCGGCCTCACCGTGGTCCTGGACTGTGCCAATGGGGCCGGTGCGGTCACCGCACCGCAAATGTTGGAGGAGCTCAATGTCCGGGCCATCACCCTCAACTGCAACCCCCAGGGAACGTTCCCCGGGCATCCCTCCGAACCGGTGGAGTCGCACCTGAAGGAGCTGATCGCCTTGGTCAAGGACACCGGGGCGGACCTGGGCATCGCCCATGACGGTGACGCGGACAGGACCATCTTCATCGACGATAAGGGCCGCTACATGTATGGCGATAAGAGCCTGGCCATAACCGCCGAGGCGATGGTGCGGGAGAACAAGGGCGGCATCGTGGTAACGCCGGTGTCATCGTCCATGGCCGTGGAGGATGTGGTCCGTCGGGCCGGCGGAGAGATCCTCTATACCCGGGTCGGCGCCCCGGTCGTGGCGCGCAAGATGATCGAGGTGGGGGCGGTCTTCGGCGGTGAGGAGAACGGCGGGCTGATCTTTCCGAAGCACCAGTACTGCCGGGACGGGGCCATGACCGTGGCCAAGATGCTCGAGATAGTCGCCCGGAACGGTCCCCTGTCGACCTTGGTCGACGGTATCCCGATGTACAGCCAGGACAAGCGTAAGATGGTCTGCCCGGACGAGCGGAAGGAGAAGGTGCTCACGGCCCTGGTGGACTACTACGCCTCTCAGCGGGTGGACACCACCGACGGTGTGAAGATCTGCTACGATGACGGCTGGACCCTGGTCCGTCCGTCGGGCACCGAACCCCTGTTCCGGGTGTACTCGGAGGCCAGGACGCCCGAGGATGCCAAGCGTCGGTCCGAGGAGTGCGAGAAGGTCCTGGCCGGGCTTATCGATTGAACCCCAGCGAAAAATGCGGCCTCCAGGCCCATTTCTTCCATTTTTTGCCACCATGCAACCCTGGGCAAACGAGCGTGACCTATGGATGGAGCGGCCGCGGCATCTGTTATCCCATTGACCCTCCCGCCCCAGGATTTCATTGCGTTCCGTGAACAGATCATAACGCCTTTTCAGGGTCTTTTTGACCCGGCCGTAAAAACCGGGTCAGGACCAAGATTTCTCACCTTGTCCCATTAGGAAAAAGAGCAGATTGGGGCGATGGGTCTACCGTCTCCACAGGGAGGATAGGCCGGTGCCCTCTCTTTCGGCCTTACGGAACTTCCAGGAGACCGCTATCGCTTCCTGGACCATGCGCGCCCCCAGGGCCGCGGTGTTCCCCTTGTCGTAGGGTGGGGATATCTCCACCACGTCGAAGCCGACCAGGCGGGGGCCGAGCATGTTGATGCACTTCTTGACGTCAAGGGAGGTCAGCCCGAACGGTTCCGGCGTCCCCGTGCCGGGAGCGAACGCGGGATCGATGCCATCGATGTCCAGGCTCAGGTAGATCTTGTCCTTCTTGATGATGTTGAGCGCTCGCTTGAACGCTTTCTCCACCCCTTCCTGGGCGATGGAGAAGGCGTCGATGTATTCCGGCATGTTCCCGGCCGAGTGCTCTTCCTTGGAGATGGAACGTACCCCGAACACCAGCATGTTATCGCGGCTCACGTGCTCCGATGCCCGCTTGGTGACGCAGGCATGGTTGTACTTCTGACCCATGTAGGTGTCGCGGTAGTCCAGGTGGGCGTCGATGGAGATGACCCCGATATCGTTGAAGGCCTCAATGGCCGGCACCGATATGGTGTGCTCCCCGCCCAGAAAGATGGGGAACTTCCCGTCGGCGACAAGGGTCTTGGCCACCTTCCGGGTCTCTTCGACCATCTCTTCCACGGTGGTGAAATCGGGGAGATTGCCCATGTCGTGGACCTTGACCTCGGTCAGGTCCAGATCATGTTCGAAGAGATATTGCTCAAAATTGTAGGAGGCCTCGCGCATCGCATTGGGCGCGGCACGGGCTCCCGGCCGATAGGAGGTGGTCAGGTCGAACGGAACGCCGACCACGACGAACTTCGATTCCTCGTAGGACGCTCCGGCGCCCAGGAAATTGATTCCTGGTAAAGGCATCGAGAAGACCAGCTTCAGACCTTCGTGATCTTCCTCTTGCCCATTGCCACCATGTACATGACCTCTTCGCCGGCATGCATCTGGTCCTTTAGCTCGGGGTCAATGGGGAGAGTGAAGTTCTCAAAGGTCTCCAAGTCCATCATCTGAGCTTCGTCGCCAGCGATGGCCAGGATCTGTCCCTTCCGCTTGTCGATCATCGGTATCTGCACCTTGTGCTTCACTGGGTGCACTACGCTGCGCTTCTTTCCGTCATATAGGCCGATAGCGTCGATACGGCTCTTGGCTTCGCCGTGCTTACCGGGCTTGGAAGTGTCGATGGAAATAATCTTGCAGGGTTCATCGTCGATGAGCATGTAGCGTCCTACTTTGAGCTCCCTGACCTCGGCCTGAGTCCACATAAATATCAATTGAGGGAAAACGCCGCCTGCATAAATATTTTGCTCAGTGGGGGCCCCCGCCCGACCACCTGAGTTTTCTGGCCGTTCTCAACGTCTCCGGGGAGGCCCGCGCCCCCTTCCCTGGTCCGGCCGGTCGCGTCCCTGTCCTTGCCCCGGTCCTCTCCCCCTCTGGGGCGGTCCCTGCCTCCGGGGGCCCTGGAACTGTTGGGGAGCCCTCTTGGGGGGGTCAGGATACTTCTTGATGATCTCCTCGACCCTCATCGCCAGCTCCTGGTTCAGCCGGTCGCCCACGAACTCGCCCTTGAAGTAATCGACCTTGGCGGCGACGGACAGCTTCCCGCCCATGGTGCGGGAGATCTTACCCCTCTGCCAGTACGGGGCGCGGTGGACGGTGGGATGCTGGAAGATGACCCCGTGCTTGGGCGGCCTCTTTCCCTGCCGGAGGTGGGCGAACAGCGCCTTCTCCGCGCCCAGCAGCTGGACCGTTCCGGCGGGCATCTGGGACAGCCGTTTCAATCCGCCGGCGATGGAGATGAGCCTCGCTCCCAGGCTGCTCCCCACGATCGAGGCGAGATTGGGGGCGGTCTCCTGCATGCGGTCATCGATATACTTCTCCAGCCGCTCCTTCTCGTCATAGAAGAGCAGCGGCGAAGCGGCGAACCCCTTCACCACCTGCAGGTCCTTGTCCTCCAGCTCCGAGCGCACGGACTCGAGATGGAGGTCCAGGCCGCTCAGGATGGACTCCCGGCCCCCCTTCTCGGCGATGAGACGCACGTACCGCCCCTCATTGGCGTAGTCCGCCAGTTCGGGAAAGTGCGGGCCGTACCACTCG
>CAYZEV010000078.1:0-5189 GCA_964477865.1 uncultured Methanomassiliicoccaceae archaeon | reverse complement strand
TGGTGCTGGACGAACAGTTCATCGATCAGGGACCGGAATGGAGAGCCTTCGACGTCGAGCAGGGCGAGAAGAGGGCCAGGACCGGCGCCCCGATGACCTACACCATTCACGACAAGGGCCTATCGACCGAGATCTCCTGGAAGAACAAGGACAGTTACGGCAAGAGCATACCGACCAGGAACCGGGCCCAGCTGTACCGCTTGCGGAAGTGGCAGCGCAGGATCAGGGTCTCCAACGCCACGGAACGGAACCTGGCGTTCGCCCTGTCCGAACTGGACCGCATGGCCTCGGCCATGGGCCTGCCCCGGAACGTTCGGGAGACGGCGGCCATGGTCTACCGTAAGGCCGTTAACAAGAACCTCATCCGCGGCCGGAGCATCGAGGGAGTGGTGGCGGCATCACTGTACGCGGCGTGCCGCCAATGCAACGTCCCGAGGACGCTGGACGAGGTCGCCAACTCCTCCCGGGTAGGGAGGAAGGAGATCGGCCGGACCTATCGGTTCATGACCCGGGAGCTGAAGCTGAAGCTCATGCCGACCCGGCCCCAGGACTATGTGCAGAGGTTCTGCTCCGAGCTCAAGCTCAGCGGCGAGGTGCAGTCCAAGGCCGCCGAGATCCTGAAGGACGCGGCCAAGAAGGAGCTGACCTCCGGCCGTGGTCCGACGGGAGTGGCGGCGGCGGCCATCTACATCGCCTCCATCCTGTGCAACGAGCGTAGGACCCAGAGGGAGGTCGCGGACATCGCTGGGGTCACAGAGGTCACCATCAGGAACCGCTACAAGGAGCTGACCGAGAAGTTGGGCATCGAGATCCAGCTCTGAGATCAAACATCTTTCAATTTTTTATTAACAACCTATTTTTAGTGTAAAAGAGTTTTCCCAGGAAGGTGTGACGGTGGAAAGAAAATCTGGTTTGCTTATTCCGATGGGCGCCTGGTATATGGCCGGTGGGATCATCACGATCGTCACCGCGCTGATCGCCTGTTTCTTGGAGTTCAAGCTGGGCGCGCTCCTGGCGATCCCCGCGTTCATCCTGTTCGTGCTTCTGGGTTCGAACGAGTTCTCCACCGGGCGGACCATCTGGCGCTCCGAGGTGGGCAGCTGGAAGGGAAGCATGAGCATCTCCATCGTTACCATCCTGGCCCGTCTCGTGTTCATCTCGGTCCTGTGGGGGAACGTGATCAAGAGCGGTTCCGGCGGACAGACGGTCCTGTTCCCCTGGAACAACCTGTCCATCGAGGTGTTGCCGTTCTATCTCAACGTCATCTGGCTGGTGGGGGAAGTTGCCTTCTTCCTGTACCTGTCCAGGAAGAGCGACCTGTTCATGCTGGCGGAGAGCGCGGGAGGGCGGCCGGACCTGGCCACCTGCACCATCAAAAGCGTGTCGGAGTGCCCTCAGTGCCACGAGGTGGTCGAAAAGTACTGGCAGTCCTGCCCCTATTGCGGCACCGCGCTGCCCCGGACCTGCTGCGAATGTGGTGGTGATCTCGGGGACATGCTGGCCAAGTGCCCTCACTGCGGCACCGAGATCCTGCAGTCCCTATCCATGAAGAAGACCGTCAGCATGTTCGAGAAGCTGACCCAGGAGAAGGGGCTACCGGAGACCCGGGCCGTCCACTATGCTCGGCTGGCCGAGGCCCTGCTCAAGAACGGTCAGCCCGAGGACGCCGTGGTGGCCTACCGCCAGGCCATCGAACTGACCACTTTCCCGGTCAAGCGCACCAACTTCATGGTCCAGGCCGCCCGGATCCTGAAGAACACCGGCCATGACAACGAGGCCATGAAGCTCCTCAACGAGGCGCTGGCCATCGACCCCAAGGACCTGGCCGGAGCGACCAAGCTCAAGGGTGAGATCACCGCCGGCCCCTCCGCGTTGGTCGGCTAACCTCTCCCCGTTCAGGGACGGACCCGGGACAACCGCATGTACTCGGTCCCGTCCTTCTTGACCCAGGCGAACAATATTTCCTTTTTTACCCCATGGGCCAGGCGGACCGCCCGGGAGATCTCGGGCCAGATGGTCTCATAGTCCTCGTGGATGGCGTGCACCAGCCAGTGGGCGTGGGACTTCTCGGGGTCGTCCTCGTAGACCCGGAAGTGGGAGCCGTACTTGAAACCGGTCTTCACCACCAGTCCACGGGAGCGGAGGTCGTCGTAGGCCTTGAGCCGCAGATCGAAATCGTGCTGGAACTTCAGCCCCCGTTTCTTGAACCGTTCCAGGGTCACTCCGCGGCCGGCTATGATCGTCGAGACGTTCAACCGCCCTCTTTCCATGAGGTGAGCGGCCTCGATCAGCGAGAGCTGCAGCACCTTGCCCAGCTTCTTGCCGTAGAACCCGTGGTCGTACAGCCGTTGGGCCCCCGGTTCGTCAAAGACCATCACGCGGTCCTCGAGCAACGCGCCTTCCACGGCCGGTCCGCTCCATTCCCGGTGGGCCGCTCCCTTGGGATCGCTGCGGTCGGCGTGATAGTAGGTGAGGTCGCCCTCCTCGTCGACGATGGCGATGAGCAGGTCCTTCCGCGTTTTCTCAGAGCGCTCCATCTCGGCCATGAACGGACCGATGCTGAACACCGAGCGCTCCGAGATCGCCGACACCCAGTTCTTGGTCTGGGCGCTGTTGGGGGTGCCCCCGCGGGGGAACAACCGGAAGTCGAACCCGTCCCCGGCCGGTTTTACCCGGGAACCCCTGGAGCCGAGGTCCCGAGAAACGATGTCATTTCCTGCCAAGCCCCTGTGGGGCCCGGAGGCGCAGGCCACCAGGCGGTCCATGGGCAGCGGCTCGCCGTCCTTGTGCACCTCCAGCCGGGCGCTCTCCACCAGATAGATGGCCTCCAGCAGGTCCAGTTCCAGGCCGCCCCCCGAGAGCGGATAGCCATAGTAGCCCTTGTTGTAGATCTGGCTGGCCTCGGTCTGGTCCCTGATAACCACACTGTCCTTCACCAGCTCCCCGGCCATGCTATTGGCAAAACCCCCCAGGCTAATAATCCTTTCCTCAGTCCAGGGAACCATCGTCGGCCGGTCCGACCACCGTAAAAGGATTTATCTATCGGATACCCTCAATACATCGTTGTCAACCTGAAGTTGGCATGACGCCCAGTGATACCCATGGTCGTGCTTGACGAGCTCCTTTCGGTCATCGAGAACCCCACCAGGCGGAAGATCCTGGAGGCCCTGGTCCGGGAGCCCCACTACCCGCTGCAGCTGTCCAAAGAGCTGGGAATGAGCCAGCAGGCCATCATGAAGCACCTTAAGGTGCTGGAAGGGTACCATCTGGTGAAGAGCTTCCAGGAAGAGAGCGATCTGGGCGGGCCGATGAGGAAGAAGTACTGCCCCGCCCTGAACTTCACCATCGTGATGGACCTGGGGCCGAACATGTTCAACGCCGAGCTGCAGACCCGCGAGCACATCGTCCGGGCGATCACGGCGCGGGGCAAGGGGGTGGGTCAGGAAGAGCTGGACCTTCAGGTCCGGCAGCTGCGGGAGAGCATGGCGGAGATCGACCGCCAGCTCCTGGAGCTCCAGCAGCGCCGGGAGGAGCTGCTGGAAGAGAAGGAGCGGACCATGGACGAGGTCTCTAGCCTCATCGCCAGGCTCCCCGACTACCAGGTCCGCAAGGTCATGTACGAGTTCATCAGCAGGCCGGACCTCGATCCCGAGGAGATCGCCCGTGCGCTGTCCCTTCGGGACGAGGTGGTGCTGCGCTATCTGAAGATTTGGTTGGAGAGATGAAAATGAGCGACGAACATAGCCCCAAGAAGAGAGCGGAGTTGTACATGGAGCAAATGCTCCGGGTGGCCACCGAGGCCGGCCAGATGCTCGACAAGACCATGGAGATCATGGAGAAGAGCTCGAAGGAGCTTATCAACAATGTCCAACGTGAGACCAAGGACAATGCCCAGGAGATCAAGCGCCTGGCCAACGACATCATGGGCGAGGTCAAGGAGGACATTCCCAGGGTCCGGGCCGAGCTGCGGGAGATGGAGGCCAGGGCCCGGGAGAAACTTCGGGAGTTCGAGGGCAAGTAAGGCAATTCATTATATAGAAGGGCTAACCATAGGCGTTCCTAAGTATACAACTTACAGTTGTCTACTATCATATTGGAGGCCAAATGAACCCTGAGGTCCCCGAAAGGGAGCGGACCCCGGTGCCCCGTCGCCGATGGAAACCGCTTGACGAGCCAGACAGAAGATTGAACGAACCCGCCCTGGGATATGCCACTAGTGTGGCCGAGCCACTACATGAGATGCAGGTCGTTTGGGGCGCTCAGTGAACCACCCCGCCATCTCAGGACGGAGCTTCTTGCTTCATCCACCACTGCCTCGAAGGAGGTCTTATGTGATGTCCACGAGCGTGAATTCCGGTCGTTCCGACCGTACTGAAACTCGGATACGAGCGAGCGTATATACGTCATTCGAGGAGGTAGCCGAAAGTGCTCACCACCTCCGAACAGCAGGGGACCCCCCCTCGCACGAAATTAAATAACCGCACTGACAAAGGATAACCAGAGAGTGAAAATCATGGATTCATCAGAGAAGGTATTGAAGGTCGCCGAGGCCAAGTCCAAGGACGCCGAGCGCGGCATAGCCCGGGTCGACCCCGCGGTCATGGAGGTCCTCGGCATCACCGCCGGCGATGTCATCCAGATCGAGGGGAAGAAGCGCACCGTGGCCATCGTCTGGCCGGGCTACCCGGAGGACGCCAACCGCGGGGTCATCCGCATCGACGGCACCATCCGCCGCAACGCCCAGACCAGCATCGACGAGAAGGTCGCCATACTCAAGGTCAACGTGAAGGAGGCCCGCAAGATCGCCTTCGCCCCGACCGAACCGCTGCGCATCATGGGGGGCGAGGAGTACCTCAGTCAGACCCTGGAGGGACGGGCCGTTACCAGAGGGGACGTCATCCAGATCAACGTCATGGGCCGGAGGATCGACCTGGTGGTGGTCTCCTTCACCCCCACCTCGGACGCCGTGCTGGTGCACCGCACCACCGAGGTCAAGATCAGCGAGAAGCCGGTCAAGGAAGGCACCTCCAACCGCCCCAAGGTCACCTACGAGGACATCGGAGGCCTGGGGGACGAGGTCAAACGCGTCCGCGAGATGATCGAGCTGCCGCTCCGCCATCCCGAGCTGTTCGAGCGCCTGGGGGTGGAAGCGCCCAAGGGCGTGCTGCTCCACGGGCCGCCCGGCACCG
>CAYZEV010000077.1:0-5190 GCA_964477865.1 uncultured Methanomassiliicoccaceae archaeon | reverse complement strand
GACCAACGCCCGGAAGAGCGTCATGTCCGCCCTGTCCCGGTACGGAGAGGGTTCGGTATCGGTCTCCCTGGCCGATGATATGGCGGTGCCCATCTCCCGGATCCCTGAGGCGGTCGTCGAGTTCGGCCGGATCGCTCAGAAGTACGGCGTGATCGTCGGGACCTACGGCCATGCCGGGGACGGCAACCTGCACACCAAGATGCTCCTGAACCCCGAATCGCCCGAATCATGGCGCAACGGCGAAAAGGCGGTGGCCGAGATATTCGACACCTGCATCCGCCTCGGCGGCACCGTGACCGGCGAGCACGGCGTGGGGATATCGAAGGCGCCCTACTTCCAGAAGGAGCGCGCCACCGCCCTCGGGGCGATGACGGCGATAAAGAAGGCCCTGGACCCCAACGGCATCATGAACCCGGGCAAGATGCAGGAGTGGGAGGGCTGCATCATCCAGCATCTCCGGTACCCCTGCCCTGACCAGAAGGACTGATCAGAAGAAAAAGTTGGTGAAGTTGGCCAATATCGCCAGGGTCCCGCATACGCCGGCGGCGGCGATGTATATCGGAACGTTCCACTTGAGGACCTTGGACCCGTCGAAGGGCGGGATCGGCAGCAGGTTGAACGCCGCCAGCATCAGGTTGATGGAGCCGACCAGATAGAGGGCGATGGCCAGGTAACCGGAGTGGAGCACCACCCCTGCCGCCACGAACCCTACTCCCAGGCCGAGATTGGTTAGGGGTCCGGCGATGCTGATGAGCCCGTTCTGCTTGCGGTTGATCATTCCCTGGATGTACACAGCGCCCGGAGCGGCGAAGATGAAACCCATCAACGAGACCAGGACGGCCAGCAAGAGGCCGAACGGATAGGCCCGGAACTCCGCCCATGCTCCGTTCCTCTGGGCCATCACCTTGTGGGCGAACTCGTGGAGCATGAAGCCGGTGAGAACCGCGGTCAACGAGACGCCCAGGGCGAACAGCAACCTATACGTCCCATTCAACCCGCTCACTGTCCGCGGGTCAAGGTAAAAGAACATGGTGAAGGCGAAGGTGAGCGCCGCCACGGCGACGAGGATGTGCCTCAGCTCGATCCTGCTGAAGCTGATCTTGCCATAGCCAGGAGGTATGTATATGGTCTTCGGGTCGTACATCTCGCCCCCGCACTAGGGCCATCCTGCTAATAAATTTTAACCCTGTGTTATCAACGTCCCCGGAAACGACCAAATCTTCGTTATGCGGTCGATCGCCGAACGTTGGTCACGCCGGTGGCCCGCATGATGGCTGATGGGTGGGTCGCTATACGCTCTCCTCGTCCTGGTGCCCAGGAACGTGCGGACGGGGCTCGTACCAATAAACTAGAAATACCAGACGCATTTAAGTTGGTGGCCCATTTCGAGCATGGTAAGGTAGGCTTCCGATGGTGTGACAGCTGCGGGACCCTCATCCTCGGACCGAAGTGCGATGTCTGCGCCTCGACCGGTAGGTACTTCGAGGTCTCCAAGCCCGCGGACATGCGGCCGTGCATGGGCAAGAGCATGGATGTGCTCGCCGAGATATTCCAGAAGCATTTCGGCGTCTCCGATTTCATCAAGAACCGCACCATCTTCCTGAACAAGGTGTCGGGGGAGGACCGCACCGACGAGATCGTCTACCAGGGCCTGGTCATCGGGACCCTTCGCTACGATATCAGGACCTGCGGTTTCCAGCTGGACCTGCGGCTGGAGGGCGCGCTGCTGCTCCATCCCATGGCCAAGAAGGGCGTGGTGGTGATCGGCCACGACACCGGCCACCTGAAGGGCAAGAACCTGCCTGGCCGGTTGATCAACGAGATCAAGGGCGAGTTCGCCGCCGGCGACCCCCTGATCGTCCTGGCCGGCAGCCTGGTGTGCAGTGCCGTGGCCAAGGTGTCCAGCGAGGACGCGCCCACCGCCGAGAAGGCCGTGGGGGTCCGGGACGTCGGCAAAGGGGCGATCGAGGTCGTCAAGCGCAAGTCCTCCTGGACCGGGTTCGTCAATGCCAACGACAACCACTTCCGGGCGCTGGAGGCGAAGGCCCTGTCGGACATCAAGTCCTTCGTCGGCAACAACAAGCTGCCGGTCACGCTGGCGTTCAGCGGAGGAAAGGATTCCCTGGCCTGCTACGGGCTGGCGACGAGGTCGCTCCAGGACTACGCGCTCATCTTCGTCAACACCGGCATCGAGTTCCCGGAGACGGTGCGCTTCGTCGAGGATTTCGCCAACAAGAACCGCAAGCGCCTGCTGATCGCCGATGCCGGCAACGCGTTCTGGGAGCAGGTCGACGCGTTCGGCCCCCCGGCCAAGGACTTCCGGTGGTGCTGCAAGGTCTGCAAGCTCGCCCCCCTGACCGAGCTGATCGAGAGGAACTTCCCCCAGGGAACCGTGACCATCGAGGGCAACCGCACCTTCGAGTCCTTCGCCCGCTCCAACCTCGCCTTCGTGGAACGGAACCCCTTCGTACCGAACCAGGTGATCCTCAACCCCATCCGGGACTGGAGGGCGGTGGAGGTGTGGGGGTACATCTGGTGGAGGAACCTCGATTACAACCCGCTCTATGAGCAGGATTTCGAGCGGGTCGGCTGCTATCTGTGCCCCTCCTGCCTGGAGAGCGAATGGAAGAACACCTCCCGCATACACCCCAAACTGCACGCCCAGTGGGACGCCCACCTGAAGAAGTGGACGGAGAAGAGCGGGGGGAGCGAGGAGTACGTCAAGTATGGCTTCTGGCGGTGGAAGGTGTTCCCGCGCAAGATGAAGCAGCTGGCCGAGGAAGTGGACCTGAAGCTTCCCAAGGTCCGCTCCGACCATATGGGCCTCAAGTGGGTCAAGGGCGTGTCCCCCTGTCTCACCGGCGGATACTCGGCCGAGGGCGTGCTGTCGGTGCCCCCCAAGAGGGACTTCTCCATGGTCGTGGAGGCCCTCAAGACCATCGGCCAGGTGAAGTATTCCAAGGAGTTCGAGATCGCTTTGGTCAAGACCAAGGACTCCACCCTGAAGGTGTTCGGGGGCGGCCAGCTCATGGCCACCGGACCATCGCCGGAGAGCGCCCAACGCATCTTCGAGGCCGGGGCCAAGGCGCTGCTGCGGGCCCAGCTGTGCACGCAATGCGGGATCTGCATCCGCAGCTGCCGCACCAAGGCCATCACCATCGACCAGGGGCTGGTCATCAACGAGGAGCGGTGTACCCGGTGCGGGAAGTGCGCCGAAGCGTGCGTGGTCGCCCACTACTATGACAAGATAGTAAAAACCACGTAGGACGAACGGCCCCGCCCGGGCGGCGGGGTCCGCGGGGCGGTCGGAGGTCCATGCCGGCCGTTCCGGCCGCCGGCCAGCGATCGAGGCGCGAGCTTTGCCCATACCTCCTTCTTATCTGTCGTTCTATGGAAACGAGATGGAGGGGGCCGTATCTTGAGGGCATTCGTGGACCAATGAGGTTGGTGAGGGCCTCGGCTTGTCCCCTTCTCAGGCTTGGCCGGGGGCTTTTGCTTCGCATAGTTTAAAATAGCGACACATTTTCCTAGGGGATGGATGGACTTCACTTACTTGGTGGCCGCGGCCATTGGTTTCGCCCCGCCCATAGCCCTCATGCTGTGGACCCTGCAGAAATATACCTACCCCGCGGTCGAGAAGCCCTACTTCAGCGATCCGACGCTGTTCGGCATGTTCGCCGTGGGGATAGTGGTCGGGGTCGTCCTCTACGTCGCTTCGTTGGTACTGCCGAGCGAGTACATCTTTGTCGGTTTCCTCCTCGAAGAGACGGTCAAGCTCCTGATCATCAACATGCCGAGGTTCCAGCGGCGGGCCGATACGCCGTTCTACGCGTTCGGCCTCAGTGCTGGGATAGCATCGGCCCTGGCCTTCGGGCTGGTGAACCGGACCCTGGTCGGGGCGGGCATGGATCCCGTCACCCTCATCGTCGTGATAGTGTACTCGATGATGATCGCCTTCCTGCAGATATCCACCGGCACGACCATCGGCATGGGTGTGGCCCGAGGGACCCCCTGGCCGTTCTTCGGACAGGCGGTGGTGGTCCACCTGGCGGCCGTGCTGCTGCTAGTACCGTTCACCGCCGTCGGTACCGGGGGCGATTATATCATCGGCATGATCCTGTTCGTGGTCGCGTTCCTCTTCGTGGCGACCTACTATTGGTACGTGCACCGCAAGCTCCTTCCCGCCTACGTCAGGGAAGCCCTGGCCAAGATGGGGGGCATGAAGCCCAAGAAGGCGAGAAAGGAACGCAGGTCGAAAGTTTGAAATCATATTAATTCGGTGGATAGAACGTGGAACAGGGACCGAAGAAGCGCTCGGCCGTGAAATCGGTCGCCGTGATAGCCGTTGTGATCATCCTGGTCCTGCTCCTCCTGACCCCTGCGGTCCAGGGTTTTCTTAAGGACCTCATCCAGTCCCCGTTCCAGCCCCGTTATCCCGAGAGCGCGACCTTCGAGCTCGAGAGAACGATGACCGTGGATTCGAACGGCGGCGAGGTACTGAACTACACCTTCGACATCTGCGAGCCGACCACCATCGCCCAGAACGGGTACATCATCCAGGACGTCAGTTCCATAGCGTATTCTCCCGCCGTCTCGGTCAAGGAGGTCCGTTACGGCCAGAATTGGGTCGCCTGGTACGGCACGCCCTTTGCCGGGCAGCAGACCCGGACCTGCACCGCCACCTACGAGGTGACGGTATACACGCACATATGGAACATCGACAAATCGAAGTCGCTCAACGTGTCCGATATACCGTCGTCCCTCCGGGCGACCTATCTGCACGACGAGTGGAAGATGAACATGACCTCCCCGGAGATAGTGGTCGCCTCGAGGTCCATCGTCGGCACTGAGACCAACGTCTACCAGATCCTGCGGGACATCTATGTCTGGATGACCGACAATGTCGACTATCCGACGGGAACCTCGGGGGGAGAGCCGCAGGAGGCGGTGGAGACGCTGACCTCCCGGGTGGGCGACTGCGATGACCAGTCCATACTGTTCTGTTCCCTGGCCCGGGCCGCCGGGGTGCCGGCCTGGCTGCAGATGGGCGCGCTGTTCGTGAGTGCCGAGAACAGCTGGGGAGGCCACGGATGGCTCCAGGCCTATGTCCCGCTCCGGTCGGGCGGCGGGGAGAACGTCACGATCGCCGTGGTCAACGAGGGCTTCCTGGTGTTCCGTCCGAACCGGCTC
>CAYZEV010000076.1:0-5772 GCA_964477865.1 uncultured Methanomassiliicoccaceae archaeon | reverse complement strand
GTAGCCTGGAGCCGTCGCACGTCCTCCGTAGCCTGGGGCTGCGGCACGAGCAGTGCCATGGCTCGCTCAGGCTATCTTTAAGCAAGTTCAACACCATGGAGGAAGCCGATCATTTATTGACGGTGCTGCCGCCGATCGTGCAGACCCTGAGAAAGATGTCCCCGTTAGCTGAAGGAGTGAAATACGATGTCACCAGTGTACACTGAAAAGGTAATGGAGCATTTTACGAATCCCCACAATGTGGGCGAGATCCCGGATGCGGATGGCATAGGTGAAGTTGGAAACCCACAGTGCGGAGACATCATGCTGATCTACATCAAGGTCAAGGACGACGTCATGACCGACGTCAAGTTCAAGACGTTCGGTTGCGGAGCGGCCATCGCCACCAGCAGCATGACCACCGACCTGGCCCGGGGGAAGACCCTGGACGAGGGCTTGAAGATCACCAGGAAGGACGTGGCATCGAACCTGGGAGGTCTGCCGCCCCAGAAGATGCACTGTTCGAACCTGGCGGCCGATGCCCTCCACGAGGCGATCCACGACTACCTGCGCAAGCAGGGCCGGGAGCCGCCACTGCCTCCGGGGGCCAAGAAGCCGCACGAAGAGGATTCCTGCGAGGTCGAGGAAGAATCCCCGATCCAGATCCAGGACGAGGCTCCCAAGCGGTAAACCCCTTCCTTTCCCTTTCTTCGCTCATGCCCGGGGACCATCGGGCGCTATACTACTTCTGAGCCCTTCTCATCGGCACGATCCTACGCCTCTTCCTGATCGCGGCCTTCAGCAGCTCATCGGTAAGGAGGACCGCTCCGGCGAGGAGAGCGAGGGCAAGCCACTGCATCCCATCGAGCGAGGCCGTGCCGAAGATCTCCTGCAGGGGGGGCAGGTATACGATGGCCAGGACGGTCACCACCATCCAGGCGAGGCTGATCCATATCCATTTGTTGGTGGTCCATCTCATCCTCAGGATGGATTGGTCCAACATCCTCGAGCCCAGCAGATTGGCCATCTGGGCGACGACGATCCCGGCGAAGACCATGGTGGTGCCCTGACGATACAACATGCTGTCGGCGGGCAGCTGCAGGCCGAGTTGCCAGCCGCCGCTCGACCAGACCGCGAGACAGCCGATCATGGCCCCCGCGGCGATGACCAGGCCGATGACGACCGACCGAACAAGGAAATCGACGTTGAACAATCGTTCGCTCTTGCTGCGGGGAGGTTTGTCCATCACCTCCGGTTCGGGCGGCTCCCTGCTCAAGGCCAGCGAAGGAGGCACATCGATGATGAGGTCGATGGCCAGGATCTGCACCGCCAACAGGGGAAGGGGAATGGCCAGGAGCCCATATATCAGGTAGGGCACGAGCTCGGCCCAGTTGTGGGAGAACACGTAGACGATGAACTTACGGACGTTATCGTACACCCCCCGGCCCTGCTCCACCGACCGGACGATGGAGGCATAGCTGTCGTCAAGGAGGATCATATCCGCCGCTTCCCTGGCCACGTCGGTGCCGGAAGCGCCCATGGCCACGCCGATGTCCGCCTCCCGCAGCGACGGGGCATCGTTGGCGCCGTCCCCGGTGACCGCCACGACCTCCCCTCGGGCCTTGAACGCCCTCACGATGCGCATCTTCTGGGGGGGAGTGACCCGGGCGAAGATCAATTGGGGCTCGTCGAGCGTTCTCGACAGCGCTCCCTCGTCCATCTTCCCGAGGTCCTCGCCGCTGATGATGCGGTAGCTTTCACCTTGGACTATCCTGACCTCTTTGGCGATGGCCGCTGCGGTAAGGCCGTAGTCCCCGGTGACGATGACCGTCCTTATCCCCGCCCGGCGGGCAAGCCGGACCGATTCCTTGACCTCGGAGCGGGGAGGGTCCTTCAGCCCCACGAGGCCTACGAAGATCAGGTCCCTAACCGACGCCTCTTCGCCGGGAAAAGGGCCGGGTGCTGAGCGGTAGGCGATCGCCATGATCCGGAGACCCCGGTTGGAGAGATCGTCCTCTCTAGCGTGGATCTCTTCTCTTTGTCGTTCGTCCAGCGGACCGAGCTTGCCGTCAGTGAGCGTACCGGAGCATAAGGGCAGCACCGTTCCGGGAGAGCCCTTTACGCAGACCAGCGCCCCGTCCCCCACGCGATGGAAGGTCGCCATCCGCTTCGTGGTGGAATCGAACGGGATCAACCCCGTCCGGGGCTTCTTTTCAATGATCGAGGTCGGGTCGAACCCCAGTTTCATCGCCGCCACAAGAAGGGAGCCTTCGGTGGGATCCCCCAGTATCGTCCATCCCTTTTTATCGTCCTTGGGAGGCAATAGCTTCGCGTTGTTGCACAGAACTCCCAGCTCCACCAGCAGGGGCAGGTCGGAAAATTCGGAGATGATCAGCTCCTTGCCATCGACGGTCGCTCGGCCAATCGGGGCGAATCCCACTCCTGCGATGTCGATGGTCCTTCCATCGACCCAGATCTCACTGACGGTCATCTCTCCCTTGGTGATGGTCCCGGTCTTGTCGGTGCAGATGACGGTCACGCTCCCGAGGGTCTGCACCGCCGATAGCTTCTTCACCAGAACGTTCTTCTTGGCCATCTCTAGCAAGCTCACCGCCAGGGCGGTGGAGATGGTCAGCTGGAGGCCCTCGGGGACGCAGGCCACCATGACGCCGATCATGAGAAGGGCGCTGCTCGATGGACCGAGGTGAAGGAACGCGGTGCCCACGGCGAAGAAGGAAAGACCGACCGCGATGGCGATGATGAAGTCGAACTTGGCCGCGCGGCTTATTTCCTTTTGAAGCGGGCTGGGGGAAGGTTTTACGGTGCTGGTGAGGACGGCGATCTCTCCGAACCGGGTGTTCATGCCGGTGGCGTAAACCACCGCGTTGCATCTCCCTCCCACCACGGTAGTGCCCATGAAGATCAGGTTGGGAGATTCCAAAGGAGAAGCATCTTTGATGAATGGGGAGGGGTTCCTTGGCCGGGGGACCGACTCGCCCGTGAGGGGCACATTGTTCACCCACAGCCCGTACGCCTCCACCAGCCGGGCATCGGCGGGGACCCGATCCCCTTCCTCGAGCTGCACCAGGTCCCCGGGCACGATCTCCTCCACCGACACCTGCTGGAGCACCCCTCCCCGGATGACCTTGGTGGAACCCGGGACCCAGTTCTGAAGGGTCTCCATCGCCTTACCGGCGCGCCATTCCTGGAATATGCTCAGGAACGTGTTCAGCAGAACGATTATGAATATCACCGCGGCAAGCTCGGTGATGCCGCTGTATACCGCCAGGAGACCAGCGAAGACCAGAAGGAGGGTGAAAGGGTCCTTCAGCGTATGCAATGCCCTCGTTGGAATAGGAGAACGCCGCTCCTTCCCTATCCGGTTCCTGCCAACGGCCTGCAGCCTCTTCGCGGCCTCCTCCGCGGTCAATCCATTCTTTGAGGAGCTGAGGACCTCATAGACCTGCTCGGCAGGGGAGCGGACAAGGGCTTCGTAATTGACCGAATGGTCAGGGACCTTTCCGCTCATGCCCTGTCAATACGATGCCCGTGCCCATTATGCTTTTTTGTCCCGGGTGGCGGTGCATTCTCTTCCGAACGCCTCCTGTCCAGCATGGCCGATAAGCCTCCTAACGGCTCCCCTAAACCTTATCAACTCGTGACGTAATCGCGAAGCGATAAGATGACGTCCCTGAGGGTAAGCTTCGCCGGTCTGACCATGCCCAATCCGACCATGCTCGCCTCCGGGATCATGGGCGAGACCGGGGGCTCGCTGCTCCGGGTGGCGGAGGCGGGCGCGGGGGCGCTGGTCACCAAGTCCATCGGCCTGGAGCCCCGGAAAGGATATCCGAACCCCACGCTGGTCGAGCTGCCGGACGGTTACATCAACGCCATGGGCCTGCCCGGCCCGGGCATCGAGGCCTTCCGGGAGGAGATGACCATCGCCCGGAATGGGAACGTCCCCATCATCGGCAGCCTGTTCGCCGCCATCCCCGACGATTTCGCCCTGCTGGCCACCAGGATGGAGGAGTACGGGGCGGCCGCCATCGAGCTCAATCTCAGCTGCCCGCACGCCAAGGGCTATGGTATGGAGGTGGGCGTGGACCCTGAGGCGGTCGGTTCGATCATCCGGCAGGTCAAGGCCCAGGTCCGGATCCCGGTGCTGGCGAAACTGACCCCCAACACCCATCGCCTGATGGAGGTGGCGCGGGCGGTGGAGGCGGCGGGAGGCGATGGCATTGTTGCCATCAATACCGTCAAGGCCATGGCCATCTCCGTGGAAGCGCGCCGGCCGGTGCTGTTCAATCGGACCGGGGGGCTGTCCGGTCCGGCCATCAAGGGGGTGGGGCTGCGTTGCGTTTATGAGCTATACGAGGCGGTCCGGATACCCATCATCGGCGTCGGCGGTGTGGAGACCTCCCGGGACGCGTTGGAGTACATCATGGCCGGCGCCGCGGCGGTCCAGATCGGCAGCGGCGTGGGGCGGAAGGGCCTGAGCGTCTTCCGCCAGGTCTGTGACGGGCTGGAAGCGTACATGGACGATAACGGTGTCAACGATGTCGAGGAGCTCAGGGGGGCCGCCCATGTTCAGTAAGGTCGTTACGATCAGCGAAAGGGTCGAGGAAGGCACGGGCATCACCACGCTGCGCTTCCCCCTGGACACGCCGGTCCGAGCGGGGCAGTTCGTCATGGTCTGGATACCGGGCGTGGACGAGGTCCCCATGTCCGTCTCCTTCAGCGGACCGATGGCCGGGATCACGGTGAAGGAGGTGGGAGAGGCGACCAGGGCGCTCTCCGCCCTCCGCCCCGGAGGCCAGATCGGGATACGGGGACCCTATGGGCGCTGTTGGGACCTGCCCCCGGGACGGGTGCTGTGCGTGGGCGGCGGGGTCGGGATGGCCCCCATCATGTCCGCGGTGGAGGCGATCAACGACCCGTCGAGGGTCGACGTGGCCATCGGGGCCCGGAACGCCGGGGAGATAATCTTCGAGGGCAGGGCGAGGGCGGCATCGGGCGATGTCCGGATCACCACCGACGACGGCAGCTATGGGCTCAAGGGAACGGTGGTCGCCCTGGCCGACCGGATGATGAAGGAGAAGCGGTACGATATGGTCCTGGGCTGCGGTCCGGAGGTCATGAACAAGTACCTGCTCAAGGCCTGCCAGGAGAACCAGGTTCCCTGCCAGCTCTCTCTTGAACGGTTGATGAAGTGCGGGGCCGGCCTGTGCGGTTCCTGCGTCATCGACGGCCGGCGGGTATGCGTCGAGGGGCCGGTGTTCTCGGGCGAAGAGATCGAGAAGATGTCCGAGTTCGGTAAGTGCAAGCGGGACGACGCCGGGCTCCCGGTCAAGCTCTAGGCATGACCTGGGCGACGATGGCGTTGAACTCGGCGTTGCTCACCCGTCCCTTCTTCTCCCCGAGCTCCTTGATGCGCTTGCAGATCTCGGCCGCCTGCTGGTCGGTGGCCTGGACCCGCATCTCCTCCAGGCGCCTCTTGACGTAGTTGACCCCGGTCTTCTTGCCCATGATGATATGCCGTTCGTTCCCCACCGACTCGGGCGGTATCGCCTCGTAGGTCATGGGGCAGTTCAGGATGGCGGCGACGTGGATGCCCGACTCATGGTCGAAGACGTTGGTGCCCACCAAGGGCCGGTTCCGGGGCTTGGTCAGGCCGGAGGCGTGGCACCCCAAATCGGACAGCGCCTTCATCCCTGTCCAGTCGATGCCGAGGTCCAGCCCCCACAGGTACTGCAGGGCTGCGGCCAGCCTCCCCGGGCGCACTCCCCCGGCCCC
>CAYZEV010000075.1:0-5958 GCA_964477865.1 uncultured Methanomassiliicoccaceae archaeon | reverse complement strand
GTGGGGCGGAATGTGGTCGAGGCTCAGGGGCCGGCGGGAGTCGCCCACGACAACATGGCCCTTCGGGTCGATGAACATGGGGTCGGCCAGCTCGTCCAGCTTGGCATATTCGTCCTCCCAGCCGATGTTCCAGTCCTTGACCAGGGTGTGTCGGACGACCGTCCTGGTGCCCAGCGACGGGAACAGCTCAAGGGTCCTCATCAATCGTTCCCAGCCGTCGGGTATGCGGGGGATGCAGAGGCGCTTGTACACCTCCTCGTTGGGAGCGGCCACCGTCACATAGAGCTGGGTGGGCAGGGGATCGAGCTTTTCCAGGACCTCCGGGAAGGTGCCGTTGGTCACCAGGAAGGTGGTCATCCCCCGGCGGTGGCAGATCCGGATGAACTCCCCCAGGTGGGGATACATGGTCGGCTCGCCGGACAGCGAGATGGCCACCTGTTTCGGTTCCCGGGCCTCGTTCCACATCGCCTTGGAGCACCGCTCGTCGCCCCCGAACCCGGACACCAGCTTCTTCTGCTCGGCGATGCAGGCGTCCAGCACTTCCTCCGGCTCTCGCCACTGCTCCACCTTCTTCTCAAATCCCTGGACCCGCCAGCAGAACAGGCAGTTGTGGGTGCACTGGTCCACCACCGGGGTCATCTGGAGGCAGCGATGCGACTGGATGCCGTAGAACTCCTGCTTGTAGCACGGCCGGCCCTTGAGCAGGCTCTGCTGCATCCAGTGGCACAGCTTCACCGCGGCGTGGCCGCCGTGCATCTTGTACTGCTGCTTCTCCCTCGTCCGGTTAAGATCGGTGGCCATGTAAGCTCCTAGAACAACGTGCGCTGGGAGGCCGATGGCTGGGGCTTGATCTCCGCCGGAGGGGTCTCCACCTCCTCCAGGGAGGGTTTGCGATCTATGGCCTTCTCCATGTGTTGTTCTTTGGCGTCCAGTACCCGCTTGACGTCCGACATCACATGCTTCACCGCGTTGGAGTCCAGCTTCTCTCCCAACAGGAACGCTACCTCCTCATCCTCCAGCTCCAGGTCGATGGCCGTCCTGAGCTGGAACTCCTTGTCCTTCTGGAAGAGCTCTCGGAAGTACGGCAGGAGGTCCTGACGGACCTGCTTCGATGATAGGTGGCAGATCGCCCCGAGCTTCAGCGAGATGGCGCTCTGGATGTTCCGGTTGCCCTTGCTCCGGGACATCTTCATCAGGTACATGGGGAAGCTGTAGCGCATGTAGCCGTGGATCTCCTTGCGCTTGGCGGCGCAGACCCCGAAGGATACAAAGTCGCCGGCGTAGCCCCAGAACGCGTAGTGCTGCCGGCGTTGGACCCGCCCCAGGAAGGTGGCCGCGCGGGCCAGCTCCCTCATCCCGCGGTACAGGTCCAGATGATCGCGATAGGCGATGGGGAGGTTCTCCTCGATCCACAGCAGCTTGGTCTCGGGGGGCTCATCGACGTCCCACATCTGGTTCCTGGCCTTCTTCGCGTCGGTGGACTTGAACACGTCGTCCATGACCCCGTACATGGTCTTCTCGACCTCGCGGGCCGCCACCACCGTGGTGTTGAGCTCGGTGACCTCCTGGCGACCGGTGGCCACCGCCTGCAGGTCCCGGACGGCCGAGCGCAAGTCCCCGCCGGAGGCCTCGGCCAGCAGCTCGAGCGCCCGGTCGGTCACCTTGACCTCCTGGTCCTTGGCGATCTTGCGGAGCACGCCGCGCACGGTGACCGTCTTGATCTTGGCGAACTTGATCTGCTCGGTCTGCGACTTCAGCACCGAGCTCTTCTTGGTGAGCCCGTACCAGTCGTTGACGATGAGGATGACCGGCTGCCGGGTGGTGCGGACCAGTTCCACGATCGCCGGGACGCCCCCCTTGTCCTCCTTCCCGCTGATGTTGTCCGCCTCATCAAGGATGATCAGCTTCATCTTGCCCTGCTTGGTCGAGAGGAACTCGCCGGTGGGCGAAAAGGTCTCCCCCAGCGCGCCGCGGAGGGCGATGTTCTTGACGGCTTCCGCGTTACGCTGGTCCGAGGCGTTCATCTCCACCACGTCCCACTTGTAGTCACGGGCGAGGGCCAGGGCCGCGCTCGTCTTCCCGGTCCCGGGGGTGCCGATGAGCACCGCGGCCCGCTTGGTCGGCCGGCCGTTCTCCCAGGCATCGGCCCAGGCCTTCAGCTCCTCGACCGCCTTGGGGTTCCCCACGACGTCCTCGAGCCCATGGGGCCGGTACTTCTCCGTCCAATCCTCGCTCATTTCGATTGAAAAACCCCAATGTGTGATAAATACCTGCTCCCAGGTCGCACGAGTTCGGTTAACCTATCCGGACCCCTCAGGACCGGCGCTGCCCCCATGCCCTTCAAGGTTGGAAGGAGGGGATCGTTCCGATGTCGCCATACGCCAGAACTTCCACCGCCGCACCGGCCATTTCGTGCAATAGCTCCTCGGCCTCGGTCTTCTCCCCGTCCGGCACGATGACGGTCACGGACACGCCTTCCTCCAGGCTCTCGGCGTACTCCTCCACCGCGTCGGGGTCGGCCCAGAACTCCTCTGGCTCTATGAACTCCAGGCCAATGACATTACCTCTTCGGTCCCTGATGCGGACCAGCCCCCTGGTCCCCACCTCGGTGTTCATGTAATCGTCCTCGAAGATCAGGTGGGGAGCGCCGGCCTCAAGGAGCTTTGTCCTGGCCCGCGTCACATCCATGACGGTCATGATATCCTCATCGTCGCCCATCAGATAACTGTTTGCGGAGGAGATGGGCCGGTCTCGTCAAAAGGATCGACCCCGGGGGAGAGCAGGCCGTTGGTCGTCCCTGATCACAACCGTTGAGGAATGAAATCAAGAAAGATAATTGGTTCGGGCGATTGAAATACCCCGGCCGCCAAAGTGGTATCGTCAGGAGCGTTGGGATGCGCTCGCGGGGGATCTCCGGGTCCCCCGCGTTACCTAATATCATTCAATAGTCTTTTCTCGCCCTCCAGCTTCCTTATCTTCGTGATATCCTGGGCCATCTCCAGGACCCCCTGGTATTTGCCCTGCTTGTCCCGCAGCGGGAAATAGCGGATGTGGACGAACCTGCCCTGCACCTCGATCCAGAACTCTGCCTGGTCCCTCGTTCCAGCCCTGAACTCACTTATTATGCGCTGTACGATGTGGACGCTGGCCTGCGGATGGCAGTTCTGCACCGCCCTGCCGATGACCGCCGGAGTGCGCATGAAGATCCGATCGGGGGAGCCGGAATAGTAACGGACCCGGTCCTGATCATCTACGAAGGTGAAGTCCACCGGCAGCTTGTTCAGTACCATCTCCAGCTCGTCGGTGGTGAAACGGCCGGTGGGAAGGACGATCTCCTGGCCCTTCGACGGGGGGGCTTCCGCCACGGTCAATGGGGCGAAGTCCAGGACCGCCTGGTGCTGGACGAAGTTGCAGCACCCTATCTCGTCGAACTGCTTGCGGGCCTCGTTCCACTCGTGGACGTCCAAGGTCCGGATGGACATGGGGAAAAGGACATGGTTCTCCTTGTAAAAGTGTGCGTTCAGCAGGGACAGTAATGTGGCGGCCTGACATTCCAGGGTGGCGGCGAACTCGCGCGGGTCCATGTAAAGCTGCCGGCCGATGAGGGACAGCAGCTCCTTCTCGTTCGCTCTCAGGACCTCATGTTCTGACCACATGGCGGCCGGCGGTCCCTCGATACCATGTTTTTCCATGTAGGGGAACAACACGTTCTCCTCCCTCTGGAAATGTTTCTGAGCTTCCCTGAGGAACGGCTGCACCTCGCCGAGGATGATCCGATCACCGTAATCCGGCGGACCTCCCTGCCGGAGCGTTCCCGCCATATCCCTGACGTCCTTCATGAACTTCAGGATGTGGCGGTGCTCCTCCATGAGCTCATGGATGGGATGTCCCGGCCTCTCCAGATAGGTCTCTTCGTCCTCGCTGACCTCACCGAACAGCCCGACCCGGGCATCGCACAACAGCAGGAGGTCCTCCCGACTCACTCCCTCTTCCATGAGCTCGGCCTCGGCCATCTCCAATTGGAACGGGTCGGTGTCCTCCAGGAGATCCCTAAACCCTTCGTCCAGCAATTCTCCGTTGCCCTGCTTCAATTTCTCGACCAGGGCCCGAACCCGGTCCTTGAACGATGTGCCTATGCCCACGAACGAATGGTCCATGGCCTCTGATTGGGAGCTTAAGGGCTAACTATTTTCCCTCAGAGCAGGCAGTAGTCATCAAAGACGGCGAGGCCGAGAGTGCCGGCCAGTTCCACGAAGCCCCGATACACGGCGGTCAGACGGTTATCGAGCGACTGGTTGGTCACATCGACCCGTTCCAGGCAGGATAATCTCTCCGTCAATTCCTCATAACGAGTGGTGATGTACTCGTCCTCGGTGATCTCCACGTGCGACCGCAGCATGTTGGCCAGGAGGTGGGAGATGCCCATCAATCGGAGGTGTTTCTCCGCACCATCGGCCGACTGCTGTATAAAGGGCACCGAGCGGCTGACCAGCTGACCCTCGAATATCGTCACGTCCGAGGCCTGCTCGGGGGACATGATGGCCTGGACATAGTCGAGGAGGGCCCGGGCCCGAGCCTCTGCGCCCTCTCCGGCCTGTTCCCTGATCCCTTCCAGAACACATTCCCTGAGCCTTTCTATCGTTACAGGAACACCATGACTGGCCAGGAGGTCCACGCCCCGGGATTATTTGCATATACGGGGCTTTATTCCTTTGCATCGCTTGTATTTCATCGATGCTTAGGCTCGGTCACGAAGCTCTCCCGGTCCCGGGGCAATCGTTCCTAGACCGAGGCCCGGGTCCAGGGGCGGTCCCAGTCGGCCCGCTGGCGGCCCCCAGGCCACAGCTCCATCCCGGCCTTTTCGAAGCCTCGTTCATAGGGCGGAGATAACGGCTCATTGGTGGACCCCTTCCACTTCCGGGACCAGAAAGGTCGGGGCTGCCCTCGGTGTGACGCCCTTGAGCACATGGTAATAATATTTGTAGGTCATCGGCTCGACCTCCCCCACGCAACCCATCTCGGTGACGTCACCTAGGAAGACCGTATGGGTCCCGGCATCGATCGACGAGCGAACCGATGCTTCCATGAACGCCGTAGTGCTCGTGGTGAGGATGGGGGCCCCGTTCTTACCAGGGCGGTAGGGGTTCCCCTTGAACTTGTCGATGTCCCGGCCGTGCTTGAAGCCGAAAATGCTCACCAGGGTCAGGGGGGTGGTGATGTCGAGAACGGATACCGCGAACGCGCCGCTTCGAACGATCATGTCATGGGTATCGTTCTTCTTGTTGATGCTGATAGAGATAATGGGGGGATCCGAAGCCACCTGGAAGACGCTGTTGGACATCTGCCCGTTGATGCGGCCGCCATCTTTCGCGGTAACGATGTACATCCCATAGGACAGGCGATGGAGGGCTTTCTGATCGGTCATGCTGTCTGAGAGATGGGTCTTATCGGTTTTGAATTATGCTGATAAAAAGGGAGGAGGAAAGGGTTTGGCCGGCTCACTCGAACCGCAGTACCTCGGCGGGGGAGACCTTGCTCGCGCTCCGCGCCGCGGGGTACACGCTCAGGAGGGTGGCCAGGAAGGACAGGGCTCCCACCAGGAGGATCGGCTCCCAGGCGACCAAAAAGTCGATACCCATGGTACTGAAGCCGGTATCCCAGAGCTGGTATCCCACGATGATGCCCAGGACGCTGCCTATCAGGATGCCCAACACCGATACGAATGCGGATTCCAGGGCAAAGTTCGCCACCACCATGCGTTTGGTGTAGCCGATGGCCCTCATCATGCCGATCTCGATCCTCCGTTCGTGGATGGAACGGATGGTGATGATCCCCAGACCGGTGATGCCGATGATCAGGCCCAGGGCCAGGAAGGCCTTGATGAGGTTGCAGATCCCATCGGTCTGGCTGACCACCTGCTTTGCCAGGGTCTTCAGTGGGATGGTGGCCACCGTGTGC
>CAYZEV010000074.1:0-6396 GCA_964477865.1 uncultured Methanomassiliicoccaceae archaeon | reverse complement strand
GAGTGGGGCACCAGGGGGGTGCGCACGATGGCCAGCGTATCGTTCATCAGGAACGCCGACAGCGTGCCGACCGAGAACAACAGGAGCAGCACGAGCCGATCGACGCTGCCGGCGTGGCGGAACAGCCGGTGCCCGAGATAGAAGAGATAGCCGCTGCGGTGCAGCGCCTCCCCCACGATGAACATGCCCAACAGGAAGAACATGACGTCCAGGTTGACCGCCCCCACCGCGTCGGGCAGGGAGATCTGGAAGGTCAGCAGCACGGCCAGCGCTCCCCCGAGCATGATCTGCCAGATCTTGAGGCGGAACCGCCCCACCTGGCGAACGGCGATGAGGCCGAAGACCACCACCAGAACGATGATCGGGATGCTCACTTCCACGCCGGGGCGAACGCCACGGGCGGATATCAACCCTCCCCGGTCAAAAGCTATATCCCACCTTCGCCTAGTGTTCCATCGATGGCCGTCCGCCTCTATGTATACGATGAAGGCCAGTGCGATCCCAAGAAGTGCACCGGCAAGAAACTGGTCCGCTTCAATCTGGCCCAGGAGATCGGCTCCCTGAGGAGAGCGCCCAGCCGCGCGGTGGTGCTGACGCCCTTCTCGGAGAAAGCGCTCTCCCGGGAGGACCGTCCGGCCGCGGAGGCCCATGGCCTGCTGGTCATGGACGTGTCCTGGAACAATATCGACACCTTCCCCGCTCTGAGAAAGGACCTAAGGCAGCGCACATTGCCGTACATGTTGGCGGCCAATCCGGTCAACTGGGGGAAGCCGTTCAAGCTGTCCAGCGTGGAGGCCCTGGCCGCCTCGCTCTACATCATGGGCTTCCAGGAGCAGGCCATCGCGACGCTGGCCAAGTTCTCCTGGGGCGAGCAGTTCATCAAGCTCAACCAGGAGCCGCTGGACCGCTACTCGCAGGCGGAGACCAGCGCCGAGGTGGTGCGCATCCAGATGGAGTACGTCCCGCCCGACCGCCCGGAGTAGGCGCATCCTGGCTATCGGAAATCGGTCCCCTGGGGGATACGTCTATAAGGAAACCGGACGTGGACTAACTGCCATGCATAAGGCCTTGGCCAGAGCGTGAATTGTCGCTCAAGCTAAGGCCTATATAGGCTCCAGGGAATAGGTGACGGCTCTGCGTTCCGGTAACGAAAAGGTGAAGGATTTGCCCGAAGAGGACTTTGAACAGGACGATACGACGGTCAACGGCGCTTCCAGCGACGGCGATGCTAGGGAAGAGAAGCTCAAGCCGGGCGTGGACATCAGCGTGGTCTCCAAGTGGGAGGCGTTCTTCCAGGGCACCGAGTATATGCAGAAGGTCCGAGAGGTCGCCGACCTGTACCCGGAGGTCCGCTCCGTCAAGATCGTCTACGCCGACCTGGACCGCTACGACGCCGATCTGGCGTCGTACCTGCTCGATCATCCCGACCTCTGCCTGCTGGCCGGAAAGCAGGCGCTCCGGAACCTGATGCACCAGGAGATGCGGAAGGCGGACATCAACCTCCGCATCATCGAGCTTCCCAAGGACTCCAAGGTCGAGATCCGGTCCCTGCGGGCCAAGCACGTCGGCAAGCTGGTCTCCGTAGAAGGTCTGGTCCGCAAGGCCACCGAGGTGCGGCCGAAGATCACCGACGGGCTGTTCCAATGCCTGCGCTGCGGGCACGTGATCAAGGAGGCCCAGGAGGGGCTGTTCTTCAAGGAGCCCATGGAGTGCTACAAGGAGCAGGACGGCTGCGGCCGTTCGGCCGGCAGCACCAAGTTCAAGCTCCTCACCGAGGAGTCCCGGTTCGTCGACACCCAGAAGGTGGAGGTCCAGGAGAGCCCCGAGGGGCTGCGGGGGGGCGCCCAGCCGGAGCGGCTCACCGGCTACCTCGAGGACGACGCCGCGGGATCGGTCTCCCCCGGCGACCGGGTCACCCTGAACGGCATCCTGCGCTCGGTGCAGAAGGGCCAGCCGGCCAAGTCCACGCTGTTCGACATCAACCTGGACATCATCGCCGCCGAGTCGGCGCGCCACGAGTACGAGGACATCGAGATCACCCCGGAGGACGAGGCGGAGATCATCCAGATCGCCCACTCCCCCGACGTCTTCAAGAAGATCATCGGTTCGATCTCGCCGACCATCTTCGGTTATGACGTGGAGAAGGAATCGCTCGCCCTGCAGCTGTTCGGCGGGGTGGCCAAGAACCTGGACGACGGCACGAGGATCAGGGGTGACATCCACATCCTGCTGATCGGCGACCCCGGTGTGGCCAAGTGCGTCACAGGCGACGCCGAGGTCACCCTGGCCGACGGTTCGTGCCGAACGATCCGCGACCTGGTCGAGGAAGGGCTGAAGAACGGCAAGGTCGAGGACGTCGACGATGGGGTCAGCGCCGAAGTGGACCTGGCGGTGCTCACCTTCTCGCTGCGCGGCCGGATGGAAGCGGGAAGGGCGGTCCGGGTATGGAAGAGGACCGCTCCGCAGACGCTGATCAAGGTCACCACCGTCAAGGGCCGCTCTCTCATCGTCACCCCGACGCATCCGCTGTTCATCCAGAACGGCCCCCGCATCCGTCCGATGGAAACTCACTGCATCACCGTTGGGACACCGATCGCCGTCTCCACCGGGCTGTTCAAGCAGTGGAACAATACGGATTTCGGATGGGACATGGGCTTCGATTGGGACAAGGTCGCGTCGAAGGAGGAGCTGGCGCCCTCGGAACCGTGGGTCTACGACCTGGAGGTGGACACCTCCCACAACTACGTGGCCAACGGCATCGTCTCCCACAACAGCCAGATGCTGAGGTACATGTCCCGGTTGGCCCCGCGGGGCATCTATGCCTCCGGCAAATCCTCGTCCGCGGCCGGCCTGTGCGTCGGCCCGGAGACCGAGATCCTGGTCGACGACTCCCCAATTTGCATCGGGGACTTCGTCGAAGCGCGGATGAAAGTTCCAGTGGAAGCGAGGCCGGGGCAGTGGACCGAGAAGGTCGCCGACCAGTGCGCCGTCACCACCATGTCGGACAAGTGCCAGACGGTCAAAAAAGTGGAGGCCATCTGGCGAATAGCTACCCCTTCATTTCTTGTGGAACTCGAGGAATCCGGGGGAAAGCGGCTGACACTGACCCCAGAGACAAAGGTCATCGCCCGGCCAGATGGGTCCAGCGAGGGGTGGGTGAAAGCGTCGGACATAAGGGTGGGCCAGCAAATTCTGGTGTACGATAACGATTCGACCTCTTTCCAATGGAACACGGTCGTCAAGGCCGGAAGGAAGGGCTCCGACCTGCCGCCGTTCGTGTACGACCTGACCGTCGCCGATAGTCACAGCTTCCTCGCCAACGGCTTCGTGGTGCACAACACCGCCGCCGCGGTGAAGGACGACTTCGGCGAGGGCCGGTGGACGCTGGAAGCGGGCGCGCTGGTGTTGGCGGATCGCGGTCAAGCCTGCCTGGAAGAGAACCAGCCGGTGCTTACGAACCACGGCTTCAAAGCGATCAAGGACGTGCGGCCGGGCGACCAGATCGTCAACTATGACCATGGTTACCATTGCGCCAAGGTCAAGAAGCTGATCAAGAACGGTGTGAAGCGGACCATCAAGCTGCACACCTACACCGGCGATATCATCGAATGCACTCCCGATCACAAGGTCCTGACCGGCCGCGGATGGATGGAAGCGGGAGAGCTCCGACCTAAGGACACCATCAAGGTGCCCGCGGACTACTCCCTGCCGACCCTCATCCGGACGAACTCTCTTGAAAAAGGGTTCGTTCACGGGTTCGCGCTCAGCGACATCTATTACAACGAGGTCTCGCCCAAGAACGGACTGGAGTTCACCGTGGCAACCAAGAACCAGGAACGGGCCCGATATGTGCTCGATCTCCTCGAAAGACATTATTCGATCAAGACGGTCAGTGAATCATACCGGCCTCCCGGCCGCACGTTCATTCGAGGCAAAGAGGTCAATTGGTCCGAGAACATCCATTACCAGTTCAGCTCGGCCACATTAAAGAAAGAGGTGTCCCAGCTATTCCACCGCGATCAGGTCGATCTGGAGGACCGGGATTACTGCCTAGGGTTCCTGGCGGGGGTCCTGAGCACCGATTGCTGTGTCGGCCATAAGCAAGGAACGTATGGGGAGAAGCACGTTATCGACATCGGGGTCGGCCGCAGGAAGTACGGTCCCGGCTGGACCGAACGGAAGCAGCAGTTGCTGATCGCGCTCTTCCAGAGCTTCGGCATCATGGCCGTCCGGCGGAGAAGGAAGGTACAGATCCTCTCCCTGGACAGCTACAACCGGGCGGTCGAGCTCCTCGGGCCGTTCGTGGTCGGTAAGAACAAGGCCAAGCTCTACAGGGTCGAGGCCCGTTCCCGGATAAGCTCCTTTGACACCCTGCTCGACGATGACTACATCGAGTGGCTGGCGTCGGTTAAGTTCCGCACTTCCCGTACCGTCGCTCTGGGCCTGCATTCCAGGATCTACCGGGCGATCAGGAACCGGAAGGCCACCACCACCCTGATGGAGACGCTGAGGCCGCATTGGAACGATATCACCGATACGCCGTTCCGAGAGCCCGCCAAGACCTACCTGCTGAATCCCGTTATCAGGATCACCCCCGGCTCGGAACGGCCGGTGTACGACCTGACCATCGACGGTGAACCTAACTTCCTGGTCTCCGGCGGCATCGTCCACAACTGCATCGATGAGATGGACAAGATGACCGACCAGGACCGGTCCAGCATGCACGAGGCCATGGAATCACAAACGATCAGTGTGGCCAAGGCCGGCATCACCGCCACGTTACAATGCCGGTGCGCCCTGCTGGGCGCGGCGAACCCCAAGTACGGCCGGTTCCAGGACCATCAGTACATCGCCGAGCAGATCAACATGCCCCCGGCGCTGCTGTCCAGGTTCGACCTGATCTTCGCCATGACCGACAAGCCCTCCGCGGACAGGGACGCCCACATCACCCAGCATATCCTGAAAGCGCACCGCCGCGGGCAGGTCCGCAAGTACGCGGACCCCTCCACCCTGGCCGGCGGGGTGGACGGGGACAAGATCCTCAATGACACCACCAGCATGAAACCGGTGCTGGAGAGGGACCTATTGCGCAAGTACGTGGCCTATTCCAAGAAGATCTATCCCGTCCTCACCGACGAGGCCATGCGCATCATCTCCGACTTCTACCTCAAGATCCGGAAGCAGGGCGAGGGTGAAGGCTCCTCGGTCCCCATCACCGCCCGTCAGCTGGAGGCGTTCGTCCGCATCTCCGAGGCCAGCGCCCGGGCCCAGCTCTCCCCGGTGGTCACCGCGGACGATGCCCAGCGCGCCGTCCGCATCGTCGAGTACTACCTGCGCCGCATCGCCGGCGAAGGGGACAAGCTCGACTTTGACATCATCGCGACGGGAACAAGCCACAGCCAGCGGGAGCAGATCGGCATCATCAAGAAGCTGATCGCCCAGCTGAGCAAGGAGGCCGACGCCAAGAAGGGAGTGAGCGCCGAGGAGATCTTCAAGTCCGGCCTGGCCGAGGGCATCACCGAGGACCGGGCCAAGACCCTACTGAAGCGCCTCGCCCAAAATGGTGAAATATACTCGCCTTCCAGTGGACATTACAAGCTAGCATCGGAGGGATGACCATGATCACTGTGAAAATGCACCGGTGCGGCGGGGACCTGATCCTGGCCGCGGCGGACAAGGACCTCCTGGGCAAAGTGCTAAGGGACAAGGACATCAAGCTCGAGGTGTGCCCGGAGTTCTACGAGGGCGAGGACGCCAACGAGGAACTGCTGCTCAACCGCCTGTCCATGTGCTCCATCGCCAACCTGGTGGGCGAAGAGACCATCGGCGTGGCCATACGCGAAGGCTACGTCGTCGATGAATGTATACTAAGGATCGCTGGGGTCCCCCATGCCCAGCTAGCGAAGATGTAACATGTTCTGTGTCAAATGCGGTCGAGAGGGACAAACCTATGGTGCCCTGTGCCCGGAGTGCTTCCTGCAAACCAATCGCTTTACTTCGATCCCGGAGTACCTGGACCTGAACATCTGCGCCCATTGCGATGATTACCTGATGGGCAAGCGGTGGAAGCATTACGAGGACCAGGAAGAGGCGGTGAAGGACTACGCGGCGCTGTCCATCCTCCTTCGCCAGGACGCCGAGATGGTGGAGCTGGAGATCGGGCTGAGGAAGAGGGACCCCCGGAACTACCAGGTGCACATGGTGGCCCACATGCTGCACGAGGACCTGGAAGTGGTCGAGGAGATGGACACCACCGTCCGCATCCAGCGCAACGTCTGCCCGAAGTGCAACAAGATCGAGGGCAACTACTTCGAATCGATCGTCCAGATCCGGCCCTCCGAGAAGCGGCTATGCGACGAGGAGCGGGAAGTGGTCCTAAAGCGCGCCCTGGCCTTC
>CAYZEV010000073.1:0-6970 GCA_964477865.1 uncultured Methanomassiliicoccaceae archaeon | reverse complement strand
CCCGGCGCGATGGTCGGGTGCGAGTTCTCCGGGGCCCTGTTCCGGTCCTCGGAATGTTGGCCGACCCCCTTCAGCCTTGTACCGTCCATTGCCGCAGCCCCCACGGCTTCGATGCTATGACGATGGTCACCGCGGCGAACGGGGCGATGTAAAGGCCGTCCCGGGCCCGCACCCGGGGCCGACGGACCGTGCGGATCTCGCCGCGGTAGCCCCGGGCGACCAGGCCGCTGTAGATGTTCTTGGAGCGATCGTAGGAGCGGACCAACACCATGCCCGCAGTGAAGGAGATGGTCTTGAAGATATCCTTCGACAGCAGATTTCCCCTGGCCGAGAAGCCCCGGGCGCGCCGGGCCATGCTCATCCGCTCCAGCTCCTCGAGCATGACGAAGATGTAGCGGTAGGTGAACAGCATCAGGGCGCAGAACACGTAGGGCACCCGGAACCAGCGTAGTGCCCACAGCAGCTCGAAGAACGGCGTGGTGGTCACCATCAGCAGGAGGGCGATGACCGAGGCCGCGATACGCAGGGCCATCGCCATGGCCGGACCGCTGCCCGAGGTGAAGAACAGGGCCACCGAGGCCACGAGGATGAAGGGCACAGAGACCAAGAAGATGCGGCCGAAGTGCCGCAGGGGCAGCCGGGACAGGGCCAACAGGACGAGGAGGAAGGCCAGCGCCACGAGGAGGGCGGTCAGGTTCCGGAGGAACGACAGGGCCACCACCAGGGCCACCGTCCCCACCAACTTTATCCGGGGGTCGAAACCGTACAGTGTGCTACGGCGGCAATATTGGTCGATCTCGATCGTTTCCATGCGTGTTTCCCGGGCCGGAGGCTCTCGACATTCAATGAAAATGGAAGATGTTCAGTCCTCGTTCTTCGAGGCCTTCATAGATCGACGGAGCTTCAGGATGCCCAGCATGGCGCCCAGGGTGATGAAGAACCCCACCCCGCCCATGAGCAGCGATGAAGTGTAGTCGCCACCATAATCGAGGGGCGCGGTGTACACGGGCTCCGATGCCGGCGCCCCGGTCTCCTCCATGGTCCGGTCCAGGCCATCGGGCAGGCCGCTCGACACCAGGAAGAAACCGACCAATCCAACGGAGAACGCGATCAGGATCCCGATGGTCGCCAATACGAACCTCTTCTGCATGCTCAGGCCTCCGCAGGGGTCTTTTCGGTCATGGTCTTCCGGATCTCCAGCATCTCCGGCGATACTTTGGCCAGGAACAGCACCACGCCGGTGGTGATGATCGCCTCGCCGATGCCGATCAGCAGGTGGAAGCCCAGCATGGTCGGGAAAGCAAGCGTTCCGGTGATGCCGTAGGCCCCGCCGGAGAGGGAGTAGCTGAGCGCGAGCTCCGCCGCGACCACGGCCGATGCCAGGAACACCGAGGCCCACGCCGCCACCGGGATGCCGGCGGTCCGGTTCTTCTCGGTGAAGACCTTCAGCGCCCCCCAGGTGATCAGGGGAGCGATGATGGCCATGTTCAGGATGTTGAGGCCGAGGGCGGTAAGCCCGCCGTCCCCGAACACCAGGCCCTGGATGACCAGGATGACCGTTACGATGAGCATGGCCGCCCACGGTCCCAGGAGGATCGTGGCCAGGGCCGCACCAATCAGATGGCCGGTGGTCCCGCCGCCGATGGGGAAGTTCAGCATCTGGGCCACGAAGATGCCTGCCGCCAGAACGCCCATGAGCGGTATGGTCCTTTCGTCCAGACGCTTTCCGATCTTGGCCACCGCCAAGCCCACCACGACCAGGGCGATGATCCATCCCGAGGCCCATACGGCCGGGTCCATCAAACCATCTGGAATATGCAAACCAAATACTCCCCTTAGCACGATTCTTTAGTTCGTGTTACGGGATAAAACGCATGATATAAAACTCTATTCGTAAGACTAATCGAAAATTCGTGCTACTTGCCCGAGGAAGGAGCGTTTTCAGCACCCTCCTCCGCCAGGGAGCGGACGAAGGCCTCCACCTCCGTCGGCCCCTGGCCGTCGATGATCATCTGCAGTATGGCGCTTCCTACGATGGCCGCGTCGGCGCCCGCTCTCCTGAGCCGGGCGACATGCTCGGGCCTGGAGACGCCGAACCCGACCCCCAGCGGCACCGGTCCGGCGGCCCGTTTGGCCCTGGCCACCAGCTCGGTGACCTCCGCCCCCAGCTCTTTTCGCGTCCCCGTCGTGCCCATCGCGCTCACCAGGTAAACGAAACCGGAGCTGCCTTTGGCGATGGCCCTCATCCTTTCCTCCGACGTGGTCGGTCCGATCAGCTGGACCAGGTCGATGCCCTGGGCACGGGCGTACACCATGAGGGAGGAGGACTCTTCCAGCGGCAGGTCCGGCACGATGAGGCCGTCCCCTCCCGCCTCCCTGGTCCGCCGGGCATACTCGGCCTCCCCGATCCGGAAGATCGGGTTATAGTACCCCATCAATACGATGGGCACCTCCGTGCGCTTCCGAAGCGCTCGGACCAGCTCGAAGACCTTGGCCGGGGTCATGCCTGCCTCCAACGCCTTCTGGGAGGTGAACTGGATGACCTTCCCGTCGGCGACCGGGTCGGAGAACGGCACCCCCAGCTCGATGACCGATGCCCCGCCGCGCACGCAGGCCATGGCGTACTCGACGCTCCTCTCGGCGGAAGGGAAGCCGGCGGTGAGGAAGCAGATCGGCCCCTTTCCGCTCGAAACGGCATCGCTCAGCCGGCTCATTCTTCCACCCCCAGCAGGCCGATGACCGTCTCCAGATCCTTGTCCCCCCGGCCGGAGATGGTGATGACCACGACCTGCCCCCGGTCCATCTTCTTCGCTCTCTGCATCCCGGCGTGAACGGCGTGGGACGATTCCAGGGCCGGGATGATGCCCTCCACCTCGCTGAGCGTCCGGAACGCCGCCAGCGCTTCGTCGTCGGTCACCCCGGCGTACTCGGCCCGCCCGATGTCCTTGAGCAGGGAATGCTCCGGGCCGACCCCGGGGTAGTCGAGACCGGCGGCCACGGAATGGGTCTCCCGGACCATGCCGTGCTCGTCCTGCAGCAGGTAGGACTTGCAGCCGTGCAGCACCCCCACCTCGCCGCCGCTGATGGATGCCGAATGTCTCCCCGTGTGCAGGCCCTCGCCCGCGGCCTCCGCTCCCAAGAACCCGACGCCCTCATCCTTGAGGAAGGGGTGGAAGGTCCCGATGGCGTTGGAGCCGCCCCCGACGCAGGCCACCAGGAGATCGGGCAGCTTGCCCTCCTGTCGGAGCAGCTGGGCCCTCGCTTCCTTACCGATGACGCTCTGGAAGTCCCTGACCATGGTGGGGTAGGGATGGGGACCGGCGGCGGTGCCCAGCAGATAATAGGTATCCTCGACCGTGGCGGCCCAGTCCCGGAACGCCTCGTTCAGCGCGTCCTTGAGGGTGCGGGACCCGGAATCCACCGGATGGACCTGCGCCCCCATGAGCTTCATGCGGAACACGTTCATCCGCTGGCGGGCGATGTCCTCGGTGCCCATGTAGATCTCCGCCTTCAGCCCCATGACCGCGGCGGCCATGGCCGTGGCCGTGCCGTGCTGCCCCGCTCCGGTCTCGGCGATCACGCGCTCCTTCCCCATGCGCTTGCACAGAAGGGCCTGCCCCATCACGTTGTTGAACTTGTGGGCGCCCCCGTGGCAGAGGTCCTCCCGCTTCAGGTAGATCCTGGCCCCGCCGCACCTCTCGGTCAGCCGCTGCGCGAAGTACAGCGGCGTGGGCCGGCCGCCATAGTGCTTCATGTAGCGGCGCAGCTCGGCGTGGAACTCCTTGTCCTTCTTCGCCCTGTCGTACTCCCCCTCGAGCTCCGCGAGCGCGGGCATGAGTATCTCCGGAACGTACTGTCCGCCGTACTCCCCGAACCGCGTCCTGTCCTTCACTGGCATCTTTTCACCTCTCGTATGAACCGTTCGATCTTGAGGGCGTCCTTGCGGCCGCCGGTCTCCACTCCGCTGGATACGTCCACGATGTCCGGCCTGACCACTGCGATGGCCTCGGCCACGTTCTCCGGGGTCAGGCCCCCGGCCAGGGATGTCTTCTGGCCCTTTAGTTCCTCCCGGACCCGGGCGCTGATGCTGTGATCGTGGAGCGCTCCCGACCCCCCGCCCTGAGGGGTCGCGGTATCGAGCACCACGCAATCGGCCAGCTCCATCAGCTCACGGTCCAGTGATGGTAGATGGGATGATATGGGCACCGCCAGCCAGACCTGGCAGCCGACCGCCTCCCGCACCTGCATCAGCGTCCGCCGGTCCATCGGGCCGTTGAGCTGGACCGCGGTCGGCCGCAGCTCGGCGGCCATGCGGGCGATGAACCGGGGATCGGCCGAGGTGGTCACCGTCACCGTCGGCCGTTCGGCCAGGGACAGCAGCCTCTGGGCGGTCGGGAGATCGAGGGCCCGCCTCGTCCCGGTGGCGACGACGAAGCCCAGATGGTCCGCGCCGCAGGCCGCCCGGACATCGTCCTCGCTCATCAGGCCGCAGATCTTGACCGCGGTCATCGCGGCACCGCCAGCTCTCTCAACGCCAGCGCCGGATGGGGGGACGAGGAAAGGTGGCCGCCGACCAGGACGGCGCTCGCTCCTCCGGCCTTCGCGCTAACGATCGCCCCTCTCCCTTCGATGCCGCTCATGACCACCACCGGGCGGCCGTCCATCACCGCCGCGGGAAGCAGCCGGGCGGCCTTCCCCCGGTCCATCGCCAAGGTGCGCAGGTCCCGCTGATTGATGCCCAGCAGGTCCGCCCCGCTGGTCAACGCCCTCATCAGCGCTTCCTCGGACCCCGCTTCCAGCAGGACCTCCAGGCCGAGGGCGTGGGCGCGGTCGATCAGCGCTTCCCGTCGAGCAGATATCGCCCCGTCGAACACCTCCTGGATCAGCAGCACCGCGCTGGCGCCACGGGACGCGCCCGCCTCCATCTGCGCTTCCGACACGACGATGTCCTTCATGAGCACGGGAAGGCCCCGCCCGGCCGCCGCTTCCAGGCTCGGCAGCGAGCCGCCGAAGCGGTCCGGTTCGGTCAGCACCGATAGGGCGGCCGCGCCGGCCGAGATGTAATCGGCGATCAGCCTTTCAGGAGTATGGACGGAAAGCTTCCCCCGGGAGGGAGAGGCCAGCTTGACCTCGGCGATGATGGGGAAGGCGCCGGGGGCCCGCAGCGCCTCCGATAGCCTGCCCCCCGGCGAGCGCTGGCCCCTGCCGCCATAATAGCCGGAGGCGACCAGCCGCTCGGCGTTCTTGACCAGGGCTTCCAGTTCGTCCGCCATGGGATCAGCCCGTGAGGGACGGGGCGGTCGCCGCCAGGTACTCGTTGAGCTTTGCCAGCGCCCGCCCGGAGTCCAGGGCCGTCTCGCACTTGCGGACGGCGACGTTGAGGTCCTTGACCCCGCCGAAGGCCAGCAGGCCGCAGGCCGCGTTCAGGACCACCATGTCCCGCTTCGCCCCTCGCGCGCCGGCCAGCACGTCCAGGGCGGCGCGGGCCGAGGCCGCCGGGGACAGCTCCCCGATCTCGGCCGGGTCGGGATGGAACAGCCCCATCTCCCGGGGGTCGATGCGCATCCGCTCGCACCGTTCCCCGTCCACCAGCACCGCGGCGGTCGTTCCGACCACCGAGACCTCGTCCATGCCCGGGTAGCCGTGGACCACCAGGGCCCGCTCCACCCCCATCTCCGACAGCACCGGCGGGAGGCTGTCCAGGAGCTTGGGCGAATAGACCCCGACGAGCTGCCGCCGGCGGGCCACCACCGGATTGAGGAGCGGCCCCAGCATGTTGAACACGGTGCGGGTGCTGATCTCCTTCCGGACCGGGGCGGCGTGCCGCATGGCCGGGTGAAAAGCAGGTGCGTAGAGGAAGGCGAAGCCGGTCCGGTCGAGCGCTGCGCCGGACTCCTCGGCGGACAGGGATATCCTAGCGCCCAGGGCCTCCAGCACATCGGCGCTCCCGCAGCCCCGGTTCGACCGGTTGCCGTGCTTCGCCACCGGTACGCCCAGGGAGGCGACGACGAAGGAGGCGATGGTGGACACATTGAAGGTCCGGAACCGGGCCCCGCCGGTGCCGCACAGGTCCAGGACCACCGGATGGGCGGTCCGTACCGGCACCGAGGCCCGACGGAACGCCGTGGCCAGTGCAGCGATCTCGTGGGGGGTCTCCCCCCGCCGGGCCATCTCGGTCAGCGATTCGATCATGTCCGGGCGGTGAAAGCTTCCGGTGACCAGCCGCTCGGCGAGGACCTCCGGGCTGACGCTGCTCATGCCCTCGCCCCCTTCAGGAAGTTCGAGAGGACCTGCTTGCCGTGGGGGGTGAGCACCGATTCGGGGTGGAACTGCACCCCTTCGATGGGATAGCGGCGATGGCGGATGCCCATGATGGTCCCGTCCGCGGTCCTTGAGGCGATCTCCAGATCGGCCGGCAGTTCCGTCGATACGATGAACGAATGGTAGCGCCCGGCCGGGAATGGGTTCGGCAGGCCTTCATAGATGCCGTTGCCGTCGTGCTCGACCAGCGAGGTCTTGCCATGCACCAGCTGAGGGGCCTTGACCACCTGGCCGCCATGGAAGTGGGCGATGCCCTGATGGCCCAGGCACACCCCCAGGGTGGGGACCTCCCTCGATATGGAGGTGAGCACATCGCCGCAGATGCCGAAATCGCGCCGGTCCGCCGGCACGCCGGGGCCGGGGGAGATGACGATCGCGTCCGGGGCCATCCTCACCACCTGGTCGATGGACAGGGCATCGTTCCTGGCGACGATGCAGGCCGCTCCCAGCTCCTCCAGGTACTGTTTCAGATTATAGACGAACGAATCGTAGTTGTCCAGGATGAGCACGTTCATGTCGAGGCCTCCGTGGCCCGGGCCAGGGCCGCGCGCATCGCCCCCAGCTTGTGCTCCGTCTCCACGAACTCGCGGGAGGGGTCGGAATCGGCCACGATGCCCGCCCCGGCCTGGAAATGGAGCCTGCCGTTCGA
>CAYZEV010000072.1:0-8283 GCA_964477865.1 uncultured Methanomassiliicoccaceae archaeon | reverse complement strand
GATCACCCTGTCTCCGGAATTCGCCGATCGGTTGTTGGGCAGTGGTCCAAGGGCGGGGGCGGTTTTCGTCGTCGGTGATCGGGTGTATATCGGCAAGGAGCCCTCTCTACGGGAGAAGATCATACATGTGAAGCGCCGGGTCGGGTACGAGGAGCTGACCGCCGCGGCCCAGGCCGAGCTGCCATACATTCTCGCGGACATCGCCAAGGCCCAGATGCCCCGCTTCATCAAGTTCTTCAACGACGCCCAGCCCATCACCACTCGGTTCCACATGCTCGAGCTCATACCGGGCTTGGGAAAGAAGACCATGTGGGCCATCCTGGAGGAGCGGAAGAAGGGGCCGTTCGCCAGCTACGAGGACCTCGCCAAGCGGGTCCCGGCGATCAAGCACCCCGAGAAGCTCATCGCCAAGCGGATCGAGGACGAGCTATCCGACCCGACCCAGAAATATCACATCTTCGTGTCCCGGTGAACTGCGCAGGACCGTCGCTAACCTTTTCCGAGATCCTACTTTTCATGACGCTCTGAGGTGCCGATGAAACCTTCCGAGATCACCGAGACCATCGCTCGTCTGGGAATCTCTCCGTCCAAGGGCATGGGGCAGAACTTCCTCATCGACGATCGGGTGGCCGAGCGGCAGGTGGAGTTCGGCCAGATCTCCAAGGACGATACGGTGTTGGAGGTCGGTCCCGGCCTGGGGGTCCTCACCCATCGCCTGGCGGAGAAGGCCGGTAAGGTGGTGGCCATCGAGATGGACCGGCGCCTGGCCGCTTACCTTCGGACCACCCTGCCGGAGAACGTGGAACTGATCGAAGGGGACGCCCTGGATGTCGATTTCCCCCCGTTCGACAAGTTCGTTTCCAACCTCCCCTATTCCATCTCCTCGCCGATCATCTTCAAGCTCCTCGATCACCGGTTCGAAAGGGCGGTGGTCATGTTGCAGAAGGAGTTCGCCGACCGCATGGTGGCCGCGCCGGACACCGATGATTATTCCCGGCTCACCGTCAACGTCCACTACCGGGCGGAGTGCCGGCTATTGGAGAAGGTCCCCCGGTCCCGGTTCTGGCCCTCCCCAAAGGTCGATTCCGCGGTGGTGGAGCTGGTGCCCCGTCCCCCTCCTTTCAAGGTGGAGGACGAGAGGTTGTTCTTCCGGTTGGTCGAAGTACTCTTCCAAAGCAGGAGGAAGAAGATCGGCACCATCCTTCGGATGAAAGGGCTGATCAGCGCCGAGGAACGAGAGAGCGTTCCATACGTCGACCTGAGGATCGAGGCGCTCGCCCCCGAGCAGATCGGGGAGCTGTCCAATGCCGTCCACGACCTTAGATCGAGGCACTGAGCCCTGGGGCCAATGCTCTGGGGCACCGATCGAAAGGGGCTGAAGACCGCCCCGTTGATACGGTGGAGCTCTTCGAGAACAATAGGTAGTAATTCGGAGAGGCCCCATTATCCTCACCGTGATATAGATGGACGCGGCGACGATAGGCAAGAGGCTGTCGGAAGCGGCCCGGCTGCCCGGCCGGGCGCTCTGCGTGTATGGAAGCGAGGATATCCCTGAGGGCGCGGTCCAGCTGAGCAAAGTGGATCGCTGTGTGGCCCGGGCCGCCTACAAGCTCTCGATGGTCTCGGAGACCCCGGCCATGTTCTATGGGGCCACGGCCAGGGAGGGCATTTGCGGGGGCGGCCAGGGCTGGTGCGGCCTGATGGTCACCCCGCCCAAGCTGAAGTACTTCGTATCCACCGGCACGCCGGAGTTCATGAACGGCGCCGCGGAATACCTGAAACCGACCCCCGAATCGGCCGAGCGTTTCTTCTCCGCCCCCGGCACGATCACCCCTCCGGCCAAGTACATCAACCTCGCCGGATGGGACCAGATCGATGCGGACCGGAAAGTGCTGTCCTACATACTCATCGCGAACGCCGAGTCCATCAGGAACATGGGCGGCCTGATCGTTTTCGTCTCCGATGACATCTTCACTTCCATCCTTATGCCAGGAGGCCCGACCTGCGCCGCCATGGTCACCTATGCGGCGGGCATGGCCGAGAAGGCACCCCCTAACGCAGCCTATGTGGGGCCGGTGGACCCCACCGGGAACGCCTGGTTCCCTTCGGACATGATGTCCCTGGCCATACCCTACACGATGGCCAAGGCCATGGTGGAGAACATCGACCGCTCCTTCATCGGCAAGCGACCCCAGGTGGCGTTCCCGAGCCGGAGGCTGGCCATGGGCGAGAAGGGCGAGCACTTCTGAGCCGCCTCATTTCCCTTTCATGATCCTTCTAATCTTTCTCATGGCCGACAGATTTCGCAGGAGCCCCCGGACATAGAGCAGATCGATCATGTCCAGTCCGGCCCTGAGCTTCTCCTTCCCGTACGGATGCCACCAGATCTCCGTGCCGAACCTGGCTTGGTCGACGTGGATGTGATGAGGCTCCATCAGCTCGGAGAACCCGATCTCCCCATGGGTCCGGCCGAAGCCGCTCGACCCCTTCCCTCCCCAGGGGGTCATGGTCAGGCCATAGGTATAGGCGACATTGTTCACCAGGACGGTGCCGCCGTTGAGCCGTTCGGCTACCCTCCTGCCCTTGACCAGGTCGCCGGTCCACACCGAGCCGGACAGAGCATAGGGGCTGTCATTGGCCAGCACTATGGCCTCCTCCTCGGTGGCGAACCGGTTCACCGTCACGATGGGACCGAACACCTCCTCCTGGACCACCTTACTGGACTGGGGGGCGCCGATGATGACGGTGGGCTCGAAGAAGTAACCCTTCAGACCAGCCGCGCGCTTCCCGCCGATGAGCACCTTGGCCCCTCCGGAGACCGCCCCCTCCACCACCCTCTCCATCTCGTGCAGGGCCTTCTCATTGATCATCGGCCCCATGTCGACCTCTGGGTCATCCCATCCGTAGCCCAGCCTCAACTGGCCGACCCGCTCCCTCAGCAGCTGGACGAACCGGTCGTAAGCTCCTTCCTGAACGTAGATCCGTTTGACGCACACACAGGTCTGCCCGCAGTTCACGAACGCCCCCCACACCGCTCCCTTGACCGCCCTCTCCAGATCGGCGTCGGCGAAAACCAGGAAGGGATCCTTGCCGCCAAGCTCAAGGGTCACCGGCGTCAGCCTCTGGGAGGCCATGGACATGACCTCCATGCCGACCTTGGTGCTGCCCGTGAATATTACCCTATCGACCGCCGAAGCGATGAGGGCCTTCCCGGCCGGACCGCCTGGACCGATGACCGCCTGGACCAGGCCAGGCGGGAAGTCCGCGGCCTCGAACAGCTTGACCATCTCCAGACCCGTCAGGGGCGTTTCGGACGAGGGCTTCAGGACGACGGCGTTACCGGCGGCCACCGCCATGATGGTCTGGGTGAACGGAATGCCCAAAGGATAGTTCCAGGGAGCGATGATCGCCACCACGCCAACCGGGCGGTTCTGGATGTAGGAGCGTCGGCCCATGTAGCGCATCATGGTGCCCATGTTGCCGAAGGGGACCGGCCTGGGGGCGAACAGCTTGGGCAGCGTGCGGGCCGCATAGTCCGCCCCGGCCAGGGACGCCAGCAGGTCCGTGTTCATCGCCTCGGTCCGGGGCTTTCCGGTCTCCTGGGAGATGATCCGCCCGATCTCCTCGAGCCGGGAGAGGATCTTCTCCTGCACCGATACGATGGCCCGGACCCGCCTTTCCAATGGCCAGGACGCCCACTCCGCCTGGGCCTTCCGGGCGTTCGCGATCATCACCGGCAAGGTAAACAGGTCGGTCTCCGTGATCTCTCCGACCGGCTCCAGTGTGGCCGGGTTGATCTTCGTTATCATACGTCGGTTCTCCTTTGGCGGGGAGCGGTCGGCGCGGACCGGGCTCCTTGACCTGGTCCGGGAAGGCTGTCCCGGTTCAAAATAGCTTCATGTCGGACCTGCCGAACGGCCAACAAGAATATTCTGTACTTATCGCAAGTACGGCATTTGGGAGTTCGAACAGAATGTTCGCCCAAGTTCTTTACTTAGGCAAGGTTGAAGCCAGCGGCCTATCATGGCGAACATGGGAAGTAACCGAGGTTCTTGCATGACGATCGGCGTAAGAGATGGGATCGATGGTGTTGCAGGTCTATTCGAAGGAGAAAGTCCGCGAAGAGCGGTAGGGAGCTGGGACGGCCGGTGCTGCGACCCCGGGCTGGAGATGTTCAAGGCCGCCTACCGTCTGGCGGTCGAGATGGGCCTGGGAGCGGAGGACATCCCGGAACTGAGGACCGAGAACGGGGTCCTCCATGCGTTCATCCCCAACGGAAGAAAGATCAGGCTGGTAATGGGTAGTGGATGGGAGGAGAGTGGTTACGTCGATCTCCTCAGGTCCCTCCGTCGGCGTTCCTGAGACGGTCCATCACTGCTTGGAAGCTTCGTTCTCGAGGGGTTGCTTGAACGACTCGGCCTTCGTTACGAGATAGTACGCCACAGCAATACCGGCCATCACCGCCCCGAGGCCTAAAAGGGGCGCTCCCTGGGCCCTATCGTAGTTGTAGACGATCAGCTCTCTCGCCACCGCGGTCACGGCCACCAGGAGGACCGTTTCCACATGGATCTTCGATTCCTTGATGACGCCGTAGATGGTATCGAGCAGCTCTAGGCCGATGATGGCCAGCAGCAGGAAGCTGAAAAAGTTGAGGAAATCCTCCTTTTCCCATATGTAGGGGGTCTGGTCAAAGACCAGGTCATAGACCGTGCCCGACAGTGCCACCACGATGACGATGACCACGATCAGGATCATGACGACGATCGCCACGATGATCGCTTTCTTGGTCAGACCTATGGCGTGGTCGAGCACCTGGTAGGGATGCGGAATTGATATATTAATTGCATGGGCATGATTATAATTCTCGACCGTCCAGCAATGCAATCATTTTTTAGGTCCCAGGTCATACCTTCGGACGGGAGAGAAATGCAGATCGGTATAGTCGGAAAGCCCAATGTAGGCAAATCGACCTTCTTCTGCGCGGCGACCTTGGCCAGCGCGGAGATCGCCAATTACCCGTTCACGACCATCAAGGCCAACAAGGGCGTGGCCTTCGTTCGCGGTCGTTGCCCGCACCTGGACTTCAATACCCAGTGCGTACCCCGCAATGCCGGCTGCGAGGGGGGGACCAGGCTCATCCCGGTGGAGCTGCTGGACGTGGCCGGGCTGGTGCCCAATGCCTGGCAGGGCCGGGGCCTGGGGAACCAGTTCCTGGACGACCTCCGGCAGGCCAACGCCCTCATCCACGTGGTGGACGCTTCCGGCTCGACCGACATCGAGGGCAACGCCGTCCCCCTGGGCTCCCACGACCCGGTGGAGGACATCAAGTTCCTGGAGAAGGAGATCTCCTTCTGGATCAGGGGCATCCTCGACAAAGGATGGGAGAAGTCGGCCCGACAGGTGCACCTGCAGAACCAATCCATAGAACTGGTCATCCACGACCGCCTCACCGGGCTGGGAGTGACCGATGCCCAGGTATCGGCGGCCCTGCGCGAGGCCAAGCTCTCCGATAACCCCATGAACTGGGGCCCCGAGGAGATGCTTCGGATCGCCGATAATATCCGCAAGTACTCCAAGCCCATGATCATCGCCCTCAACAAGGCCGATCTGGCCGACGACGCGACCATCAAGCGGCTTACCGAGGCGGCCGGGGGCATGTGCATCCCGACCATTACGGAAGCGGAACTGGCGCTGAAGAGAGCGGCCAAGGCCAAGCTAATCTCCTACCTCCCGGGGGAGGAGACGTTCAGCGTGGCCGATCCGTCCAAGCTCAACGTCAACCAGAAGAGGGCCCTCGAGAAGATCAGCGAGGAGGTCAAACGGTACCACGGCACGGGGGTCCAGAAGTGCCTGGAGAAGGCGGCCTTCGAGCTCCTGGACCTGATCATCGTTTACCCGGTGGAGGACGAGACCAGGCTCACCGACCATGACGGCCGGGTGCTGCCGGACGCGTTCCTGGTGCCCAAGGGGACCACCGCCAAAGGGCTGGCGTACAAGGTCCACACCGACCTGGGGGAAAACTTTATCCGGGCCATCAACGTCAGAACTCATCGGGCGGTCGGTAACGACTATGTTCTGCAGAACAATGACGTGATCACGATCGTCTCACGGAAGTGAAAACATTGGGTCATTGGGACGTCCGCCTTCTCGCCGCCACCTACCGTAGGGTGGAGAACGATCAGCTGGCCATCGAGATGTATGGCAAGCTCGATGATGGGCGTTCCATCGCCGTTCGCTACACCGGCTTCGAACCCTACTTGGAAGTGGTGGAGCCGACCCCGGAAGTTCTGGAACTCATGCGCCAGGACCCCGACGTGAGGCGGGTCGAGGACACGGCCGTCTTCTATAAGGGCGCCCTGCGGGCGGCCGCCAAGATTTTTGTCCGGTTCCCCTGGCTGGTGCCCGACTTCCGCGCACGGCTGAAGGGAAAGAGGTTCGACGTCCTGGCCGCGGACATACCGTTCCACCATCGGTTCATCTACGATTTCGACATCGGTTCCTGCATCCGGGTGTACGGGAAGGAGGGCGTGGGGGAGTACCGCACCGATCTGGTAGTGGACATGGAGCGGGTGGAGGGGAAGAACGCTCCGCGGTTCGATAACCTGCCGCCGTTCAATCCGGACCTGAAGGTGCTGTCCTTCGACATCGAGAACTCCATCAAGGAGGGGACCATCCTCACCATCTGCTATGTGGTCCGGGAGAACGGCCAGCTCCGGGGCGGGGCGCCCATCAGCGGGGACGAGAGATCGATAATCGACGCCTTCACCAGGGTCGTCCAGGACGAGGACCCCGATGTCATCACCGGCTACAACATCGACAATTACGATATCCCCACCATCATAGAACGGGCCAAGCTGGTCAAGGCCGGCAAGCTGGCATGGGGGAGGGACCTTTCCGAGCCGCGCAAGGTCGGCCTGCGGGGCTGGAGGCTCACCGGACGATTGGTGGTGGATGCGTGGTGGGCCGCCAAGATCAACCTGCGGCCGAAGCAGGAAACGCTCAACCACGTGGCCAAGCTCTACCTGGGCGAGGAGAAGCTGGACGTGGAGCCGTCGAAGATGGACGCGGAGTGGGAGCGGGACCGGGAGAAGGTCATGCGCTACTGCCTCAAGGACGCCGAGCTGGCCCTCCGTATCCTCGAGTACGTCGGCTCGTTGCGCAAGACCATGGACGTGGCCGCGGTGTCCAAGCTGCCGATGGACGACGTCCAGTCCTCCGGCAACTCCATGCTGATCGATTCGATCCTGATCCGGGAAGCGGACCGGGTGCCCCCGCCCTACGGCCCGGTGGGCGTTCCGCTCACCGGCAATTTCGACGATGACGAGGAGGCCATCGAGGGCGGCTACGTGCACACCATCGAACCGGGCCTTTACCACTGGGTCATCGTGCTGGACTTCAAGTCGATGTACCCCTCGCTGATCATCAACAAGAACATCTGCTTCACCACCCTCAGCGACCAGGGCACCATAGTCGCCCCCACCGGCGTCAAGTTCCTGTCCAAGGAGCAGAAGGAGGGCCTGCTGCCCAAGATCCTCAAGGACCTGATGAGGCAGCGGGACGAGATCAAGCGCAAGATGAAGGAGACCAAGGACCCCGACGAGTTCCGCTACTACGATGGTCTCCAGAACGCGGTCAAGATCCTCATGAACGCCGTGTACGGCGTGTTCGCTTCGTCCTTCTACCGGTTCACCGACCGCAACATCGGGAGCGCCATCACCGCCTTCGCCCGGGACACCGTAAAGACGCTGATCACCCGTCTCGGGGAGGAGGGCTGCAAGGTCATCTACTCGGACACCGACTCGCTGTTCGTTCAATCGCCCTACAACAATCTCGAGGAGACGGTCAAGTTCGGGAAGGAGATATCGGAGCGGTTCTCCCGCGAGATCTCCCAGATGGAGTTCCAGAAGGTGCTCGAACCGCTGTTCTCCCATGGCAAGAAGAAGCGCTACGTGGGCCGGTCGGTCTGGCCGGACCAGGAGCTTCTTATCCGCGGCTACGAGACCCGGAGGAGCGACGCGTTCAACCTCCAGAGCGACGTGCTCATGTCCGTGTTCGAACGCATCCTGGACGAGCGGACGGAGGAGGCGGTCAAGATCGCCCGGGAGAACGTGCAGCTGGCCATGGAATGCAAGGTGCCCATCGGATCGCTGGTCATCTCCCGCTCCTGCAAATCGTTCAACTCCTACAAGGACCCCGACTCCCAGGCCACGGTCCAGGCCGCCCGGAAGCTCATGGCCATGGGCTACGAATTTGTCCCTGGCATGAAGGTCTCGTGGATCGTCA
>CAYZEV010000071.1:0-8937 GCA_964477865.1 uncultured Methanomassiliicoccaceae archaeon | reverse complement strand
TGTCGCTTAATTGGCGACTTGCATGAAGGCCCAACGAGAGCTCTACTGTCCCCGCTTCGAAGCCGGTGAAACTGATAGTACCGGCGCACAATCCGGTATCTTCCACCTGAAAGCGAAGACCCCATGGAGCTTTACTGCAACCTGTTGTTGTGGTACGAGCCCCGATGTGTAGCGTAGGCAGGAGTCGTTATCAGGGCTTGCCGCTAGGCAAGTTCCGAGACACCAATGAAACACTGCCCTTCGGGACTCGTATCACTTACTCCTTCGGGAGGACAGCTATAGGTAGGCAGTTTGGGTGGGGCGCCACGCGCTCGAAAAGGTAACAAGCGCGCCCAATGGTCAGCTCAGGCAGGTCAGAAATCTGCCGTTGAATGCAAGGGTATAAGCTGGCTTGACGCGGGTTGGGACAACAACAATCCGCGATACGAAAGTAGGGCCTAGCGAACCACTCAGCCTTCTGAATGGGGGCGAGTGATAACAGAAAAGTTACCCTGGGGATAACTGAGTCGTCGCTAGCAAGAGTTCATATCGACCTAGCGGTTTGCTACTTCGCTGTCGGCTCTCCCTATCCTGGTGGTGCAGCAGCTGCCAAGGGTGGGGTTGTTCGCCCATTAAAAGGGATCGTGAGCTGGGTTTAGACCGTCGTGAGACAGGTTTGTTGCTTTTTGGTGGAAGTGTATTGATGCCTGACGGGAAGGAACCTTTAGTACGAGAGGAACGGGGTTTCGTCGCCTCTAGTTCATCAGTTGTCTGGCAAGGCACTGCTGAGCAGCCACGCGATAAGGGATAAGAGCTGAACGCATCTAAGCTCGAAACTCCCCCGGAAAAGAGGCATCTTAAGAACACTCATAAATGATGAGATTGATAGGACTGGGGTGTAAGTACCAAGGTTCGCCGAGGTATTCAGCCCGCAGTTACTAACGTTCGCGCCGCGAAAAGTGTCGGCTTAACAGTCAATCGATTTGCATATGATCGTCTTCCAAAACTTTTATATTTTCTATCTGTCAGAGTAACGGTTAGCGTTATTTTTGTTTTGAACTATCATTTTGTTCGAACGCTCTGGAACTACAGATAAAGGAACGAACGCCATAGCATCAGAGGGCATCGTTCATACCGACACATTCGCCACGATCCATAGATAACAAGTATTCAGGTGGAAGGATTGCATATGGCGGGACCTCAATGCAATAGCGTTGAGAATTAGGTTCATTTTTGGCATTATTAAAACACAATTTTTTAACGATACTGCATTTCTAGAGCAGCATTTGTCTTGATCAGCGGTAGCTCTGGGCATCCTGATTCCGATAGATAAGATGACTATTGCGTCCAGATATGGCGGTGGGAGAAGGTTCTGGCCTCCGTCATTGGACAGCCGGGCTTGACGGGCACGGCCTCACGGTCATTTGAAACGGAGCCTGACCCCCATGCTCAGTCAAACACGGACGGAGCTGCCCGATATGATTACACTAGGGCGTCGGTGGTCCCCTAACACGGAACGGCCTTAGTCACATCATGTAACTCAGAGTCATTGGTCGATCGCCGCTTGCACTTGAAGGATCTTCATGTCCTGGGCTAACGCCAACATGAGCGATTCCTCGATACCCACTTCCAGATTTGCGGGGAAGTAAACTTGGCAGCGCAGCCAGGCGGTAACATTCCCACGGATGAAATAGATCTCAACGTACTGATTGAAAGCGAACTCATAGACATCGATGGAGCTCTCGTCGCCGACCGTCAGATTATAGTGATTAGTGGTCAAGTTATAGTAATTAGAGGTTAGGTTCCAGGAGTGGAATTTCGCCACGGCCTCGGAGGTCGAGTTCCACACGACCAAGGACCCGCGAACTTGGACATGCTCGCAGTTGGAGACATAAGAGATATGGGAGTTCTGATCGGTCTCATTCCAGGGCGGATTGATCTCTTCGCTCCAATGGTGCACACCGGGGTCGGAGGAGTCTATGACCATCTTTCTGGCCAATGACTGAGGTGCCGGGGCCTGACCAGGTAGAATGGCGATCAGCACCAATGCTATGACCACAACTATGGCTACGAGGGCGATGACGGCATAGATCAAGCGCTTCTTTGAGGTCAAATACTCCTTCCCCCTCGTCCTCGCGAATAGAATTATGGGCCAATATATCTATGGCTGAGAATGGTCCCTTTTTGTCTTTTGAGCTAGGCCCCTGACGCGGGACCTCGGGTTGATGATTCAGCATCGGGGAAGTCTACTAAGGATATGGGCGCGTGTGGCCACGAGGTGTGCTCGAAGAAAGATGGAGAAGGGGTCGTTCACTCTGGAACGCCGAACTTGTCCTTCATCAGGTTTATCATTTTCTCAAGCTCGTAGTAGTTCCGCCGGCCGAGGTCGAGGACCTTGCCGTTGGAAAGAACGAGCTTCAAGGTGGTGGGCATGACGATGGACTGCCCTTCGATAGGTACTGCTATCCTCCTGGTCATGATCTTGGAGATCATCTCCCGGGGGACGAAGCTAGGGTAGCCCCGCAGTTCCTCCAAGGCCGAGGTGTGGACCTCCAGTCCCTTGGCGTAGATCTTGATCGGCACGCTCATCCGCCGTCCGCGGGGGCTGAGCACCTCGGTGGCGTAGAACATCAGGACGAGGGCGATGCAGCCGGCAATGAGATTGACCAGGTTCGCCGTGACCGCCAGATCCGTGGAGGTCAGCAGATAGATGAGGAAGACCGCCAGGACGAGCTCGCTGACCCTTCCCAGATTTTCCAGATATGACCATCTCTTCCCGGCCAGCACTTTACGCGGACGCAGGCTCTTCGGTATTTTCTCAGTATAAAGGAGCTCGCCCCTGGTCGCGTCGGATTTCCGCTCACCCTTAGCCATTGCTCACGGTGAAGGTGAAGTGAATCAAGAAACTTTGCCACGTCAGACCTCGATATCCGCGGGCACGAGGCAGCGCAGGCGTTGGATAGCCTCCAATTTCTCCCTCTTCTTGAGCTTGGCCCCCTCGACCCCTTTCTGCAGGTAGGCCATCGCCTGGTCCATGGCCTGACGGTCCACTGGGTATGGTACGCCGTCCTTGCCGCCGACGGCGAAGGAGAACCTGACGGGGTCCTTCCAGCTGGGCTCTGCGCCGTAGACGAGCTCGCCGGTCAGGGCTAGGGCGCGGACCGCCGAAGGACCTACCCCTCGGATCGCCAGAAGCTCCTCATAATCGGTCGGTTGGAACTCGTAGGCCTTTCGCAGCGCCCTCCAGTTCACCGTCCGCGGCATATGCAGCTTGAGCGGTCGTTCTCCGCACCACTCATCGATGGTGGTCTGCCCCTTGGCCACCAGCAGTATGTCCTTTTCCAGATGCTGGATGCCGTCGTTCACCAGGTCCACCGCCACCCGGCGCGATTCGGCCGATTCGCCCGCGGTCATGTTCAGGGACCGGTCCACTCGGCTCCCCAGGATTGCGGTGTGGGGCTCTTCCACGAACTTGAGGACGTGGCCGGAGTTCCATTGGTACCGCCGGGCGTAACCAGTGATATCGGACATGCCCTGTTGCACCACCGTCCAATGGCCGTGGTCATCGAAGGCCAGGGCATGATGGTAGAGCCGGTGACCGTCCTGGATGGCCGCGTTGTCGACCTTAGCGCACATCCTCGATACATACAACAATCGGGCCTGCTGGTCCTCGGACATGTCGTTCAGGTCGGCCTGGAAGGCCAGCTCGTCGGGGGTCCGCAGGGCTATCTTTCCCTTGCCGCCGATCACCACCAGGTCCTTCCTGCCCTCCAGCGCCTTTTTCAACGCCCCGCAGGTGACAGTGGTCGTCCCCGAGGAGTGCCAGTCGAACCCCAGGACGCACGAGAACGCCTGGAACCAGAACGGGTCGGCCAACCGGCGGAGGTATTCCTCGCTGCCACACTCCAGCAGCATGACGTCGGAGATGGCCCTGGCCAGCTTGACCATGCGATTGAACAGCCAGCGGGGGGCGGTCCCATTATGGAGCGGGAGATCGGTCATGCCGGTGCGGGACGCCCCCTCCCCATGGGTGGGAGGCGCAGCTGTCTTTATCGCACCATGGACCGCGCTGGACATGAGATTTTGACCTCTTGCTGTTTCACACACGGATAATGCATTTATAAGGATTTTCTTGGGTAGTTCGAAAGTAGCTCAGGGAGTGAAAAGCGTGGTGGTGGCGGTGGGAAGCTCCCGCCGAAGCTGGACCATGTGGGGATGGAAAAGGCGCATCTGATCGGAGAACTCCGGTTCCCGCCCGATGATCTTCGACACGACCTTCACCTCCAGCTTGCCCATCACCTTCCAGGCCCCTCCGGCCTCGTACGAGGTATCGGTCATGACGATGATGGGCAGCTTGAGCTTCTCCCTCTCGGCCGGGTCGAGCATCGCGGCCAGGAGGTCGAGCTCCTTGCGTTTGATGTGGTAATTGACGCCGTCCTTGCCCTGATAGCCAGCCTCCTTGGACCTGATCAGCTCGGCCAGGGAGATCCGCTTCGTCGGGACGTGGCGGTTCATGATCTCCAAGAGCTTGCGGACCTGGGATTCTTCCTGCATCTCAGCACCCACGAGGTTGGTCCCGCCTATGTATTTATTGCCGCTTTCCGCCCATCTCGAAGGCCCGGGGCCCCGGAGCGAATGACGCTGGAGGCGACCGATCAGCGGTCCCTCTTCAGGGAATTGGATTATATGCGTTCCAAACAATCAGGCAGATGTAGGCAGAGAAAATGACCCTCGAGGACAGGCCGGACCTGAAGGCGATGCTGGAGACGCACCCCTGCTACAACGAGTGCGCCCACAAGAAGTTCGCCCGCATGCACCTGCCGGTGGCTCCCAAGTGCAACATCCAATGCAACTTTTGCAATCGCAAGTACGACTGCACCAATGAGAGCCGGCCGGGAGTAACGTCCGAGGTCCTGACCCCGGAACAGGCCGTGGAGAAGATCCGGTTCGTGAAGACCAAGGTCCCCTATCTCTCGGTCATCGGGATCGCCGGGCCGGGCGATCCGCTGGCGAACGAGGAGACCTTCCGCACCCTCGAGCTGGTGGGGAAGGAGTTCCCCGAGCTGACCCTGTGCCTCAGCACCAATGGCCTGCGGCTGCCGGAGAACGTGGACCGGCTCAAGGGCCTGGGGGTCAAGTTCATCACCGTCACCATGAACGCCATAGATCCCGAGGTGGGGGCGAAGCTGTACGACTTCGTCCACTATCGGGGCAAGAACTATCATGGCGAGGAAGCGGCCGGGATCCTGCTGAAGAACCAGCAGGAGGGCATCAAGAAGGCCGCCGACGCCGGCATGCTGGTCAAGGTGAACTCCGTCCTGGTGCCGGGCGTCAACGCCCACCATCTGCCTGCCGTGGCCAAGCGGGCCAAGGAACTGGGGGCGTTCATCGTGAACATCCTGCCGCTGATCCCCGTCCCCGGCACCAAGTTCGAGAACCTGCCGGCCCCCACGGCCAAGCAGCGGAAGGAGCTGCAGGACCTGTGCGAGGTCGACATCCGCCAGATGCGCCACTGCCGCCAGTGCCGGGCCGATGCCATCGGCCTGCTGGGGGAGGACCGATCGGCCGAGTTCGCCCACTACACCTGCCCCGGGTCCATGGGGGAAAGGGCGCCGGTGCCGATGGAGCTGGAGGGCAACACCAGGTATCGGATCGCCGTGGCCACCAGCGATGGCAATAATGTCGACCAGCATTTCGGTCATGCCGAGGTCTTCCGGACCTACACGGTCGAGGCCGGGAAGATTTCGGAAGGGGAGAGCATCGACGTGCGTGAGCAGCAGGAGATCCCCCTGTTCGGTCCGGGTCACCGGACCAAGATCGAGAGCACGGTGGAAAAGCTGAAGGGCGTCGATGCCGTGGTATCGACCAAGTACGGCGGGCCGGCCATCGAGATGATCCGGGAGAACGGCATCATACCCATCGAGGACCAAGGATCTATCGAGGTCGTGCTCCGCAGGGCCGCAGATTCAATTTACAAGGAACGCGCTCAGACCTTCGAGTGAGTCGGATGAAAGGAGCGGAACTTATCGTAAAATGCCTTGAGAACGAAGGCGTCAAGCATATCTTCGGCATCCCGGGCGAGGAGAACCTCGACCTGATGGATGCCCTCATCGGCTCCAGCATCGAGTTCGTTCTAACCCGCCACGAGAGCAGCGCGGCGTTCATGGCCGGCATGGTCGGACGATTGACCAAGAGGCCCGGGGCCTGCCTGACCACCCTGGGACCCGGGGCGGCCAACATGACCATCGGCATCGCGGAAGCCTATCTCAGCTACTATCCGATGGTAGCCATGAGCGGCCAGATAAGGGTGGACTGCCAACACCACCCCCGCAAACAGTACATCGACCTGGTGTCGATGTTCCGGCCGATCACCAAGGAATCGATAGCGGTCCGGGCTTCCGGCCGCATCCCGGACCTGACCCGCCGGGCGTTCGATCTCGCGTCGCAGGAGCGACCCGGGCCGGTCTTCCTAGAACTGCCGGAGGATGTGCTCAAGGAACGGGTAGAGGGCGCTCCCCTGCCGATCACCCGGCACGAGGTCATGGGTTCGGACATCTTCAACTTCGAGCGCCTGCGGCAGCTGATCGATGCGTCGCAGAAACCCATCATCATGGCCGGGCAGGGCGTGGTGAGGGGGGGCGCCTCGGAAGCGCTCCTCTGCTTCGCCAGCAACTGGAACATCCCGGTGGCCATGACCTGGCTGGGCGCGGGGGCGGTCCCGTTCGATGACCCCCTTAGCCTGGGCACGATAGGGCTGAGGAAGGGGGATGTGATGAGGGCGGCCTTCGAGGCGGCCGACCTGGTCCTGCTGGTCGGCTTCGACCTGATCGAGTTCGAGCCGCAGTTCTGGAACTATGGCACGCCGAAGAAGATCGCGTACATCGGGGCGGCGCCCTGCGAGACCTCACCTGGCCTCATCCCTGACCTGCAGGTGCTGGGAAGCGTGCGCAAGGTCCTCACCGCGCTCAGCAGCGATCCGGACCCAAGGGAGTGCTGGACGGCGGGAATGAAGGACCGGCTCGTCACCATGCTGTCCGAGGTCTACAGGGACGAGGGCGGGGTCAAGCCCCAGAACATCATCCGGGCCATCAGAAGCTCCCTGGGTCGGGAGGACATCGCCATCTCCGACGTGGGCGCGCACCTCATCTGGATGGCCCAGCGGTACCCGGTCCACCGGGAGAACACCATGCTGCTGAGCAACGGCCTCATACCCATGGGGGTGGGGATCCCATGGGCCATCGCGGCCAAGCTGACCTTCCCGGAGCGCAGGGTGGTGGCCTCGGTCGGCGACGGCAGCTTCCTCATGACCAGCATGGAGCTGGAGACGGCCAAGCGGCTGGGGACGCCCTTCGTCACCGTGGTGTGGAACGATTCTGCCTACGGGCTGATCAGCCTGAAGCAGGAGAAGGCGTTCCAGCGGACCATCGGCACCGAGTTCACCAACCCGGACCTGGTCAGGTACGCCGAGTCCATGGGCGTCCGGGGCTATCGGGTCTCCTCGACCGAGGAGCTGGAGGAGACCATGGCCCGGTGCCTTAAGGACGATGAGCTGGCCCTGATCGACGTGGCGGTGGACTATCGCGAGAACGTCAAGCTCAACCCGAGCTGATAATTTCCACTGGATCCGTTCGGATCGATCCCCGGTCAGATCTGCAATTCAACATCAAAGCCTCAGTCTCCTATTTTTCCTTGTCTTTGGGGGATTGGGAAGGCATGCCATCATCAGTGGACCCATCATACCAACCTTGTAATGCGATCATCCTGGCTTCCATAGAATATTCTTTGGCGCGGTTCGGATCGTTGATGCGATAAGGTCGGGCGGGCACATCAGGGACATTGTTCACGGGTCTGGTTAAAGCGTAGGCAAGCCCGAACAAGATGGTAAGCAGACCGAGGAAGATCAGCACGATGCCGAACATAGAGTTGCCGCTCGATGCGGCCGGGCTCGCTTCCAATATGGACCCAAGATAGACCATCAACGCCCCCAGAAGGCCAACGCTGATGGAGAGGATCAGCCGTTCTTTAAGGTTCATGACGGTTCACAATATCGGGTCGGCTCGAATATAAGTTTGCCATGGACATAAATGGTGGTGACAAAGCACACGGCCTTTCACATCTGGGAGAATATCTAAATAAGGACCCCCTAATACCGCAGAACATGACCTCAGAGTTCGATCTCGCGTTCTTCAAAGATAACGATTTCATCCGCAAGGTCTGCCCCAAGTGCGGCCGGGCGTTCTGGTCCCAGGGGGACCACCCCAGCTGCGGCGAATCACCTTGCGAGGAATACAGTTTCATCAATAATTCACCCATCAAGAAGCCCTACTCGAACCATGAGATGAGAGAGGAGTACCTCTCGTTCTTCGAGGAGCAGGGCCATGGCCGGGTGCGCCGCTATCCCATAGTGGCAAGATGGAGGAACGACGTGTTCTTCACCCAGGCCAGCATCTATGATTTCCAGCCCTGGGTGCTCAACGAGGTCATCGAGCCCCCGGCCAATCCGCTGGTAATTTCCCAGACCTGCGTCCGCTTCAACGACATCGACAACGTGGGCCGGACCGGTCGGCACTACACCTTCTTCGAGATGCTGGCGCACCACGCGTTCAACAAGCCCGGGAAGGAGATCTACTTCAAGGACCGGACGGTGGAGCTGTGCCATCAGTTCTATACCCAGCGTCTCGGGGTCGATCGGACCAAGATGCGCTACATCGAGGAGTGGTGGGAGGGCGGCGGCAACTCCGGCCCCTGCGTCGAGGTCATCCTGGAGGGCGTGGAGCTCGCTACCCTGGTGTTCATGCAGTACCGGGAAACCCCCCAGGGACGCCAGCCCATGAACATGCGGGTGGTCGACACCGGTTATGGGTTGGAAAGGAGCACCTGGATCTCCCAGGGAACGCCCTCGGCCTACGAGGCGGTGTTCGGTCCGGTGGTGAAGATGATCCAGAACGAGGTGGGCAT
>CAYZEV010000070.1:2145-9071 GCA_964477865.1 uncultured Methanomassiliicoccaceae archaeon | reverse complement strand
TTGAACGACGCGTTGGCGTCGGCGTGGTCAACGTGCCCGCAGGCACATCGGAAGTCCTTGCCGTTCCTAGTGCCTAAGAGACCGCACCGCGAGCATTGTTGGCTCGTGTATGCTGGATCAACGTAGGCGACCGGTACCCCGAGCAGCTTGGCCTTGTATTCGATGAACTGTTGAAGTTCATAGAACGACCAACTGTGCAACGGGGCCCTGGACGACTTAGACTGGCGTGCGGTCTTTCGTATGTCGCTCAGCCGTTCCATTTTTATTCCGCAGCCTTGCTGAGCGGCGATGCTAACTATTTCCTTCGATATTTTGTGATTGAGGTCCTTGACCTTGTGGTTCTCCTTATGCTTGATCTTCTTCTTGGCGACGCGGGGATGGCCGTGGAGATACAGATGACGTCGCATCTTGCTATACTTCCGGTGGATGTGCGGCGCTTCCTTGCCGAACTTATACACTTTACCGGTGCTCGGAACGCCGGCCACGGCGATGTGGCCGATCGAGTTGAGGTCGATGCCCATCCACTGTTCGACCTCTCGTAGCGGTGGCTCGTTGATGGTCACGGTTACGTAGGCGTACTCTTTGCCGACCTCGACCTGATTGACCTTCTCGAAGTCGGGCAGGTGGCTGATATCTAGATGTAACTTCAGACAGGAGATGTATAGGTCTCCCTCGAATCTCTTCACGCCCTGGCTCGGCACCGTCAGAACGACCTTGCTGACCGCCTTGATCTCGTCGTTCCGAGCGTACTTCCTGAGCACCTGGTTCGCTATCGCCGATGGCAGACCGATTTCTCTGACATCTTTCGAGGTCACGCTCCCGGTCTGCACGGCGAACTCTGCTACCAGCCTAGCCTTTGCTAACTCGGCACGAAAGTCTCGGCCGTGCTTGAGCTTGAAGGTCTGGAGCATCACTATGCCGATGGTCCAAGCTTATAAACGTGTTACTGGGGGGTCATCGAAAGTACTAGGCGCAATTCATCCCACGATCGAGATCGTGGGCGTTCTTGCTCACAAATTGTAATCTATGCGTTGTGCAATCCCGCCATCATGGACCTGTTGCTGATCGCCATCAGCGGGATCGTTCTTTTCCTTCCGGCGCTTGTGCCCAATTCAGCGGCGGTGCTGTTCGGGGGCGGTACACCGGTCGATTTCGGCCGTACCTGGAGAGGAAAGCGCATCCTGGGCGACGGCAAGACCTGGAGGGGTCTGTTCGGCGGGGTGGCCGCAGGGACCGCGGTGGGCCTAGGCATGATACTGGCCACCGAGGCCCTGGGTTCGGCCGACCTCTGGCGGTACGGAGACCTGGCGCAGGGCGCCGGCCTGGTGTTCGTCATGGCCTTAGGGTCCCTGCTGGGGGACATGACCGGCGCGTTCATCAAGCGCCGCCTGGGCATGGAACGGGGGAGCAAGGCCCCGCTGCTGGACCAGTACGATTTTGTGGTCGGGGGATTAGGCCTTACGGCCCTCCTCTACCCGGCCTGGGTCGCTGCCCATTATATCAACGGGGAGAGCATCGTGGCGCTCATCGCCCTGCTGCTGTTCGTACCCATCCTGCACCGTACGGTGAACATAGTCGGTTTCAAGCTCGGTAAGAAGAAGGAGCCGTGGTGAATTGAACTCAAGGATCAAAGAAGCGCTGGTGCGTTGCAACGCCCTGATGTACGGAGATTTCACGCTGGCGTCGGGCAAGAAGAGCCCGTACTACATAGATATCAAGAAGGCGAGCACCGACCCCTATGTGCTGGAGGTCATCGCTGATGAGATGGCCCGGGAGATCCAGCTGCGGGCTCTGAAGGTGGACAAAATCGCCGGCGTGGTCCTGGGCTCCATCCCTCTGGCGGTGGCGCTCTCCCTCCGCACCAAGATCCCCTATATCATGGTCCGCAAGGAGAAGAAGGACCATGGCACCCAGAAGATGATCGAGGGGGCCCTGGAGAACGGAGAGGCGGTCCTGATGGTCGAGGATGTCATCACCTCGGCCGGTTCGGTGGTCGAGGCCATCGAGATCGTGCGCGCCGCCGGCGGCACCGTCGCCCAAGTGCTGTGCGTGGTCAATCGCCAGGAGGGCGGGGAGAAGAGGCTGAACGACATGGATGTCAAGCTCTCCTCCCTGGTCACCGCCGAAGAAATTCTCCGGAAATGAGGCCGGACAAGGACTGCCGACGGTGCGGGCTATGCCAGGGCCGGGCCAACGTGGTCCTGCCCGACGGCGACCCCGCCTCACCGGTAGCGTTCGTAGGTGAGGCTCCAGGGGCCAAGGAAGATGCGGCCGGGAAACCGTTCGTAGGCTCATCGGGCCGGGTGCTGAACAAGCTCCTTGAAGAGGAAGGGCTGCCGCGGGAGAAGGTGTTCATCACCAACACCGTCAAGTGCCGTCCGCCCAACAACCGGCCGCCCAAGCAGGAGGAGATGGACGCCTGCTATCCCTGCCTGGAATCCGAGCTGGAGGACCGGCGGGTCATCGTGACCCTGGGCCGGTCGGCGGCCAAGGACCTGCTGAAGCGGGACGTGAGCATGAAGGACGAGGTCAACAGGCTCCTGAAGGTCACGATAGGCGACCGAGAGATCGACCTCATTCCAGCGTACCATCCGGCCGCCAGTTTTTACAATCCCAAGGTCACGGACAGCCTGCGGGAGACCATTAGGATCGTAAAGACCTATCTCGAGGACCCAGGAAACGCTTCACCCACAGGAACTTGAAGTTCTTCCAACCGTCCTTCCAGGATGATAACTTCACCTCGCCGACCCTTCGGCGGTAGGCGATCATCTCTTCCTTGGAGCGAAGCTTGCGGAACGCCTCGATCTTGATCTCCTCGGAGAAGGGCATGCCATCGTCCTGGACGTTGATCTTCTTCAGCGCTTCCCGCCGGAACACCCACATGCCGCTCTGGGAGTCCCGTATGATCCTCCCGAACAGCAGTCGGGTGGTGAACGAAAGGCCCAGATTGCCGATCTTGTGCATGGTGCTCATGGCCCCCTCCTCCATGTGCCCGAAGCGATCGGTGGTGATGAACTCCAGGTCCTCCTTTTCCAGCATCTCCTGTAGGGGAACGATCATATCTGCGGGATAGGTGCAGTCGCCGTCCATGGTGGCGATGAACTTCCCGCGAGCCTTCTCGAAGCCGGTCTTATAGGCCCGACCATATCCTTTGCGGGGTTCTTCCACGACCACCGCGCCTTTTTTCCGGGCGATGTCCCTGGTGCGGTCCTTGGAGCGCCCGTCCACGACCATGATCTCATAGTCGAACCCCTTGCCCTTGAGGCTGCCATGGACCTCGTCGATGACCTGGCCGATGCATTCCTCTTCGTTGAGGGTGGGGATGATGACGCTCAGTTTCAAAGCAGTTCGTGGGATAAAAGGAAACGGTGTACTATAATCTGTTGCAGTCCTGACCAGTAATCATGATATATCGCGGCCGCTCAACTCTGGACCATGCGAAAGGAAGAGGTCGTAGACATCACAAAGAACGTGGTCCATAAGGTCGCCCCCCACCTGCCGGCGATCGTGGTCTTCGCCACCGTCGAGTATGTCCTCAGCAGGCTGGGTCACAAGCGGTCGTTGGCCATGACCATCGCCGTACCCATCATCCTGGCCCTGGTGGCCGAATTCCTGACCCAGGTGACCGAATACGCCCAGAAGGAAAGGACCGAGCTGCCCACCGCGGCGGTTCCGCCCGGTGACTGAGCCAGATCTCGTCAGCAGGGATGGCTTACTTGGGAGGGGCCTCTCCTTTTTTACCGTAAGGTCCCTTGTCATCGAAGATCTTGAAACCGATGTATCCGGCGAAGGCCACGATCAGGCGGGTGAAGGCCCAGAAGGTCATCTTTTGCTTGAACATGCGGAGCGGGTCGTACTTGCCCCACAGATTGCCGTGCTTGAGCGTCAGCTGCTTCCTTCCCGCGCCGTTCCAAAAGGCCTGCTTGAAGAAACCATAGACGGTGGACTTGGTCCTCCGATAGATGATGGCGTCCGGATCATAGGTGATATGGTAACCGGCATCCACCGCGCGGAAGTTCAGGTCGATGTCCTCGGCGGTGATGAACCACGGATCGAAGCCAGACACCTTCCGCAGCACCTCTCGGCGGAAGGCCATGTTGGCCGAGGGGAACGATATATCGAATCCCTTGTGGTAAAGCTCGACCCGGTCGAGGTCCTCCCAGGCCTTCAGCCCGATCATGATGGAGCGCCCCGCGACAATGTCCGCTCCCTGCCCGAAACGCTTGCGCAGCTCCTTGATCCAGTTCGGATTGGCCAGGTCGTCCCCGCCGGTGAAGGCGATCACGTCCCCAGTCGCCTTGGAGATGCCGAAGTTGGTGCTCACCCCGCGGGTCCCCGGCTTTATGTACAACTTTATGAACGGATACCGTTCGGCGTATCTTCTTACGATTTCCTGGGTGCGGTCCTTCGAGGCGGCGTCGACCACGATGATCTCTACTGGCGGTTCCTGAATGACCAGGCTGTCAAGGAGGTCGCAGATGTACCGCTCCTCGTTCATGACGTTCAGGACCACGCTCACCAACATTGCAGTTGCCAGGTATGATATCCATCAGATAAAACCATATGGCGGAGGACAAAGCTTTCCATGGTCGAGCCAATAGGTAACTGTGCGGCTCTGGAGCATCCATCCCCGATACCTCGATCCCCCGGGGTTGGGCGGCCTATGGCGCGAAGCGTTGCTGGCCCAGCGGGTGGTGGAAGGACATACCGCCGCCTATCGCAACCATCCTCAGGCCAGGAGGGTGTTGGGACAGGTGGACCCTTGGGGGGCGATCCATGACTACCTTATCGGGGTGTGGGAGGAGGGACAGAGACGCGGCTATCGCTACGATCGAAGCAGGATCAGCGAGCATTCGGGCGGCCATCCCATGGAGGTGCCCCGGGGCCAGATCGAGTATGAGCTGGCCCTTCTGTGCTTTAAACTAGCAGTTAGGAACAGGGGCGCTCTGTCCGCCCTGCCCGATCTGGAGCGGGCTTTGCCGCACCCCAGCATCACGATCGTGGAGGGAGGGATAGCGCCATGGGAACGGCCCAGGGCCGAGGTCCTCCGACTTATGGAGGAACGCCGGCGATAGCCCATCTCCCGATGGCCGTCCGAGCCTACCGTTGCGTTCCAGATATGTTACCGGCGAGGCCAGGGTGCACCAAATATTTATGGCCCTGAAGATGCTTCGCAAACCCGACATGAAGCTTTTGGCCAATTATTACTCCATCAACGATTGCGAGATCGGGGAGGGCACCGTCGTCCGGGACTTCGTGAACCTCTACGGCTGCAAGATAGGAGTAGAATGCAAGATCGCCGCCTATGTCGAAATTCAGAGAGGGGTCAGGATCGGCGATCGGTGCAAGGTCGAGGCCTTCGCTTTCATACCCACCGGGGTCACGGTCGAGGACGAGGTGTTCATCGGGCCCCATGCGGTCTTCACCAACGATCTCCATCCTAAGGCGACGGGAGATTGGGAGATCGTGCCAACCCTCGTCAAGAAGGGCGCATCGATCGGCGCCGGGGCGGTCATCGTATGCGGCGTCACCATCGGGGAGAACGCCCTGGTCGGCGCCGGGGCGGTGGTGACCCGCGATGTGCCCCCCGGGGCGACGGTCGTCGGCAATCCCGCCCAGGAGATCAGGAGGAAGTGAGCTAATGAACAAGATCCCAGTAGCCAGACCGACGGTCACCGATGAGATGTTGGCGGCCATGACCGATGCTCTGCGCAACGAGCGCATGGTGCTCGGCGAGAGCGTGTTCAAGTTCGAGGAGGAGTTCGCCCGGTACACCGGCACCGACCATGCCATCTCCGTATCGTCCGGGACGGACGCCCTGATCCTGACCCTGATGGCCCTGAACGTCCGGAGCCGGGAGGTCATCACCACGCCGCTGTCCTTCGTGGCCACCGGCAACGCCATCGTGCACGCCGGGGCGACCCCCATATTCGCCGACTCGTCGCGCAAGGATTTCAACCTGGACCCCGCGGAGGTCCTGCCCAATAAGAACACTGCGGCGGTCCTGCCGGTGCACCTCTATGGCAACCCGGCCCGGATGGACGAGATCAGGGAGGCCGCCGGGAGCAAGGTCACGATCATCGAGGACGCCTGCCAGGCCCACGGCGCGCTCTACAAAGGAAAGAAGGCCGGCGCCATCGGGGACGTGGGCTGCTTCTCGTTCTACGCGACCAAGAACATGACCGTGGGCGGCGACGGCGGAATGATCACCACCAGCGACAAGAGGTTGGCCGATGACCTGAGGAAGCTCCGGGACTGCGGCCGCATCTCCCGCTACATCCACGACGTATTCGGGTTCACCTCCCGGCTCAATACCTGTAACGCCGCGTTCGGCCGGGTGCAGCTGAGGAACCTCGACGCCTGGAACGAGAGGAGGAGGGCCATCGCCCGCCGTTACTCCGAGAAGCTCAAGGACCTACCGGAGGTCGTGCTGCCGCCTCTCGGCACCAAGGACGTCGTCCCGGTGTTCCACCTGTTCGTCATCCAGACTGGCGACCGGGACGGCCTGGCCCGATACCTGGACACCAAGGGCGTGGATACCGCCGTGCACTATCCCGTGCCCATCCATCTGCAACCGGTCTACAAGGATGCCTTCGGCTTCGGTCCCGGCTCCTACCCGGAGAGCGAGGCCCTGGCCGACCGGGTGCTCTCCCTGCCCATGTTCCCTTCGCTGAAGGACGACGAGGTCGACCACATCTGCGAGCAGATTCGCGAATACCTGGGAGGCGCGAGATGAGACGCTTCGACGTGGCCGTTCTTGGAACGGGGTACTGGGGCAAGAAGATCGTGGACGAGTACAGCCACATTCCCGGGGTCAAGGTCAAGGCCATCTCTGACCAGCTCGACAAGAACCTGGAGTTCTGCCGCGACCGCTTTGGGGTGCAGAACCTTCACCATGATTATCGGGAAGTGCTGGAGGACGAGTC
>CAYZEV010000070.1:0-2135 GCA_964477865.1 uncultured Methanomassiliicoccaceae archaeon | reverse complement strand
GGATGGCCTATCGTGTCTGGATCGCGTGTTACGGGAGGACGAGTCGATCGTGGCGGTCAACGTCTGCCTTCCCAACAACCTGCACTTCCAGGCCACCAAGGATGCGCTGGAGGCCGGCAAGCATGTCCTAGTGGAGAAGCCCATCGCCCTCGATTCCAGGGAGGGAAAGATACTGGTCGACCTGGCCGAGGAGAGAAACCTCACCTTGTCGGTCGGTCACATCTACCGGTTCAACAACGCCATGAACGAGGTCCGCAGGCTGATGAAGTCCAACTTCTTCGGCCGGCCGTTCCTGATGCAGCTGGTGTGGATGAACCTGGAGCCGGCCTACCCGGACCGCGATGTCATCGTGGACCTCGCTCCTCACACCTTCGATATCACCAACTTCATCTTCGACGCCTGGCCGACCAGGATCTCCTGCACCGGCAAGGCCTACCGCCGCAAGGAGATGGAGGAGACCGCCTACATCAGCGCGGAGATGCCGTCCGGGGCCATCTCCCACACCACCATTTCATGGCTGGCGCCCCGCAAGGTGCGCCAGATCGAGATCATCGGGGAGAACCGCTCCGCGCTCATCGATGCCGTAAGCCAGGAGGTGGTGGTCTACGAAAGTGGCTACACCTACAAGCTCGGCATCGAGCGCAACAACACCATCCAGACCGAACTGGTCCACTTCCTCCAGTCCATCGGCGATCCGCTGACCGAGACGAGGAACTCCGGCATGATCGGCGTCCGCACGGTGGAGATGATCGAGGCGGCCAAACGGTCGATGGCCGAGGGCCGCGTCGTGGACATCGCCAAGGAGCAGTAGGATGGGCAAGAGCGTCCTGATGCTGGTGACCAATGGCTTCCGGCCCGACCCGAGGGTCGCCAAGGAGGCCGAGGCGCTGGTCTCCGAAGGCTACGGGGTCACCGTCCTAGGATGGGACCGGGAGAACAAGTTCCCCGACCGTTCGGACTACAAGGGCGTTAACATCGAACGGATCAGAACTGGGTGGGCGGGCAGCATGCTCTCCTTCGCCCTATTCTACCCTCTGTTTTTCCTACGAGGTCTCCTCGCGGCGAACCGCCGGGAGGTCGACATCGTTCACAGCCACGACTTCGATACCCTGCCGCTGGGGGCCCTCATCTCCTGGCTGAAGCGAGTCCCTCTGGTGTTCGACGCCCACGAGAACTACGCCCAGATGATCGCCATCGATCTCCCGGGCTGGGTGCCGCGGTTGGTCGAACGGCTGGAGGGCGCTCTGACCAGGAAGGCCGACCTGGTGATCACGGTCAGCGAGGTCCATGCCGCCCACATGCGGCCGAACGCCCGCAACGGGGTGGTGCTGGTAGAGAACTGCATCAACATCCCCGCCGAGCTGGGGCTGCCCGAGTTCACGGATCGCGACCTCGTGTTGCTGTACGTCGGCACGCTGGAGCCGATGCGCTATATCGAGGAATCGATCGCCGTCTCCAGGACCATGGACCGCTGCGTGTACAAGGTGGCGGGCTGGGGCCGCCTGGAGGGGGCCGTGAGGAAAGAGGTCGACGGGACCAGGGTGCAGTTCCTGGGCTTCCTGCCGCATGCCTCCATGCTCAAGGAGATGGCCGCCTGCGACGTGGTGCTGTGCCTCCTGGACCCGGCCAACCTGAACTACGTGGGCAACTCCCCGACCAAGATCTACGAGGCCATGGCCGTGGGCGTCCCGGTCCTCACATCAAAAGGGACGACCAGCGGCGAGCTGGTCGGCCGGGTGGGCTGCGGCCTGGTGATCGATTGGAGCGAGGGGAACTATCGTCAGGCCATTGAGGCGTTCCGCGACCCCGAACAGCGTCGCCGCTGGGGCCTGGCCGGGAGGGCGGCGGCCGAGAAGGAGTATAACTGGCCCAATATGCGCTCCCGCCTGATATCGGCCTATCGCAGGCTCACCGGCTGATCATCCCCTGGACGCCCGAGGCATCCGGGGCACTACCCCAAAGACATGGCGGGGGGCAAGGAGGACGTAACCCAGCAGCCTGGCCTGATGGAAGAAGAGGCGGGGTTCACGGTATCTGACGGTGAGCCGCAGAGCGTTCTGCGCTGCTTCCACGGCGATATCGAGATACCATCTGAGGGCCTGGAACCGCCGCATCCGGCCGGTACCGGCCAGGGG
>CAYZEV010000069.1:0-10207 GCA_964477865.1 uncultured Methanomassiliicoccaceae archaeon | reverse complement strand
GATTGCATGCAGACAGAGATGTATGCAAGGGCCGCATTGATACGCCCCAGGAGGCTCCGGCATGAACGTTGCCGACCTCAGAATCCCACGAATGAAGTTCGTGGGAGTGTCAATTGCCCCAAAGACCCGAACGGAAACGGCCGATCTGCCATTCCAACCATTGGTCGCCGCCCTCGGTGGTCTCGATGATGCGGACGATATCGTCCTTCCGTTTGGCCTTCAGCCACCGCTTGACGTTCTGGGGGGTGACCATCTTCTGGACCTTGGGGAACTTCCGGGTCCAATATCTCGCCTGCCGGAGGTCCATGATCCCCTCTTTCGATGCGTTCTCCACCCACAGCTGGTATATGTCCACCTTCGAGTCGATGGCCGTCTTTAGGTTGCTGCATCGCGGTCCCGCATAGGTGTCCAGATAACCGCAGACTATGCTGGAGACCACGCTTTCGCTCACTCCGCTCAGTAATCCCAGTGTGCCCACCATCCCTCGATGGCATGACCCCGCATGCCGTCGGAGCGAGAGACGGGGTCAGGCTCATAACCATTGGTCCTTAGATATCAGCCAGGATAATGACGGAGATGATCCCAGGTCGTTTTTCTACCACTAATGGCACAGGCTCCGGAATGATCGTTGGAGGCATTTGGTGACACATCGTGTCATTCTTGATGATGGGCCCCGCATCCCGCCGATGGGACGGTCGAGGCCATCGGGATGACCCCTTGGTTGAGCGAGAAGGGAAGAGCCGGTCGTTCCAGCCATCGCCCCATCTATGCTCCGGCCAAAAGGTCCGCGTCGAACTTATAACAGAAAAGGTCTTTTGGGGTAAGGTGAAGCTATGACCGAACAGAACGATGAGATCAAGGTCGTGGAGCGCATCTGCCCGAACTGCCAGCACTTCTACGAGCACGGTAAGACCGAATGGGAGGACGCCAGGGAATGCGAGGAATGCACCCACCGCGGAGGCATCCATGACAATTGGAAGGAGCGGACCGTCGGCTGCTGATCATACTTTTATTCCCGCACCGCCGGTACTGCTCCTGGCTATAATCTTTCTGCACATTTCGAATAGGATGGGGATCGCCGCCCGATCGGTAAATCTGATCTTGGCCGAGCCTCGCCCGAATTTTGCATTGGGCAGCAATATCTTCAGCTCTTCGATCATCTCAAAGTCCAGGGTATGGAAGGAGAAATGGTCCTTCGCCACTGAGAACGCGATGTATTGGCCGTCGAACTTGAAGGCCGGCATCTGATAGAAAATGGTCTCCTGTAGTTCTGGAAAGTTTTGACGCATGAACGTTACCATGGTGGTGAGCCACTCTTTCTTCTCGCCCTCAAAGCTATTGATGTAGTCATCCACACGGGTATTCGTTGGTCTCATCTGGACATCAAAGATATTTGTACAGATATAATGGTGTCAACGTGTTCAGATGCGAAGGGATGGCCCGATCCAGCTTCCGGTCGGGATCGCATGTCAATTAATGGGCACATTTAAATACATAAATCGCAACCACCATTTGAAATCAAATTCGTCTGTCATTTCACAGATCGTTTTTATTTTCCTCAATGAGTGAATATCGTGACAACTTTCACAGAACTACAAATCTCGAAGGAGATCATCAGGGCGATGAACGGCATGGGATGGGACGAACCCACACCCGTGCAGATAGCAGCAATACCGTTAGGCCTCAAGGGTGGCGACATGTTCGCCCAGGCCCAGACCGGGACGGGAAAGACCGGCACCTACGGAACCATCATACTGGAAAGGATCAGGCCCGGTACGAGGGCCCCATCCGCATTGGTCCTCGTTCCCACCAGGGAATTGGCCAATCAGGTCTCCGAGGAGCTATCCAAGCTCGCCATGTACACTGGCCACAATTGCATCCCCGTCTACGGCGGAGTGGGCATCGGGCCTCAGGCGGCGAAGCTCAGGAGAGGCACGGATATCGTGGTGGCCACGCCCGGCAGGACCGTCGACCTCATCAACAGGAACGACCTGGACCTTTCGAAGATATCGGTCGTGGTGCTGGACGAGGCGGACCGCATGCTCGATATGGGTTTCTCCAAGGACCTCAATTTCATATTGTCAAAGGTGCCCAAGAAGAGGCAGTCGCTGCTGTTCTCGGCGACCATGTCGCCGGACATAAAACAGCTGGCGATGCGTCAGATGACCAACCCTCGGGAGATACTCGTCTCCAAGGACGAGCCCGTCCTGGACCTGACCAAACAATATTACGTCATGGCCAACAAGGACACCAAGCGCGACGCGCTCTGCACGATCCTTGACATGAACAACCCCAAGGCCATAGTGTTCTGCCACACCAAGCGCAAGGTCGATCAGCTGACGAAGAAGCTGCTGGCCTACAATTACCTCGTGGGCGCGATACACGGTGACGTCGCCCAGAACAAGAGGGAAAGGGTCATCAAGAGCTTCAAGGACGGTTCCATCCGGGTCCTGGTGGCCACGGACGTGGCGGCCAGGGGGTTGGACATCGACGCCGTGGACTGTGTTTTCAATTACGACGCGCCGAACGATCCGGACACGTACGTTCACCGGATAGGAAGGACCGGGAGAGCGGGAAAGGAAGGCACCGCGGTATCGTTCTTCATGGCCGAGGAGCGTTCCCTGATCAAGGACATCATGCACAGGACCGGCAAGCCCATCGATCCGCTGGACATAAAGATCGTTTACCGGCCTGAACCCGAGATCAAGAAGGTCGTCGCGGTCCCCAACGTCCCCCAGGTAAGAAGGCCAGCGAACACGTCCGCAAGGACGAACGGGAGCGGACCCGCGGACAACAGGGCGTTCGTCGAGATCAACTTCGGGAACGCGGACGGACTGAGCAAGGCCGAGGTCGCAAAGCTGGTGAAGCTCGGCACCGACCTGTTGCCCCAGGACGTAGGAAAGATCGTCATGGGCGAAAGATACACCCACGTGGAAATTGTCGGGAAGGACGTGGGCAAGGTCACCACGGACCTCTGCAGTTACACCTTCCGAGGCAAGGCCGTAGCAGCGCGCGTGATCTAGACCAGTACATCGAACGTCTTCCCAGAGGTCCCTGGGCGGATCCTTCGCGAGATGGATCCGTCCGCGGATATTTTCCCCTGGAGATACCGGCGGCCTGTAACGCAAGAAACAGGCATCAGGGATGACCAAAGCAAGTTGTCTTGGTCATCGACTTCTTATTACGATTGTCTAGGGCCTATCAGGTCATGCAAATGTATTATTGGACCCATAGTGGATGTGGGGATGGAGCTCCTGAGCGATGGATGCCACGGACCTGATCATCTGTAAGGCGTTAATCGGAGACGCAAGGATGCCGTACCGGAACCTGGCCAAGCTGACCAGCCTGTCATCGGTAGCGGTTCACAAGCGGGTCCTGGAGCTGGTCAAGCAAGGCATCATCAACAGTTTCCAGGCTGAGATCGACATCCGGGCGGTCAAGGGGACGAGCATAATGGTCTTCGGCCGAACGGAGTCGCCTTCACCCTCGCAGCTCTATAATGCTCTCGCAGCTAATGACTGCACTTCAATGGTCCTTTTGGGAAGCGGCAATTATGTCTATATCGGGGCCATGTTGCGATCCGTCTCCGAGCTGGAATCGTACATTGAATTCGTCCGGGACGCCGGGCGAATGCCGCAGGCGGTAGCTGGGATCCACACGATACGGCCTTCGGGCAAGCGTATGGCCGACATTCCTGATCCAAGCGAGATAAGCTCTCTCGAGGTCCGGATCATTTCAGCTCTCAGGAACGATGCGAGGAAGAGGACGACCGACGTGGCCAAGGAGGTAGGAGCGACGGCCCGTATCGTCGCGGCCAAGCTCCAGAAGATGATCGATGAGAACAAGATCCTGCTCACGATCCAATGGCGACCAGACTACTCGAACGATATAGTTTCGATATTTCACATGAAGCTCAAGGATGGGGCCATCAAGCCCGATGTCATCAAACTCCTCTATGGGAGATATTCATCGAATGTCGTATTTCTATCCAGTTTTGGCAACCTGCCTGAGATCATCCTCGCGACCGTGTGGACGAAATCATCGAAAGAGGTATCAGGGATCGTGGACGGCCTGATGGCGCATGGATACTTCGAATCAATAACTCCCAATGTGATATGTGAGGGGAACTTCTTCGACACCTGGAAAGAAAAGCTGCTTGCCGATCTTTCAAAAAAGGCGGCCAGCCGCAATGCCCGCTCGTCCTCAGCATCTGGCTGATCAATTCTTGAGCTTCCTATTAACTACCAAGTTAACGGAATGCATCAAATGACGTCTACATGGCGACGTTCGTAAACCAATCAATTGACTCAGAAATATACCGGGTAAGGTTCCTCCTGGATTTGTAGGCAGCGAAGACTGCACACAGGAAGGAATAAAAATGGAAAACCAGACCGTAGAGGAGTACAAGAAGAGAAGCCGGGAGTATGAGATGAGCGAGGCAAGGAAGGGGTTGATGGTCCATGCGGCCGTAATCACCGTCGTCAGCGTGATCCTTGCCGTGGTGAACCTGACCTTCGTCCCTGAAGTAATTTGGTTCCTCTTCCCGGCGGTCGGGATGAGCGTTGGAGTGGTGATGCACTACATCTTTGGTGTTCGCCTCGCTCCCAGATTCATCAACGACCGGGAGAGGAGGATCGAGAACTGGCGGTAAAAGCATCTCGACGAAGCTCAAACCCTTTTTAAAATCTTCTTCAATTCTCCTGTCAGGAGGGCCCCGGTTGGAGTGTTGCTCAAATGTATGCAGGGGCTATTTCCACTTCGATATTAATAATAGGAAAGGAAAAATGTTTGAGCCTACTTCTTCCTCGACCTCTTGACGAGGAGCGCGCCCCCGGCCACTACGCCAATCGCCACGATCCCGCCGACGACGAGCCAGGATGTAGGTATGTTCAGCGTCGCCTGATCATCGGCGCCATTGCCGCCGCCGGTGTCATTGGGGACGATCCCAGTAGAGCTGCTTGGTACGAACAGGGCCAGGTTCACGCTGTTACCGTTGACCTCCTGATAGTACAACGGCGTATTGCTTCCGCTCTTGACCGCGGCAAAGACCTGGGCAATGTCCTGCACCTGCTTCGGCTGGGAGCCGTTCATGGTAAGCATGCTTTCCGCCCCACCAGCTATAGTGAGGGACATCTTATCCATGTGGAAGAGCGCCACATTTCCCGTGATATGCTGGGGCAGCTTAAGCATCCAACTTCCTAATCGGACAGAGTAGTTCGAAGAGGTGAAATCCACATCATCGTATGCGATCACGCTGTAGGTCGCCCCATCGTCCCTGGTTATGGTCCAGTACTCGGTGAGCACGTTGCCCTTGAGGATCTCGTCAAGCGGTTGAGACTGTTGGTCAGAACTGCCCGAGGCCACCCTGAGCAGCATCTCTCCACCCTTGGCCAGATCAACAAAGATGCTTCTTTCGCCAGCCATCTCCAGGCTTCCCTGCTTAACCATCACTACGCAGCTGATGTTTTCACTTTTGACATACATGGCATCAGTGAACGTCTTGTTCAAGGTGTCCGCCGCCACCGGGCTGGCATTGATCCCACCCGCCATCGTCAGCTTGATCCTTATGCTCTTCTCGGTCGTAATGTCAATAATGCCCGCCGGATGGTTTTGGATCCGGATATTGGTGTTATCGAACGAGCCGTTGAAGATGGGACCATTGATGTTCGACGTCATGCTGGTGGCGTCGTAGAACATGATGGTATCGAAAACCTGGTATAGCGCTCCGTTGGACCAGGCAGCATAGCTATCGATGGACATGTTCTCCCGGTTCAAGCTGAACTGCGCGAACTTGCCAGCGATCGTATCGTTCGTTTGGTTGTATCGACCCATCACTCCGAGAGTGCCCGCTTCCGACAGCAGCTCGTTGGCGATCGTATCTCCTTCCGAGCAGTCCGTAGTAAGAATGCCAAATAGTTCGTTCGGTCGGAACTCATTGCACGGTATGCCCCCCGGTGTTGCCGCCTCGGCGACCATCGGGACAGCGATGGTGACGCACAGAAGGAGGGCGATGGCCAGGGAGACCCATCCACGTAGGTTATCCATTTTAAAATCCACCAAGCCTTCAATATTTGAGCACAAGGGTAGATAATTTTATCTGCAAAATTTGAATCAATCAAATTATAATGTAATCATTTTGATATCTTGTAATGGGACCATAATTATTGATGGACTATTCTACTCAAGCCGGCCGTCGCCAATAAAAAATTCAAGTGGCGGTGAGAACGCATCTACGACCATGATGACCTATCCTCCTTGGGTCTGATTGTTGGTTTCGGTGCTAATGGGCCACGGCTCCCACAAGACCACCGAGAGCTATTACTGCCGAATGAAAGAAGATAAGGCGCTAGCGGAAGTAGGCAATTTATGGACTTATTTCCCGCGCTTTTACAAACGCATTATTGAAAAGATAATCTCCTTGCTGGATGAGAAATAGGGTGCGGGCAACGGGGTTCAAACACCGACTCATACAATTAGTTCTTTTCTAAATCAATAATCCTTGAGAAGACAGGTTTCGGACCTAGGTGCCCATTAGAACAGTTAGGTGCTGAAGGTCACATTTGGTAAGCCGTATCTTCAATAACATCACGCCTCTTCTGAACATTGTTGACCATAGACACTTTATACGGTGAGGGGTGGGAGGCAGTGCAAATAGGAAGGCATCGACCTAGGCCGAGAGTATTAACTATATTTATGACCTCGTCGGCGGTCCCGTCCTCGTCGGAGGCTACCGGGGTTTGCCATTAAGATGGTGACATAGCATCCTGAACTGGAGGCTCCTCAGTGGCGCTCCATCCCCATAGCAAACAAGACGGAACGACATGAAAAGGGCCCTCATCCGCACCATGTCTCGGAAGAATGATGCACCCCCTCCTTCCTAATAACCGTGTGAATCAGAGGGAGCGATTGCTAGCTGTTCTGGATCGGGTAGAGGTTGACAGAGTGCCAGTAGCCTCGCCGGTGCAGACCGGCACTTATGAACTGATGAAAGCATCAGGAGCGAGTTGGCCGAGTGCGCACTATGACCCAGAGAAGATGGCAATGCTTTCCATGGCCGCTCATGCCATTGCCGGTCTGGAAGGCGTCAGGGTGCCCTTCCAGGCATCAGTGGACCAATCCGCCTTCCTCGCTGCTGCTTCACATGATGGAAATCCACCGGGAAAAATGCCCGATGACCCCAGTGATTTCGAGGTCCCACAACCGGAGCAGGGGCTCGCCCCCGTCCTTCTCAAGGCGGTGAGCTTGCTCCGCCAAAAGGTCAATAACGATCTTCCGGTCGTGGCCGGAGCGGCTGCGCCGTTCACCTTGGCCTGTCAATTAATGGGAGAGGAAATGGCGATCATGGCTTTAGCGATCGAGCCCACACCAGTCATGACCGCCCTAAACAAAGCGGAGGAGTGGTGCCTCATCATGGCCGAAGAGCTCATGAAGGCGGGAGCTGACGTTATCGTGCCCCTCGATCCGACCGCTACCGGGGACATATTGTCCCCAAACGACTATGGTAAATACGCATTGCCGGGCGAACAAAGGGTGGCCCATCAAGTAAGAGAGCATGGAGGTCGCACGATCATGCACATCTGCGGCAACACCTCCACCAACTTACATTTGATGAGGGAGAGCAGGATGGACGGCATTAACGTTGACCAGGTGATGGACCTGGTTGCGGTCAAGGAGGTCTTCGGACCCAAGATCGCGGTCGTTGGGAACGTCGCCCCTTACCCGATATTGAACCGTGGCACCACCAAAGAGGTGAGGGCCGCGAGCCTAAAGTGCCTTCGAGATGGTACCGATGTTCTTGCGCCAGGCTGTGCATTTGCTCCCGAGACCCCCATAGAGAACATGAGGGCCATGGTACGCGCTGCGAGGGAATGGCGTAAATGAAAGGGCTAAAAGGAGAACGAGGTCAAAACGGAGCGGGGGATGCAATTTAGACGCACCAACCACTAAGGATAAGGCCCTCAATCTCCAACGGTGCAAACGATATTACGCTGGCCCACTAGAATAAGGTACCTGCATTTATCCCGTATCCGACGCATGACACACCAATCTTGGCGCTGCATCGCCTGGTCATAGATTTCGGCTCTCGCCAAACACAGGGGCGACCATCGAGGCCGTCTCAGTGCTTATGGGTCACGATACCACGAAGACCACTGAGAGCACTACTACCGAATGAAAGAAGACAAGGCGCTAGCGGAAGTGAGTAATTTATGGCCGTAATTTTCGCTGCTTTACAAACGCGTTATTGAAAAGGATAGTCTCCTTGTTGGATGGGAAAATGAGTGCGGGCGACGGGATTCGAACCCGTGTTCTAACCTTGGCAAGGTTAAGTGATAACCAACTACACTACGCCCGCTTGTGCCTTTCAGTGAATAGGCTTCTTGCATTTATATTTTGCCGATGCTGGGGGCTCGGTTCTTACCTACTGGAAAGGAATTAAAGAGGTTTCACGGGCTCAGAGCGATGAGCACGTCCCGGACCTGCAGCGTATCCACCGCCTTTCCTTCAAGGGTGAGCTTCTTCTGCACCTCGAAGAAACTGGCGTCCAGGGTCACCGTGCTGCCGTCGGAGAGGGTGAGCTCGAGGGCCCCCTTCTCCAGCGCCGGGACCACTTCCTGGGGGTCCACCGACTCCAGCAGCTGCAGCACTTCCTTCCCCTTGCCCTTGAAGGTCGGACCGATCTTGGACTTCACTGGCTTGAGGGCGACGACCTTCATCTCCAGGTCAGCCTCGCCCACGATCTTCAGCTCCTTGGCCCTCGAGGTCTCCAGGATGTCCCGTTCGAAGCCGGCCAGCTCCAGGGCGGACGGCCCGATGAGCTCGATCAGCTCGATCTCCTTGTTCAGGGCGAGCTTGTTCTCGGCCTTCCAGGACCGGATGGCGCTGACGACCTCCTTGACCAGATCGCCCCGGGCCTCGTCCTCGTCGGAGAACAGCACCGGTTCCGGCCACTGGGAGATATGGATGCTCTTGGCCCCGTCCATCTCCCGGAACCCGTCCTGGTAGATGTCCTCGGTGACGTGGGGTAACAGCGGGGCGAGCATCTTGGCCAGCCCCAGCGTTATGGTGTACAGCGTGAAGTTCACGCCGTCGTCCCTCTCCCTGGTGCGGTGCTTCACCATCTCCAGGTAGTGATCTGCATACTCGTGCCAGGCGAAATCCTCCACCTCGCGCATGGCCTTGTCGAACTGATAGTCCTCATAGAACTTGGTGGCGTTGAGGACCACCTTGGAGAACTTGCTGAGGATCCAGCGGTCCAGGGGCTGCAGTCCCTTCTGCTCCGGTTTCGACTTCACCACCATGGTGGTGAACTTGCCGATGTTCCAGAGCTTGGTGCTGAGCCGCTTGCCATGGATGACGTCCTTCTCCCGGAACGCGTTGTCCTCGCCCAGGGCGCAGGTGCAGGCGTAATAGCGCAGCGCGTCGGCGCCGTACTCGGCCAGGATGGGCATGGGGTCGATGACGTTGCCGAGGGACGAGTGCATCGGCGTCCCGTCCGGGGACATGATGAAGCCGTGGATCATGATGTTGTCCCACGGCCGGACATCGGTCATGAGGTAGCAGCGCAGCAGGGTGTAGAACGCCCAGGTCCGGATGATGTCGTGGCTCTGAGGCCGCATGGACATCGGGTACAGGCGCTTGAACTTCTCCATGTCCCGTTCCCAGAACGTGTTGTAGAGCGGGGAGATGCTGGAATCCATCCAGGTATCGAAGACGTCCTGGCAGCCGACCAGCTTTCCGCCGCACAGGGGGCATTTGTCCAGGGGAGCCTTGTCCACCGTCGGATCGATGTAGCAGTCCTTCTCCTTGGCCGGCACGACGTAGCCGCAATCCTCGCACTCCCAGACCGGTATGGGGGTGGCGAAGAACCGCTGCCGGGAGATGACCCAGTCCCACTGCAGGCTGTTGATCCAGTCCTTCAGCCGGACCTTCATGAACTCGGGGTGCCACTGCACCTCGTCGGCGAGCTTGAGCACCTGTTCCTTGTAGTCCATGGTCTTGAGGAACCACTGGGGGACCTGCAGGAACTCGATGGTGGTATGGCAGCGCCAGCACCCGCCGACGTTCTGCTTCGCGTCTTCCTGCTTGACCACCAGTCCGGCGGCCTTCATGTCCTCGATGATCGCCTTCTTGGCCTCCGGGACGGTCATGCCCTGGTACTTGCCGGTGAGCGAGGTCATCTTGCCCTGCTCATCGATGGCCTTTTCCC
>CAYZEV010000068.1:0-10273 GCA_964477865.1 uncultured Methanomassiliicoccaceae archaeon | reverse complement strand
ACTGGAGTCACCAGCACCCCAAGCTGGAAGGATACCAAGCTACCCCACAGACCCGTGGATAAAGGGGTTATGCGGAAGGGGTTTAAAAAGGTTCAGCCCAGCGGTATGACTTCGTCGATCAGGTCCGCGTGCGCCACGATCATGCGGCGGCAGCAATAGCGCTGCAGGCCGAGATCATCGAGGACCTGTTTCGGGTCCTCCCCCAGCTGTACTCTCTTGATGTACGTCTGGTAAACGCCGCCGACGACCTTACCGCATGTGAAGCATCGTACTGGGATGATCATTCAGCTCACCGATAGGACTTCTGTCTCTTCTTCCGAGCACCACGGCCCAGGGGCTTCTTGGGAAGCTTCCTGCGGGCATCGCTGATGAGCAGAGAGCGGTCATAGTCCTTGAACATTTTTGCCAATTCCTCGTCCTTCAGGAACTCGACCAGGCCCTTGGCGATCGCAGTGCGGGTCGCCTCGGCCTGACCCATGAACCCTCCGCCTGCCACGTTGACGTGGACATCGACCTTGGCGGCCTTTTCCCCGGCGAGGGCCATAGGCTCCATGATCTTAAGGCGGGCGAGCTCGGGATTATAGATCTCGATCGGGACGTTGTTGATCTTGACCTTGCCGGTGCCGACGCTCACGACGCATCTGGCCACGGCCTCCTTTCTCTTGCCGCTGGTGTTAACAACTTCTGCCATATGGTTCACCTCAACCTCGATCCGAGGTGCTCGGCGACCTCTCCCACTGTGACGTATTTGTCCGTCCACAGGTTGGTGGCCGCTTCTACCTGCTCCATCTTGGCGGAGACCAGGTCCTTGGGCACACCGACGAATACCTTCAGGTGCCTGTAGACCTCCCTGCCGTGGGAGGACTTGAAGGGGATCATCCCGCGGACGGTCCTCTTGACTATAAGGTCGGCCCTCTTGGGGAAGAACGGACCGTTGATCTGCTTACCGCGCTTGTACTTGGCGGTGTAGTTGTCGAAGATCATGTCCCGGTTCCCGGTGATGATGGCCTTCTCGGCATTGACAATGATGACATCCTCGCCGTTCAGTATGCGCTTGGCGACGTTGGTGCTCATGCGACCAAGGATGTGCTTCTCTGCGTTTATGACAACGACCATCTAGCTCACCCCATGATCCTGATACCGGTGCCGGTCGGGTCCTTCTCGATCAGCTCGGTGATGGTCATCTTCTTCCCGCCGGCCGCTTCGATCGCCTTGGAGGCGGAAGCGGAGAATCTGAATGCTGCGACGGTGACCTTCTTCTTGAGGCTCCCGGCTCCCAGCACCTTGCCGGCGACAACGATGACGTCGCCTTCGTTCGCGTACCTTTCCAATCTGCTCAGGTTGACCTCGGCCCAGTTGTTGCTGGGCTTTTCCAACCGTAGAGCAATGTCTCGCCAGATGGCGGTCTCCTGCTCCCGGGACTCCCTCTTCAGATCGGCGATGAGGGCCACCAGGTTCAGGTCCGTCTTGCGTGTTGTTTTCATTCTGACTCCCTCGACATTGAGTAGACGGCTCTAATATTGACCTTCTTTATAAAGTTTGCTCAGGGGCAGACTCTCTCCAAAGCGCCCACTGGCCATTTGGTCGGCCCTCCTCAATACATCATCCTTCTTCTCCAATAGGATTCCTTGGGAGACAAGGCGCTCTATGGCCCGTTCGATCCGCCCCCTACATCGGTCGGAGGGCTTCTCATGCCGGTAGAAGAACGCGGTCCTGTTTATCACCGACCGTCTCGGCAGCTCCGGTTCGGACCGGAACGAGTGAAGCACGACCTCCCCGATCTCCTCGAGGCATACGTGGTCCAGCTCCTTCGGTATCGGGCCGGTATGCTTTCTCATTGGGGCCCGGGTCACGCCGGCCGGCCAGATGAACTGTTCCCGCACGCTGACCTCCCCTTCGCTCACCATGGTCCTGAGGCATTCGGTCATGATCTTGTCGAATATCTCCGGCCTGTTGACCACCGGTCTGAGGTAGGCTTTCGCCACCGCTAGGTGAACGGGCCCCTGGTTCTTCACCAGTTCAAGGATGGCGGGCCTGAGATGGGCGAGATCCTCGCTCTCCGTGGTTTTATGCGAAAGGACGACGGGACCGGCGGCCAGGTCCCTTTCGACCCTCTCCGCTTTCGGCAGGATGGGGGTACCATCACCGGGGGTGGCAACATCGGCCATGCCCAGGACGCGCATCACCTTCCGGACCTCCTTTCCCCTGTCCAGGACCCAATCGCGGGACCAGATCCGATGGATCCTCCAACCCAGCTTCTTCAGCTCCTTTTCTCTGAGCCGGTCTCGGTCCCGGGCGGTCTTCCCCGAGTGGTAGGATGCGCCATCGCACTCGATCCCCAGGATGTAGGTGCCTGGGCTCCGAGGGCCCTCCACGGCCAGGTCTATCCTGTATCCGGAGCACCCCACCTGCTTCTGCAACCTCAGGCCCCCGGCGGACAGCGCCTTGTACACCTCCTCTTCGAAGGGGGAGTCGAAGTCCGCCTCGTTCTTCCTCTCCAGCCCGTTGAGCAGAACATCCCTGCTGCCGCCGCTCGCGGCGTAGGTCAGGTAATCCTTCAGCAATCTCGGCCCGACGCCGGAGGTGCCTTCGATGTCCTCAGCGGCGATCGATGCCACCACCTTGACCTGCATCTTGGCCCGGGTGATCGCCACGTTCAGCCTCCTCTCCCCGCCGGCGCGGTTGAGGGGGCCGAAGTTCTGGTACATCCTGCCGTTGCGGTCCCGGGCGTAGCCGATGTCGAGGATGATGACGTCCCTCTGATCTCCTTGAACGTTCTCGAGGTTCTTCACGAAGAACTCCTCGTTGTCTCCTTCCTCGAAGTACTTCTCGAACTCCGGCCTCTCCTTCCGGATCCGGTCGATCTCGTCCAGTATCGCCAGCTGTTGGCTCTCGCTGAAGGCGATCACTCCCAACGATCGCTGGGGGGTTCGGGTGAAGTGCTCGAAGACGAGCTCCGTCACCTTCCTCGCCTCCGCGACGTTGGTCCTGGAGCCGCCGCGGTCGTAGATCCCATCAGCTACCTTGACGTAGGACACCCCATGCTCTCCCCGGGACGCCGAGGGGAAGGTGTACAGGCGGTTATCGTAGATGTATCGGTTCGAGAAGGCGATCAGGGACTCGTGCTCGCTGCGGTAGTGCCACAGGAGCATGTGATGCCCTATGCCCACCGCGGAGCACTCGTCCAGTATGCTCTCCAGGTCCTCGGCCTCGACCTCATCGTCCTCCCCCGCCGTGGTCTGGAAGAACGATGTCGGGGGCAGCTGCTTGCTGTCCCCCACCACGATCGTCTGGCCCCCCCTCATTATCGAACCGACCGCGTCCTCCGGCCGCACCTGGGACGCCTCGTCGAAGATGACCAGGTCGAACCGTATCTGCTCGGGGTCGAGGAAGTTGCTGACCGAGAGGGGGCTCATCAGCAGGCAGGGTTTCAGCTCCAGGATCAGGTTGGGGCATTCCCTGAACAATTGGCGGACCTGCTTGAACCTCTTCTTCTTTTCCAGCTCGTGCTTGAGGATGGCAAGCTCGCTGCCCTTCCCCGACTGGAGGTTCAGACAATGCGTTCGCCCCGCGGAAAGCTTCTCCGTCAGCCTCCTCTGGGCAATGGTCATCTGTCGTTCATCGAGCTGCCTGAAGAGCTCGATGTTGTTCCGGTGCTCATCGCTGCGGAAGTCCCTCAACCGGCCGTCGGTGGCGTAGATCGTCTCAAGCCAGATGTGGAACGCTCGTTTATTGTATGACCGTACCAGGTCCCCGGCGGGCAATCCGTCCTTCCGGGCCAGGGCGAAGACCTCCTCCAACCCGCTCTTCAGACAGGCCTGCTCAAGAGCGGAGATATCTATCCACTCCCTCAAGGATTCCAGCTCAGCGAGATGATTGGCCGCGAAATCCTCGAAGTGATCGAAGCTAACCGCCTGGACCGACGAGATGACATCCTTCAGCTGGAAACGGTTACTGATCTCGTTCTGGACCGCCTCAAGGCGGGACAGCTCCTCCCGGGCTTCCTGGGCCAGGCCGTTCAGGCGTAGGGCGGGGCCATTCCGGTCGCACAGGATCGTCCGCATGCCATCGGTCATCAGGTCTTTGAAATCGGCGAGGAAGTGGGAGGTCCAAAGTATGCTCGACCTGACCTCGCCCCAGTCGGTCCGGTCGCCCTTGAACCGATCGCCGAAGAGCCCGACCCCCTGGGCGTCGACCGAGCCGGCCCTTGCCTCGAGCTCTTTGAACTCGGTGATCCTATCGAGGTCCGCCAATGCCTCCGAATAGCCTTTCTTCTGACCGCTCTTGCTATGGCCCTGTAGCATGGCCAGGTCGTTCCGGTAACGCTGGTTCAAGAATCGCAGGAAGCCCGCGTACTTTCCCGTGAACCGCCCCTTCATGGCGTTGACGTCCAAGGAAAGGACCCCATCGCCATAGTTCTGGGCAAGCCACGTCCCCAACTGGGCGCGCCGTTTGTAGTGACCTTCGACCTGCTCCGCCTCTTTCAACAACCGTTCCGGTTCGCCCTTCGCCAGCCAGGCCGGAGGAGGGAACGGGGTGGAGGAGGCTCTTCTCATCCCTTCGATCAGGCGGGAGAGCTCCACCGGGCTGTTGGGCCGGCCGCATCCTCCCAGGTCGCTGAGCTCCTGAGATCTGTCCCTGACCCTGTCGATCCTATCCCCCAGCTCTCGAAGGGTCGATTCTACGAGAACCTCGTCCCCTGGATTCCAATCCTCGACCCGGAGGTCCCGCCACGGATGCTTGTCCATGCGGCCTATGGCCTGCCCCAGCGTCTCGACCCGCTTGATCAGCTTGGATCGCCCATCCAGGTCTTCCAAGCGCAACGTGCCGATGTCCCTGATCGGTATCGGAAGGATGGCCGCATCGTTCAGGGCCGCCAATCGGCCATGGATGTAGAAAGCGCTCCGGCCGATCGGCCCTCTTGCCTCATGGAGCGCTTGGACGTAATCGTTCAGATCGGTCCTGACCTTCTCCAGCCTGTTCAGGTCGTCCACCGAAGTGGGGCTCGAAGGCGATGGCTGGACACAGCGACGGAGCTCCTCGATAACCGCCGATTTGTTCGCCTTGTGGCTGTGTATCTCGAATAGGAAGGTACCCAGGCCCTTTTCGTCCAGCCTTCTCTTGACCACCTCCAGGGCGGTCATCTTCTCGGAGACGAAAAGGACCTTCCTGTCCATCGCCAAGGACTCGGCAATGATGTTGGCGATGGTCTGGCTCTTTCCCGTGCCGGGCGGTCCCTGCAGCACGAACGAGATGCCGCGCTTGGCCATCTCGATCGCCTCCTGCTGACTGGAGTCCGCATCCAGGATCTGGAAGGACTGGGCCGGTCGGACCTCCCGGTCCAGTCGGTCCGCCGACGGATGCTCTGGCGTGACGGAAAGGAAGGACGGGTCCCCCGAAATGGCGTTCAGGAGGGGATGTTGGGCGATGATCTCCCGGTGGGCCTCCATCTCCTTGTACATGCTCAGTTTGGCGAAGGAGAAAAGGCCCAGGAACACCTGGTCGTCAACGGTCCATCTTTTTAATGGACCTAACAGGTCTCTAGCCTTCTTCAGATAACTGGACAGTGTATCTTCGTCGGACCATTCAGGAAGATCAAGGCCAAAATCATTGCTCAATTTGAACGTCAGTGTGGGATTGACCACGACCTCCTCTTCGATCGCTCGCAGCTTGAACGGGTGGATCGGACCCGGCTTCGACAGCTCGACGGGCACGAGGACCAACGGGGCCAACAGTTCCGCCTCGCTGCTGTCGGAATCGAACCACTTTACCATGCCGAATGCCAGGAAGAGGATGTTCACCCCCTGCTCTTGAATGGCGCCGCGGGACTTGATCTTCATTTTTCTTAACGCAGCATTTGTATCTTTTACACTATGGGTCGCCAGTATCTCGTCGTTAGCCAGAACGACCGCCTCGGGAGGGGTGACCTCGTTATTTTCCGAGGGCTGTTCCCTGATCGTCACGCTAAGCTCGGAACTGGTAAGCCGATCGAAGATGGATACGCTATCGGGTCGAATGAGTTGGACGGACGACCCTGGTTTGAAATTGAGCATCCGGTTCCTCAGGGTCAGATCAAGAAGGTTTTGTTGCCAGCGCTCGATCCTAGCATCTAACGTCGTCGTGCTCATCCAATACTTCCCATGGGGGAACCGACGGTTCGAATGAAAAATGTATGGATAAAAAAAATTATTAAAAAAAATAAAAAGGTTTTTAGGGATAAGCTTCCTCACGGCGGTCGTCCGGGCCATCTGGCTGTGATGGGGGAGTACCCTCCTCCTTGGCCGGCGATTCCCCGTCGGGGGCGAGGGCGCCCTTCTCGTCCAGTTTGGTCACCACGGCCTCGATGCGGGAGCGGAGAACGAGGGTCGGGCGCTTGTAGCCCAGCAGGCCGGCCACCTTGCTCACCACCTCCTTCATGTCGGCGTCCTTGTCCCGGGGCACGCAGTGCAGGATCAGGCCTTCCAGTTCGAGGTCGCAGACCTGGTCGATGTCCCGCCGCTGCTCCTCGCTCCGGCGGACCGGGACCATGAACGACCCCGCCGCCCACAGGTAGTCGCCGTCGACCCGGACGGCGTGGCCGTCCAGCGAGCCGATGGCCTGGAGCAGCGCCTTGTCGATGTTGCCCGGCCTCTTGCCGGTGGCGGTCCCGATGAGGTCCTTGACCCGATCGCGGACATTGGCGACATGGACCGGCCCTTCCAGGTTGACGACCCGTTCCACCGCCTCGGCCAGCGCCCTCTGGGGCTCGGAGCGGAACAGGGCGGCGAGCGCTTCGTCCCTCAGGTCCGCTCGCACGTAGAGAACGCACTCGTCCCGGGCCTCGCACGCTTCGGCGACGGTCATGGTCGCCACCAGCACCTCGGGGGGCCTGTTCGCCGCTTCCAGTGCCGCCTTCTCCGTCTCCTCTTCCCGCGCCTTGGTCACCGCGGCCATGATCCTCTCGACCTCGGCGTCCCTGTCCTTGATCCAGTCCTGGGACCACAGGCGGAGCAGTCTCCAGCCCAGGCCGGACAGGACCTCGACCTTCAGCCGCTCCCGGTCGCGGGCGCTGCCGGCCTTGCGATAGGATGCGCCGTCGGTCAGGATGCCCAGCAGGTAGTTGCCCGGCCGGTCCGGGTCGACTATGGCCAGATCGACCCGGGCCAGCGACCGGCCCACCTTCGCCTCCACGACCAGGCCTTTCGATTCCAGCCAGGAACGGACCTCTTCCTCCGAGGGATTGGAGGTCCGAGGTCCGTTCTCGGCGCCATCAGTGTCATGCTCTATGGCCCGGGCGTACTGCATGTACGAGCGGAGCGCTTCCACGCCCGGCGTGGAGCCCTCCAGGTCCTCCGGCAGCATCGATGTGACCAGCTTCACGTGCTCCCGCGCCCGGGTTATGGCCACGTTGAGGCGCCTTTCGCCCCCGGGCCGGTTCAGCGGCCCGAAGTTCTGAAAGATCCGGCCCTTGGCGTCCTTGCCGTAGCCGATGGAGAAGAGCATCACGTCCCTTTCATCGCCCTGCACGTTCTCCAGGTTCTTGACGAAGAAGCCCTCCTCGGCGTCCTCGTTCAGCAGGGGCGCCAGCGAAGGCATCTTGGTGACGCGCCTCTCCAGCTCCTCGATGATGGCCATCTGCTGGGGCTCGCTGAACGCCACCACCCCGATGCTCTTGTCGGAACGGGTGAGCACATGCTCCACCACCAGGTCCGCGACCTTCTCCGCCTCCTTGGCGTTCTTGCGGGTCCGCGCCCTATCGTAACGTCCCTCCGGCACGTGCACGAACTCCACGCCCAGCCCGGGGCGGTCCAGCATGGCCGACGGGAAGGTCATCAGGCGACCGCCGTAGAACTGCTGGTTGGAGAACGCGATCAGGGACTCCTGCCTCGAGCGGTAGTGCCACAGCAGCATGCGCTGGGGCATGGCCGACGAGCACTCGTCCAGGATGCTCTCCAGGTCCGGGATGTCGTCCTCCTCCTCGTTGATCTCCCGGAAGAAATCGGTGGGGGGCAGCTGCTTGCTGTCGCCGACCACGACCACCTGGCGGCCGCGCATGATCGGTCCGATGGCGTCCTCCGGCCGCACCTGGGACGCCTCGTCGAAGATGACCAGGTCGAACTTCGCCTTGGCCGGGTCCAGGTAGGTCGACACCGACAGCGGGCTCATCAGGAGGCAGGGCTTCAGGGTCTGGATCGGCCCCATGGCCTGGGAGAACAGCTCCCGCAGCGGCCGCAGCTTGCGCTTCCGGCTCACCTCGTGCCTCAGGACCCATAGTCCGCTGCCCTGCTCCGGCGAGGAGACGTCGCACAGCTCCCTCCTCTTGGCGTCCAGGAGCACCCGGGCCCGCGACGGCGCCTGCTCGATGTGCCGGCGGTCCAGCTCGGCGAAGTGAGCGATGCTCCTCTCCTGGGCCACCCGGTCGAAGTCCCTCAGCCGGCGGTCCCTGGACAGCAGGAGGTCATGCCACAGCGTGAAGTATCGCTTCCGCACGCCGTTCCACACGTCCGTCGCCGGCAGCATCCCCTGGGCCGATAATGTCAGCAGGTCGGCCATCCCCCGCTCCGAAGCCTCCCTTCTCACCCGGGAGATCTCGGTCCACTCCCGGAAAAGGGCCACGCTGTCCAGGTGCTCCTGGGACCAGGCGGTCAGCTCGTCGAAGGAGATCTCGTGCAGGGAACGTCCTTGGGCGAGAACGTTCAGATTGAACAGATTGCCTATCGAGGATACGGCCCCCTCGAGCCGCAGCGCCGCCTCCTCCACCCCGTCCACGCGGGTCTTCAGCCCGGTGAGCTCGTCGGGGCCCCCGCACAGCAGCTTGACCAGCGCCGGCGATGCGGGTTTGCCGTACTTCTCATAGTATAGTTTGGTCCACTTGATGGCGTTCCTCAGCTTGTCCCAGTCGGTGTTCTCGCCCCGGAAGTGCTGGCCCAGCAGGGAGGAGCACTCCGCCTCCAGCCCGTGCAGGCGGTCGGCCAGCCCGGAGGTGGTGATGATCTCCTTCAGATCGTCCACCGCCTCCTCGAAAGTGACCTTCCGCTCGTTCCGGGCCAGGGAGCGGAGCTTGCCCATGTCGCTGCGGAAGTGCAGGCTGAGCAGGCGCTTGGTCACGCCCTGATACTCGTCCTGGAACCGCCGCTGCATCGAGCGCAGGTCCAGGGCCAGCACGTCCTCGTGATACATCTGGCGGAGCCAGCTCATGCGGGCCCCGAACTCCAGGTAGCCGTTGCGCATGTCCTCGACCAGCCGCAACAGCTTGGACGGATCGGACTCCAGCCACTCCGGCCGGGGGTAGGGGGTCAGGTTCACCGTCCGCAGGTGGTTGATGAGGTCGGCCGTCGTCCTCAGGTCGGTGGGGGCGGACAGCCCGTAGTCCTGGTACAGCGGCGCGAGCACCTCGGCCAGCCGGACCTTGGTCAGCTTCAGGGTGGACAGCCGGTGAACGATCTCCGATTGCGCGGACAGCTTCCACGAGTCCAGCAGGCAGTCGGACCAGGGGTGCTTCTCGCTGCTGGCCAGCATGGAAGCGTATCTTTCCACCTCCTTGACCAGCGGCTCCAGCGGCTCCAGGTCCCGCTTCGACATCCGTTCCAGGTTGGGGAACGTGAGCGACACCTCCGGCGCCGAGCGCAGCAGGGTCAGCTCCGATAGCAGTTCGTGAAAGCTCATGCCCAGGCCATCGCGCACCTGGTGCAGCGCGTCCATATAGCCGTCCAGCGACGCCCTGGCCCGTTCCAGTTCCTCCAGGTCCGATGGCAGCGCCTCGGTCCAGGCGGGAGCGGACAGGCAGCGGGACAGTTCCTCGACGACCTCCTGCCGCCCGCGGTCATGGTTGTGCAGCTCCAGGCAGTAGTCGCCCAGGCCCCGGGCGTCCAGGCGCTTCTTGACCACGGCCAGCGCGGCCATCTTCTCGGAGACGAACAGCACGGTCCTCCCGGTGGCCAGGGTCTCCGACACGATGTTGGCGATGGTCTGGCTCTTTCCCGTGCCGGGCGGCCCCTGCAGCACGAAGCTGGTCCCGCTGAGGGCCAGGGCGACCGCCTCCTGTTGACTGGAGTCCGCGTCCAGCACCTGGAAGTCCGGGCGGGTGACATACCCCTCCGCCGACGCGGGGGAGGTGAGCTCGCCCTTGGCCGCCGGCTCGCCGGCCAGGGCCCGTACGACCGGATGGGCGGAGGCCAGGTCCTTGAACTGCCCCAGCTCGTCGTACATGCACATCTTGGGGAACTTGAACAGGCCCAGGTAGGCGGAATCATTGACCTCCCGGCCCAATCTCGCGAACACCTGCCGCACGCCG
>CAYZEV010000067.1:0-11061 GCA_964477865.1 uncultured Methanomassiliicoccaceae archaeon | reverse complement strand
GGGCGGTGTGGGAGGATGGCGGGCCGGCTCCTGCGGGGGGAGGCCGAACTAGTCCCGCCACTTGCGGATCGGTTTCCCGGCATCGACGGACAGAGTGATCTCGCCAGCGATCTTTTCGCGCAGCTGCTCCCTCATTATTGAGGAAAAATCCGGCGCCATATTTATAATTGTCGTAGATAGACATCGACAATGCTCGTACGAGAGAACGGCCAGCACTTTCGGACGTGTTCTTTTATGATAATTGTCGAATTTCGCATGCCAGGCTCTGTCGGTTTACTATTCGCCCGAATCGTGCTACGCCGATATTCGGGGACCTCTCCCCATTATACGTAAATACTGTACTGAGAATCAGCAATTAAGATGATGGGTGCCTGACCATCCAGATGATTCTGCAACAGGGCGGCAGATTATCCTGAGATCCCGAACCATGGAGTTGATACCAGTGCGTTCGTGACAAGATGTTTAGACCTGATTAAAATCGTCTACAAGGGTTGTCCCGAGACACTGCGGTTCACCCGCCCTGCTCCTTTCTTATTTGCCAGCCCGACGATAGATATTTAAGACCCGTCCATATTAGCCCATTCTGCCTACGGGGCCGTGGGCTAGCTTGGTAAACTCCATGGTTCGGGACCATGGGTCTCCGGTTCAAATCCGGACGGCCCCACCAGTTTCTAATTTCTATCTCTAATAATTCCCTGAGGACTTCTCATGTTTAGGCTCCGACCGCTCGCTCCCTCCGACCTCCCCGAGGTCCTGCGTGTCCAACGCAGCGCCTACCACGAGGTGTTCCACGAGCCTTCGGAGACATTCGCCAAGAAATTGTCCCTGTTCCCCCCGGGGGCCCGGGGGTGCTTCGACGAGAGTGGCCTAGTCGCCTACCTCTTCTGCCACCCCTGGGTGGCCGGGGAGATCGTCCCCTTGAGCGCCGAATCGCTGGAGCTCCCGGAACGGCCGACCTGCCTGTACATCCATGACCTGGCCGTTGCCCGGGATCACCGCGGCCGGGGGCTAGCCGCGCGGCTCGCCGGCGAGGCCTTTGAGATCGCCATAGCGCTGCGCCTGCCGGCCTGCGCTCTGGTATCGGTGCAGGGCTCCGAGACATTCTGGGAAGGACTGGGTTTCACCATCTCCAGAGAGCTGGAGTACCTGCCCGGTACGATCGCCCACTATATGATCAAGGAAGATCCCTAATGTCCGTCGGTCTCCCTATAGGTCCTCGCTGACCCTCTTGCGCACCGAGTTGCTGTCGACCGAATCGACATGCCAGTACGTGTGCACGTTCAGCGGATTGCGGCGCCGATGCTTCGCCGCGAAGCTCCTGGCGCATTTCTCGGCCGCTTCTTTGGTGTTATGTTTGTGCCCGCACGGCCCGGTGATAGTGGACCGGGCCTCGTAGAACAGTATGGTCGCGACCGACCTGGTGCCCTCCCTTTTGGCTCCCAAACCTCCCGACATAATTACCGATAAAGCGACCATAGATGAAAAAGGTGGGCGGCCAACGTCAGGGACGAGGCGGGATCGACGGGTCAGTTCGTCGCCTTTTCCTTAGCCGCGCTCTGGGACGCGGCCAGCTCCTTGGTCCGCTCGATCGCTCCGATGAGGACCGACCAGGTCCCGCCCCGCGAATCGTATCTCAGGTTGAGCTCCCGGGCGAACTGCTTCGATAGCTCTTCGAACTTCTCGATCTCATCCAGGCCGTCGTCGATGAACAGCACTCTGGAGTAGCCGTCGAACATCCTGGCCAGGAACCAATCGACATCGATGCCCAGCTCCTCATAGTTCGGCATCTGCACCCTCATCTTGTTCTCGAACCACTCCCGCCCCATCTTGGCGAAGTAGGGGGTGTGGTACATCGTGCCGGCGCAGATCTTCCGTTCCTTCTCATACTCTTCGGGAGTGATGAGCACGCCGATGCAATCATCGGCCATCAGGCGGACCGTGGGCACCGTCATCTGCTCGGTCACATCCCGCAGGGAGTTGCATATGCCATAGCCGAGGAGAACGGCATCGACCTTCCCCTCCAGGGCATTGACCTTCTCGATGACCGCCTTCTTGAGGTCCTCGGGATACTCATGCAGGCCGAACTCCAGATACTCCTTGTGAACGATGTCCGGATCATCCTTTATAAGGAACTCCAGACCCCTTTCGAAGGTCTCGCAGGCCACGATTCCGATCTTCATGCTTGATCACCATCAACGACCTGGACCGGAGCCATGGGCAGCGGAAGGCCGTTGAATCTTCAAGGTCGATAGTAATATTAAAGTATTTCTTCGTCATATTATTCTATTACTGTGAGCGCATGAAGAACGACGAGATCCGGAAACAGCTGGACGACCTGCGGGGAGAGGTGCGGGCCCTCAATGACTCGTTCATCAATCTCCGGCAGGACGATCTGAGGGCGGCGATGGCCGAGCAGATCGGCCCCGTCCTCGTGGAAAAGGTCGATCGGTTCTTCTCAGAGACCGGCGCGCAGGGGGGCGAGGAGCGCCAGGCCCTGGAACGATGCCGGAATGCCTTGATGACCTTTCTGAACGAGAGCCTGGTGTTGTTCCGGCGGAACGGCAAGGACGCCCTGACCGGTTTTCTGGATGAGAGCGAGGAGAACATCACCGGTCCGGCATCGGCCTGCGCGCAGGCGGGATGCTCTTCCTTCGCCACCGACCTGGTGGGCCAGCTCCGCTCGTACATGGATACCTATGACCACCTGTCCAGGCCGATCCCGCCGGAGGTCCAGCGGCCGGGACGTCCCCTCGCCCCGGTGGAACGGGCCCTGTCCCCTCCGTTGGTGGAAGAGGTCCTGGCCCCGTTGGCCAACGCCTGGCGGATCAACATACTGATGATGCTGTCGAAGGAGAGCGCCACCCTGGCCGAATTAAGCAAGGCGCTGGGTCTTAAAAAGGGCCATCTCCAGTTCCACCTGAAGGCCCTGGTCGGTCCCGCATATGTCGCCTACGACCGCCGGACCCATCTCTACGCTCTCACCTCCAAGGGGAGAACGGCCTTGAGCGGATTGGCCTCGCTCATCGGGGACATCACCACAGCCTAGCCAGGCCTTCCTCGATGTCCACGGGCCAACGACATATGAGCATCGATCGGGAGATATGGTCCAAAGGGGACGTTCGGAGCGGGGGGCGAAATGTGGATCTCGATCCGAAGAGGATTATTTTGGCAAGTCTATTTCCGATTGTTAATTATTAGCTCCTAGCGACCCGTCTTTATTACTTATAAACAATAAAGTTATATTACATCGGGAATCAATACATTCTTCATGAGGCTCAGGGAGAAGGAGATCACCGACCGGAAAGAGGTCGAGGAGCTGTTGATGAAAGAGAAGGTGTGCCGCTTCGCCATGTGCGACGGCGATACCCCGTACGTATTGCCGACCACCTACGGCTACATGGACGGCGTCATGTACTTCCACTCGTCGAAGCAGGGAAGGAAGATGGACGTCCTGAGGGAGAACAACCGGGTCTGCTTCGTCGTCGACACCGGCCACGAGCTGGTGCAGGGACCGGTGGACACCTCCTGCAAGTCGACCATCAAGTTCAAGAGCGTGGTCGGGACCGGCCGGGCCAAGATGGTCGATGACCTCGCGGAGAAGAAAAAAGCGATGGACATCATCATGACCCAGATGTTCGGCAAGGCCGCCTTCAAATACACCGATGAGGGCGTCCGGGACATGGCGATAATCCGCATCGACATCGAGTCGATGACCGGGAAGAAGTCCGGGTACTGATAGCTCGGAGATCGGAAGCGCTTAAGTGATGCTCCGGGGCTTCCACCGCCCGCTCCGAGGCCATTATTTTTCGATGGCGACCCACCTGAGCAGGGTCGATCATCGTGAATCGTAGAAGGCGCCGCGATACTGGCCGGTGGCCGGGCAGCCGGTGCACTTTTCCTCCTTGTAGGATGGGCAATCGAAGCACATGCCCTCCATGCCGCAGGGGGCCTCATCGCACAGCTCCGGCTTCAGCTTGATTGGGATGATGTAGTCCTTCTCCGCATTGATCATGATGTCGAAGTCCACGGCCCGGACCGACGGGTCCTGGTGGATGTGGCAGTTGATGATGGATTCGATGGTGGAAACGCTCTCGCTGAAGAACAGCAGGCACAGGTTCCGCTGGCCGGAGGTGGTGAAGCCGTTGGCGAAGTAGGGGCAGTTGTGGAACCTCTTCAGGATCTTGTGCGGCTCGGTGGAGGACACATCGACCTTGGCCAAGAACATGCCCATCTTCATGGGGTTCACCCCCAGCAGCTTCTCCAGGCCGCCGTTCTTGCGAAGCCAGGCGACCCTCGCGGCGACGGCCGGCTGGGTCATGTGGATGCGAGTGGCGATCTTCTCCTGCGATATGTCCGGATCCTCCGCGTACATGGAGATGATGATGCGGTCCTTGTCGTCGAGCTTCATCTTGCATCCTGCCGTTCCGGTTGATGGATTATAAGGCGGATGGTCTCCAGCATTATATTATATTGAGTCGACGCCCCGAGTACCGGGGATCCGGCCGTCTAGTGGATGGCGTGGTGACCCCCCAACGATGTCGAGGTGCTGAGGAGCAAGGTCTTTCAACTTCCTGGACCATGAACTGAACGTGAAAGGGGCCTGGTCCATCGGCGTCGACATCGGTTATACCAACATCCGGGCGGCCCTGGTCTCGGATGGCCGTATCCTCGAGGTCCTGAGATTCCCCACCGACGTCCAGGGCGGTCCGCGGGGCGTTAGCAGGCAGGTCGCCTCAGCGGTGCGAAAGATCCGGGAGGACGAAACCTCGACCCCGTCCGGAGTGGGAGTGGGGATCGCCGGCCAGGTGGACATCCGTCGAGGTCTGGTCCGCTACGGCCCCAACCTTTGGTGGAGGGACGAGCCGTTCGAGGCGATGCTCTCCGAGGCCACCGCCCTGCCGGTCACCCTCCGGAACGACGTGGTCATGGCCACGGAGGGAGAATGGCGCCACGGGGCCGGGAAGGGAGCGAACGACCTGGTCTGCCTGTTCGTGGGAACCGGCATCGGCGGCGGCGCGGTGATCGATGGCACGCTCCTCGACGGATCGACCGGCTGCGGAGGCCACTTCGGCCACATCTCGGTGCAGATGAACGGCCCGGTCTGCACCTGCGGGAGGAGGGGGTGCGTGGAAGCGTACGCCGGGGGCTCGTCGGTGGCCCTGCGGGCCCGAACGGCGCTGATGGCGGACCCCTCGATCAGCCCGGCCCTGCACACCATGTCGGAAGGCCGGTCGGACCGCATCGACAGCCGCATGGTGGCCGCGGCGGCCGAAGGAGGCGATGCTTTCGCCCTCGGGGTCCGCGACGAGATGGCAAAGGCGCTATCCTCGGCCGTGGCCAGCGTCATCAATTCGCTGAATCCGGAGAGGGTCGTGCTGGGCGGAACGGTGCTGTACGGCTTCCCGGGCCTGTACGACCGGGTGGTGGAAGGTTCGCTGGCCTCATGCCTGCGGCCGGCGCTGAACGGGCTGAGCATCGTCCCCGCGTCCCTCGGGGACCTGGCCGGGGCGGTGGGCGCGGCGACTCTGGCCCTCAGATGAGACCAATGGTCTGGCCCGGACATTTCCTTTTCGATAAACAATGGTCGCCCTGATCTAAAATATAAAGGAAAAGGGGTGCGGGGAACCGCACCATCGGTCGTTTCTACTTGATCATGCCCATCCTGAGCCCGCACCCGGCCAGGCCGAACAGGCCCGCGGCGAGCAGGATGCCCCCGAGGAAGCCTACGTTGTTGGCGAAGGTGGCCACCAGGCCCCAGAACGTGATGACCAGCGAGAAGGCCAGGACCAGCACGTCCAGGAACTCGTTCAGGGGCTTGAGCAGCTCGGGCATGATGACCAGGGCCATCATGAAGAGGCCTCCCAGGATGGCCACCAGGCCCAGGAAGATGTACTGGGCGCCAACGGCGTTGGTGATGCCGCTGAAGTTCTCGAAGCCTATTCCCAGCAGGAGCACGGCGGCAATGAGGAACAGCACATCGCCGAGGTGGACGTTCCTTATCGTCGGCGTCGCCGACATCCGGTATTGCTGGTGATAGGGTTGCCTGTACTGCGGCGGCGCCTGGTTGTTCTGAGGGGGCGCCTGAGGATACGGCTGCTGAGCGTTCTGCTGAGGGGGGGCCTGCGGTTGCGGTTGGACCGGCGCCGGAGCTGCCATGGCGAGCATACGGCCCCCGCACTCCGGGCAGAACGTCGCTCCCTCGGCGTTGTTAGATCCACAATTATTACATTTCATAGAATGCATCCATCTTAGCCGGCCGATATGGAACTGAACCGATAATACTTGGTCAAAAAATCTAACTGTTGGTAATGATCGAGGCAAAAGGTCGAACCCTTCTTGGAGGCCGCATCCTCTTCCGGGGAGGCTCGCTCCCGGCCTCATGGCGTTCAGGACCGATCTCGTCCCCGCCGAACCCTCCGTACCTTATTCTCGGACCATCACCGGCGCTGGGACTCCGCGTCGATGGTGTCCACCAGCAGCTTCAACCGCTTTCCCTTGATCTGCAGTTCCTGCCGGGTGATGCTCTTGGCCTCGGGGCACAGCCCATCGATGACGAACTCGCCGTCCTCGTCGATGTTGACCGGGTAGAGCGCGCAGCCCAGCGGGCGGGACGAATACTCGCGGCATCTTTTCTTCTCCGGGTCGTAGAAGAAGCACCACACCCCCACGTTCCTGAGACGGGGGATGAGGTCCACTCCGATGTAGCAGAAGTCCTGGCGCTTGTGACCTCGCCGTTCCAGACGGGCGATGTCGGCCTCGCACAGCTCCATCATGGTGTCCTGACAGCATTTCTGACAGTGGGAGCAGCGCATCGTTCCGCCAAAGCTCACCGGGCGTATTATTCTTTACCCTTTCATCGCAGCCGGCGGGCGTTGATCGCCACTACGATGGTCGATACGCTCATCAGCGCCGCACCGATGGCCGGGGTCAGGACGATGCCCTGAGGGGCGAGCACACCAGCGGCCAGCGGTATCGCCACCGCATTGTAGCCGGTAGCGTAGATAAGGTTCTGGACCATCTTAGAGTAGGTACGCTTAGAGAGCGAAAGAATCTCTGGCACGTCCCTGGGGTCGTTCTTCACCAGGACCATGTCCGCCGACTCCACCGCCACGTCCGTGCCGGCGCCGATGGCCACTCCGATGTCGGCCTGGACCAGGGCCGGGGCATCGTTGACCCCATCGCCGACCATAGCTACCACATGGCCCTGCTGCAACTCCTTGATGACCTCGGCCTTGCGGGAGGGAGCGACCTCGGCCCGATATTCGTCAAGGCCCAGCTCCTTCGCCACTGCCTCGGCCACCACCACGCTGTCGCCGGTGAGCATGACGCACCGGACCCCGGCCCGCTGGAGAGCGGCGATCGCCTCCTTGGATTCCGGCCTGACACGGTCGGCCACGGCGATCGCTCCCAGCGCCGTGGTCCCTTCCACGAGGACCACCACTGTCCGTCCTCCCGCGGCCGCCCCGCTCAGGGCGCTCTCGTCGACGACGATGCCCTGTTCCCTCACCGCCCCCGGAGACAGGAGGGCGTAGTCGACGCCGCCCACGGTCCCTTGGACCCCTTTTCCGGGAACGGCCCGGAAGTTCTCCACGCTTCGCAGGGCCGTGCCGCGTTCGCTCGCCGACGCCACGATGCCGCGGGCGATGGAGTGCTCGGACCGCGATTCCAACGAGGCGGCGATGGCCAGCACCTCATCCTCGCCCAGACCCATCGGCACGATGGACACCACCCGGAAGCTGCCCTCGGTCAATGTCCCGGTCTTGTCGAACACGACGGTATCGACCTTCCGGGCCCGCTCGAACGCGTTCCGTTCCCGGATCAGGAAGCCCGAGCGAGCGGCCAGGACGGTGGAGATGGCCACCACCAGCGGTATGGCCAGACCCAGGGCGTGGGGGCAGCAGATGACCATGACGGTCACGGCCCGTTCCACGGCGAAGCCGGTCCCCTCGCCGGCCAGGGTCCAGGCGACGAGGGTCACCGCCCCCGCGGCGATGGCGATGATGGTGAGGTAAAGCGCGGCGCGGTCGGCCAGGTCCTGGCTGCGGGACCGGGATTCCTGGGCCTGGCGGACCAGCTCGATGACCTGGCTCAGGTAGGTTTCCTCGCCGGTTCGGGTCACCCGGACCGTAAGAGAGCCCTGGCCGTTGATGGCCCCTCCGATAACCTCGTTCCCCGATCGCTTGGGCACCGGTCGGGACTCACCGGTGAGCAGGGCCTCGTCCACCTCGCTCTCTCCATCGACCACCTCGCCGTCCACCGGGACCTTGGCGCCCGGGCGGACCAGGACGACATTCCCGGGCCGCAGGCTTTCCACCAGCACCTTCCGGGTCCCCTCGCCGCTGACGAGGTCCGCCTCGGCGGGCATGATGCGGGCCAGCTCCTCCAGTGCTCGCGATGCGCCCTGTACCGAGCGCATCTCCAGCCAATGGCCCAGCAGCATGATGTCGATCAGGGTGGCCAGCTCCCAGAAGAACACGCTGCCGCCGACGAACAGGACAGAAGCAGCGCTGTAGACATAGGCGACGGTGATGGCCAGACCGATGAGGGTCATCATCCCCGGACGGCGGTCCCTCAGTTCCCCGACCAGGCCCTTAAGGAACGGCCAGCCGCCGTACACAAAGACGATGGTGGCCAGAGCAAGGAGTAGAAGGTCAGAATAAGGGATGTCCAGCCTCACCCCGAACAGATCCTGGACCTCCGGGGTGAGGATAAGGATGGGGAAGGTAAGAATGGTGGAGATGACGAATCGCCTCCACAGGTCCTTCAGCATCAGGCCGTGACCCCCGTGCCCTTTGGTCATTCCGTCCCCCTTGTGGCCTCCTGGCCCCGACGGGCCGGACATGTTCATGCCGTGATGGGGGCCGTGCTCCCCGTCCATGCAGACATCATCATTACCGGAATGCTAAGAACTTATGCCGCGACGGCTACGCCGGCGGGAGGGGTTCCAGCTGCACCTGCTCGACCTCCCGGTCCTCCATGCTCATGACCAGCGGCAGGAAGAACGATGCCACGCCGATGAGGGTCATGGCCACTCCCCCGAGGATGAACCAGAACTGGATCCCGAACATCTCAGCGATCGGGGCTGCCAACGCGAGTCCAAGGGGGCTCATGCCTGCAGCTAGGCTCCCCAACAGAGCGAACACCCGGCCCTGCATATCCGCCCGGACCCCCTTCTGCATGATGGCCATGGCCGTGCCGTTGACGACGGCCAGGCTTATCCCGATGACCAGGGATGCGACCACCGCGATCAGATAGGCGTTCGGCGGCAGGAACCCGATGATCAGGACGCCCCCGCCGCAAAGGATCAGCGAAGCCATGCAGGTGATGATCTTTTTCTTGCTCCCGCCCCACACCCCCAACAGTATGCCGCCGGCGATCATCCCGACACCCGATATCGATTCGATGAGGGCCACCTCGTAAGGCCCTTGTTCAAAGTATTTGAGGGTCAAGAGAGGGAACAGAGTGAACGCGGGAGTAATGAGGAAGTTGACCGCCGAGAAGATCGCCACGACCACCAGGATCCCCTTCCACGAGCGCAGGTACGTGAAGGCCTCCTTGAGATCGGCGATGACCGAACCGGTCGCCCTCGCGACCGCTCTCTGGACCTCCGGGATGCGCACTGCCAGCAGTGAAGCGATGGCCACGGCCGCGGTGGCAAGGTCGACCGAAAGGACCAGGAACATGGGCATGGAGACGTACAAGAGGGCCCCTAGCGCCGGCGCTAGGATCGTAGATAGGCCTAGGATGGTCTGGTTGAGCCCGCCGATACGGGCCAGATGCTGCTCCGGTACCATCAGGGTGGTGGAGGCCTGCATGGCCGGCCAATGGAAACCCTGCATGGCCGACCGGAAGAGCAAAGCCAGGAACACCTGCCACAGCTCCACCGTGCCCAGAGCGAACGAGATCATGAGGAGCAACGTGGCGAGAGCGGTCAGAGCGTCGGCGGCGATCATCACCCGCTTGCGGTTCAACCGGTCGACGTAGGCGCCGGCGAAGGGGGCCAGGAACACCTGCGGCAGCACGCCCATCGCCGCTGCGACGGCCAGCATCACCGGCGAGCCGGTGGTGACGGCCAGCCATAGCATGAGAGCGAACTGCACCAGCGCGCTACCGACCAATGAGAATGCCTGGCCGGTCCAAACGATAAAGAACCTTCTGGTCCACTCGCTCTCCACCATCATGCTTCCCCGCCGTCGAGAGACATCGTGTCAACCAACCTTAAGCCCTGCGTCTACAGGTAGCTGCGGTCACCGGGCATAGGCGGAGCGGTCACTAATGAGCAGAAGGGTTCAGACCTTGCCGCCGCACTCCGAGCAGAACCTCGCCCCGGGCGGGTTCTGGGCGCCGCACTGGGAGCATTTCGGCAACCCTACCGGCGCCCCGCAGTTGTTGCAGAACTTTCCCTGGCCCGCGGGCTTGTTGCACGTGGGACACAAGGCCTGGCGCTGGTCGATCTCCCCGGTGAACACCTGGGTGCTGTCGGCCTTGGTCTGGATGTCCTTCTTCATCTTGTCGGCGCGGGCCGCGGCCACCTCCACCGACTCCCTGGGAGCGTCGCCGACGCACAGCGATGATTCCTCGTTCCAGTCGTTATCGCAGACCCATTTCTGGCACCGGGGGCAGCGGTGGAAGTGACCCCGGGCCTCGTTCTGGGCCTCCTCGAAGGCGCCCTGGTGCTCCTTGTGCCACTCCGGCGACATGCCCTCGTACTTCGCCCCCAGGACATCGCTCCCGGCGCGGCCGGCGGTGGATATCCGGCCGCTACCGGCCAACGCGCCGGCGGCACTGGCGATCTTGCCGATGTTGTCAAAGAGCCCTTTCTTTTTGAAGGTCCTCGATGGAACGAAGCGGGTCTTTTGACACTCCCACGAATTAATTCGTGGGATTCTGAGGTCACCGTCGTTCACGGCGTTGCCTCCTGGGGCGTATCAATGCGGCCCTTGCACCAATCCCTGTCTTGGTGCAATCGACCAGTGCCTTCCTCTAACAAGGGACGTAACGCGATGTTGAACGACGCGTTGGCGTCGGCGTGGTCAACGTGCCCGCAGGCACATCGGAAGT
>CAYZEV010000066.1:0-11331 GCA_964477865.1 uncultured Methanomassiliicoccaceae archaeon | reverse complement strand
TGATCTTCACGGTCACATGGGTCGACGGGTCCAGACCAAGGGGAGATAAATCACCTTCTTCTTCTCGGTGATGGTGACGTGGTTCTCCTCGCGGATGTTCTCCTTGTCGTAGGAGTTGACCCTTATCAGCTCGCGGCGGGCCAGGCGCTTGGCGTCCTCCATGCCGATGGACGGCTCCAGGGTCTTGTGGGCGACCTCAAGGGCGTAGACCACGTCGGTCTTCTCGCTCCACGACTCCACCTTGTGGGTGAGCCCGTTGATCGACAGTATGCCCTTCTCCACGCTGATCTTCTCCTCGCCCATGTACAGGGGGCACACGTATCCGTAAACGTAATGGGGCACCAGCTCGAGGCGATGGCGGAACCCGGCCACCGTCTGTCGGGAAAGTTCCTTGACATCGTCCACGCCGATGACCGGGCGTACGATCCGCTCTCCCACCGATGGCTCAGCGATGTCCTCCAGTAGCTCGGGGGAGACCATTTTGGGGAAATCGTCGGCGACCAGTTCGTCGACCAGGCCATGATCGATGTCCCCCATCACCTTCTCGATGCGGGTTCGCCCGATCTCATGTTCCAGGGCGTCCCGGTCCCAGATCGTCACCGAGCGATCGACCATCTCTACGAAGGAGGGCGGCACCGCTTCCAGGGTGGCGATGATCTTCTTTCCCCCGCGGTCCTTGAACCGGGTCATGAAAGCATCGACCGCCGTCTTGTCCAGGGTCGACAACAGGCAGAACACGACCTCGCTGGTGCCCTTTCGGGCCAGCAGGTAGCCGTCCTCCTGCGAGGTCTGGAACTCGCGGGCCTGCAGTATCTCAGTGACCAAGAGGGCCAAGGAGGTCAAAAACGCACCGTGGTCCCCAATAGGATGGGGTCTTAAATACGTTTCCAGGCTGGAAAGCAATCCCCATCATTTATGCCCGGCCCCCCGGCCAGGCCGGTCTAGGCCGCATGTTGTTTTAATCGAATCATTTATTAGACGGCCATAGATTCTCGGATGGAAGATTTTTACAGGAATGGGATGGGGCGATGGGTTTGAGCAGGAACCGGATAGCAGTGCTGATAGTTGTCGTCCTGGTCATCTCGGCCGGTCTGACCGTCCTGGTCACGATCAACAGCGGTACAAAAAGACCCGAACCGGTCTCCGGTCGCACAGCCAAGGTGTGGCTGAACGTCAATACCGACCAGAGCACGGCGGCGGGCCCGGGGGATGCCTGGGGAGAGTTCGAGACCTTCCATGGCGCGAAGATGGGCACCCTCAACTACTTTGGGAACGTGACCTTGACCCAGAGCCCCAACACCGAGGCCGTGGTGCTTGACGGATACGTGTGGGTAATGAGCCGCGGCACCACCGCGAACGCCAATGTCCTCCGCTACACCCCGGGGATCGGGGGGACCTCCTGGAACATGTCCTTCGAGGCCTATGCGCCCAATGGAGGCACCTATATCGGGGACGACCCCTCCGCCCCCCAGCGGTTCGCCTTGAACGCCTGCGTGGTCAATGGCCAGGGCGTGCCGGTGGCGACGGTCGAGCTTTCCTACGGGACGGTCGATAACACCTACATCCGCATCGGCGATGGCCAGGGCGTCTGGAGCGTCATCTCCGAGAGCATCCAGGCGGCGGAGACCCAGAAGACCTCCGAGTACGGCTTCGCCCCCGACCGGTACATCATCTCCTTCCAGCATATCGACGGCCAGGACTGCGTGGTCAGCGTGACCAGCACCGCGAGCGGGCTGGTCGGTTCGGCCACCGTGCCCATCCCCTCGGCCTGGGGGTCCCCCTACCAGCTGGTGGTGAACGTCGACACCCTAGTGCAGTTCTATCCGAACGGGGTCGCCAAGTGCGGCTCCTGGGCGATCGATAATCTGGGCTGTCGAGGAGGGAGCGCTCCCTATCCGATAATCGGACCGCTCTACGAGTACGCCGCCGAGAACGGCACCAGGGCCGGTGACGGCCAGGGCCGCTATGGAACCCCTCTCACCGGCGCGAGCGTCACCATCTCCGGGGTAGAGGCCAGCTACAATGGGACCACCCAGCTCTATGAGGCCGACCTGCCCATGAGCGCCGATTGGAACAAGCGCTACGATTATGTGGTCAAGGTGAACGGCATCCTTTACAAGGACAGGATGGCCCTGACCATGGTGTCCTCCCCGGAGCATGCGTTCCTGCCCCTGTGGTGGAACGGCTGGGACTGGGTGAGCGTCTTTGGCCAGGACGATGTCAACAATCCCCAGGACATCCTCAGAACCTACTCGGGCTATGATCACCCATTGACCGCCTATGTCATCTCCCCCACTGGAAATGCCAATGATATACTGGCCACCCAGTCGGAGCTGGGGATCCACAATCCCCATGGGTCAAGCAATTACAATAACGCCAACGCGGTCTTCTGGAACGAGGCGATGAGCGAAGCCATCAATGGCCAGTCCACCATGGATGCTTACCCGTTCGCCAGCAGGTGGGACAACCCGGCCTCCGGCGGCCAGGGCCGCACCTTCATCTCCATGGCCAACCCCGGTAATCTGGCGAGCTATGAGAAGATGTATGCCCTTTACGAGAGCGGGGTCCGGATCGACGGCCGGTCCTCAGAACGGTCGTGGGGCACCGCCGGCAATTTCAGCGAGATCGGCAGCTGGTATACCCAGAACTACGGCCATACCGACCTGAACGCGGCCTGGTACCCCTATTCGAACATCGATATGATGGATGCCTGCCGGCAGTTAAGCTGGGACTTCGTCCAGGGCTGGAATTCCACATTCGGCAGAATAGACTACGTGGCCTCCCATAACGGGGTCCTCCGGGCCTACGGCCACGATAACCATGGCAGCCCGATCATCATGATCCCCGACCTGATGCACTGGATCGACAATGCCAAGACGAACTACAGCTTGGAGAACTGGAAGGCCACCGATGGAGAGGTCGCGTCCTACGTCCATGGGCGCTGGTCGACCGATGTGTCGTTCTCCGACCGCTCCACCGCCGACGCCTGGGTCTTTGATGTCAGCAGGAAGGACCCCCAGGCGGCGGGCTACTGGCGTGTCCCGGTGACGGTGGGCGTGGACCTGGACGGCAGGGCGATCAAGGACATCGTGGTGAAGGAGGGCGGGAGGACCTACAGGATGAGCGACGGCTCGCTGCAGGACCTCGATGGGAAGAGGATCATGGACCTGGGGTACGACGTCCGCGACGGCAAGCTGTACGTGTCCCGGTTCTGGAACTCCAACGCCACCCTGACCGTGATCTTCGAAGCGGGACCGTCCACCGTTACGGACATGATCCAGCCCTTCACCCCCATGATGAGGGAGCCGTGAGGCCGGGACCGACATCAAGATAGGTGACCACGACCTTAGGGCCCTTGGGAACATGGACCGCTCGAAGATGTTCGGCCTTCTCGGCGCCAGCCTGCTGGTCCTCGGCATAGCGGTCCTGCTGGTGGCCCTCGCCGAGGGAGAGGCGAACGTCGCCCTGATCGTCATCATCCCCGTCGTCTACGGCGGAGGTCCCCTGCTGGTCCTGGCCATACTGTTTATCTTTGCCGGTTTCCTGCTGCTGTCCTTCGCCTTCGCCCATCGGGTCGAGCGGGAAGGGCCTCCGACCGATGATGAGGTGAAGAGGGAGTTCGGCGGGGTGGTCCTGATCGGCCCCATACCCATCGTCTTCGGGTCGGCCCGGGCGCTCCGGGGGACCTGGGCGCTGGCGGCCCTGGCCGCGCTCTCCTTGCTCGTCCTCCTGCTCTTCCTGTTCATCCTTCTGAGATGAGACGCAGGGCCGCGGCCTTCAGGTCCTCGTCCTTCCTCCGCTCCTCGCGCAGCGCCGAGGTGATGACCACATAGCGCTCGAAATCCTTCCCGCGCTTTCTCAGCACCCGGCCTAGCGCGTGCTCCAGCTCCTCCCTGCGCAGTCTGACGTCGAGCGCCTCCTTCAGCAGCTCCCGGTCCGCGGGTTCTAGCGGTGCCACTCCTCGACCACCTTGAGGAAGTTCTGGAAGATCTCCGAACCATGCTCGGTGTTCTCCACCTCGGGGTGGAACTGCAGGCCGTAGAACGGCTTGCCCTTGACCCGGATGGCCTCCACCGGGCAGCTCACGGTATGGGCGAGCACCTCGAAGTTATCGGGGATCTTCACCACCTCGTCGTTGTGGCTCTCCCAGACCACGAACTCCTTGGGCAGTCCGCGGAAGATCTCGTCCTCCTGGTCGACGATGAGGGTGGCCTTGCCGAACTCGGGCTTGCCGGCTGCGCTGGTCTCTCCGCCGTAATGGTTGGCCATGAAATGGAACCCCGCGCAGATGCCCAGGATGGGGAAATCGGCCCGGTCGAGGTATTCGCCGTTGCGACCCATCTTCTCGCCCTCCGCCGCCACGTGGGGGGAACCGCCGGACAGGACCAGCGCGTCGACGTCCAGTTGGTCGAGGGGGGTGTTGTTCGGGATGATCTTGGTCTCGACGTCCAGATACTTCAGGACCCGCCATTCCCGGTGGGTCCACTGACCGCCGTTGTCGACCACAAAGACGCGCATGAGCGTGTGAACGAATCCCCTTAAATAAAATTTCTCTCTCCCGGGAGAGACGTTAGGAATAAAATCAGATTTATTAGCCAGTCCGCCGTTTGACCGGTCGATGAAAGCAGTCCTGTTCGACCTGGGGCATACGCTGATCGACTACTACTGCGACTGGAAGGGGCCGGAGGAGAGGGGGGTGGGACGCATCTACGACCTCGTTCACCAGGCGTCGCCGCGGGTGGACCGGGCCGAGTTCACCGCCTACCTCTCCGAGCAGCTGGTCCGCGCCCGCGACCTGAAGTATAAGAAGCTGGTCGAGGTGCCCCTGGTCGAGCTGATCGGCTCCTGTCTGGACCGCTACGGCTGCCTGGACGAGGACAACCTGCAGCAGAGCCTGGAGATCTTCTACGGCGTGCTGCTGGAGGACCGCCGGCTGGTGGACGGGGCGTGCGAGCTTCTGGCCGGGCTGAAGGAGAGGGGGCTGAGCATCGGCCTCATCTCCGACGTGGCCTGGGGCCTGCCCTCGGAGTTCCCCATGCGGGACATCGAGCATTACGGCCTGGACGCCTATTTCGATGATTACGTCTTCTCGACCGATGTGGGGCTGAGGAAGCCGCATCCGAAGATCTTCAAGATCGCCCTGTCGAACCTCGGCGTCGACGCCTCCGAGTCGATGTACGTGGGCAACTCGATCTATAATGATATCAAGGGCGCCAAGGGCGTGGGCATGACGGCGGTGCTCAAGCGGTCCGGTTACTGTCCGATGGAGGATGGCGTCGTACCGGACCACACCGTGACCGCGTTGAGCGAGGTCGAGGATCTGATAGAATAAAAATATTTTAAAATGTTTATTTATCTCATTCCCACTCGACCGTTGCGGGTGGTTTGTGGGTTATGTCGTAGACCACGCGGTTAACGTCGCTCTTCATCTCGTTGGTGATCCGCACCGAGATGTGCTCCAGGACCTCGTGCGGTATCTTGGAGTACGAGGCGCTCATGCCGTCGATCGACTCCACCGAGCGCACCGCGATAGTGCGCCCGTAGGCGCGGTTGTCGCCCTGCACGCCCACCGACTGGCAGGGCAGCAGGACGGCGAAGTACTGCCAGGGCCGGGTCATCTTCCCTTCCGCCGAGGCCTTTTCTAGCTCCTCCTCCACGATGGCGCAGGCCTCGCGGACGATGCCCACCGCTTCCGGGGTCGCCTCGCCCACCACCCGTATGGCCAGGGCCGGACCGGGGAAGGGCTGGCGTTCCGCCACCTCGATGTTGAGGTAGCGGGCGACCAGGCGCACCTCGTCCTTGTACAGGTCCCTCAGCGGTTCGACCAGCTTCATGCTGATGTCCTTGGGCAGCCCCCCGACGTTGTGGTGGCTCTTGATGACGTCCCGGACGCCGTCCCCGCTCTCGATCCAGTCCGGGGCGATGGTCCCCTGCACCAGGTACTCGGCCCCGTACTCCTTGGCGGCCCGCTCGAAGACGCGGATGAACCGCTCGCCGATGATCTTCCGCTTCCTCTCCGGCTCGGTCACGCCCTTCATGGCCGCGAAGAACTCGTCCCCGGCATCGATGAGCTGATAGTTCACGCCCAGGCGGTCGAACATCTTGCCCACCGTCTCGGTCTCGCCCTTTCTCATGAAGCCGTTGTTGACGTAGATGGTCAGGAGGCGGTCGCCTATCGCTCTGGACACGAGCACCGCGGCCACCGTGCTGTCCACGCCCCCGGAACAGGCGATGATCGCCCTCCCCTTGATCTGGGCCTTGATCTCTTCGATCTGCTCGTTGACGAACTTTTCAGGCTTGAACATCTTTGCTCACCTCCTCGGAATCACGCTCGACCGACCCGGCCATGTCCTCTCTGTGCTTGGCCAGCTTCTGGGCGATGCCCTGGTCCTTAAGACCGAGGATCTGCAATGCCAGCAATGCGGCGTTGTCCCCCCGGTCCAGGCCCACCGCCGCGACGGGTATCCCTGAGGGCATCTGTACGATGGAGAGTATGGAGTCGAGGTTGACCTTTCCGCTCACGGGAACGCCTATGACCGGCCTCACCGTCGCCGCTGCCACTGCTCCCGGGAGCGCTGCGGACAGTCCGGCAATGGCGATGAACACCTCCGCGTCGCTGCTGGAGACCAGCTCCCTGACCCGGTCTGGGCTGCGGTGGGCCGACGCGACCACGGTCTGCGAGCTGACCCCGAACTCCTTGAAAATATCAGAGGCCTTCCTGGCCACCGGGGCATCGCTCTTGCTGCCCAGGATGATGAGGACTTGCGGCATCATGCCATGCAAACAATGCTCCAATAAAAAAGGTTGTGTTGGGAAGGGGTTTGTGGTTGCTCGTTCAGGACTTCATGATGGCCAACAGGAACACGCCTATGGCGATCAGGGCCCCGATGAGGGCCGCCAGGATGTAAAGGAAGGCTGCCCAGATGGTCGCTGCGATGTCGACATTGATCAGGCTGGGGTCCACCAGGCGGAGGCCGACCCAGATGACGCCAATGAGCAGGCCGACCACGAGGAGCACGACACCGATGGTGCGGCTCTTGCCGCTCCCGAAGTAGGCGGTGAAGATACCGGCCAGTACGAGGAAGAGGCCCAAAGTCATCAGAAGTATAGTCAGGAATTCCATCAGTTGCATTTTTTCACCTGTTTTAGAACTTAATGCCCGTGAGCGTCTTGGTATCTATGACCCCGGGGATCGACCTGATCTTGTCCACGACCACCAGGCCTAGAAGATTGAAATCCTCTGCCTCGATCTTCGCGATCAGATCATACTCACCGAACAAGGGATGGAGCTCTACGACCTCCTTGACCTTGAGGAGCTCGTTGTAGACCTCGTGCTCCTTGGCCGGCGCGGTGCTTATAAGTACGAACCCCACTGCCAAACTCTCACCTTACTGCCCCATTAGTTTATATGTGATAATAAATGTTTCGACATCAAAATTTTAACTGGCTGACGGCGGTTTTTATCTATTTTCGGGCGAGATGTCCGCGTCCTTGAAAGCGGATGGAGGGAGTGACCTTGGGCCCATTCGGAGACCCTGAGAAGGACCCGAACTAATGCCATGCCGACCCCCTGGCAAAGGGGTCGGAACGACCGCCCTCCCCGCGGGCCCGACAACGCGGAAGAGTCTATCCGGGCGGAACAGGGCGGCCGGGGATGGTATCCCCATCCTAAAGGGCAGGACGTTCGCCGGTCGGCTCACCGGTCCAGGACCGACAGTATGTCGCCGGCCCTCAACTCCACCTGCTCCCAGGTGGGGATGTTGGTCATCGATCCCCTCGCCTCCAGGATGAAGGACGCGGCGGCGTTGCCGTAGGCCATCGATTCGAGGAGCCCATGACCGCGGTACTGTCCGGCGTAGAACCCGGCCCGGAAGGCATCCCCTGCCCCGGTCGGGTCGATGACCCGGTCCGGTCTGGCCGGCGGCACCTTCCATGAACCCTTTCCGGTAAAGGCGACGGCCCCCTCCCCGCCCCGGGTATTGATGATCGCTGAGACGTGCGGGAGCAGGCCTTCCGGACCCGACGCGCCCATGTACTTCAGGGCGGTGCGGAGCTCGTTCTGGTTGCAGAAGAAGCGGTCCGCCAGCGGGAGAGCGAGCCGGAACGTGCGCTCGTCCCAGATGCGGTGGACCTCCTGGGCCGGATCGAAGGAGATGTCCTTGCCCAGCGTCCGGGCCTCCTTCATCACCTTCAGATAGTACTCCGGCCGACCGGTCGAGATATGCACGAACCGGGCCTCCCGGGCGGCGTCCAGGCGCAACTCGAAATTGCCCATCTCCCTCATCGGCCCCTGATAGACGTAGGCGACCTGGTTCTCCTGGGAGTCGGAGACGATGAGCACGGTGGAGGTCTCATAGCCGTCGACGGTGACGACCTCGTTCATATCGACCCCTTTGGAGACCATGAACTGATGGAAGTCCGGCGGCAGGTCGGCGCCGACGAACGAGCACAGTGCGGTCGGGACGCCCAACGATGCGGCGACGGTGGCGATGTTGGCGCCGGTGCCCCCGTAGTAGCGGTGCTTCTCCAGGATGTCGACCGAGGTGTTCGGTTCAGGAAAGCGCTCGAGGGACATTATCTGGTCCAGGCATACGTGGCCGTAGACGACCAGGAACGGTCTCATGTCCCCTCTTGCCACCCCTCGAGGTATTTCTTCTGCTCCTTGGTCAAGGAATCGATGGTCACGCCCATGACCTTGAGCTTGGTGCGGGCCACCAGCTGGTCCAGTTCCACGGGGACGTTGTAGACCTGGGGCTCCAGCTTCTTGTAGTTCTTGACCAGATGCTCTAGGGAGAGGGCCTGTATGGCGAAGCTCATGTCCATGATCTCCACCGGGTGGCCCTGGCCCGCGGCCAGGTTCATCAGGCGGCCCTCGGCTATCAGGTAGGCCTTCCGGCCGTCCTTGAAGGTGTACTGGTCCACGGACTCCCGGACCCGCTGGGGCTTCCCGGCCAGCTTCTCCAGGGCGCTCTTGGATATCTCGTTGTCGAAGTGGCCGGAGTTGCCCATAACGCAGCCATCCTTCAATACCTTGAGGTGCTCGGCCCGGACGATGTCCTTGTTCCCGGTCGCGGTGATTATTATGTCGGCCAACTTGGCCGCTTCCAGCATGGGCATGACCTCATAGCCGTCCATCTTGGCCTCGATCGCCCTTACGGGGTCCACCTCGGTGATGATGACGTTCGCGCCCATCCCCTTCGCCCGCATGGCGATGCCCCTTCCGCACCAGCCGTAGCCGGTGACCACCAGATGCTTGCCGGCGATCAGGAGGTTGGTGGCGTTCATGAACCCGTCGAAGGTCGACTGCCCGGTCCCGTAGCGATTGTCGAACATGAACTTCATGTGGGCGTCGTTCACCGAGATCACCGGGAACTCCAGCTTGCCCTCGGCGGCCATGGCCCGCAGGCGCACCACTCCGGTGGTGGTCTCCTCGTTCCCGCCCTTGACCTTCTTCAGCAGGTCCCGCCGCTCGGTATGGATGATCGTGATCAGGTCGGCGCCGTCGTCAATGACGAAGTCCGGGCCCATGTCCAGCACGGAGTTCAGGTTGGCGTAGTACTCCTTGTTGCTCTCGCCCTTCTTGGCGTAGGTCTCCAGGCCGTAGTGCTCCTTGAGCGCCGTCGCCACCGAATCGTCGGTGGAGAGGGGGTTGCAGCTGGCCAGCCGGACCTTGGCGCCCGCCTCGGCGAGGGTCAGGGCCAATATGCCGGTCTTGGCCTCCACGTGCAGGGCCATGCCGACCTTCACTCCCTTCAGGGTCCCCTCCGATACCAGCCTCTCCTTTATGTCCTGGAGCACGCTCATGTGGGCCCTGGCCCATTCCAACCGTCTAACGCCCTTCTCTACAAGCTCATCCATAGGAACACCATCTTGGCATTGGAGAAGCCCTTAATGATTATTCCTGCGACCTCAGCAGGGCGCACATGGCCTCCCTGGACCGGCGCAGGTTCTCGTCGTTGTCGAACGAGGCGATGAGACCTTTCCTCCCCGCCGGGTCGGCCTTTAGCTCCTGGACCGCCCGCTCGATGTTGGGGACCGCCCGGGTCAGCTCGTCGACCGCGGTGACGTGCGATTCGACCGCCGTCCTAGACAGCGGGTTCAGATCGATGGCCAGGACGATCTTTCCGGCCCGGACCAGCGCGCCGGCCCGATCGCCGTCCTCCAGGGGGATGAGCACAACGTCGGCGCGGTAGATGCCCTCGGTCGCGCAGAGGGCCCGGTCCGAGGCTATGCCCTCCAGACGGGACGATTGCTCGCGCCCCAGGACGTCCCGGCCACCATGGCGCTCCAGGTAGCGGCACACCTTCTCCACCCGCTCCGGGGTGCGGTGGAACAGGTTCACCTCGACCTGGGCAGGTATGGCCCGGGCCAGGGAGAGCAGGCCTTCGGCGCACAGACCGGCGGCGTTGCCGTTGACGGTGATGACCGGGCGCCTCGCTTCCAGCAGATGCGCGGCCATGACCCTCTCGGACCGCTGGGCCGTCTCGGTGGTCCTCTCCCCCAGCAGATAGTCGAAGGCCTCTCCTCGGCCGTGGGCGATGAGCCCGGTCGGGGCGACCACGCCCTCCCGGACCAGTTCGGACATCCTTTCCCGCACCACTAGCGATCGGTAACGGGGGTGGTCCTTGGATATCTCCATGCTCCGACCATGGAATAGGGGCGTATAATCATTGTCGCCCCCACGTAACGGCTATGTTATGGCCAGCGTCCAAGGGGCGACAGGGGAAGATAAAAAAGGATATCGTAATGTTCTTATAGTCGTTTTCCAATGTACTTGAACATACCGGTCTTTATATCCCTGGTGATAAAATGAAACTTCTAGGAGTGATCCAGGACGTTGGTTTCGATGGAAAGCTCATCGTGAGGGGAGCTTTCGCCCCCGGCCCCCGGGAGAGGGTCGTGGACAACAGGAGCAAGCCACTGGGCTTCGTGCGCAGAGTGTTCGGCCCGGTAGACTCGCCCTACATCATAGTTGAACCGGCTGGTAAGAGCAACCTGCTCGCAGCTGTGGGGAAGCAGGTCTACGTCGAGGAGGTCGGATATTATGCCAAAGGTACGAGAAGGGACCGAAGAGATTGAGAAGTGCCCCGAATGCGCGGGCAAGCACCTGGTCAGAGATTACGAGCGCGGTGAGCTCATCTGTGAGGACTGCGGGCTGGTGCTGGACGAACAGTTCATCGATCAGGGACCGGAATGGAGAGCCTTCGACGCCGAGCAGGGCGAGAAGAGGGCCAGGACCGGCGCCCCGGTGACCTAACCCCATCACCACAAGGGCCTAACGAACGGAATCCCCAGGAAAACACAACAACGGCAAGGGCAAAGCAATAACAC
>CAYZEV010000065.1:10814-11346 GCA_964477865.1 uncultured Methanomassiliicoccaceae archaeon | reverse complement strand
CAGGGCGGCCTGGACATCCCCGGCGCCGTTGCGCTGGGCATAGGTGTCTTCACCTTCCTCCTGGCCCTGACCCAGGGGCAGGAGTGGGGCTGGGGCAACGCCAGCATCATCGGCCTGTTCGTGGTCTCGGTGATCGCCACCGCAAGCTTCATGTTCATAGAGCTCCGGTCCCGGGACCCCATCGTCCGGCCGAGCCTCTTTAAGAACCGGGGGATGCTGGGCGGCAACGTCGTCGCCCTGTTCGTCGGCCTGGCCATGTTCCTGGTGTTCATGACCCTGCCGTTCTTCCTGGAGACGCCCATGGCGGCGGGCGGGCATTTCGGACTGACCGACACCTTCACCGTCGGCCTGTACATGTTCCCCAGCGCCATCGCCCAGCTGATATTCGGGCCGCTGGGCGGCGTACTGTCCAAGCGCATCGGCCCCTCCAAGGTCCTGGCCATCGGCATGGCCGTCCTGAGCTTGGGCTTCCTGGTCATCATCGCCCTGCACTCCACCTTCTGGGACATCGCCATCTCCCTCCTGCGCCTCG
>CAYZEV010000065.1:0-10804 GCA_964477865.1 uncultured Methanomassiliicoccaceae archaeon | reverse complement strand
CGCGGGCATGGCCCTGTGCATGGTGGCCATGATCAATGTGGTGGTCGAGTCCTGCCGCCAGAGCGAGTTCGGGGTGGCCTCGGGCATGAACACCCTGTTCCGCATCGTGGGCGGCGCCATCGGCCCGGTGCTGGCCACGGTGATCCTGGCCGCGAACGTCATCCTCGTCCCGGTCGGACCGAACACCTTCGTCTCCCTGTACACCGAGAACGGTTACATCCAGACCTGGTGGGTCGGGTTCGGCTTCGCGGTCATCGGCCTCGTCTGCGCCCTCGTGCTGAGGCCCCGGCCCCAGGACCGGGAGTGCGACGTCCCGGCCGCCGACCTGCCTCCGGCCGAGTAAGGATGGTCCCGCCCCTTCGTTCTTCTTTTTCCCGCGAGCCCCATCCGTTGTGCCGAGCCCCTGGGGCACATCGCCATTTCCTACAAGATGGACCGGAACTGACTTATCCGCCCCCATCGCTGGAGGGCCTAATGGCCGATAATATCACCATCCGGGCGTGCCCCTACTGCGGCAGCATGGACACCCACCCGGCCCTGCTGTTCGGCGGGCCCCTCCCGTGGATCGATCACAACGACGGCGGCTACCGCTGCCGGTCCTGCGGCAAGACCGCCGTGCCGCTGGACTTCGATACCATGGACGACCTCAAGGCCTTCCAGAAGAGCCTGGTCCCCGGCAAGGGTGAGCAGGTGGGAGATTTCATCCACGTTCCCATCATGCCGGTCGACACCACCACGCTCTTCCGCATCCCCTACATCGACCTGCCCATCGCGCAGGTGGCCGAGGTCGTGGAGGTGGAGTGGAACGACGGCTACAGCGTCAAGGGGCAGAGCGCCAAGTTCTCAAGGTACTGGCGGGCGGTGCAGAGCCCCCGCTACTCGGCCAAGGAGATCATGCTGCTGGACCTGTCGGGCATCCAGCAGGGGCGGCCGAACTTCGACGTGCTCAAGGCCCTCATCAAGAGCAAGTACCAGGTGTGGCTCGACCTGGGGGTCCGGGACGTCGAGGACGTCTTCGACTCCTTCGCCATGGACGTCTCCCGCACCATCATCGGCACCATGACCGCCCCGGACCTGGGGGTCTTCGAGGAAGCGTTCGACCTCTCCGATCGCTTGATGCCGTGCATCCAGATGACCACGGAAGTGCTATGGCCCAACCGCAAGGCGGGACCGCGGGACCTGGAGGGAGCGGTGGCCGCCCTGACCGACCTGGGCTTCGAACAGATCGGGGTCATCGACCTCACCCGGATCGGCCGCAGGAACGGCGTGGACCGCGCCCTGGCGGAGCGCGTGGCCCGGCTGGACGCGGACATCATCCTGGGCGGCGGCGTGATCGAGGAGGACGTCGCCCTGCTGCGCTCCGCCGGACTGGCCGGCGCGTTCATGGACCCCTTCACTCCGGTCATCGGGGACATCATCCAGGAAGAGGAGAGAGAAGTGCCCACCGAGAGCGTGACCCCGGCGGCGCGGTCGACGGCGAAGTGGAGCACGACCCCGTCCGATTAGGCCACACGATTCCCGGACCGGGCTGGCCGACCGGAAAGGGCTGTAGGCGTCGCCATCGCCGCTCCATCGTCCTCGTGATGGCGGAGGCTACCCTCGATTTCTTCAGCCGCGCTTCCATATCGCTCGCTGCTCCTGCGGCCAATGATTTAGTACCATCCGTGACCCCCCAGCCTAACAGCGCCCTTTACGGATGTGGACCATCTCGGACCATGTCCAGGTCAAAGCGGCGTTCAGTGCCTAGGGTAGGCACATAAGTGCAGAGAGGAGTTGGAAAAATGAGATTGAGAACGATATTTGTATCGCTGTTGGTGGCCATCATGGCCGGCGCTCTACTGATGGTGCCCGCCTTGGCGTCCGCTCAAAGTGGCGGGGCCAATTTGGCCGATACGGCGGTGGTGCCTCTTTCACCGGACCAGGAACCCAGCTTGACCACCCCCATCCCGGCGAACGAGCAACCCATGGGCGCTGCGATATTCCAGATGAGCAATGACAGCAGCCAGATCTGCTACCAGCTGTGGGTGGCCGGCATAAGCAATGCGACCCAGGCCCATATCCACATGGGAGCGATGGGTACCGAGGGGCCGGTCGTAGCGTGGCTGTTCCCGTCGGCCAAGGCAGCGCAGGACAGTTCCAGCCTGAACACGACCAACATGCCCGGTAACTTCACCGGCCTGCTGGCCAGGGGGAACATCAGCGCGTCGGACCTGGTAGGACCGATGCAGGGGAAGAACCTGACCGATCTCAAGACCGCCATCATGGCCGGGCAGCTGTACGTGAACGTGCACACCACCCAGAACCCCAATGGCGAGATCCGCGGACAGATCGATGGCTCCAAGCTCTGGACCTCGGCCATGGCCATACCCATGAGCCCTCTCCAGGAACCCATGCTGACCACCACCAGCTCGCAGTGGAACGTTACCGGTCTGAACGCCAACAGTTCCCTGGACGCGCTGACCGACCGTAACCTCGGTGCCGTCCCATGGGGTGTCGCTGCCGTTCAGCATAACGGCACCAACATCCACTACACCCTATGGGTGTTCAACATCGCCAACGTGACCCAGGCCCACTTCCACATGGGAGCGATGGGTACCGAGGGGCCGGTCGTAGCCTGGCTGTTCCCGTCGAGCGACGCGACCGCCCCGGCGACCATCTCGCCTGACCAGGCCGGCAAGCTGATGAACGGCAAGCTAATCGAAGGCAACGTCAGCGACGCCAACCTGGTAGGGCCGATGCAGGGCAAGACCGTCAACGACCTCGCCACCGCCATGGGCAACGGTTCGATCTACGTGAACGTGCACACCACCCAGAATCCGGGAGGAGAGATCCGAGGTCAGATCGATCCGATGAACATGACCTGTGGTGCTGGCCCCTCCGCTGGGGCCGCCCCGGCCATGAACCCTCCATCCCAGAACCCCCCGCCCTCGAGACCCCTATACGCGATGTGAGAGCGAACTACCGGCCAAACCTCTTCCTCTTTTTCTACAAAACAGTGAATGGATAGAGAAGAGAAACGATGATGATTGACCTGAGAAAGTTATCGGCCGATCGGTGATCTACGGCTCGGAAAGGTCCGACCTTCTGACCTTGGCGACCACTCGGTCCACGGACTCCTGGAGCCCTTCCGGTCTCTTCTCGTCGGACCAGTCCACCACCAGCCGGTCCGGGTCCAGCCCCTGCCGGGCGGCCCTGTCCTTCAGGCATTCTCCGGCGGCCTCGGGCTCCCGGGCATAGGCGCAGTCGTCCCGGTGCCCTCCCATCACCATCACCGCCTCCGCTCCGGATTCCAGAGCGGCGGCGATCCAGCCCCCTTCGACCTGGCCGGAGCAGGGCGTCCTGACGACCCGGTAGTCGACCTCGGAGGCCAGCCTCTTCAGGCCCTCCAGGTCCTTCCCGGCAAAGTATCGCCAGCGGCAGGCCAGGACGATGACCTCGGCGTCCGTATCGGATTCGATGGTGCGGATCACCTGGGGCATCCCCTCGAGGGTCCATTGCTCGATGTTCCTATTGCACGTCTCTCTGCCTTCGGCTGTTCGTATATCATCTTTCATGTACGATCTCACCTCCTTCCCTCCCCACGAGGCGGTAGGGCGAGCCAAGTGGACAACAAGAGTGCTCAAGGTATAAAATCGCGGCAGAAGGGGCTTCACCGCCGCGCTGGCCACGGCCGACCGGCGAGTTTGGGGTCCAGGGCGAGGCGTCGTTGCGACCGTACCTGCTCTAGGAATTATATAATTAGACAGAAAATCCCTAATATCCCCGCTCATGGCCCTCACCACCCTGGAACTGGTCGTTATCATCATCGTTGCTTTCGTGCCGGCCATCCTGTACATGCTATGGATCCGATCGGCGGAGATCCATGAACGGGAGCCGTTCCTGGCGGTGGAGGGCGTGTTCGTCTACGGCCTCACCATCGCCCTGGGCCTGGCCTTCGTGCTCGAGGTTGTCGCCGTATCCATCATCGAATCCCTCACCGGCGGCGCGCTGAGCGCCGTGACCATGAGCATCATACTGGCCATCATCCTGGCCCCGCTCATCGAGGAGTTCACCAAGGCCACCGGCGTGTTCGCCGTCCATCGCCGCCTCACCGAGCCGGAGAACGGCCTGGTCTACGGCGCCGCCTGCGGCCTGGGCTTCGCCGCCGGGGAGAACGTTCTTTACTACACGGCGTCCCTGACCGCCGGGGTGGAGATCTTCATCCTGACGGTCATCGCCCGGACGCTCACCTCCACGCTGCTGCATACCTCGGCCACCGCCATCTCGGGGTTCGGCATCTCCCGTTCGCAGTGCTTCCGGTCCTGGTACGGGGTCGGCAAGAGCTGGCTCCCCTACTTCCTGGTGGCGGTTCTGATCCATGCCTCCTTCAATTTCCTGGCCCTCATCGGCTCGGACATCCTGCCGGACGCCTCCGGCGCGGTGACGCTGCTGAGCCTGGCCCTGTCCGTTCTGCTGGTATGGGTCTCCGTGCGGTACATCCGGCGGAAGATCGTGCAGCTCGACCGCATGAACGCCGAGAGCGGACCTAAACGATGCCAATAATCGGCGGCCAGGCCGCCGATCTGGCAAATCTCCGGAGGCCACGGGACGCTCTAGTCCATTCCTTCGAGCAGCGCCCGCCCCCGGTCGGTGAGGGCATAGATGCGCCATTTCTTCTGAGGTTTGGATAGGATCAGCCCCGCCTCCTCCAGGACGTTGAGGTGGTAGGACAGCCGGGAATCGGACAGGGCGGTCAGCTCCTTGAACAAGCAGGGGCACAAGGCGCATCGGGTCAGGGCGTACATGATCCGGATGCGCATGGGGTCGGAGAGGGCCTGGTACATCGCCGACCGGCGGGCCAGTTCCGCGTCGGACGGCAGACCCTCGACGATCGCGTCCAGGCCTCCCGCCCGGTCCAGCTCCTCGGCCACCGCGGACGGCAGGTTCAGCCGGTCGCCGATCCGGCAGCACTCCTCCTCGTTCCTGACCGGCACCTTCCTGCTCGCCTTCACCATGTTCCCACCTTGCTATGCCAATGGTCGCTCATGCTAAGAAGGTTGTCTCGATCCAGCCCCGGATGTCGTCCCGGATCTCCCGGACCGCCTGGAACTTTTGTTCATCGGTCCCGGAGACCTGCGAAGGGTCCCGGAACCCATGGTGCATATGCTCCCCACCGGGAAAGAACGGGCAATTGCTCTCGTCCTCGGTGCACATCGTGACGACGACATCGAACTCTTCGCCCTCGAGCTCGTCCAGGTGCTTGGACCGCTGCCTGGAGATGTCGATGCCCAGCTCCCTCATGACCTCGACGGCCAACGGGTTCAGCGCGGACGGGCTATTGCCCGCGCTCCTCGCTTCCAGCCGATCGCTGAACAGCTGATTGACCAGCCCCTCGGCCATCTGCGAACGCCCCGCATTATGGGCGCAGATGAACAGGATCCTCTTCCGCCCTTCCTTCAATGTCACCGCCCCTAGGCCTATCACGACAACCATCAGCAAATGATTAATACCTTTTTAATGTTTCAATATATGTTGAAATGACAGCGGGTCCGCCCGCTGCTAGTGGGGAGATGCATCGTGGCCGAGAGCGTGGTGAAAAGACTATCGTTCCTTAACCGGTTTTTGACCGTCTGGATATTCCTGGCCATATTCCTGGGCCTGGCCCTGGGCGTCCTGATCCCCGACCGGTCCGATTTCCTCAATTCCTTGAGCGTGGGACCGACGTCCATCCAGAACACCATCCGCCTCCTCATGATGATGTACCCGCCCCTGGCCAAGGTGAAGTACGAAGAGCTATCCCAGATCACCAAGCAGCCGGAGGCCAGGACGATGTTCTCGACCTCCCTTTTCCTGAACTATGTGGTCGGCCCCTTCCTGATGTTCGCCCTGGCCTGGATCTTCCTGCCCGACCTCCCGGAATACCGCATCGGCCTCATCCTGACCGGCATCGCCCGCTGCATCGCCATGGTCCTGGTATGGAACCAGCTGGCCGAGGGGGACAGCGAGTACTGCGCCTTACTGGTCGCTCTGAACTCGATCTTCCAGATAATCATGTACTCGTTCTACGCCTACTTCCTGGTGTACATCCTATCGGACGTGGTGTCCCCCGGATCGGGCCAGGTCGTGGAGATCTCCATCGTCTCCATCGCCATCAGCGTGGCCATCTACCTGGGGATCCCGTTCGTCGCCGGCGTCATCACCCGCTACACCTTGTTGAAGAAGAAGGGGGCGGAGTGGTACGACCACAAGTTCATTCCCAAGATCAGCAAGGTATCGCTCCTGGCCCTGCTGTTCACCATCGTGGTGATGTTCTCCCTCCGGGCGCAGACCGTGATCGAGCTGCCGCTGGACGTGGTGAGGATCGCCATCCCCCTCCTGGTCTACTTCCTCATCATGTTCCTGCTCTCGTTCTACCTGAGCATCCGGCTGCGGTTCGATTATCCCCATGCGGTGGCCCAGACCTTTACCGCATCGAGCAATAATTTCGAGCTGACCATCGCCGTGGCCATCGGCGTCTTCGGTATCGCTTCCGGGGTCGCTTTTGCCGCCGTCATCGGCCCGCTGGTGGAGGTCCCGGTCCTCATAGCGCTGGTGAACCTGGCGTTCTGGTTCCGGAAGAGATACTACAACGCGGACGATAAGGTCAAGAATGGTGGCGGGACCATAGTAACTACAGTTTCATCAGGCCAAAAATGAAGGAGGCTGACGAATGACCATCGAAGAGATAGACCTGTACAAGATGAGCGCGGACGACCTGGCCAAGTACCTGCCGGCCAGCGGCAGCGCGAAGGCGGGGGCGAAGAACGAGAGGGAGCTGGCGGAGAAGCTGATCGGCAGGACCGTCAAGGCCGCCGACTGCTCGGAGATCGAGAAAAAGATGGCCGCGGCCATCGACGGGGCGTTGAGCATCGATCTCCGCCTGCCGGAGAGCGATCCGATGCAGGAGAAGGTGCCGGAGAAACTGTTCGAATATAATTCTCCGGACGAGAGCTCGCCGATACTGATCACCTCGAACTCTAAACTGACGCACAGCATCCTGAAGATGATCTTCGACGCGGCGGGGGTCAAAGCGTTCGTCATCCCGGTCGACACGAACGGCTACACCCTGGACAATTCCGTCGTCGCGGGAGCATTGACCCCCATGGCGGTCATGAAGGCGCTGACCGATAGCGGCATCGCCTCCCGGAACTCGTCGCGGAGAGCGATCATCCCTGGACTGGCCAAGGACCTCAAAGGCAACATCGAGCGGATCACGAGATGGAACCTGGAAGTGGGACCGGTCAGCGGTTTCGAGCTGCCCATGTATCTGCTGAGCAGATGATGGCGGCCTAGCCCCACACCACGCTGTAGGCTTCCGCCAGCTGGCCGTTCTTCGCGTGCGCCCTCATGGCGCTCTTGGCCCAGTCGTAAGTATCCTCGAAAACGGCCAGGTTGCATAGCATCGTATGCACCTCCAGGTCGAAGGTCCGGCCGAAGACCTCCACCACGGCATCGTACTCCTCGTACCCGTCCAGCTGGCTATCCAGTTTCAAAACGGTCCTGTAACCGACGTAATCTAGGATCGTCTTCAACTGTTCGGCCTCCTCCAGGACATGGGCGATGCTCATCTTTCGTTGTTTTTGCACATGCACCTCCACGTAACCGGGAGTGACGAACAACGTTCCCTTGTGTTTCTTCATCGCCTCCAGATAGTTCCTGCACCCTCCCAGGGTGGCGGCGAAGCAGTCGTCGACCACGCGGTTGGAGCGGTCGGTGAGAAAGATTATGGGTATGCCCACCTCCGCCTGGAGCGTCGGCACATCGAGGGTCTGGCAGCGACATTTCCCATAGAGCATCAGGACGCAGTCGACCGAACCGGAGAGCAGGACGATCTCCGAGGTCAGGGCGTTCCTCATCTTCTCCTGGCTGTCGTGCAGGTCGGACGGGTTCATCCAGACAAGGAGCTGGTCATCGCCATTGGTCCCCAGCCGGACGTGCTCCCACTCGACCAGGTCGATGCGCTCGCAGGCCTGGGTCTTCTCCAGCTTCGCGGCCATCGCCCGACCCTCCGGGTTATCGATCATGACGACCTTTTTCACCTCGGGGTCCCGTTTTATCAAGTAGGCCAATTCATTTGCGAGCACAGTGCAACCGATGACTCCCATCGTGGTCATGCTACCTGTTATCAAGCATCAATCGTTAACCGATATAAAACTATTCTCACCCTCGGAATCATAACTGGCCTAGGCCTGGATCATGCTGAATGGATGATCGAGACCTTGGAACCATCAAAAATATCACCGGAACGGACCGTACTTATATTTGCCGACAACCTTTTTCCGCCCTAGCGGGCTTTTCGATATGCCGAATGAGACCATAGCGACGGGCATGAAGGGTGAACGAACAGGGTGATGGAATGAGGGCGAGACTACCAAAGCGGCACGAATGGCCGGCCGGATGGCTCGATGGGGAGGTCCGAAGGCATTGCGCCAGCTGCCTGGTCGCGGTGGACAGGACCGACCGCGCGTGCCCGCGCTGCTCCGCCGCCCTGTTGAAGGAGTGCCCGCGCTGCCATTATTGGGTCCAGACGGACACCTCGTACTGTGTCTCCTGCCGCCACGGCTTCCCGTTGCCCCTGCCGCCCAGGGCGGTCATCCGACTGTGGCATCCGAAGGGCAGGGAAGAAAACGGCTCACCGGAAGCGGTTGAGCCGGAGGGCGTTGGAGATGACCCCCAGGGAAACCCCCAGATCGCCGATGAGGATGGCCATCCATAGCGTCACCAGACCGGGCAGGGCCAGCACCGTCAGCGCCAGCTTGACGGCCAGGGCGACCCCGATGTTCTGCCGGATGATGCTCGCCGACCGCCGGCTCAGGCGTATGCCGTAGACCAGGTAGCGAAGGTCGTCGCCCATCAGCGCCACGTCCGCCGCTTCCAGGGCGACGTCGGTGCCGGCCACGCCCATGGCCACCCCCACCTCCGCCTTGGCCAGGGCGGGGGCGTCGTTCACCCCGTCGCCGACCATCAGGAGGGGGCCGTACTTCGCCTGGTACTCATCGACCGCCCGGACCTTGTCCTGCGGGAGCAGCCGGGCGCGGTACTCCTCGATGCCCAGGTCACGGGCCACTCCCTCGGCCACCTTGACATCGTCGCCGGTGAGCATGATGACCCGCATGCCCATGGCCTTCAGGGCGACGACGACCTCCTTGGCCTCCGGGCGGGGCAGGTCCCTCACCGTGATCATGCCCATCAGCCGGTCCTCGGCGCCGACCATGATGACGGTCTTCCCGCTGGCGCTGAGCTCTTCAATGCGGGCCTCCTGCGCGCTGAGGTCGACCTTCAGCTCGCGGAAGAACTGGGGGCTGCCGGTGAACACCCGGCGCTCCTGGAAGATGATGGCCACCCCCTTGCCCGAGACCGCGGTAAAGCCCTTGGCCTCCACGATGTCGACGTTCTCCTCCCGGGCCCGTTCCAGGACCGCCCGGGCGAGGTGATGCTCCGAGCGGTTCTCGGCCGAAGCGGCCACCTTCAGCACCTCCTTGGCGGTGTAGCCGTTGAGGGGGATGACCTCCTCGACCTTGGGCCGCCCCTGGGTCAGGGTGCCGGTCTTGTCGAAGGCCACCACCTTGATCTGGCCCATGCGCTCCAGGTAGAGCCCGCCCTTGAACAGGACGCCCCGGCGGGCCCCGCCGGAGATGGCCGAGACCACCGACACGGGGGTGGAGATCACCAGGGCGCAGGGGCAGGAGATCACCAGGAGCACCAGCCCGCGGTAGAACCACTCGGTGAAGGGGGCGTTGAACAGGAGGGTCGGCAGGAACATGACCGCCACGGCCAGGCCGACCACCAGCGGAGTGTAGTAGCGGGAGAAGCGGTCGACGAACCGCTCGGTGGGGGCCTTGCTCATCTCGGCCTGTTCGACCAGCTGGACGATCTTGCTGATGACCGTGTCCTCGTAGCGCTTGGTGACCATGACCTCCAGCGCGCCCTGCCCGTTCAGGGTGCCGCCGTAGACGGCGTCGCCCGGCCGCTTGGCCGCCGGCACGCTCTCCCCGGTGACGGCCGACTCGTCGACCGACGACTCGCCCACCGCCACCTCGCCGTCGACGGGGATGCGCTCCCCCGGCCGGACGATGGCCCGGTCGCCCACGCTGACGTCGGTGACATCGATCTTCTCTTCCTTACCCTCGCGGCGGACCAGCGCCTGGCGGGGAGTGAAGTCCATCAGCTCGGTGATGGACCGCCGGGTCCTCGCCACCGAGTATGACTCCAGCACCTCGGCCAGGGAGAACAGGAAGACGATGGAGGCGGCCTCCTCCCAGGCGGAGATGAGGACCGCGCCGGTCACTGCCACTATCATCAGGACGTTCATGTCCAGATATAGCTCGTAGATGGAGGCGATGCCCCGGCGGGCGATGTAGTAGCCCCCCACCAGGATGGCGCCGATGTAGCCCGGATACATCACGTACGGCTCATGCAGTATGAACTCGCCCGCCGCCCCCAGCACGAAGAAGGCGCCGCAGATGATGGTGGCGATGAGGCGGTGATTGCTCCAGGTGAAGAAGCCGGACAGCTCCGGCTCCTCGTCGGTGCGGACCTTGTAGCCGAGCCGCTCCAGCATCCGCACCACCTCCCCCTGGGCCAGGTTTCCCTTCTCCCCCTCGACGTTGAGCTTGCCCAGGGCGTAGGAGACCCGGACGCTCTTGACGCCGTCGATGCCCCTGATCGCCTTCTCGATCTTCTTGGCGCACTCGATGCAGTCCATGCCCTCGACCCGGTAGCTCAGGCGGGAGGTGTCGTCCACGGGATTACGAACCAGCGAGCACTATATCAGCAAGCTGCTAAC
>CAYZEV010000064.1:0-11568 GCA_964477865.1 uncultured Methanomassiliicoccaceae archaeon | reverse complement strand
CTCAGGGCCTGGATCCGCGGCATCCGGCCGGTCCTGGCCAGGTTCAGTACCCCGGCGGCGTTCCAACCCCCTTTTTTGGCCAGGTCCTCGTACTCATGGAAGTGGTCCACGTAGGGTCTGGTGACGACCCATCGGTGGCCGGAATCGATGACCTTCTGGGTGATGAGCCAGTCCTCCCAGGTGTCCATGTCCGCCAGCTCCAGGTCCTCTATGAGGTCCTTTCTGATGAGGGTCGCCGAGGTCAATCCGCGCTCGCCGGGCCGCAGGTCGAAGGTATCCCGTCCGGAGAAGCGTCGTTCGTACTCATCGATGAGCATGTTCCGGAAAGGTTGGTGGACCGACACCACCGCCCCCTGCACCGCCCCTACGTCACCGTCCACCGCTTTCTCAAGGTTCATAGGGAAACCTTCGGGGATGCTGATATCATCATCCACGAAGCACACCCACTCCGATTCGCTGGCCCGGACGCCCTTCATACGGGCGGATCCCAGAGACACCGTGTCGGTGAGAACCTCCGCTCCCTGTCTCTCAGCGATCTGCCTGGTGGCATCCTCCGATTCCCGATCGATGATGACGACCTTGCCCGGCCGGAGGTTCCGTTTCACGGAATCGAGGGCCCTTTCAAGACGGGTCGCCGAATTCCATGTCGGAACGATCACGGTGAGATCGTCGTTACGTTCATCAGCTTCGCTATTAGCAGGGCTCATCGAGCGACGTGGGGAACTTATCGTTTATGAACGTTGGCCATCTTTTAATCGCTGGCTTGACCGGATCCGATCATCTTCGCTCCTTTCCGGTCCGCAGAACGAGGAAGGTTGACCGGCCGGAACGGAAGAGTAGAAAGATCAATACGATATGCTCGCCGGCTTTGGACCAGTGTTTTCCGTTAGAGCGAGACGGTCTTGACCCGACGACCGCCCAAGTCGTATGGCCGTTCGTTCGATCGAACGGTCATGGGCTAGGGTCCGATGAGGGGGACCACCGTAGATATCGGACAGATAGGCGGTCGTCCCGAGATAGGCAGGGAAAGGCCTACACGGCCAACCCGGCTATCACATTTCAGCATGGAGCTCAAAAAGATTGCTCGCTGTTTTAGCGGGGATGGTCGGGCGATGCACAGAAATATGTTTGAAATTGCGAGGAGAACGATCTCGCTCGTTCCTCGATCGCAGCGACCGGCCGAACTTTATATTACGGTTTTTAAATATTCGCAATAAAATAGTCACATTTGTTGGTGTGGATATCGGAAACCCTGCAACAAACATTATATATCCACATTCTATTGCTTTCTATCGTCCGACACGCGTCGGACCAGTAGGATGGGATGCGAGAAAAGGGACCTGAGCGCTTAGGTCGCCCTCTTTCGCCTCCGACAGCGGAGGTCGAATGTATCTAAAGCAAATAGAGTTGGAGAACTTCAAATCCTTCGGTAAGAAGCTTACCGTGCCCCTTCTGGAGGGCTACACCGCGGTCACCGGACCGAACGGTTCAGGAAAATCCAACATCTCTGATTCCATCCTCTTCGTTCTGGGTCCCAAGAGCTCCCGGGCCATCCGCGCGGGGAAGCTCTCCGATCTCATTTTCAACGGCGGCGACAAAAAGCAGGGCGCCGACCACTGCAAAGTATCCCTGGTCTTTGACAACAAGGACCGTATGATCCACATCGACGACGATGTGGTCCGGCTGACCCGGGTGGTCAAGATGGCCTCGGAGGGGGACGGTTACAACTCCTACTTCTACGTCAACGACCGCAAATCGTCCCTGACCGAGTTCGACGTGCTGCTGTCCAATGCCCGCATCAGCGCCGAGGGCTACAACTTCGTCCAGCAGGGCGATGTGACCCGGGTGGTCACCATGTCCAACCTGGAAAGGCGCCGCATACTGGACGACATCTCCGGCATATCGAAGTTCGACGAGGAGATATGCAAGGCCCAGGGGGAGAGGGGCGAGGCCGATGCCAACATCGATCGGATATCCATCATCCTGTCCGAACTGCAGAGGCAGATCGATCAGCTCGAGCAGGAGAAGGAGGTCGCCCTGACCTACCTCAGGATGAAGGAAACGCTCACCCGGTCGAAGGCCCAACTGTCCTTCCGCCAGAAGGAATCTGCCGAGGTCGAGATCGTCAGCATCGGGAAGCAGATCCAGAACATCGATGCGGAGATCCTGCGGCTGAGGGAGCGAAAGGTCCAGATCGCCGAGCGGGTCCGGCAATTGGACGATGGCCTGGTCCAGGTGGACCGGGAGCTGGAGGCCAAGGGCGGCAAGGAGTTCAAGGAGCTGAAGGACAAGATCGACGCCCTCCGGGTCCAGGTGGCCAAGTCCGAGGACCGCGCGGCCATATCGGTGCAGAACCTCACCGAGATGCGGGGGGAAAGCGAGGTCAAGTCCGAAGAGAGGAAGGCCACCGCTCAGGACATCCAAGGCCTGGTGGTAGAACGGGACGAGAAGGCCGCTCAGCTGGAGAGGGGCATCAAGGACCTGGCCCAACGGAAGGGCGAGCTGGCCGAGGTCCAGGGCAAGATCAGCGCCTGCGACGTCGAGCTGGCCGATCTGGAGAAGGACATACTCCGTCAGGAAAAGGACGTCCGTGAAAGGGAGGAGGCCCTCAACCGTCAGAGCATGGACCGGGAGCGTCTGGAAGGCCGAAAAGAACGTCTTCTCGCGGACCTGCTGTCCCTCGACGAGGACGTCAAGACCCATGATTTCGGAGTGACCGAGGCGGAATGGAAGATCAAGGAGATCAGGGACCGGGACAAGGGTTCCAGCAAGGAACTGAAAGGGCTCCAGGAGGAATATCTCCAGAAGAAGGGGGCCGAGCAAAAGATGTCCCGCGAGTCGGACGAGCTGGACCAGGCCATCAAGACCCTGACCCGGGAGCACTCCCGGCTGAAGGCCGAGGAGGAGGCGGCCGGGGAGATCGCCAGGGGCTATAATCGGGCGGTCCGGGGGATCATCGAGGCCCGGGACGGGCGTCTGATCCGGGGAGTGCATGGCACCATCGCCGAGCTGGCCGAGGTCGATCCTAACTATCAGACGGCGCTGAACATCGCCGCCGGGAACCGCATGCAGGCCATCGTGGTCGATGACGACGAGGTGGCCTCCCAGTGCATTCAATATCTGAAGCGGAACGGTCTCGGGCGAGCCACCTTCCTCCCGCTCAACAAGATGATCGACGGACGCCCCCGGGGCAAATCGATCATGGCCGCCAAGGACGCCGTAGGGTTCGCCATCGACCTGGTGCGGTTCGACGAGAGATACCGCTCGGCCTTCTGGTACGTGCTGGGCGACACCGTTGTGGTGGACACCCTGGACCAGGCCCGGAAACTGATGGGCGGGGTACGGCTGGTGACCCAGAACGGGGAGCTGCTGGAAGCGTCAGGCGCCATGGTCGGCGGTAACGTCGAGCAGTCCAATCTGAAGTTCGGGGCCGCGTCGAAAGGGCGACTGGAAGAGGTCTCCGCTAAGCTGGACCAGGCCATCCATGCCGCCGAGAAGGTGCTGGCCGACCTACGCCTGGTCCGCGCCGACATGCTCGCGGTCGAAGCGAAGATACGGGAGCTGTCCGGGACCGGCGGGGCGGCGACGGTGACCTTAAGGGCGCTGGAGGGGCAGCGGGACGAGCTGCGCTCCAAGCTGGCCCAGGCCAAGGAAGAGAAGGGAAAGAGGTCCGCCGAGCTGGCCCAGGTCGAGGGTTCCATCGCCGAGCTGGTCCTGAAGATCGAACAGGCGTCCCAGGAACTAGGATCACGGAGAACGCGGAGGGACGAGGCCCGGGCCAAGATGGAAAGGCTCGCCCCCAAGGAGATGTCCGTCAAGCTCAAGGCCCTTCAATCCGAGGTCGCCGAGCTGATGGGAAAAACATCCGAACTGCGCTCCGCCAAGGACACCCTGGAAGCAAGGATCAAGCTCACCCAGAAGCGCGTGGACGAGCTGGTCGACGCCCTGAAGGCGCTGTCCGAGAAGTTGGCCAGGGTCAAGCGGGAGGGCGAGGAGGCCGCTGACCTGGCGGCCCGCTCCAAGACCGAGCTGCTGGCCCTCCGCAAGATCGAGGACTCCATGGGCGCGGAGATGAACGGCCTGCGGCAGAAAAAGGAGGCGCTGTTCCGGGAAAAGACCTCGCTGGAGGGAGAGAGGGACAACCTCACCGGGACGGTGGAGACCAAGGGCGAGATCATCGTCGGTCTCAACACCCGCATAGCCCAGGGGCAGCTCCGCATCAAGGAGCTGGATGAGGAGATCAAGCAGCTCAACGTGCCGATCGTCCATCCTCTGCCTTCGATGGAGGCCCTCAAGGACACTATCCGACAGTGCGAGAACGCCATCAATTCCATGGGGCCGGTCAACCTCAAGGCCGTGGAGGACTACGGCGAGAAGAAGAGACGCCACGACGAGCTGGACGTCGAGACCAAGAGGCTGGAGGCGCAGCGCCGGGACCTGCTGAAATTGGAAGGGGAGCTTAACGCGAAGAAGAAGATCTCCTTGTACAAGGTCTACGAGGCGGTCAACGCGAACTTCCGGCAGGCCTATGCCGACCTTTCCCAAGGCGGGGAGGCCGAACTGATCCTGGAGAACAAGGAGCAGCCGTTCGAGGGCGGACTGGCCATCAAGGCGAAACCGAAGCAGGGCAAGGTCCTGAGGCTGGAAGCGCTCAGCGGAGGGGAGAAATCGCTCACCGCCCTGGCGTTCATCTTCGCCATCCAGGAGTACCAGCCGTCGCCGTTCTACCTGCTGGACGAGGTGGACATGTTCCTGGACGGGATCAACGCGGACATGGTCGCCAAGAGGGTCCAGAAGTCGTCCAAGACCGCCCAGTTCGTGCAGATATCGCTTAGAAAAATAACGCTCACCAAGGCCGATCACATCATCGGGGTCACCAAGCAGGATGGAGGAATATCGCATGTCATCATGCGCCCGAACATCTCCGACGTCAGTGACCTGCAGGCCGAGCTCAAGATACCGGACGAGAAGTTGGAGGAATCAACATGATGGAGTGCGCAGCCGCGGAAGGGGTGCTCGGGCACCTCCTGTTCCACAAGGCCATGATCGACGAGGACGCCGGGGCGGAAAATATCGACCGCTACCTCAACGTGCTGAGGGAGTCGAAGTCCCAGGCCTCTCCCCGGGACCCCCTGGACCGCTCCATCGAGACCGTGTTCGAGCTGGTGCTATCGAACAACCTGGACCCCTGGGACATCGACCTGATGCAGTTCACCAAACTTTACACCGAGAAGGTCAAGGACGAGGAAGTGAACTTCGTCCTGGCCGGCAAACTGATGCTCATGGCCTGGTCCATCCTGAGGATGCAGAGCGAGCAGGTGCTCTCCAACTCCGAGACCCGTTCCGATTCGTACATCACCGACATGGACTTCGACACCCTGGACCTCTTCCAGCCAGAGGAGCCCCGGGTCCGTCTCTTCATGCCTGAGGATGCCGATCTGGACGAGGTGGTGCGCCATCACGGCACCCGTCCGGTCACCCTGGTCGAGCTGTTGGGGGCGTTCGAGGAGGCCCAGCGCGAGGAAGAGCAGAACTATCTCAGGGAGAAGATGAGGGAAGCGAACCGCCTGAAGCTGAACGCCGTTTTCGACACGAAGGCGCACAACGACGACATGGAACGGGACGTCGAGGACGTCTGGCAGAGGATATGCAGATGCGGCTCCGGCGCTTTGAACCTCGAGGATATCTGGAACGGCGGAAGGGAGGACCTGGTCTCCGTGTTCATGGCCCTGCTGTTCCTGGCCCGGGCCGGCAAGATATCGATATGGCAGGACGACCTGCCCTATGGCAAGATCATGCTGGAGGTCAAGATGGCCTGGGATATCGGTACCCTCGAGGACATACCGGCCGTCCCCATCCCCCAGGCGGTCCAGCCGAGCAAGGAAGCGGTGATGTGAGGTGGACCTGGACCCGGTCCGCGTCATCGAGGCGGTCCTGTTCTCATCGTCCCAGCCCGTGAAGATCTCGGACATGGAGGTCCAGACCCAGCTGGACGGGGCGGTGGTGAGAAAGGCGCTCAAGAAGCTGCAGCAGGAGTACGACGAACGGGGGTCGGCCATCGAGGTGGCGAAGACCGGGCTCGGTTTCTCCCTCATCCTCCGGGAGCAGTATCGTCCGTTCGGCCGGCAGTTCTCTCCCAAGGAGGTGCCGGACGAGGTGCTGCGGACCGCGGCGATGGTGGCGTACCACCAGCCCATATTGCAAAGCGATCTCGCCAAGTCCATGGGGAGCCGGGTCTACGATGACGTCCGGACGCTTCACCAGCTCGGCCTGGTGACGGCGAAGAAGCAGGGCCAGACCTTCCTGCTCACCACCACCAAGCGCTTCTGCGAGTATTTCGGCATCGAGGGGACGAGCAAGAACGCGGTCAAGAAGTGGATGGAAGAGCGGGCCAAGGCCTAGATATCAAAATCTCACTATCTTAGAGCGGGAGACCGATCCCTTCATCCATCGAATAGCCCATCTCTTCCCCCTTTTCGTATATTAGAAAGTACACTTCCCACGATATTGGAAGTGGGAACCAGGCGGGCGAGCCCTTCCAATCGATGGAGTAGCTGTTAGCACCATCACCTGCCGAGCATCGGATGTTTATTTGCTCCCAGCTTAGCGTGTACTCTTTTTTTCTATAACTTACCACAACACCATCGTTCGATACAGTGAACCATTTAGGTCTTCTATTCGCCCATTTGAAGAACAAGGGGAGGAAGAATGCGACCAGGATGACGAAGAATATCAGGAACAGGATGGGACTGACCGTCCACGATGAAATTGTTAACAAAATCGCCGTCCCAACAATGATGGCGATGATGGAAAAATCGTCATAGTCCCGTTTGTTCTTGATGGTGATAGCATCAGCGCTAGCTTTCTCCAGGCCAACTGTGCTCATCAGAACACGACCATAACAACAAATCACGGCATAATGGTTATGTATGGTGTCATTTCCCTTATCATGGGCCAATAGGACCCCATGTGTGGTTTAAACAGCCCATCGTTCGCAAAAGCTTAAATTCGATACCTACAATGCCACAGCAAGTGATTATTTATGGTAATGCCACTCGCGCTGCTCGAGAAGTCGATGGACCACCGGATCTCTCTCTTGCTCAAGGACACCAGGGTCCTGGAAGGGAAGCTGGTCGGCTACGATGATTACATGAACATGGTACTGGAGGACACCGAGGAACGCACCTCCGAGCAGACCAGGCGCCTGGGCACTGTGGTGCTCCGCGGCAACAACGTAGTGAGCATATCGCCGATCTGAACGACCGGCCCCATTCTTATCGCGTGGACGGATGAAAGCGCTCATATTGGCGGGCGGCCTCGGCACTAGGCTGAGGCCGTTGACCTATGGCATGCCCAAGCCGCTGGTGCCCCTGCTCGGCAAGCCCTTGATCAGTCACATCATCGATCCCCTGCCCAGCGAGGTCGACACCGTCATCCTTGCCGTCTCTTACATGAAGGACGCGTTGGAGGAATACTTCCGCTCCCACGATGTGGGTCGGAAGATCATCCTCGTCAACGAGGACCAGCCCCTGGGAACGGGGGGAGCGGTCAAGAACGTCTCCCGCTACCTGGACGGCCCGTTCATCGCCTTCAACGGGGATGTGGTCTGCTCCATCGATCTCAATGACATGCTGCGCTACCACCGCTCGCACGGCGGGATCGGCACGATGTCCCTATGGCAGGTCGAGGACCCTTCCCCCTTTGGCGTGGTGGCCAAGGACGGCCAGGGAAGGATCACCGAGTTCCAGGAGAAGCCCAAGCGGGAAGAGGCGATTTCCAACTCCATCAACGCTGGAGTGTACATCTTCGAGAAGGAGATCCTGGACCACATACCGAACGGCGTGGTATCGATAGAGCGGCAGGTGTTCCCCAAAATACTGGACCGCGGTCTGTACGGCTACGAGTTCAAGGGCCACTGGATCGACTGCGGGACCCGGGACACCTTGCTGAAGGCGCAGCGCGTCCTTCTGGACCTGGGAGGGGCCAAGGACTCGCCCGATCTCATCAAGGAGGACAACGCGGTGGTGCTCGGCTCCAACATGCTGCAGCGGGCCCACCTGCGGGGCTGCCGCATCGGACCGCATGTCTACATGGAGGACGATGTGCTGGTCTCCAACGGCGCGGAGGTCTCCGAGAGCATGGTGCTCCATGGCGCGCTGATCGAGAGCGGGGCAAAGGTCCATGGAAGCATAGTGGGCCCCGGTTGCGTGGTCGAGAAGGACCGCGAGGTCAGGGACGAGATCCTGGCCAGGCAATAAATAAGTCCTATTTTTTACTTCAGCTACAGTATGTTTATAACGCTTCAGCCTTTACCGGACAATAGACCAAGGTTCGTGCAATGAAGCGAAGGGACTGGCTTGTCGATTACATCAGCGGCAGAGGGTTCCGCAAGGGATGGACCGCCTTCATCATCATTTTCTTCGTGTTCTTCGTCGTCGTCCCTACCGTCTACATCGTCACCTACGCTTTCACCAATTGGAGCGCAATAGACGCCAACGTACTGAGCAAGCCCGAGACGATGAACGCCATCCTGGGCGCCATAGGCGTGTCCTTTGCCATCGCCGGGATCGTGACCGTGATCGACTTCCTGGCTGGCCTTCCAGTGGCGTGGCTACTTGTCCGTAAGCAGTTCAGGGGGAAGCAATTCCTCGACACGCTGATAGACATGCCCTTAGCAGTGCCTACGGCGGCGCTCGGGTTCTCCGCGGCAATATTGTGGGCTCAGACCGGCGTACAGACTCCCTTCACATTCTCCCTGACCGGTCCCTTTCTCATCATAATCCTCCTGCACATCCTGTTCACATACCCATACATGGTCCGCTCACTGGCCGCCATCCTGACCGAGATCGACGAGACCTATGAGATCGCGGGCAGGACCCTCGGCGCCAGTCATTTGACCGCGGTAAGGACCATCACCTTGCCGTTGTTCCGCGCTGGCCTGGTGACCGGGACCATTCTCTGCCTCGCCCGGAGCCTGAGCGAGACCGGAGGCACACTCCTCGCCCTGGCCACGATCAAAGCGGGCAGCTTCCAGACCGGCCCAACCCTCATCGGAGTGCTGAACAGCCAGTACAATCAGACCCACAGTGCCGATATCCTTGCTTCGCTCTCGTTCGTGAGCATCCTCCTGATTGTCCTCTCCTTGGTGCTCCTGGTCGTCCTGAAGTTCGTGATCATGCGGTTCCATCTGCCCATACGAAAGGTGTGGCCGATGCCAGAGAAGATATTGAGCAGAGGGGTGTTCCCCAAATTCAAGAACGGCGGGGCCATGTTCTTCCTGGCGCTCTTTGTTCTCATACCTTCGTTCTTCATCTTCAGCTACGTGATATTCGCCAACCCGGTCGCCTCGGACTGGAGTGGCTTCTGGAACGCGCTGATCGTATCCTTCGTCCTAGCCGGGATCGTGACCGTGATCGACATCGCCCTCGGCATCCCACTTGCCCTCTATATCAGTAAGAACCGCCACTCGAAGTTGGCCGAAGCAATGGACGTCCTCGTGAACATCCCGCTGATCGTCCCCACCGCCGCCCTTGGGTTCTCGCTGGGAGCATTCTGGAAGGACTTGGGACTCGCACTAACATTGCCCTTCCTCATCCTGGTATTTGCTCATGTCGCGTTCACTTATCCCCTTGTAGTGCGCAACGTTGCCGGTGCGGTCGAGGAAATCGACCCATCCTTGGAAGAGACGGCGAGGACTCTGGGGGCCAAACCTATCCAGAGCTTCCGCCGTGTTCTCTACCCCGTCATCAAGAGCTCTATACTGGCGGGGGCCATCATGGCCTTCACTCGAAGCCTTGGGGAGACCGGGGCGACCCTGGCCATCCAGAGTAACGCGTCCACCGCCCCGGTATACATCGTGAATCTTGTGAAGAGCGCGTCCTTCTACCAGGCCGGTCTGGCATGCATCATCCTCATCTTCGTTTCCTATCTGGCGATGCTCGCGCTTCGCTACTTTACCAGGAAGAGGAAGGAGGTGGTTTGAGCGCCCCAGATCACTCTTCAAGGTGTCCGCAAGTACTATGGTGATGTCAGGGCCGCCGATGACCTAAACCTGGTGGTCAAAGATGGCGAGTACCTGTGCCTACTGGGTCCAACCGGGGCGGGCAAGACGACGACGTTGAGGATCATAGCCGGCCTCACCTTGCCAGACAAGGGCACGGTCTTCTTCGACGACAAGGACTTGACCCGCCTGGAGCCCGAGGAGAGGAACGCGGTCCTGCTCTCCCAGACATACTCCCTGTTCCCAACGATGACGGTAGCGGAGAACATCACCTTCGGGCCGACCATCCGGGGCAGGCCAGAAGACGAGGTCGAGGCTACGCTGGTCGAGCTATTGGACCTGGTCCGCCTTACCAAGCGTGCGGACGCCTTCCCGCGCGAGCTCTCTGGAGGTATGCAACAGAGGAACGCACTGGCCAGGGCGTTGGCCACAAACCCCGACGTGCTTCTGCTGGACGAACCGCTGAGGGCGCTGGACGCCCGCCTAAGGATCGACCTCCGGCGAGAGCTGCGCTCGATGGCCAAGGAGCTCGGGTTGACCGTCCTGCACGTCACCCATGATCAGGAGGAGGCGCTGGTCATCGCCGACCGCATCGCGGTCATCAGACACGGCAAAATCATCCAGATCGGCACACCCAAGGAGGTGTTCGACCACCCCGCCTCGCCCTTCGTGTCCACCTTCGTCGGGCAGTCCAACTTCTTCGTCGGCAACGTCATCTACTCCGGCAATGAACGGGTGACCTCGGTGAAGGACGATGTCGGCCGCACCGTGTTCGCGAGACCGTGTCAGCTCCCGGTCGACTCCAAGGCGGTCGTGGCGGTCAAGGTCGGCAACACCAAGGTTGTCAGGGAGAGCGACGCCTTCCTCCATGGTGTCGTCGAGCGCACCCTGTTCGAGGGCCGCATCGTCCACCTGGACATCAACGTTGAAGGCCTGGGTCGTTTCTCTGCGAAGTTGCCGTCCAGCCGCAAGGACCAGGTTGGGGTCGGGGATGAAGTGGGCATAAGCTGGAGCACAGACAAGGCATCGATCTTCCCGTACCCCGAGGGCGGGCTGGAGAAGGAGCTGAGGGTGGACTGAATGCCTGAGGTGGAGCTGAGCAATATCGGCAAGCGGTTCGGCAAGGTCGTCGCGTCCAGCGACATCAACCTCAAGATCGCCGATGGGGAGTACGTCACCATCCTGGGACCGTCTGGGTGCGGTAAGACAACCCTGATCAGGATGATCGCTGGCATCATCGAGCCGACCGAGGGCCGGGTCCTGATCTCCGGCAGGGACATGAAGGGAGTGCCGATCGAGGAGAGGGACATAGGGTACGTGTTCCAGAACATCGCCCTGTTCCCCCATCTCAGCGCCCACGACAACGTGGCCTATGGCCCCATCGTCAAAGGGATGGAGAAGGGCGACCTCAAGGCGATCCCCCACCGGTACCTCGAGCTGGTCAAGCTCCTGGACCGCATGTCCATGTTCCCAGCGGAGCTGTCCGGGGGCGAGCAGCAGAAAGTGTCGCTCGCTCGCGCGCTGGCCACCGGGGCGAAGCTGCTGTTGCTGGACGAACCGCTGTCGGC
>CAYZEV010000063.1:0-12933 GCA_964477865.1 uncultured Methanomassiliicoccaceae archaeon | reverse complement strand
AGCCTGGGTTTCTGGGCGTCCTTGAGGTTGATCTTGGCCAGGCGGCTCTCGTAGTAGATGGGGACCGTGGCCCCGTCCCGAACGGCCTTCTGGATGTCGTAGACAGAGATGTACTCGCCGAAGACCGCACGGGTGCTCTTGTCCTCCAGCTCCAGCGGCGTGCCGGTGAAGCCGATGAATGAAGCGTTCGGCAGCGCGTCGCGCATGTGACGGGCGAAGCCGTCGATGAAGTCATACTGCGAGCGATGGGCCTCGTCGGCGATGACCACGATGTTGCGCCGGTCCGAGAGGGCGTCCAGCGTCTTCTCCTCGCCCTCAGGGAAGAACTTGTGGATGGTGGTGAACACGACCCCGCCGGACTCCACGCGGAGCAACTTCTTGAGGTCCTCTCGGCTGTCCGCCTGTTTCGGGCGCTGCCTAAGGAGCTCGTGGCACTGGGAGAAGGTGCCGAACAGCTGGTCGTCGAGGTCATTGCGGTCGGTGATGACCACGATGGTTGGGTTCTCCATGCGCTGGTCCAGAACGACCTTGCCGGCGTAGAAGGCCATGGTGAGCGACTTGCCGGAGCCTTGGGTGTGCCAGACAACGCCGACCCTCTTGTCTCCAGACGGTCTCGTCGCCTTTACAGTTTCTTCGACCGCCTTGTTGACGGCGTGGAACTGGTGGTACCCGGCCATCTTCTTGATTCGGTTCCCCTTCTTACTCTCCTCGAAGACTATGAAGTGCTGTATGAAGTCCAAAAGCCGCTTTCTCTCACAGATGCCCTTGATGAGGACCTCCGATTGCAGCATGCTTTTTGGGGCGGTGCTCTCTCCCTCGATGGTCGGCCAGGGCATGAACCGTTCCCGGTCGGCCGTCAGCGTGCCGGTCCTCGCCTCCAGGCCGTCGGAGATAATTAGAGCCTCGTTGTAACGGAACAGCGAAGGTATCTGCGCCTTGTAGGTCTGCAACTGATTGAACGCAGACCATATAGTCGCCTTCTCGTCCGTAGGGTTCTTGAGCTCGATTGTGACGAGAGGCAAACCGTTGATGAAGAGGACGACATCGGCCCGGCGGTTGGTGCCGTTCTCTATGACGGTGAACTGGTTGACCGCGAGCCAGTCGTTGTTGTCGATGTTATCGAAGTCGATGAGCTGGGCCTTGTCCCCGGCGATGGTACCGTTCGTCCGGCGGTATTCGACATCGATGCCGTCGATAAGCATCTGGTGAACAAGATGATTATTCTCGATCAACGACGGCGAAGCGACGCGAAGGAGCTTTCGAAGGGCGTCCTCCTTGGCCTCTTGTGGAATTGAAGGATTTAGCCGAGCTAGGGCGTGCTGTATGCGGCTTGAAAGAACAACCTCCTCGTAGCCGTTCCTTTCGGCCGAAGGCTCGCCTGGAGCGATATGGGGCCCATGGGCGATGTTGTAACCAAGAGAGCGGAAGTAGTCAAGGAACTCGTTCTCCAGTACGCTCTCATCGACCATCAGGCCTCAGCCTCCAGTGAGCTGGCCTTCAAATGGGCCTCTCTGGAAAGCAGTTTTAGTAGCAAAGTGTCTCTAAGGGTCGTAAGCGTTGATATCTCTTTCAGATTGTTGACGATTAAAGCGTTCAAAGGCGCTACAATGGCCTCGAAGCGTTCAACAACCTCGCGAGAAGGCACTACCATCTTGATAGGTCGGAAATTGGACTTGCTTATTTCCTGAAAGGTCGTACCATTTGCATTGTTTAGGATCGTATCTATATTACTCTCGGTCCAGAACAGTAGAAATGAACTGGGGAGGTTCCCATTCGGAATCATGGCTATGATGCCTTGATTGATGGAAACGGGCACATCTGCTATGGCTAGGTACCCGATAGGTGCTCTTGAGGAAAGGAGTAGCGTGCCCACTGGCAACAACCCAGAGCTGATGCATTCCAATCCTTCCTTTGTGATCCGTCTTTCCGAACCAAGGATAAATGGTGCTTTCAAATTGGACATATCCTTGGGAGTGACAAAATGATATTCGCCGCACCAGTAGGCAGGTTCCTTGGTGCTTGGTGTTGATCCCCCTACAACATTAGCCATCTCGCCGATTGTGTTGATGCTCCAGCCTTTTGGTACCGCCCCTAGCTCCGAGTCTTCAAAATTCGAGGGAAAAAGGGCAGCGGTCTCATCGTCCATGCCGAACGGCTTCTTTCCCTCAGCTTTTTCCCGCACCGGATCGAAGTCAATGAACCAGGACTTGAAGATGACACGGGCGATGGTCTTAAGAGTTTCGTTATTTCGGCGGTCGAGTTCAATCTTATCATCAAATCCTCTAAGCAATAAACCCAGCTTTCGTTGTACCTCAATGGGAGGTAGAAGAACCTCAAGTGTTCGTTGAGCTGTAAGGCTGACATATCCAGCCATATCAGACTCGTCCTTATGCGCATTTAGCTGGTTTTGGAAATGTTTTGAGCAGAGATAGTAATACAGAAATATCCGGTCGATACAAGTTGAATCAGTCACCCTCCAGAAAGTTGTCTGGGGGGAGCAAACAAAAGGCTCGCATTCAAGCGATGTGTAGGCAACCTTTCCCACGGTCCCCTTGTGGGACAAGAGCACATCTCCCGGCTTACCTATACCCTTGCGAATGCGACTTCTAGCATGATCATTAATTCTAGAAGCTGTTCTGAATAGGACGGATCCTCCGTCCATATCCGCTGCCCTTATGAAGGATACACCACTATCACAAAACTCGTCTGGCCTTGGTCTATTCTCACCATGATTTCCGTCTTCCACCAACAAGCATCCTCTGGCCTGGAGTTCCATCACAGTAAACTTTTGCCATTTACTGGCCATCATAATAATCCTTCATACGTTTCGAGATGGCATCTTGTAATCTGCAGGAATCGACGAATTCCGTTCTGAGTTGTTTAGCAAGTGTGGTCATCTTTATCTCGAATGGTTCGCCATCATCGGCCTCTTGCTCAGATCCAACATACCTACCGGGAGTAAGAACAAAATTGTTCTTTTTTACTTCAGCAAAATCTACGCTCTTACAGAAACCAAGGATGTCCGTATACACCTCTGCCCCCATATCTCCCCGCCAAGAGTGGTAGATTGTGGCAATTTTGATTATATCGTCATTGGTTAGCTCACGATGAACTCGGTCTACGAGCTGCCCCATCTTCCGAGCATCAATGAATAATATCTGGCTATGACGATCCCTGAACCTATTATTCTTTTTGTCCCTAGATAAGAACCACAGACAGGCAGGTATACCAGTAGAGTAGAACAATTGGCCAGGCAAAGCGACCATGCAATCCACAAGGTCCGCCTCGGTGATCGCCTTCCGTATCTCTCCCTCACCTGACTGGTTCGATGACATGCTCCCATTGGCTAGGACGAAACCCGCAATACCTGTTGGTGCCAGATGGTGAATGAAGTGCTGTACCCAGGCGTAGTTTGCGTTGCCTACTGGTGGCACACCGTATCTCCACCGAGGGTCGGTCTTCAGCCGTTCCCCGCCCCAATCGCTGTCGTTGAACGGCGGATTGGCCAGGATGTAATCGGCCTTGAGGTCCGGATGAAGGTCGTTGTGAAATGTGTCGGCATTGTGCGGTCCAAGGTTGCCGTCGATGCCGCGGATGGCCAGATTCATCTTAGCCAGCCGCCAGGTCGTCGGGTTCGACTCCTGACCGTATACGGAGATGTCGCCGATACGTCCGCCATGAGCTTCGATGAACTTCTCGCTCTGCACGAACATGCCGCCCGAGCCGCAGCACGGGTCGTACACGCGGCCCTTGTATGGAGCGAGCATCTCGACCAGGAGCCGAACGATGCCGCGCGGCGTGTAGAACTGTCCGCTCTGCTTCCCCTCGGCCGAAGCGAACTGCGACAGGAAGTACTCGTACACGCGGCCGAGGACATCCTTCGAGCGTGCGTCGGCCGTCCCGATGATGAGCCGGTTGGTGAACAAATCGATCAGCTCGCCGAGGCGCTGCTTGTCTAATGAAGGTCGAGCGTAGTCCTTCGGCAGGACGCCCTTGAGCGAGGGATTCTCCTTCTCGATAGCGTCCATCGCATCATCAACAAGCTTGCCGATGGTGGGCTGGCGGGCGTTCTTCCTCAGCTCCTCCCAGCGTGCCTCCCTGGGGACCCAGAATATACCAACCGATTTGTACTCGTCCCGGTCCTCGGGATCAGCTCCTTGCTCCTTCTCCCTAGCCAGCTTCTCGTGCTGCTCGTCGAAGGCGTCGGAGATGTACTTCAGGAAGATGAGGCCGAGGACTACATGCTTGTACTCGCCGGCGTCCATATTGTTGCGCATCTTGTCGGCCGCTGCCCAAAGCGTGGCCTCGAAACCTAGGTTGGCGCCGTTGTTCTCCTTGTTACCGTTCTTACCTTTGGCCATTCACCCACCGGCGACACATGAACAACCAACGCTAAAACTGTTTCCAGCGTATTCTATTTCTTATCTTTCATAATTTTGAGGAAGTCGCTCTCTTCCGCCTTGTACACGGCCAGGCTCTTCTTCTTCAGCGTGTCCTCGAACTCTTCCCAGGTTACATCCTCGTACTTGTCACTAGGATTCTTGCGAATCTGAACGACCTCACTGCCCTTGATGCGGCAGACATGAAGGTCGTACTGCTTCGCCAGCTTCTTGAGTTCGTCCACGGTGATCTTCTTCATGCTCACGATGCCACCACGAGCTTAGTATCTTTGTGCGATTATAAAAAAATGCTCAGTCATTATATAGCCATATGCTGCGCGCCGGTGCAGACGGTCATTGGGGCATTTTTTGCATCAAGAGCTCTTGATGGTCCATGCTTACCGCCCTTGGGTAAAGGTCCAGTAAGCGGCGAAGGAACTCACAAGCAGTCCCTTCTCGATGAATCTGGCCATTCCTTATGCCCCCCGTAACCATTGCCGTTACCTCATCATCCGTGAACAAGCTGAAGCGGTCCAAGATGCCGATCAGGCATCGGGTCTCATAATAGCTCATGCTCCGGGCGAAGCTCATGGCCATCCCATGTTTCATCCTTTCCTCCAAACCCTTCTGTGAGGCCATGGTCGTTGCGATGATCTGGGCGCACAACTCACAATCATATTGCTTGTTCCTAGATAATCGCCCATAGGGGGGCGATTTAAACGCTAGGGCCTGAGTATCCGAAAGAAAACCTATTGGGTCAGCATCGACCTTGATGGGCACGACGGTTATCCCTCTCGCCATCGCATGGCCGACCTCTTGGTTAACCCAGTGGGAAACTATAGAGTTCATGCTAACGAGGACGACGAGGATGTCAGCCTGGGCTAGGTGGGCGAGGATGACCTTTCTCCACTGGGCCAGAGGCTCGATGTCCTCGTGAGCGATGAAACCCTCAATGCCGTACACGGCGAGGGCCTCCTTCAGATTGCCAGCAAGCGATTTGTCCTTGTTGGAATGACTGATGAACGCCCGGACCGGGCCTTGCGTTGGCTGTTGCTCCAGAGGAACGGGGCTAGTCTCCCGAGGTGGAGCTGAGCGAGGCTCGGCCCCGGCGGACAGTTCTTGTACACGATCGAGGCCCTGCCTGAGTATCGTGTAGTTGAAGGAAGAAATGAAAACACCCATCGCCGCCGACTGCTCGGAGTGCTTGACGATTAAAACTTTCTTTTCCAGATAATTGAGTGCGGTCTGATAGTCGGCCTGGCTAGGGTTGGTGTACTCTGCCTTTACGGAGTCGAACAACGGGCCGTCGTCCATGCTGTCTGGATACTCGGAGGCCAACACTTTGAGGATGATGTTCCCAATCACACGGAACGCTGGTTGTTCCATCAATACCAAGCCAAGATGGAATGGGCTGATGCTATTTTAAAAGTACATAATCGATAATAGAAAGGGTCAGCAAGCGCCTAGACGCCTCTTGGTACGCTCACTCCAGGAAAATTATTCTGGGCGTAACATGCCGTTCGGCCCACCAGCACGCTAGCGCAACAGCCAAGACCAGATCGTCATGCTGTCCCTCCCGCCATGCTTCGTAGGGGTCCATTCCCGCTAGGGATATGTTACATGAGAAATGTGATGTAACATCCAAATTCTGAAGGAGATGTTGAAAATATCAAGAATTGACCGAATATCATGAACAGATTAGGGAACCATTAGCTGTTGCATCGGCCCTGTAGGTTGGGTGTTCGTATCGCTTCGTCCCAGATATGAATGTCTCGGTCCCATGGTGTTTCGACCTGCATCGCCCTCATGGTCGCCCCTTGCCTGAAACGGATCTTAGGAGTCATGGCCGCCATATGGTGTCGGTTAGTGCACCTTCTAGTGCAGACCGTGTCTGCTCGTGCCTATGATATAGGGACATAGGCCGAACAGCGCCCTGGTCTCCACTACACCCGTGGCGGTCTTCCGCCACTGCCGGACCACCGGGACCATCAACCGGTGGATGTGCCGCAGGACCACCCGGTGCCTCGCCAGGTTCATCCGCACAGCGATAACTTCGCCGTATCGCAAGGCGAACGTCAGGATCGCCTCGTAGGGAAGGGCAAACTTCTGGAAGGGGAGGCAGCGGATCACCGCCATATGCTTGGTCCAGACCCCTAGCTGGCGTACCGGCGTCCCAAAGCAGGCGTCCAGCTCCGTTCGGTAGAGAACAGCGACGGCACTTGGGTGAACACCTCTTGGGAGCGACGGCGCTGTAGCTTCGACCAAAGCGTAGGTCTTCGCACGGCGCTTCCTAGCTCCGGAGGCTTTGCGTGACGGTATCGAGTACTCCAGCCGATAGAACGGCAGGTATAGGAACAGCGATTGGTCGTTGCTGTGGCTCTGGAACCCGTTCGGGTTCCAAGACATCATGGCATCCAGCTCCTTGCTCAACAGCTCCTTAGCTACGCCGAGCTCATGCCCCTCGAAGAAGTAGACAACGTCTTCACCAGGCTGGAGGCCCCGTACGATGCGAAAACCTGCCTTCTCGGCCAGGACGGCCAACTCATTGCCGTCGATGAGCAGCATGCTCGGCTCCAGAGTCATGGCGCAGTCTATAGCCGGTTTCGAGAACCGTCCGGTGGTGACGAAGATAGCGTGGTCAGCGCCCTCGGACACGGTGGCGGAGTGCAACTTCTGGATATCCGGTCTGCCGATGGCCTTCTTCCAGTGCCGGCACTCCACGAAGGTGGTTTTGCCTTTACGGGCGATAATGAGATCCTTGCCGCCGTCAGGACCCTTGGGTGTGCGGACCACGCTGTGGTAGCCTAAACCAAAGAATAAATCGACGCAGAAATCCTCGAAACCGTCGCCGTCCAAATCCTCAAGATAAATGAGGATTAGCTTCCTGGACGGTTCCGATTTCTCCATATGAAAAGGTAGCTCTTCAGGCCATATCAGTTCTTCGGCCAGTATGCTGAAAGTGATAATGAAAAGAGGGAAGAAGCCCAAAAATTTGAGACCCGGCGAATCATGGTTTGGGAGGCCGGGCCGGGAGCACCATCGGCTCAGCCCCGACCTTCTCGATGAAAAGCCGTTCTCCCGATCTTAAGCTATAGAGCTTGCGGTCGTGCCATATCTCCACTGGCTCGTCGCCCATGTTGGCGTAGTCCACCCCACCAGTGGAACCGTGGATGGTCGGCTTGACGTAATCCCCGCGCCTGCACTTCGTAGCACCACATCCTAGTGTGGGTCCTGGAGGTCGTCGGTGATGGCTTCCCCCCATAGCTCAGGACCCTTGAATACTAAGCGCATTCTAGCATATCTGGATGTTCCATCACTTCCGACGTCGGCGACCTTCCTGAGTGAGGTTCGAGCGGGCATGGATTTCACTCGCTCGAAGCGAATCCGCTTTCCTAATTTGAAGCGGAGCGAGCGGCCTGCTAGAGCGAAAAGCGAAGCGGAAAAAGCAGCGAATTGTGTAATGCATATATGGGCCCCTGAGCAGCAGCGAAGCGAAAGCGAAAAAGCAGCGAAAAGCGGATTTTGGAATAAAAAAGCGAGCGCCCCTGCACGGCATGACCTGGGTCTGGCTTTGTGATCGGGTAGGGATGGAGCGAAATCGTCAACGGACATAGCTCAATGTTTAGGGGCGATGAGCTTTCCGCCTGATTTAGGAACTGAGGCACCGTCACGATAGTACGCATCAACTGCTTGCTTGAATGGCGGGCAGGCCTGGCATGTTCCTAGCAACACCCGACCGCTCCAAACCAGGTTAAACATATACGTCAGTTGAATTTCAAAATTAATACGATGGGCCCTATCCTCTTCTTCTGTCGTCCTGGATAAAATGATTTCACAATAATCATCCAATGCTCCCGGATACCTCGTTTCTAAGTGCTGGAGAACGAACTGCTCCTGCCACTCGTAGTAGCCGGCATCGACATGGGCCTCAATCAAGAAATCGTCGATACCCAGCTTTTTTATGGTGCCCTTGGGGATTGTTTTTATCAGGCTGCCCATTCCCATCTTGATGGATAGCGCAATCATGCCCGTCGATATGCTCTTACAGTGCTCGTTAATCGTCGCATAGGCCTCCTGCGGTCGCAGGCTGCCAATGATCTCATCATACTCTCCTCTGACCTCCTCCTCGGTCTGCTTCTTCATATAGGTGTTGGTTAGACGGTAATATCCTCCTCCCTTCCGTTCCACCTTCTCCTCCTCGATGAGGTCGTACAACGCCCGCCGTACTGTTTGATACAGGAGCGGTGTGGATTTTACTATGTCACCTATCTTCTTCCAATCCGAACTCAGGTTGGCCAAGACTGTCCTCTTGGCTTCCTCACGTTGCCAAGGCAACCCCATTCCAATCGACCGTCTATGGTGCCAGATATTGTATGTATGTCCTCAAGCTGATTGTAACACCTAGTTTTTCGTTCAACATCGAATATCGGGCTGAACGATTATTAGTCACGTTTCATGAGCGATGACAGCAAAGTCGCCAAGGACGGGTCTCCCACGGAGGACGACCTCAAAGCTAGACAGATGCAGATGCTGGAGTGCCTTCAGGCCATCGAGCCGAACCGGCCGATTGAGGTCATGCACTTCTTCGGGGACCCCTGGCACCTCTGGACTGAGTGCACCCACTACAAGCCGTTCCTGGCCCGCACGGTGCTGGCGAACGAGCTGGTGTTCGACTTTGACTCCCCCGACTGGACCGAGCTGGTCGGCGAAGCCTGGAAGCTGGTGGAGCACCTGGGCCGCACCAACGTCCCGTACTACCTGGCCTTCACCGGAGGCAAGGGGCTGCACGTACACGTCTTCCCCGACCCGGCGAGCGTTGCCATCGCCGAGGGACTGGGCAGGAGCCTGGAGCGGTACGGCATCGATGTCATGTGCCAGGTGCGGGAGTTCCTGGCCGATCGGCTCCTCGCCGAGGCCGGGGTGGACCGCCAACGGGCTAAGGTAGACTGGGCCAAGATACGGTGGTCCAAGTTCACCAGGGGCTCGATGATTCGGATGTGCGGGGCCCGCCGGACAGACGGGGCGTGCAAGACGCTCATCGACGGGGTCCCGCCGGAGCGGCCGTCCTCGCTGCCCTTGCAGTTCCCGAAGGTCATCATGATGTGGGACATCCATCACCTCCAGGAGGACATCGTCCGCCTGCTCGGCCAGCAGACTTCCCGGGCGGAGGAGAGCGCCTTCCGCCCTGTCGCCAAGGGCTCGCTGAACGACTACCCCTGCTACGCCCGGCTGATGGAGGGCCTGGAGGTCGGTAAGCGGGAGCTGGGGGCGTTCAACATCGCCCTGTGGAACAAGGCCAAAGGCGTCCCGGAGAGCCAGGCGGCGGCGGAGATGGCTATCTACTCCCAGCACTGCCAGGACGCCGACGAGGCCCTGCTGCGGGAGAATCTGGCCACCCTCAAAGGCACCTACTCCCGCTCCTACCACGGGATCAGCTGCGAAGCCATCAAGGCCAACCTCGGGCCGGAGTTCTGCAACATCGAGCACTGCCCGAAGTACCAGAAGGCCGAGAAGGTCGTCCACCGCCTCATGCGCATCGTCACCGACGCCAGAGCCGAACCGTTCCTGGACGAGCGGGGCGAGCCGTACGTGACCTACGAGGTGGGAGGCCACCGGGAGAACCACCGCCTGGAGTCGGGAGAGTTCCGCAACTGGCTCATCGCTGAGTACTGGAACCGCCACCGGGACGCCCCCCACGACGAGGCGATCAAGGCGGCCGTGGCGATGCTGTCGGCCCGGGCAGTGGCCCAGGGCAAGAAGGTGGAGCTGTCCATCCGGGTGGCCCGCCAGGGCGACGACGTGTACATCGACCTCGGCGACGAGACCTGGGCCGCCCTGAGGGTCAGCCCCGGCCGCTGGGAGGTTGTGGACCACCCGCCCGTCCTGTTCCGCCGGACCGCCGGGATGCTCCCCCTGCCCCGGCCGACCAGAGGTGGCAAGGTGTCCGCCTTCCTGCAGCTCACTCGCCTGAGCGACCGGGACCGCATCCTCCTGCCGGTGCTGCTGGTCTCGTACCTCGTCCCGGGGTTTCCCCACCCCATCGCCCAGTTCGTCGGCCCGCCTGGCAGCCTCAAGTCCACCACCGCCGAGTTCATGAAGGCCCTGGCCGACCCCAACGTGGTCTCCCGGGGCGGCATGACCAAGTCGGTGGAGGAGTTCGCCCAGCAGTTCGACCACAGCTATGTCACGGTGCTGGACAACCTCAGCTACCTGCCCAAGGAGTACTCCGACCGGACCTGCAAGGCCTCAACCGGGGAGGCGTTCCTGAAGCGCAAGCTGTACTCGGACGACGGCGACGTGATCTACAAGTACCAGCGGTGCGTGCTGGTGACCTCCCTCCACACGGTCACCCACTCCGAGGACTTCCTGGAGCGTAGCATCATCTTCTCCATGGAGATGCTGCCCGACGCCCTGCGCCGCAGCGAGGAGGAGGTCCGCTCAGAGTTCGAGGCGGCTAGGCCGGCCATCCTCGGGGCCATGCTCGACACCCTGGCCCAGACCATGGTCATCAAGCCGACCCTGGCGCTCAAGAACCTGCCCCGCATGGCCGACTTCGCCGTATGGGGCGAGGCCATCAGCCAGGCCATGGGATATAGGGAGGGGGAGTTCTACCATGCCTACCGGGACAGCCTGCGGGACCGCAACGAGGAGGCGCTGCGGGGGCACCCCGTCGGCCTGGCGGTCATGTACATGATGGACGAGCAGGACCGCTACGTGGGCACGATGACCGAGCTGCTCGGGCGCCTCAACGACATCGCTAGCCGCTACGGCATCGACACCACCGAGCGGTGGTGGCCCCGGGCGGGGAACTGGCTCTCCGCTCGTCTCGAAGCGATGCGGCAGAACCTGTACCGCCAGGGCATCGTATACTGGGTGGCCCCGGGCTGGCGGGTCAAGGACGAGTACAAGCTGGCCACTGGACGGACCCTGGAGCCCCGGAACGTCAGCGTGGTCATCATCGAGCACCGGGAACCCAAGGAGGCCTCGTGGTTCGACCCCCCTCCGCCAGAGGAGGGCGTTAGGCCAAGTCAGGGAATTCAGGACAATTCCTCCGCCCCGAAGGAGGATGCATCACCGTCTTCTCCCGCCGCCCAGAGCGATGTTGCTCCCGAGAGACCGTTCGCGGCGACTCCCGATCCTCCGAGCGGGCGGAGCGCTGAGCAGACAGTCGCGGAAATCAAACGGAACCTGGCCGCGGCCCTCGGGGCGGACTGGAAAAGTGTCGAGCTCGAAGTCGTGGGGGAGCACCTCAAGCACATCTTCGATGGCAACAGCGACGATGCACTGAGGTTCTTCAAGCACGCCTGCGAGCAGCGGTGGCTGCCCTATCAGGTAACAGTGGACGGCAGAGTGCTGCGGTGACGTCAATCGCCATCGGGGAGCAAGGAACCAGCGCCGTGGCCCCAAATAGCAGGCCGTCCCATACTCTTCCCGAGGATCGCCATGCTACTCGAACGAGTGGCAGGGGCTCCTCCAGTGGTAGAAAGAGCAGGCCAGGTCGGAAAAGGAGGGCGAGGTCCATGGGCCGCTACCCCTTCCTGACCTGGATGAACCGGTACCTGGAGAACAGCGGGTTGGGAGAGGCGACCCTGGTGGAGAGGGAACGCCGACTGCGGCGTATACACCGCGACCTGGAGGACCTCATGGCCAGGGGAGCGATCGACACGACCAACCCGGAGAAGATGACAGAGAAGGAGGTGGGTGCGTTCGTGAACCTGATCAAGAAGCGAGGGGTTAAGAAGAAGAACCTCGGCCACGAGGTCGGGGCCCTGAACTCACTGCTGAAGTACGCTGGCAACTTCGCGGTGCAGGTCTATCGGGCCAAGAACCCCAACCAGTTGCGCAACCTGTCCCGCTCCTCCCGCCTCCCTCCGCTGACCCCAGCGGAATATCAGCTTATCCTCGACGGCGCTGACAGGGTCAGCCACGATGACTGGACCCTTATGGAGTCGTACGCCCTGGTGGTCCTGTCCATGGGCTCGGGGGCGAGGCATAAGGAGGTCAAGGAGGGCCTTATCACCGACCTGCACCTCGACCAGGGCGATGAGCATTACCACATCGCCCACCCCAAGGGCGAGGCCACCTACGGCGAGGAGCGCGATCCGCCCCTTAGACCGGAGTGTGTCTCATTCCTCAGGAGGTACCATGCCAAACGTCTTGAGATGAGAAGTAGGCGGCCGGACCTCGAGTTCCTGTTCCCTGCCCTGCAGGATCACGAGGACGGTAAGCTATCGACCAATAGTATCACCAAGATGGTCCGCAAGGTGGGCGAGGACGTCGGCATCGTCGGCCTCGACCTACACAAGTGCCGCCGGACCTATGGTCAGTTCCTTCTTGACGAGGGAGCGGACATCGAGACGGTGAGCGTGCTGTTCGGTCACCTAGAGACATCTACCACGGAGCGCAGCTACTGCCGCAAGAAGCAACAGAAGGCCCTGCGGGCCGCCCGAGAGGTCTGGGCGCAGGAAAAAGAAGTCCCGCCACGGCCGGGTGCACAAAACCCCCTGATTGACGAAAAGTCCTGGATTACTGGATATGGCTAAGAGTGCGGGCG
>CAYZEV010000062.1:0-13444 GCA_964477865.1 uncultured Methanomassiliicoccaceae archaeon | reverse complement strand
CGCCTGGGGGTGGAAGCGCCCAAGGGCGTGCTGCTCCACGGGCCGCCCGGCACCGGGAAGACCCTGCTGGCCAAGGCGGTGGCCTCCGAAACGAACGCTAACTTCGTGTCCATCGGCGGCCCCGAGATCATGTCCAAGTTCCACGGCGAGTCGGAGGAGCATCTCCGCGACATCTTTAAGGACGCTCAGGAGAACGCGCCGACCATCATCTTCATCGATGAGATCGATTCCATCGCCCCCAAGCGCGAGGAAGTGACCGGGGAGACGGAACGGAGGGTGGTCGCGCAGCTGCTATCGCTCATGGACGGCCTGGAGGCCCGGGGCAAGGTCGTGGTCATCGGGGCCACCAACCGGCCCAACGCCCTGGACCCGGCGCTGCGCCGCCCGGGCCGCTTCGATCGGGAGATCGAGATAGGGATACCGGACAGCAAAGGCAGATTGGAGATCCTGCAGATACATACTCGAGGTATGCCTCTGGAGGAGGACGTGGACCTGGAAAAATTCGCCAACCTCACCCATGGCTATGTGGGGGCGGACCTGTCGGGACTATGCAAGGAGGCGGCCATGCTCTCGCTGCGCCGCATCCTGCCAGAGATCAACCTGGAGGAGGAGTCCATACCTCGCGAGGTGCTCGACCAGATCACCGTCACCAATGACGACTTCAAGGCGGCGCTCCGGGAGATGCAACCCTCCTCCCTGCGTGAGGTGCTGGTGGAGAGGCCCAATATCCACTGGGCCGACATCGGCGGTCTCCCCGAGGCCAAGCGGGAGCTCCGGGAGGCGGTGGAGTGGCCGCTCAAATACGGAAGGTTCTTCCAACGCCTGAACGCCACCCCGCCCAAGGGAGTGCTCATGTATGGACCGCCCGGCACTGGCAAGACCCTGCTGGCCAAGGCGGTGGCCACGGAATCCGAGGCTAACTTCATCTCCGTAAAGGGGCCGGAGTTCCTAAGCAAGTGGGTGGGCGAGTCGGAGAAGGCCGTCCGGGAGACGTTCCGCAAGGCCCGGCAGGCCGCTCCCTGCGTCATCTTCTTCGACGAAATAGACTCCATAGCTCCGTCCCGAGGAGGGGGCGAGGGCGATTCCCACGTCACCGAGCGGGTGATCTCTCAGATGCTCACCGAGATGGATGGCCTGGAGGGGCTGGAGGACGTGGTGGTAGTGGCGGCGACGAACCGGTTGGACATCGTGGACCCGGCCCTGCTTCGGCCTGGGCGCTTCGATCGCGTGGTCCGGATACCGCCCCCCGACCTCGAGGCGAGGAAACAGATCCTTGAGATCCACGCCTCGAAGAAACCGCTGGCCAAGGGTGTGGACATCGACGAGCTGGCCCGGATGACCGAAGGGTTCACCGGGGCGGACCTCGCCGCCGTCGCCAATGAAGCGGCGATGAGCACCATCCGCGCTGCCGTTGAGAAGGACATGGAGATCACCGACGAGGAGATCGATAAGGCGAAGATAACGATGAAATCGTTCCGGGAGGCGGTGGAGAAGCTCCGTCCGAGCGGCCGGTCCACCTCCGGAATGTAGGTGGCCCCAGGCCGCGAGGGGGCACATATCTCCGGCCGCCCTATTCACGGGTGGGGGAACTGGGGAACGGGCGTTCTTACCTATCCTCGTAAGATACGCCGCAGGACCAGGTACAATATGGGCCCGAAGATCGGAAGAAATATGGCGAAATAGGCCACCAATACAACGACGAATATCAGAAGCTTGATCACGAGGGCAAATTTGGAAATCCACTTAGCCCTACCCGAACCTCTCGAACTCCCTTTACGTGAACCTGGTCAAATAGGGTCATTTCTCAACCCCTGTGAGGAGTCTTCCACCATGACTATTTGTTCTCACACCATATTGATGGCTCGTTAAGAATGACCAAACCAACCAATTTCAATCGTCGGGACGGGCTCATGGGCAGCGCACCTCGAAAGTGGATCGACAAGGAGCTTCCAGTATGTCCCTTCTGCAGTAATGCATCGCCAGGGTGGGAACAGGCCATGGAAACAAAGATTGGTCAGAACAGGTATCATTTCCGCTGCCCTTCGTGCAAGGGAATCCTGTCGATACCGGCGGTCGCAGCAACAGGTGGCGGAACGCCAATGGGGCTGCTGTTCCGTTCAAGGGTCCCTAAGATGTTCACGATCGAGAGCATTGGTAGCTCGGCATCCTCGCTCAAGGTGGGAACGGAGATCGCCCCGGATGACCTGCGCAAGGTCGCCGGGGGCTAGTTGTCGGGCCTGGAAATTTACTCATCGTTCCAGGAATAGGAGTCCCGCCGTGGATATCACCGAACCTCCCGCGGCCAGGATGAACTCGGCCCCTGGTATGATCGTGGATAGGCCGATGATGATAAGGCCGGCCAGGAAACCGATGTAACCGAGGAACACCAGGCGATAAGGGGCTATCTGCATTTGGAACACCAGAGAGGGTATGTAGAAACTGTCCGCCCCCTTTCCCACCACGGCCATCCGTGAATAGGTCTTATCGCTCACTTTCTTGGCCACGAAGAAGAAGGTATGGTCATCGTAGCGGCCTACGACCTCCAGCTCATCTTCCAGCGCATCCATGTGCATTTCCATCGTCTCCAGCTCGATCTTGCCGAGGTCGGTGGTCCGAGAACGTTCGATCCCGCCGTTGCCACCGTCCAGGGTGGGTAGATACTGGACGATGTCCATCCGGTAGACCCTCCCCGACTTCAACAAGAACTGCCCCTCCTCCATGGTCAAGACCGCTCCGCTCTCATCTTCCACCAGCCTATGGAAACGCAGGAAGACCGACTCGCTGAATATCTTGGTCCGGACGACCTCCTTGACGATATTGGCCCAATTATGATCATCATCCACTTCCTTCGTGGAGAACCTTACTTCGATGTCCCCGAAGTGAAAAACCAGATGGCCGGCGTGGCCGGCCGCTATCTTATTCGTGTCCATCATTTGGCGGAGCTGGAGATCGAACTGGATCGAGAAATCATGGGGGGAAGCGGTCAGGTCCACGAACCGCCCCAGGCGGTACCGGACCACCACGAAAGGGCCGTGATCGCTCACCTCGGTCACAAGCGCTTCTCTCAGTGGCAGGTAGTACTCCCCATCCTGCGATGTTCCCAGGAATATCAGGAGGATCGACTGTCCTTTCAACTTTCTTGGGTCCACCCCCTCGCTGACCCACTTCCACTGGTAGCGTGAGCTGTAGTCGTAGCCTTCCGGTGCGAACAGCAGGTCCACGGTGTCCATCCAGTAAGGTCGGTAATCCGAGTTGATGAGTGCGACGGATATGGCGCCTTCCATGCTTCTGTACCGCATTTAACACGGACCGCGGACATTATTAGACCTTCTCAGCTCGCCAGACCCTCGCTATGGGCCCATGAGCGTTGCGTAGCTGACCCCGATCGATAGGCCAAGAGTGGTTCCTTTCTTCCATCGGGCTCAATGAGGACTACGTGCCCGTGGTCGTAGTTGGCGTTCATTGTCTCCAGCAGGTGCTGGGCCTTCGCTTCGCTGTTCCATTTGGTGTCCAAATTGTTCGGATTCTGCGTTACCTAGTTTGCTTCCTCAGCCTTTGGAAGAGCTCGAGCGGCAAGGCGATGAGTTGGAGCTGACGAGGGGATCCCGGAATGATTGGTGCTATCTGTAAAGACTGTAACTTCCTGGTGGATCGATGATGGTAATGGGTGGACCAGGTTCTGAATTTATTCCGCCCGCCTGGCAGGTTTAGGCCAGAATATGCATGATCTGTGGGAGCAGGATGAGAGTAATCAGGGATCGACCCAAGGCATCTAGCTTGTCGGTAAATATTTTCAAAGAAGTTATATTTATCATAAATTCCATATTGATGGATGCTTCGGAAGAGGGGTCAAGTAGAATTATCCAATTAGATATTACATTATACCCGAGTGAAGTAGCGGCGGCAGGAAAATAATGACATGGCACATGAGAAACGCTGAGCATTCCTTCGTTCAACTAAGCATCAGTGAGCTGCCTGGAGCTGTAGCCCTTTTCTCCCACGACGAGTTCAAGGTAAAGTTCATGAACGACGCTTATCGAGCCTATCTTCCAGATGCGTTCAAGAACAAGGACATGGTCGGCGTTCGTCTTGAAGATTACATCAGGGACGGAAAGGATAGCCCATTCTTCAATATCCTTCGCCGGGTCTCCGAGACCGGCCAACGAGAGGAGTACAAGGAACTGCGGTATACGAACAGAGATGGAGCCACCTTCTGGCTCGAGTGGTCCTGTATCCCCATCGATAGTGGTGAGGAAAAGGCCGACCTTCTTTCGATGGTCCGGGACATTACCGATCGTAAAAAGGCGGAGCAAGCACTCAAGGAGAGCGAGTCGAAGTACCGCGGTTTGTTCGAGAATCTGCAGGAAGCCATTGGTATTTATCAGTACATTTACGATGAGAATGGGGAGATAGTCGATTGGGCCTATCTTGATGCCAACCGAGGGACAGAGAGGGAGCTGGGTAGATCCCGTGAGGCGCTTATCGGCAGGAGCGCCTTCCAGCTATTCGGCGATGATGGCATAGCGCAATACCTTCCCATGGTCCGGAAGATGAAAGAGTCCGGTGCCGTGGTCAAATCTGAGCATTACTTCAGACCGGTCGATCGTTACTACTACAATATCTTCGCTCCATTGAGCGATGAGACATTCATCGCATCAGCCGTGGACATAACTGAGCGCAAGCGGGCGGAGCAGGCGCTCGCCGGGTCGGAAAAAATGTACCGAAGTATCGGCGAGCTCATTCCCTTCGGCGTCTGGACCTCCGACGCTCAGGGTCAAGCGACCTACATCAGCCCATCATTCTCCGAACTCGTCGGCAAGAGCGACGAGGACATCCTCAAGTTCGGTTGGCTGGACACCCTGGACCCAGAGACGGTAGAGCGAACCGTCTCAGACTGGAAGAAGACCATCCATTCGAGCGACTTCTGGAACTACACCCATAAGGTCATGGGAAAAGATGGCCAATACCACTATGTTCTGGCAAGAGGAGTGCCCATTAAGGACGACAGCGGCAAGGTGTTGAGCTGGGTAGGTTTGAACATCGACATCACCGACCGAAAGATGGTAGAGGATAGGTTAAGGCGCTCCAATGAGGATCTGCAACAGTTCGCCTATGTTTCTTCGCACGATCTACAGGAACCGCTTCGGATGGTCATAAGTTATCTCTCCCTGTTGGAGAGGAAGTATAAGGACCAGCTCGATCCCGAAGCTCAGGATTACATCCATTTCGCGGTAGATGGCGGAAAGAGGATGCGTGAGCTGATCGACGACCTGCTTGAGTATTCGCGGATCGACACACTGGGCAAGGAATTCATACCGGTGAACATGAACGAGATCGTCGAAAGAACCATAAAATTGCTCAAGGTCCCTCTCGACGAGAGCAAAGCGGATATCTTAGTCGAACCCCTGCCCACGATAGTGGCCGATGGATCGCAGATGATGCAGGTCATGCAGAACCTGATCGGCAATGCCATCAAGTTCCATGGATCGGAAAGGACGAGGATACAAATTTCTGCATCTCAAAGACCAAGGGAATGGGTTTTCATCGTCAGGGACAACGGCATTGGTTTGGATATGCGGCACTCGGAGAAGATATTCCAAATGTTCCAACGGTTGCACGCGAGAGAAGAGTATCCTGGCACCGGTGTCGGTCTTGCGATTGTGAAGAAGATCGTGGAGCGCCACGGCGGCCGAATCCAGGTCGAATCGGCAGAGGGCAAGGGATCGGCTTTCTACTTCACTATCCATAAATTCTAAGAAGGAACAAAAGAATGGAATTTCCAGGGCTGCTCATGGTTCCCATTGTCAAAACAAAGCGAATGAATTTTTGACCCTAATTCTCCTACATTATTTTAGGGGGCCGAAATCCTCCTTGACGGCAGATCTCCTTCTCTTGCTCAAGGAGAATGGAAAGGACCAATCCTTCCAATCGATCGATGGTCGATGCCTCCAGGGAAGGTGCGTGTCTCTGGACTGTGCTGATCAACTCATCGAACACGCCCCTGTCCTCCTTGCCCAAGGCCTTCCGGTAGTTGTTCCAGCTCAAATCATGCCGGACATCAATGATCCTCATGTGCCGTGGGACAGGACCGATCCCCTTTCCAATCACATTTAAGCACCTTTAAGGGTATTCACCCAGAAGAGGAGAGTAAAGGATGGTCTGTTGCAACTCGTGTGGCGGTAGCAACCCCAAGGACTCGGCCTTTTGCAACAAATGTGGAGAACCAATTTCTGTCCCACTAACCAAACAACAATCCGCTCCAAAACTCCTGAAGGATCAATCAATTGTTGTGCCCCCCTACCTACATGGAGTAATAATCCTGAGGCCAAAGGAGTTCATTGTTCGGCTCTGGGCCGGGTTCAGACATACATTCGTGCTAATTGATGGACATGAGAATCCTAACATCGAATCGGGGTACTTGATGGTGACCAATCAGCGGGTCTTCTTTATCAAAAAATCTGGACTTATTAATAAATCGTATGCTGCCGTTGATGTGGTCGCCCTCGAGAATATTGGAGGAATAACAGTTAAGCCAGGCTTCATCAATGATTTGCTGATTATTAACCACGGGCAAGGAGGATTTGTAGGTACATTGAGCGTCAGCCGTATCGCTGAAATGGACTTGGCCACCTCCAAACAGGGTCAATCCGTTAACATCCAGAACTTTCATCAGTTGTTAGACCAGTCCGTAAGTCTTCAGATCGTTGATCAATTATTGAGCGAGCTTGTTCAACAGAGACTCCATGAGATCGATGAAGAGAAACGAAAAGAAAGGGTCCAATACGTCCTGGATTTCTCCTTCCTTAAGTCGGAAATGGAGAAAGGAGGGGTCATCGTCCAGACCATAAAATGCCCCGCTTGTAGTGCTGGCATTTCGTTTCCTTCTGCTGGTACCACTATTCAATGCCCATATTGTGGGAGCATGGTATATGCCCAGGACGTGTTTGAGAAGATGAAAGGGCTAATTAGCAGCATCTAGTTGAGACCATGAGGCATTTTATGAAACAACCAGAGGATTCCTTTAACATCATTTGGGGGGATGATTAATCTTTGGCCAAGTCCAGTTTTCAGATACAAATCTTAAAACTCAAGCCAGACTTAGAAATATCTCAAAAATCAGAGAGGTCAATAAGATGGCAAACTTTGGATGAGATCGCCGATCTACTCGACCGACCAGTCGAGCCATGCATAAAGAAGATAAGACGCCTATAAAAGGGTGCGACCAACAAATGGTTTGGAGATGTTTAACCGCCATGACCCTTGCTATCGATGAAGAACGCGGTCGACGTGTCGCCCCTGAGCTCTATGCGCTCTTCCACTCATCCGGCATACACGAGCGCACAGAGATGCCCGAAGATACAATGCCCCCCGAGATCGAGCTCGGGTCACTGGGACACGTTGTACTCTTGACCCTGACGGTTGCCCTCGACTACCAACGCGACGCCAGCGCACTTTGGGCAGCTGCCATCGCGACATATGAAGACCCCGAGACCCGTTATCTGTTCTCGCCCGGCCTGGTCCACGAGGCCAGCCCAAAGAAGATCATACAAGACATGCAGAAGCACAAACTCTCGAAGAAACCACAGAGGGATGCTGACATCTGGCGTACGAACGCCATTACATTCTTCAAGAAATACGACGGCGACCCCCGGAATTTTCTCAAAATATGCGACTTAGACGCACCCACGGTCATCGAGCGGCTCAGGAACGATTGCCACGATTACAACAAACGCCCGGTAAATGATTTTCCGAACCTTAGGGGCAAGAAGATCGGTCCACTTTGGTTACGCATGTTGCGTGACAACGCCGGCATCGAGCTCAAGCGCCTTGACGAGATGCCCATACCGGTCGATGTGCATGTGGCCCGTGCAACGCTAGCCTTGGGCGTGGTTAAGGGCACCTTTGACGGTCCGGTCGAAGAGCTGCACGAAGTAGTGCGAAAAGCCTGGAGAAATAGCGTTAAAGACTTGCAAATCGGGTCGAGACCGATGATCGCTCTGGACATCGACGAACCTTTGTGGCATCTATCAAAATATGGTTGCACATTCAGGGATGAAGCCGGAAGCTGTCCGAAACAGGATTGCGAGATGCGCCGTTACTGCGTACCGGGAAAAATAGAGCTCGGCGTTCGAGTAGAGGTCGATACGTGAACGCGCTATGCATCGTCCCCTGCGGAAAGAAAAAGATCTGGGATGTTCAACCCGACGCCGGGCCGACCGAAGCTAGGTCTGTTTATGTTGGGTCGCTGGTCCGAAAGGGCATAAAGTACGCTGAAATGTATTATCCATCGTCGTGGTGCATATTATCAGCGAAATATGGGTTCGTGTGCCCAGACGAGCTCATTCCAGGGCCCTATAATGTCACCTTCAACGACCCCAAGACCGGCCCGGTGACCTTAGCTATGCTGGTCGAGCAGGCAGAGGCGAAAAATCTGGTATCGTACGACGAGATTGTCGTGGTCGGCGGAACTCGATATGAGGCGATGGCCCACTTGGTGTTCGAAAAAGAGATAATCAACCCCCTGGCCGGGTGCAAGGGGATTGGTTTCATGCTCCAACGTCTTGATCTTATGATGAAATCGCGGGAACCCAGCCGATAAGCATCTTACACTACGAAGGACCTTCGGCCGTACTCTGTGGTTGGCCGGCGTACCTATCGAGACCATCGCCGATATAATGGGCCATGAGGATACCAAGACCACCATCGAGTACCTAGGTCTCAATATGGACGATCAGGACGATGCGATGAGAAAACTAGCCCAATTTCAGTCCGCTGTAAAATACAGGGTCGAGCAAAATGCTGGATGTGGAAGTGGACGGAGCGGGATGACTGCCCACGTAACCGTCTGGCTAAGTCCTAAATCACCGTAGCATGGATGATCCGATTAACAGGTAGTCGATACAAGTAATGATCAAAACCCGGACCGGACGTCTCTGCGTCAGTCTCTCCTTTTTACCTTAATACTATAGAAAAGGCCATGCTCCGGAAACCGGAGCTATGTTTTGGCGTAATTCTCTACTTCTTTTCCTTTTCTGCCGCCTTAGCTTTCTGTTCCTCCTTCTTTTCTTCCTTCTCCTCTCTGCGCCCTTGGACCGCTTTTACGGCTACGACCTTTCTTGCAATTCCCATAGCTCATTCACCTCGATTCTAATAGAGGCCGAGCGTTGCAGATCCGCAACATTTGGCCACGTCACGTTGGCTTCCGACGTTATTAGTAACTATGGACGCTTCAAAGGAAGGCTAGGAGACTGAATAGTGAGTGAAAAAACCAACACTGCGGCCACTGCCAATATGATAACCAGGCTGATATTTTTGATAATGTGCAATCGTCAGGGTCCTCGGGATGATGCCCTATCTGAAGAATATAAGGTGACCTTTCACATAGGGCCATTTGAAATGAATGGTGAGGACCGAGAGGTGGTCACGATATTGAAAAATATGACCCCAGCGGTGGTTTCCCTATAGTCGGTCAAGAGCGATGCAGCGAAGGGCATTCGGATACCAAGATAGCAATACAGTACCTCGGCATCAACATGGACGACTAGTCCGTAGCGATGAAGTAAATAGCAAAATATCAGATTGCCCTAAATAGGGCAAATAGTGAGGAAGCCAGCGTGATTGGTGGACGGAGCGGGATTTGAACCCGCGGCCTCGACATTGCGAATGTCGCGATCTTCCAGCTGATCTATCCGCCCGTGCTATCCACAGGTAATGGGAGGATGGATATAATCCTTTTTGGTTGGCAATTATTGACGACCTCGTCTGGATGCCATAGTTCAACAATCATTCTCTTTGTTTGGCCAATGTTATCAACACGGATCGAATTACCAATAGGGTGTCAAAAAAAGCGAGTCCCCGATTATCATGACCCTCAGTTACGGCAGTAAGGAATTTCCGAGGCTAATAGGCGGTTGAAAATGAGCAGTTCCATAATCTTCAAGAGCGAGGTCGACAACATGCTGGCATTGACATAATAAGCCGATTATATAGTAATCTGATATATATTAATCATTTTCATCTGTAATCTTATCTTTATCAATAACATTAATAATCAGCCCCTTCTAATCCATTATCGGGCAGGTCGAAGCCCAGGAGGAAGAAAATGAAAAAAGGTTTAGCGATAGCTATTGCTATGGTCATGATGCTCTCCACGGTAACAGCGTTGAGCGGGGTGGCCGTCGCTGTGGACGATACAGATGCTCCGACAATAAGTGACCTGAAACCGGCTTTCGGGTCTTTCGTCTCTCCGCTCATGAGCGGAGGTGGTGTGAATGTAACCGCTAATTATTCTGATGCTGGATCTGGCATCGATGTTACCTCTGTGATGATGGTCATCGATGGTGAATTGGTCCAATCCGTTGCGAACGATACCGCGGTGTACTTCGCCACATATCTCGATGATGGACCCCATCAAGTAGAGCTATTTGTTAGCGACAACAATGGCAACGAGGCAACTGCCAACACGATGTTCATCGTCGATTCGGTGAACCCGAAGGTGTCCATCAAATCGCCCACTTTCTCGATGTTCATGAAAGTATCCCCCACCCCACTGATCAAGGCCACCCTTTCCGATAACTATGATGTCGCGGGGTTCCAGGTCATGATCGATGCGAAGGCGGTCAACGGCGTTTCTTGGGCCTCGACCGGTACTGGCCAATACAGCATCAGCTACCAGGTCCAGCCGGGGATGCTGCGCTCCGGATACCACTCGATCGTGATCATAGCCACCGATCTGGCCGGTAACATGGGATACGGGATCTCCATGTTCCGCGTCTGATAGATCACCATGAGCCTCGGTACGACCCCAAACCTCTTCCTCATTTTTTCTGATCGGCCACGCATTAACGTTTGTCGCAGAAGATCGAGATACCGGCATCTTCCTCTCGGCCGTATAACGCTCTAGGGCCCAATGGTTCCAATAAGAGCGACCGCGACCGGACCTTGATCAGGGCGTTAGCGAGTAAGAGCCCTCGGGCGCCTTGATACCGAAGCAGACCCCGCTCCCTTGGTCCTTGGACTCCCTGATGGAAAGACCAGTAGTAGCAAATATCTCCTCGGGCAGGAACGATCCAAGGCCATGGTCCCGTCCTTTTCCTTACTCGAAAAGCCGTTCCCGCACATTGGCGGCGATGCCCGCACCGCCGTCCACAGTATTGGAATGAAAGAGGATCACACCACCACGAGCAGGGCTCGATGAGCGAACCTGCCCGTATCTTTTCATCTGGACAGGAACGCGCGGGTGAACTCCCTGGCCTGGTCCAAGGCCTCCGGTACCAGCGGCCCCTTCAGACCGGACACATTGACCCGGAGGACCTGGCCGTACACCATGAGTCCTCTCTTTTCAGCGAGCTCCTTGATCCGGATGGCCGCCCCGTGCTCGGTCCATTTCAAGGCCTTCTGGCGCTTCCCGGGATCCTCGGGCAAGGTCAGGATCGTATCGAACGACACGACCGTCCTGGTGGCGAAATGCTCCCGGTCCAGCCTCTTGATGAACTTCTTGGTCCGGCCGGTCATACGACCCACGCGGGTCGGAGAGCCCACAAAAACAAAATCGCCCTCGGCCAGTCGGGGGACCCTCGCCCCGAGGTTGTAGACCTCGACCTCGTGTCCCTGCGCTTTGATCTCCTCGGCGATGGCCTCGGCCACTATCTTGGTGTTCCCGTACACGCTATCGAACGCTACGATACCTTTCATCACTGCGCCTTCCTGAATTTCATATCCCATAGGGCCGTCGAACGGCCGGGGGCCCTTCTGATGGGGGTAGGGAACAGGGACTGATACTATGAACCTGACGATGGGGCAGATAGGAATATCATCGGGTCAGGCATCAATGCCTTCCCATCAGGGCGGGCATGATCGATGAACGCAGATGGCTTTCCCAGGGGAAAGACTAAACAGTCCGTAGCTGTTCCCGGAGTGAGTAGCATGGCCGTCAATATCCACTCGCTCACCATCCCGTTCAAGGTGCCCATCGCCCCGGGGAAGGTCCTCGATCGTTCCGTCAACATCTTCATCGTGGAGGGGGAGGACCTCACGCTCATCGATGCAGGGGTCAAGGGGTCGGAGAAGGCGATCTTCCAGAAGGTCCGGGCCATCGGGCGGAGGCCCCAGGAGATATCCAAGCTCATCTTCACACATTCCCACCCTGACCATATCGGGGCCGCGCGGGAGGTCGTCGCCACCACCGGCTGCGAGGTCCTGGCCCACGGCGCGGAGAGGGAGTGGATAGAGCGACCGGCGGTCCAGAAGGCCGAACGGCCGGTGCCGGGGTTCGATAACCTGGTCTCGGGCCCGGTCCACCTCGATAGTTCCCTAAAGGACGGAGAGACCATCAAGATCGGAGGGTCGACCCTATCGGTCGTCCATACCCCCGGTCATTCCCCGGGCTCCATCACTCTGTGGTCGCCCGTCCTGCGCACAGGCATTACCGGTGATGCCGTTCCCGTGCCGGGGGAGGCCCCTATCTATGATGATGCTTTCGCCATGGTCCGCTCCTTCCGGACCCTCCGAACACTGGGCATGGAGACCATGCTCTCGGCATGGGCCGACCCCCTGGATGGGCATGCCATCGCTCGTCGGCTGGACGAGGCGACGCTGCTGGTGCAGACCATCCACCGCTCGGTGGTCCGTCACTCCACCGGCAACGAGGTCACCCCGGAGCTCCTGGCCGCGGTCCTCCAGGACATCGGCCTATCGCCCGATCAGGCTAACCCCCTGGTGACGAGGACCGTGCTCTCCCATCTGCGCTACAAGAACAACCTGACCTGAGCGCTCAGAGGATCATGCGTCCCAGGGCGGCCTGGGCCTGGGTTATGGTCCGATCGACCATCTCGGGCGCCTTGCCGACATAGTTGTCCGGTTCCATCACCACGTCCAGCTCCTGGGCCGGCAGGAGCTTGGTGACCGCCTTGTTCTCCTTGAGCGCGGCCTTCAGCCCCTTGCCCTGCTCCTCGGCCTTGAGGCTGACCTGGCGCACCAGCTCGTGAGCGTCCTGCCGTCCCATGCCTTTGTTGGCCAGGGCCAGGAGCACCGCCTCGGCCATTATGAACCCGTTGGCCGAATCGATGTTGCGCCGCATGTTCTTCTCGTTGACGGACAGGTGGGCGAACACATCGTTCATCTTATAGAGTATGTCGTCGGTGAGCACCGCCACGTGGGGGAGGATGAACCGCTCGGCCGAGGAGTTGGACAGGTCCCGCTCATGCCAAAGGACCATCGACTCCATCTGCGGGTTGATGTAGGCGCGGACGATCCGGGCCAATCCGGTGACGTTCTCCGAGAGCATGGGGTTCTTCTTCTGGGCCATGGTCGATGAGCCCACCTGCTTCTTGGCATCGAACGCTTCCGCCGCCTCGCCGATCTCGGAGCGCTGCAGGTTCCTGATCTCGGTGGCGTACCGCTCACAGGAGGTGGCGATCAGGCTGAGGACGAAGGTGATGATCGG
>CAYZEV010000061.1:0-13985 GCA_964477865.1 uncultured Methanomassiliicoccaceae archaeon | reverse complement strand
CTCACCAAGATCGACGTGGAGCTGGCAGCGACCATGGTCTCCGCCTACGGCTACACGAACGCCGAGGTCATCATCCGCGAGGACGTGGACGAGGAGCAGCTCATCGACGCCCTGACCGGGAACCGGGTCTACCTGCGCTCGGTGACGGTGGTCAACAAGATCGACCTCATCGACCAGGCCCACATGGAGCAGGTGAAGGCCAAGCTCAAGGACTGGAACCCCATTTATATCGCCGCCAACAAGAACGTCAACCTCGACGGGCTGAAGGAAGCGATTTACAAGAAGCTGGAGTTCATACACGTGTTCCTGAAGCCCCAGGGCCAGGACGCCGATATGAAGGAACCGGTGGTCATCATGAACGGTTCGACCGTCGGTGACCTGGCCGACCGCATCCATCGGTCCTTCCGCAGGAACTTCCGCTACGCCACCGTCTGGGGCAAGTCGGCCAAGTTCCCCGGCCAGACCGTGGGAGTGGACCACGTCCTGAAGGACGGGGACATCATCACCGTCGTTGTCAAGCGGGGCGGGGACTGAGCAAAGGATTTTCTCCTCGCTGGCCTTCCTCGTCCTAAAGGCAGGGGGCACAAGATGCGCAAATTCAGGGGTCTATCCACGGCGGCGGTGCATTCCGGAGAACATCACGATAAGGAGACTGGCTCGGTGAACACCCCGATCTATCAGTCCTCGACCTTCTATTTCCCGACCCAGGATAAGCGGACCTGGGAGGGGGAGGTGCCCGACGGTTCCTACATCTACTCCCGCTACGGGAACCCGACCACCGATGCCGTCGAACGCAAGATCGCCGACCTCGAATCGGGGAAGCGCTGTCTTCTTTTCGCCTCGGGCATGGCAGCCAGCTCCACTGCTTTGCTCACTTATGTCAAGACCGGCGACCGGATCGTGTCCCAGGAGGACGTGTACGGCGGCACCTACAATCTCCTGCGCCACCACCTGACCCCCCTGGGCATCGATATCCGGTTCGCCCCCACCGCGGACACCGAGGCCCTGATCGCGGCCATCACTCCCGGGACAAAGCTGGTTTGGCTGGAAACTCCCACCAACCCGTTGTTGAAGCTCGTCGATTACCCCGCGGTGACCAAGGCGGCCCATGAGCAGGGGGCGCTGGTGGTGCTTGACAACACCTTCGCCTCGCCGGTCAATCAGCGGCCCCTGGAGGCGGGGGTGGACCTGGTCATGGAGAGCGGCACGAAGTACCTGGGAGGGCACTCAGACCTGCTGGCCGGGGCCATCGTGGCCGATGGTCTCGATCTTGGTCCGGTCTGGAAGAAGAGGATCGTCCTGGGGGGCTCCATGGACCCCATTACCGCCTTCCTCCTGGAGCGGGGGATGAAGACCCTGGTCCTGCGGATGAGGGCCCACAACGAGAACGGAATGGCCATCGCCGAGTACCTGGAGGACCACCCCCTGGTGGAGAAGGTCCATTACCCCGGCCTGAGGGCCCATCCCCAGCACGGATTGGCGCGAAAGCTCCTCTCCGGCTTCGGGGGCATGCTCAGCTTCGAGGTGAAGGGCGGCCGCCAGGCGGCGGAGCGGTCCATGAGCGCGATGAAACTGGTGAAGATGGCCACCAGCCTGGGCGGGGTGGAGAGTCTGGTCAGCATGCCCCTGAACTCATCACATGCCGCCCTATCCGCCGAGGAGAGGGCCCGCCTGGGCATAAGGGACTCGCTGGTCCGCCTGTCGGTGGGCATCGAGGACGTCGAGGACCTCAAGGAAGATCTGGACCAGGCCCTTCGCTCCACCCGGTAGGGCGGTTCATAGCTCGGCGCACAGTCGGACCAGCTTGTCGATCTGGACGGCCATGGAATCTCGGACGGCCAGAGCGTCGGTGCCCCGTTCCCGGCTCGCCTTCTCCAGGAACGAGGGATACCAGCTGGATATGTGGTTCGAGGGGATGGGGAGGAACACCAGCATGAGCCCCTCCGGCGGATAGTTGGTGCGCACCCAGTTCTTGGCCAGGTCTCCCAGCGTCACGATGGCCTGCACCCCTTCGTCCATCAGGGCGTCGACCTCCCGCCTGGTGGCATCCAGGCCGGTCCGGGCGAGGCCGGTGCCCTCGTCGGCGGGCGATCGATCGAGATATACCAGGTGGCCGTAGTGGAAGAGCTTGTACAGCTGCCGCATCTTCTCTTCTTCCTGGGCGTCCCACATCTCTCGCAGGAAATGTTGTACCCGGACCAGCATACGGCCGGGGTCCCCCGCCGCGAAGATCATGCGGCGGGCCGATTCGTCATCGAAGGTCCTGCTGGCCCGGTAGATGGGCATCAGGGCGGGGGAGGAGGCCTCGGCCACTATGATCACCTTCACCTGCGGTGGACGGGGAATGTTGATCTCCGCCGCGTCGTAATCGACGCCCCTTGCCTTTTCCGTTCCATCGACAGGCATGCTCATCCTCGGCCGGCATATGGGCAGGCGGTCCAGTGAACTGCTCCGTCCTCAAGAACGGAGCTTCTTGCTTCATCCACCACCGCCCTCCGAAGAAGGTCTTACGTGATGTCCACGAGCGTGAATTCCGGTCGTTCCGACCGTACTGGCACAGAGATTCGGACGAGCGTATTTATATCTTTAGGGCAGGTCAGTGAAAGTGCTCATGCTAGCTTTCATCCCCTCAGCTTTTGCAGGGGACTTCCCTCTCGCCTTTGTTAAACATGATCCTTCGTGGGGTTGTGAAAGAAAGTTCCGATTATATGGGGTGCTTGAGGCCTTTTGTGTCGAGACCAGAAACTAGAGAGGGAACGGCGGCCGGTCGGTCGATGGCCGCAATAAAAGTTAATAACGCTAGCCCAATGTCGCAGCAATGATTCAGAGGCCCCGGGGGACCCGCGACTTCGGTCCCGAGGAGATGGAAAGGAGGCGCTATCTTGAGAGCATCATGCGCAGGGAGGCCGCCCTGTTCGGGTTCCGCGAGGTATCCACGCCCATCTTCGAGCATACTGAGCTCTTCACTCTCAAGTCCGGTCCTAATGTGGTCGATGAGATCTATGCCTTCCAGGACAAGGGTGGTCGAGAGATATCCCTGCGCCCCGAGCTCACCGCTCCGGTCATGAGGTTCTTCGTCAACGAGCTGACCAACTATCCGCGTCCGCTGAAGATGTTCTACTTCGGTCAGTGCTTCCGCTACGAGCGGCCGCAATCCGGCCGGTACCGCGAGTTCTATCAGTTCGGCGCTGAGCTCATCGGCAACCCCGGGCCGGAATCGGACGCCGAGGTCATCGCCCTGGCCGCCTCCATAATGAGGCGGGTCGGCCTCAAGGAGCACAGCATCCGCATCGGCCACATCGGGGTGCTGCGGGGCATGCTCTCGCAGGCCGGCGTGGATGCCACGAAGGCCCCCCCGATCCTGCAGAAACTAGACAAGAAGGAGTACGACGAGGCCCGGACCAGGATGACCGAGGCCGGCATGTCCGCTGAGGACATCGAGAGGATCATCGATGTCACCCGGACCACCGGGTCGGTGGAGGTATTGGAGAAGATCAGCGGGGAGGTCAAGGACCACCTCGGGGCGATCTTCCGCATCCTCGCCGCCTACGGGATCACCAACGTCCAGGTGGACCTGGGCGTGGTGCGCGGGCTCGATTACTACACGGGCATGGTGTTCGAGATGGACGCCCCGGTGCTGGGGGCGGAGAAGCAGATCTGCGGCGGAGGCTCGTACTCCCTGACCGAGCTTTTCGGCGGAGAGAAGACCTTCTCCACGGGGTTCGGCATCGGCTTCGACCGGACGTTGTTGGCCCTGGAACGGGAGGGATATCAGACCCCGACCCAGGCCGTCGGCGCCTACGTCATCCCGGTCAGCGAGGCGGTCAAGGAGGAGGCGTTCCGATTGACCGCCCAGCTCCGTCAGGCCGGCATAGTGACCGAGGTCGACCTCATGGGCCGCAACGTGTCCAAGAACTTCAAGTACGCCGCCTCCATCAACGCCCGGAAGGCCGTGATCGTGGGGGAGAAGGAACTGGCCCAGGGGTCGGTGGCGATCCGGGACATGACCACGGGCGAACAGAGACTTGTAAAATTGGAGGACATCATCCCCGAACTAAAATATTAAAAAGTGCCCAAGGACGGCGCTTGGTGGGGATTCGGAGGAAAAACTACTTCTTAGGAGGAGAGTTGAGCCGCCGTCCTGGGCACCAATTAAAACCTAATTATGGACTTCTATATAACCGTATGCCCTAATATTTCAGGTATCTTCAACCTAATATTTTCATGGGTTTCTGCCAATCCAGTCAATTATCCGTATTCAGAAGCCAGGCCCCTTTTCATCGTTGTACGTCGAAGTAGATCCGCACCAGGGCGTGATACTCCGTGATGCGGTCGCCCTTGACCATGCAATCAAGCTCCTTTACGCGAACCCACCGGATGTTCCGGACCGTCTTGGCGGTCTCGTTGACCGCATCCTCGACCGCTTTGGCGAAGCTCTCCGGCGATGTGCCAACGATCTCCAGTACCTTCTCGACCATGATGATCGTTCGGAACGTGGGCGGGGAACCGACTTAATTGTTTGGTTTTCCCCTAGGGGTCAGCTGGGCCATCGTGTCCAGCTCGGTGTTCAGCAGGGCATCGGCCCGGCTGATCATGGGGTGCTCGCGGGGCACATTGCGGAACGTGGCCTTCTTGAACCCGGCCATCAGCTTCTTGACCTCGGCCAACAGCGGGGCCAGATGGGGCGCTTTGCAGGCATACTGCCCGTTGACATGCTTGACCACCAGTTCGGAGTCCATGACCATGTCGACCTCGTCGGCGCCCTGGGCCTTGGCCTCCTTCAGACCGGCGATCGCTCCACCGTACTCGGCCACGTTGTTCGTTTCCCTGCCCGCGTACCGGGCGTACTCCTTGAGCACCTTACCGGCGCTGTCGGTGACAACGATCGCATAGGCCGAGGGCCCGGGGTTACCGCGAGACCCTCCGTCAGTGTAAACCGTGAGCTTGATGAGAACCACCGTGCCCAGAACAGGGAAGGAGATAATAATGGGTTCAGTCCGGGTTGACCGAATCAAGGGTCCTCACGTGGTGGTTCTTGTCGTCCACCAACACTATCTTTGGGGTGATGGGCTTGTCGGTAAGCTCGAAGGCCATGATGATCAGGTGGTCCCCCGGTCTCACCAACCGGGCCGCCGCCCCGTTCACGCAGACCATGCCGGAACCGGCCTTACCCTCGACGGTGTAGGTCTCGAAACGGGCGCCGTTATTGATGTCGGAGACGAGCACCTTCTCGCCCGCCCATATGTCGGCCTTGATCAGGAGATCACGGTCGATGGTGATGCTTCCGACGTATTCCGGGTTAGCGTCGGTTACCACCGCGCGATGGATCTTCCCCCTCAGGAGGCAACGCATATTATCGAGCATAGTGCTCGAGTTCAAGAACCTTTCCTAATCTCGCCAACAACGAGCGAAGCTCCGGAGCGCGCCCTAACGGTCACAATTGTTGAATCTGGGTCAACAGAACATTTTTATTGGTAACGGCCTTTTCTGGGTCTGCGCAGGGGGCGTGACAACCCTCCGCTTTGGGACAAGGGGATTCAAAATGAACAAGAAAGCAATGATTGTAATAGCCGTGGTTGCCGTTCTGGTCGTGGCCAGCATGGCGGTCGCGCTGGTCTATCTGAACAAGGGCGCCAAGAGCGAGACCTCCGGAAATATCTCCATCGTCGATGACCGTGGCAAGACCGTCAACATGACCGAAGCGCCGAAGAGGATCGTGTCCCTCGGCTCGGCGTTCACCGAGATCATCTTTGATCTCGACGCCAAGAGCAAGGTCGTAGCCGTGGACAGCTCGTCCATGTGGCTGGTCGAGAACGCGTCCATGGCCGGCAGCATCACCAACCTGCAGGCTACCAGTACGATCAGCGTTGAATCGATAATTGCCCAGGACCCCGACCTCGTGGTGATCTGGAACTTCAACATGTACTCGCCCCTCATAACCAACATGGAGAACGCCAACATCACCGTGGCCGCGTTCTACCCCAAGAACGTGACGACGATCCTGCATACCATCGAAGTGCTGGGCGAAGGTATCGGCGAGAAGGTCAAGGCTCAGAACATGGTCGCCAGCATGCAGGCCCGCATCGATGCCGTGACCTCAAAGACCGCTAACCTGACCGATTCTCAGAAGCCCAAGATCTACCTAGAACTGATGAGCAAGGGCGGGCAGACCGTCGGCAACGGCACGATGTCCAACGACCTTATCAAAATGGCCGGCGGGAGCAACATCTTCGCTAACGGCACCAGCAACTGGAAGGCCAGCACCGAGAGCATAGTGGAGAAGAACCCCGACATCATCATCATCGAGAACCAGAGCGCCAAGACCAACGCCCAGATGGCGGCCAACCTAGGTAACACCGTTCCCGCGGTAGCTAACGACAAGATCTACCGCATCGACGGGACCACCCTCACCACCAGCCCCAGCGTCGTGGAGGCCCTGGAGCAGATGGCCAAGTGGTTCCACCCAGAGCTGTTCCCGTAGAGCAGCAAACCATTTCCTCACTTTTCCTTTCCATCCAGCAGTGAATGGTCTAATATCGGAGCAGGGTCATGGGGGTCCCGGACATGGCGGCGCAGGAGATCGTTGAACTGCAAAGAACAAAGGTCCTCCGTTGGACCCTGATATTGTCCATCTTGGCGCTGGCCCTTTTCGTATCCATCGTGGCCTGCCTGAGCATCGGCGTGGTGAACATTCCGTTCGACCAGATAATCAGCGTTCTCATGGGGGGCGGTTCGGAACGGGACAGTCACATCGTCATGAACCTCCGGCTGCCCAGGGTCATCCTGGCCGCCATAGTGGGCGCGTCCCTGGCGCTGGCGGGGGCCGCCATGCAAGGTCTGTTCCGCAACCCTATGGCCTCACCTTCCATAATCGGCCTATCGGCCGGCGCGGCCTTCGGCGCGTCCTTGGCCATAGTCCTGGGCGTATCGTGGGTGAGCGGCGCATTCGCCATCCCGGCCATGGCCTTTGTGTTCTCGTTCGTGACCCTGTTCCTCGTCTACGCCATATCAAGGAACCGTAGCGGCTACGTCCCGGTGGAAACACTGCTGCTGGCCGGCATCGCCATCGGTGCGCTGTTCAGCGCGCTGGTCTCGGCGCTCCAGTATTTTTCAGGCGATAAGCTGTCAGGAGTGGTGTTCTGGCTCATGGGGGGGCTCAACAACGCCACCGGGGACCAGGTGCTCATTTCCCTCCCGCTGGTCATCCTGGGGAGCGCGGTCATCATGGTGCTGGCCAGGGACCTGAACGCCATAATGGTCGGTGAAGAGCAGGCCGGGAACCTCGGGATCAACGTGAACCAGACCCGCATCCTGTTGCTGCTCGCGTCGTCCCTCATCACCGCCATCGCCGTTTCGGTATCGGGCATCATCGGCTTCGTCGGGCTGATCATCCCCCATACCATCCGCATTCTGGTGGGGCCGGACCACCGGGTCCTGCTGCCCGCCTCCCTTCTGGGTGGGGCGCTGTTCATGATCTGGACCGACACCCTGGCTAGGATGGTGATCTCCCCGGCCGAGCTGCCGGTGGGGATCATAACGGCCCTCCTGGGCGCGCCGTTCTTCATCTACCTGCTGATGTCCCGCAAGCGGTCCATGGGGTGGTAGGGTGAAGCTCTCGGTGCGCGGCGTGAGTTTCCAGTACAGCAGTGTGGCCGTGCTCTCCGATGTCAGCCTGGAGGCCAAGGACGGGGAGATCATCGGCATCCTGGGCCCCAACGGCTCCGGGAAGACCACTCTGCTGAAGTGCCTCAATCGGTCATTGAAGCCCCGAGAAGGGACGGTGCTCATCGATGGCCAGGACTGCAAGGACCTGAACCGGAGGGAGATCGCCACCCGCATCGGGGTCGTGCCCCAGGGGGCGAACATCAACTTCCCGTTCAGCGCCCTTGACATCGTCATGATGGGGCGGACCCCCGAGATTAAAAGGTTCGAGTCGGAGACCAGGAGGGACATCGAGATCGTCCGGGAGGCCATGGCCATGACCAACACCGAGCACCTGGCCGCCCGGCCGATGGACCAGATCAGCGGCGGGGAGAGGCAGCGGGTCATCATCGCCCGGGCGCTGGCCCAGAAGCCCCGCATCCTCCTGCTGGACGAACCGACCCTCCATCTGGACGTCAACCACCAGCTGGACATCCTGGACCTCATCACCGACCTGGCGCGGAGGGAGAAGCTGATCGTCATCGTCGTCACCCACGACCTGGCCCTGGCGGCCCGCTACTGCGACAAGGTGATCCTCATGCAGAACGGTCGGATCAAGGCCGCCGGCGACGTCACCGACGTGCTGACCACCGAGAACATGAGGAAAGTGTTCTCCATCGAGGCCACCATCTACTTCGATGAAAGGATCGGTGCCCACGGCGTATCGATCATCCGCTCGACCAAGGATGATGAGGCCTAGGTCGCCGGCCAGCATTTCCACGTTCTGAGACAGATATATTACTAGCTCATTGCCATAGTGGCATGGGGAGAATCCTTGGGCGGCACCACCGCGTTCCTGTATAGTGAGGACTTTCTGCTCTATCAGTTCGGCCCAGGTCATCCGTTCCAACCGATCCGGGAGAAGCTGGCGCTCGACACCCTTTCCTCGCTGGGCGTGTTCGAGGACTGCACCTCACGGGTGGTGGTGCCGGCCCCGGTGGACATGGAGCATCTGAACCGGGTGCACCCGCCCGAGTTCGTGTCGCTGGTCGAGACGATATGCATGGAGGCGGGGGAGCTCGATCAGGGCGATACGCCCGCTAATCCTGGCCTGTTCAAGGGGGCGTTATCGGCGGTGGGGGGGAGCCTGCGGGGCGTTCAGGGGATCATGGGCGGGGAGTTCGACCATGCCTTCAATCCGGCCGGAGGGCTGCATCACGCCCACCCAACCCGTTCTTCAGGATTCTGTGTCTTCAACGACATCGCCGTGGCCGTGCGCGCGTTGCAGAAGGACCACGGCCTGCACCGCATCGCCGTGGTGGACATCGACGGCCATCACGGCGACGGTACCCAGGACATCTTCTACGACGAGAGCGTGCTGACGATCTCGCTCCACCGCTTCGGCCGGGGGTTCTTTCCCGGTTCCGGGGGTACGGAGGAGCGGGGGGAGGGCGAGGGCAAGGGTTACAACATCAACCTCCCCCTGCCGGCCGGCACGGACGATAATCTGTACCTGCGGGCCTACCGGGCGATCGTCATGCCGGCCCTTCGCTCCTATCGGCCGGAGTTCATCATCCATCAGTTCGGGACCGACGGACACCATCGGGACCCCCTGGTCGGCTTGGGTCTTACCACACGGGGCTACGAAGAACTATCCCGGATGACCCACGATGCCGCGCACGAGCTCTGCGACGGCCGGTACCTGGTCGTGGGGGGCGGAGGGTATGACATCGACGCGACCAGAAGGGCCTGGTCGATCATGTTCGCCTCGCTGTCGGGATCCTACCCGCAGGGCAGTGGCCGGATCAACGCTCTGCACGACCGGGAGGAGCTGTTCTCGGACGAGCGGAACGCCTTCGAGGTCAACAGGATCATCGACAAGCAGGAAGAATCGTCCCTCCCGATGTTGGAACAGGTGATCAGGTACGCTTGAGAAAGAGAGAAGAGCGATTGGCGCCCTGGTCGGGATTTGAACCCGAGTCGAAGCCTCGACAGGGCTTCATGATAGGCCGCTACACTACCAGGGCGTGCTTTTGACCCAAATATGTAGGTCCTATATATGGGTTTTCTAACGCTCTGGTTGCTGGGATGTCTCATTATTAAGAAAAGGGACGATTATCGGCAGGGGTGGCTATCATATATCTTAGGGCCAGCGACGCAGGACATCCCATGTGATCAGATTATTACCGATATTTGGAAACCTACATGGTTTTGATTCTATCGATAGGAACGAGAGGTCCTAGGGAATCGAGGAGAATGGGAAGTGTCTTGGAACCTTTTACTTCAGGCGAGCGGGAAGTCACACTGCGAATCGGGGGAGGGAGCGAGAACAAGCACTTTCGGTGACCTCCCCGTTCGACGTTTATATATGAAAATCATCAAGAAATTCGGTGCTCTGACACGATAGCCCACAAGTGCCGTCTCTACCCCAACGAAGAGGAAGAGCGGATGCTGTTGCGAGCTAAGGAAGTGTGCCGGCGCGCCTACAATCTCTTACTGGAAACGTACAATAACGGTGAGCATAATCGATTGACGCTGCAGAACATGCTCCCAATCTGGAAACAGACAGACAAGAATATAGAATCTGTTTATTCCAAAACACTACAGTACGAAGTTGTTCATCTTTTCGCCAACCTCGCCGCAATCGAGGAGATGAAAAAGCGTGGAAGGAAAGTCGGGGATTTACGCTTCAAAGGAGAGCGCTGGTTCAAGACCATCACCTACAATCAGTCGAGATTCAAGTTACTGCCAAAGAACGAAAAGTTCGGACTGCTTCATTTGTATAAAATAGGCGAAATACCGATACGATTGCACCGTGAGATTGTCGGCGAGATCAAGCAAGTGACGATCAAGCACATGCCGTCCGGCAAGTGGTATGCATACATCATCGTCGACAACGGCTCAAGTGACTTCGACCTCATCGATATCAAGACGGCCGTAGGTCTTGATGTCGGTCTAACTTCGTACATCGTCGACAGCGATGGTCACGAGGTCGAGAATCCTAGACATCTCAGGCAGGCATTGAAGAAGCTCAGACGAGAACAACGACGATTAAGCAAAAAGCAGAAAGGTTCGAGGAACAGAGAGAAGCAGCGCATCGTCGTAGCTCGAACTCATGAATATGTCTGCGATCAACGTAACGACTTTCAGCACAAGGTTTCGAGAGAGTACGTCAACAATTACGACCTCATTGTTACCGAAAAACTGAATCCCTGTAACATGGTCAAGAACCACAGACTGGCTAGAAGCATATCCGATGCATCCTGGAGCTCGTTGAACCAGAAACTGGCTTACAAAGCTGAAAACGCTGGTAAGCTGTTCGTTCAAGTAGATCCGAGAAACACGAGTCAGCTATGCTCTGGCTGCGGGAAACCCGTTCCTAAATCGCTCAGCGATAGGCGGCATGACTGCCCATATTGTGGGCTGTCACTATCGCGTGATCTTAACGCTTCGATCAATATCCTCCATCGAGGAATTGAGAAGGTACGGTCGGAACGACCGGAACTCACGCTTGTGGACATTCGACCTCTACAGGCGCCCGCGAGCGTTCTGCAAGCCGGGTGGTTGAAGCAAGAAGCCCCACACGCAAGGGCGGGTTAGTTTACCAAGACTCTAATAATGGTTTCACTATCGACATAGTAGTACGGTCGGGACGACCGGAATTCACGCCTGTCTGACATCATATTAGACCTCCCTCGGAGGCGATGGTGGATGATGCAGGAAGCCCCGATTTGGGGTGGTTCACGTGGAGTTGTCTTAACATTATAGGCGGAAGGCCCACATGGACGGAAAGTTGAGAGTAAGCGATTACATGGTCAGGGAGGTCGTTTCTATACCTCCCGACTTCACCGTGGAGCAGGCCCGGCAGAAGATCATCAACACCGAGTTCCATGGACTTCCCGTGGCCGAGGACGGCCGCATCATCGGATTCGTCACCGCTAAGGAACTTCTGAGGGCCATCGACCGGCCCAACGTCAATGTCCGGGACATCATCAAGGTGGGGACCATCACCGTGTCGCCGGAGATGGACATCGACGACGCGGCGAGGGTCTTGTTCCGGTATGGTCTGAGGAACGTGCCGGTGGTCGACGAGAACGGCCTGGCCGTGGGCATGTTGTCCAACATCGACATCATCCGTTCCCACATCGAGAAGGCCACCCCCAACAAGATCAACATGCTGAAGACCTTCCTTGAGAAGAAGCATGGGATCCGGATCACCGTCAAACGTCGGATCATCCCCATCGAATCGGTCAGGCCCACCCAGCACGAGGTCTTCGCCGACGAGCTGCGGGGCCGGCAATACGAGATAAGAAGGGGTCTGGTCGAACCGCTCATCGTCATCCAGAAGAACAGCCACTATGTCCTGGTGGATGGCCACCACCGCGTGTTGGCGGCCCGGGACATGGGCGTACGGCAGTTCCAGGCGTTCGTCCTGGAGCCGGACCGCGAGGTCGAACTGGGCATGGAGCGGTCCGCCGAGGAGCTGGGCGTGCGGACCCTCGACGATGTCAAGATCCTGCAGGGATCGCATCACCCGCTGGTCCAGGTCTATACCAGATTATTAAAAGACGAGATGCCGGCGAGCACCACCAGGCAGTGATGCCCGCCGGTCGTTTTCTTTCTACTTCTTGCGGATGGCCTCGAGGATGATCCTCTGTTCCGCGGCGGCCACGTGGTTCATGGTCTTCAGCACGGTGTCGGCGTTAAGGCTGATGGAATCTATCCCCTCCCGCACCAGGAACTCGCAGAACTCCGGGTACACCGAGGGTGCTTGGCCGCAGATGCCCACCGGGATGCCCTTGATATGAGCGTGCTTGATGAGGTGGGCGATGGCCCTCTTGATCGCGGGGTTCCGCTCGTCAAAGTATCCCATGCGGCCGAGGACGTCGGAGTCCCGGTCCGCGCCCATCGTGAGCTGTGTTAGATCGTTCGATCCGATGGAGAATCCGTCGCAGACCTCGGCGAACTCCTCGGCCATGAAGATGATGACCGGCACCTCGGCCATGAGGTATAGCTTGAAATCGTGTCCGCGGTGCAGCCCCACGCCGTTCATCATCAGCTCGATCTGCTTGACCTCTTCCACCGTGCGGACGAAGGGCAGCATGACCCAGACGTTCTTCAGCCCCATCTCGTCGCGTGCCTTCTTCACGGCCTTGAGCTCGGCCAGGAACGCTGCGCGGTACGACTCCGACACGTACCGGGAGCAGCCCCTCCAGCCGATCATGGGGTTCTGTTCCTTCGGCTCATATTTGGAACCGCCCTTCATGTCGTGGTACTCGTTGGTCTTGAAGTCGGAGGTGCGCAGGATGATGGGCCTCGGGAAGAACTCCTTGGCCACCATCTCGATGCCCTGGGCGAGCTTATCCACGAGCTCGCTCTCCCGCCCCTGCTCGATGAGGGAACAGGGGTGTTCCTGGATGTAGGAGGTGAAGAGGAACTCGATGCGCATCAGACCCACGCCCTGCACCGGCAGCTGCGCGTACTCCTCGGCCTTCTGCGGAACACCCACGTTCACCATGATCTTGGTGGCGGTGATCGGCGCGGAATAGGAGGTGGCGACCGCCGCCACCAGGGTCGCTTTATCTCCCTTGTTCTTCTCCATGCCCTCGTACACCACGCCCATCTGACCATGGACGGTGACGCCCGCCCCATCCTTGAGGACCGTCGTGGCGTGCGACGCCCCGACGATGCACGGTATGCCCAGCTCGCGAGCGACGATGGCCGCATGGCAGGTCATGCCACCTTCGTCAGTGACGATGGCCACGGCCCGGCTCATGGCCGGGACCATGTCCGGGGTGGTCATGTTGGTCACCAGGACATCGCCCTGCTTGACCACGTCCAGGCCCATGCATTCCTCGTAGATGCGCACCGGTCCGCAGGCGACCCCGGGGCTTGCACCGAGCCCCTTCACCAGGATGGTCCTGGAGGCCTCCATCTTCTCTTCCTCCTTCTTGACCTCCTTTCCCCCCACCTTGTCCTTGGACAGGGTGGTGACCGGGCGGGCCTGGACGATGTACATCTCATCGCCCTCCTTGGCCCACTCGATGTCCATGGGGCGGTCGTAGTGCATCTCGATCTGGTTGCCGATCTCGGCCAGGTCCAGGATCTGCTCGTCGGTGAGCTTCTGCTTGTTGGACAGGTTCGCCGGTATTTCCTTCCTCATGCACTCCCCGCTCTCGCCCCGGACCAGCTTCCAGGTCTGATTGGAGATGCGCTTGTTGAGGATCTTGCGGTGGAACTTATCAACGACATAGGTGTCCGGGGTGACCTTTCCGCCCACCAATGCCTCGCCCAGACCGTAACCGGCCTCGATGATGATGTGAGGAAGCTCGGAATTGGGGTCG
>CAYZEV010000060.1:0-14180 GCA_964477865.1 uncultured Methanomassiliicoccaceae archaeon | reverse complement strand
CCGCCGGTACCCTCGTGGCTCCATGACCGAGTCGTTCACGGTCCTCATCATGGCCGCCGGCCAGGGCACGCGGATGAAGTCGCGGATCCCCAAGGTCCTTCACCACGTCTGTGGCAAGCCGATGGTCGGGTGGGTCATCGACGCCGCACGGGCCGCGGGTGCCGGGCGCGTAGTGTGCGTGGTCCGGCCCGTCGACGGGGGCCCAATGGGCGATCTTAACGCCTTCCTTGAGCACGTTATGGTCGTTGCCGGTGTAAACGCCCTTCCCGTTCTCCCACCGCAGGTTGCACAGGTCCTTCAACCGCACCGTGCCGCGCTCCTTGAACCCGGCCAGGTCGTCCCGGGTCATGTTGATCCGGACCGGCGCCTTGATCATATGGTCCCGGGTCCCTTTCTCGGGGTGGTCCGGGTGCAGGGGGGAACGGGAGCTGATGCTCTCCACGCCGATGATCTCCACCGGCTGGGGGTCCCACACGAAGAAGTAGCGGTCCGCCACCGGGTCGATGATCTGTCGGTTGAACGCGTACAGGTTGTCCCAGGCGAACTCGATGTCCACGTCCTTCATCCCGACGTCCAGCCAGTAATGGCGGATGGCATCGGCCTGGATACCCCTCTTGGCCATGGCTCGGACGGTGCCCAGCCGGACATCGTCCCAGCCGGAGTACTCGCCGCTCTTGATGCCTTTGCCCACGGTGGAGGTCTTCAGGATGGCGTCCGGTATCTGGACCAGTCCATAGTGGTGGTACCATGGCTTCTTCCAGCCGAAGTAGTCGAACATGTACTCCTGGCGGAAGGTGTTGTTCAGGTGGTCCTTGCCCCGGATGACGTGGGTCAATCCCAGGAAGTGGTCGTCCACGGCCACCGAGAAGTTCATCATCGGATAGACGGTGTAACGGGTCCCGGTCCGGGGGTGAGGGACGGTATCGACGATGCGCAGTCCGATGAAGTCGCGGACCGCGGGATTGGGGTGTTTCAGGTCGGTCTTGACGACGAACACGGCCTCCCCTTCGCCGAAGGCATGGGACAGCATCTTGTCCAGTAGTTCGTGAGCTGTCTCGGGCGCTTGTTCGTGATGCGGGCAGGCGCGGCCCTCCTCCTTCATCTTCCTCCAGGGGTCGGCCGGGCAGGTGCAGACGTATGCCTTGCCCAGGTCGATGAGCTGCCGGGCGATATCATAATAGAGGGAGAACCGGTCGCTCTGGATGATCGTCTCATGGACCTCAATGCCCAGCCAGGCCAGGTCCTCCGGGATCATCTTGTAGGCGTCTGGGTCGATCTTGTCCGGATTGGTGTCCTCGAGACGGTTGATGTACTTGCCTTTGTAGCGCTTGACGTACTCGTCGTTGAGGATGGAGACCCGGGTATGCCCGAGGTGCAGCGGCCCGGACGGTCCCGGGGCCATGCGCATCACTACCGCTCCCTCCACCGCGCCGGGCAGGTCGGGCAGCACATGCTTTCGCTCGCATTTGGTCTTCTTCAGGATATTGGGATCGCTGATCTCCGCCAACCTGCAGATCTCGTCGAGAGGCATGGACGCCACCTCGCGGCAGACCTCTTCCGCGGTCGCCGAGACCTCCTTGGCCCGGGAACGAAGCTCCGGCTGCTCGGCCAGGACCTTGCCCATGACGGCCTTGGGATTGGCCTTGCCCCCGTAGAGGGCAGCGTTCTGCAGCGCGTACTTCCTGATGGCCTCTCTAAGTTCGCCGGACATCGGATGGCCATTGGTCATCGTTCTTTTCTACCTTTCGTAGACCGAGGTCGTCGAGTTGGTTATCAATGCGGCATCCGGTGGCATTTCCCTGATACATGGCCGAAGGCCGATGGTCTCCCCCACGTTGCGTAAGATCAATGATCGGCTCGCCGCCACGGCCCTATCCCGGCCCTCTCAGACGTAGGGCCAGAAGGGAAAAGCTGATCAGCGCCACCATCGTCATGAGCATAAGAAGGGCAAGACCGCCTCCACCGATCGTTAACCATGGAGTGAGGGCGAGGAAGAGGATCGAGATGAGGGCCGCGGCCCCCACCCACTCATAGGCCAGCAATAGGTTCCGCCGCAAAGCCTTCTTCAGCCCTGCGTTGGCCGGACCTGTCGTGGATGGCAGCCGGACCATCAACCACATGCCCCTGGTTCCAGTCAATATGGCGACCAGGTGCGCGAACAGAAAAATCCATAGGACAACTGCGGACCAGCCAAGCAGTGAGAGGGCGCAGATCGACCAGGCCATCTGCCCTCCCAGAGCGGCGATAAACCTGGCCTCGTTCTTCGCTATGAGCGCCCATATCCCCCATAGGAGAAAGATTGAAGATAAGGCTATCAAAAGAATGAACGCATTACCCGAGGTAAGGACCGTCATGGGGACCACGGCCAGGCCCCAGGAGAGGAGCAGGCATGCGTACGCCATCACCGGTCCTATGGGGGGTCTCATCTGGCCCCCCGGGACAGGCACCATTTGGCGGGAGAACCGCTGTCCCATTCCTCGACCTGGCAAAGCCTCCTTAGCCGATGGGCATGGTCCCGCCTTCGCACATCGTTCATGCGACCGCTGAGATCGTCCATTTCCGGAACGATGTGGGGAGCCACGACGATGAGGTCCCTCCCGCGCCAGGCCAGGCTCTGAGCTATCCCATCGACCGCGCCATCCTCTAGACTGGTGATGAACACGATCAGGGAATCCCGGGGGAAGGTTCGATCCAGCATCTCTGCTATCTTCAGCCCGGGATGCTCCCGGCCAGTTGGGACATCGGTTAGCACTTCCAATGAGCGGTACAGCTGCCTTCGCCCATAGCCGAGCGGCACGAGCTTCGAATAGTCGCCAAATACGGCCAATCCAACCCTGTCTCTTTGCCTCAGGAAGTGAGCGCATACGCTCGCGGCCATATCAATCCCAGAATCCAATAGGTCCGCATCCTTCATTCCTCTCGTGTCGATGGCTATCACCACGTCGCAGCTCCGTTGGGTCATGAATTGACTTACGATGAGGGATTCGGAGCGCGCCGTGGCCTTCCAATTGACCATTTTGAGGCTGTCACCGGCCACATAGTCCCTGAGATTGTAGAACTCGGACCCGCTGCCCAGGAGCTTTGAATTGTTGCTGCCCGAAGGCATGCGCAACCACGATAAGGGAGGCATCGATCGTTCGATCTCGAAAACCCTGGGTAGAACACGAACCTCGGCGGTGGCATCGGCCTGGAACGTCTTCGAGGTCAGGCCTGCCAGGTCCATGGTATGGACCTTGATCGGGCCAAGCAGGTGCAAGCCTCGCCGCGGAAAACGGAGCCGATATTTAACCTGGACCTCGCCCCTCGCTTCGAGGGTGATCGGAAATTTGGACTCCCCTTCCATCCTTTCAACGCTGGCGGGTAAGGTGACCTCCACTGCCCCCAGCCGCCCTCCCCTGCCTTCATATGTGATGGTGAGGACGCCCTCGACCACATCGCCTGCCAAGATCCTTTCGGCCCCCAGATCCCATGATGCGGTTAGCGATAGGTCGGAGGGACGCCACAGGACGACATACAATAGCATAAGGGCGGCCAGGGGTAGGAGCAGGCTCACCAGCTCCCACCTTTGACCCGCCACCCCGGCGATCAGGAAGACGCCGCCCAGGGCCATCATGGCCGCCGCAGCACGCGACCTCACATCAATCGACCTTTGGCACTACGGTCTCCTTCAGGACCGCTTCCACGATCGCCTCCGGTCGCTCCCCTCGGACCCAGTAGTTTGGTACCAGTATTAGGCGATGGGAAAGGACCGCGGAAGCGATCTGCTTCACATCATCGGGGATCACGTAGTCCCGGCCACGCATGAACGCCACGGCCGAGGAGAGCTTCATCAGGGCCAGTGTCCCTCGCGGGCTCGCTCCGACCTCGACATGGTCGTGTTCCCGCGTCGCTTGGACCAGGTCGACCATGTACCCATGGATGGAATCGTCGATGTGGACCTTCTCCACCGCCTCCTGTAATGATAGCAGCTGGTCGGGACCAAGCACCTGGTTCACCCTGACCTCTTCGGTCCCCCTTGACTTCCGGCGTTTAAGGATGATTTCCTCCTCTTCCCTGCTGGGATAGCCCATCCTCAACCGGACCAGGAATCGGTCGAGCTGGGCTTCGGGAAGGGGATAGGTCCCCTCGTACTCGATGGGGTTCTGGGTGGCTATCACGAAAAAGGGACGGGGAAGGGCACAGGTCTCGCCCTCCAGGGTGACCTGCCTCTCCTGCATGGCCTCCAACAGGGCGGCCTGCGTCTTCGGGGGAGCACGGTTGATCTCATCTGCCAATAGGACATTGGTAAATATCGGCCCTCGATGCAAGGAGAAATTGCTGGATTGCCGGTTGAAGATGTAGGTGCCAGTTATGTCCGCCGGAAGCAGATCGGGGGTGAACTGCACCCGTTTGAAGCCGCATCCGAGGGCTTGGGCGAAACAACTGGCCATCAGGGTCTTGGCCAGACCGGGGTAGTCCTCTAGGAGGATATGGCCGTTGGTGAGGATGGATGCAAGTACCTTCTCCATCGTCTCACGTTTTCCCACGATCACCCGCCCTACCTCGTTCAATACCAGTTCACATGCCTTTCCAAGTTCATCGGTCGTCATTGCCACCTTTCCACCTTTCCTAGAAGCAGTTCGAAGCGTTTCCTGAAACCCGGTCCAAAAACCACGCCCTCGATCCGGTGGGACCTGGGCGCCCTGGTCGCCCTATCATCCAGCGCCACCAATCGAAGAAGATCTTCGTCCAAGAGCACTTGGTACAGGGCACGATGATCTTTCACCATAGTATCCCATTCGTCACGCTTGATGTTCCGTCTTGTAAGCACCCTTTCGATGAGCAAATGTTTCAGTTCCAGATAGGCCTGGTATTGGCGGACCTCATCCTTCCACCCCTTAGGGGCTGCCTGTGATGAGCCCCCCAGATTCTCCGGATCATCCTCAGAAGGGCCCTGGACCTCACCCTCAACTGACGGCGGATAAGATGCCTTTATCAACGCTCCCAGGGTGCAGGTCAGCAATAATATGAGGAGGGGAAAGAGGGCGTTAGGCGAGGAGAACACCATCGTCGAGAGGCCAAGGATGATCAGCAGGAAGGTGAGGGCGATCGCGATGGTGGCGATCAGGGCGATACTACGATGGGGCCGAACCGTCACATCATCCTGCATTGTTACGCCCCAAGCTCGTTCTGAGATCGTCAAGACTGGTCAGGGCCGCGCCCCGGTCACCTTCGTCCAGCGGGTGCTCGCTGTACCTTGCTTCCTCGAACACCATGGTCAGTCGGTGAACTGGATCCTGAGGCCATCGTAGCCTGTGGACCAGGTCGCTTTCGAGCTCCCGAGGAGTAAGAGCAGAATGGGCCGACCGGGGCCCTCCTACCAACCGACACATCTGATGGTAGGCTTCGATGATCGAACCGCGCACATCATCACCGGAACCGATCGTTGATATCGCTTCCTCGATCACCGTCGCTTCCTCCGGGAGGCGACCCGGCGGGAGCTCGACGCCGTCCCGTTCAACCTTGAACCGCCGATAGCTCAACCAGGATACGAGGGCCAATATCACTATCAGGGGCACCAGGGAGAGAGGGTCGAAAGTGGAGGCCGATTCCGAGGTCGACCCCCCTTCGGCTGGTCTCTCTCCGGGGTCCGCCCAAGGAATGGGATCGGAAGGATCCTTAAGATCGATAACGCCAGTTTGAAAAAATACGCTGGCAATAATCACCGCCGAGAGCACTAATGCCAGGCCGATGATCGAGGCTCGATCGTTTCCAATCGCTCTTTTTCCAAACGGCACCCTCCTGGTCCGTTGTAACACGGCTCCGGCCAGGACGATAAACCAGAGGGCGAGGGTGGTGGGAAAGATGAATGCCGATAGGCCTGAGATATAGTATGCGGCCGAGTTGGTATCGGATGTTATGGGGATGAAGTTGAGGTTCGCCACGATGGTCGCGACGGCAAGCATGCAGATCGTTGCGGTGACCCCAGTAATGATCGTTCTCGACCTGCCCTGCTGCATTGATGGCTAATTATCGGATAATGGCTTAATGATTATCTACTGGTGAAAACCTGTTCGAGCCGATCCGCATCGATTCTGGGCACTCTAGGGCCCAACAGCAGGTGATGAATACGGGTTTTGCGAAGACCTCCCTGGAACCGATGCGAATAAGGGGGCCAGGGTTTACGATGGTCGTTCGCCCATGATATCCCGGAGTGGGGTGCCGGTCCAGGATCTTCCGTGCCGTTTCAATCCCGGTAATCCTCGCGGGGTGGGGAGAACACATCAAGGACCAGGGAATCCTCGAGAACATCCACCGAATGTTCCGTCCCTGAGGGGATGCTGTAACCGTCGCCGGACCCGAGCGTGGCCTGCTCCGCCCCTATCCTCATCCGCAGGCGGCCGCTGATCACGATGCCGATCTGTTCGTTAGGGTGCTGGTGCGGTGGGATGACCGAGCCCTTCCTCAGGCGGAACTCCATGAGCTGGCAGTGTTCACCGACAACTGCCTCTCTCCTCTCCACCCCGGGGAAAGGTTGATGTCGAACGGATGTGGATCGGCGGAACGTCATGCCCCATAATGCGAGCAGGGCGATATATGTGATACGCACCACTGGCGGTCATCAAATGAATGGGCGTGGATCCATCATCGAACCCTCAGTGGTCCTTGAACCAGCGGTCCAGCTGCTCTGATATCGCGCTGAAGGTGCTCTCCAGCTGATAGGTGTCGCCATGGCGCGCCTCCTCGATCACTATAACGTTCGCCCCGGAGGCTCGGAGCTCGTTGCAGGAGACCACGATCTCCGGCACGTCCCGGGAGCCGTAGATGACCAGGGTCCTCTCGGTGCTGTCGTCCCGGCAGGAAGGCAGCTTCTTCAGGATATCGAACACCGCGGTGGAATCTTCTGGCCTCACCCTGTAGCTCCGGACCTTCTGAAGCAGCTCCTGGGTCTTGGTGCAGTAGTGCGGGTCGAGCGGCGGAGAGATGCCGATGGCGTGATCGGCGCTGCTTATCAGGGCGAGGCGACCGCCCAACGAATGGCCGATGGCCACGACGTTGCCATACTTCCGGCAGTAACGGATGGCCGCCTCCATGTCCACCAGGAAGTCGCTGTCCAAGGGGAGAGAATGCTGTCCGTGGCCCCGCAGATCGATGGTGCAGGCCGCCAGCCCACATTCGGCCACTCGCCAGGCCAGCCCCAGCAGCTCCTCTTTGCAACCGCCGTAGCCATGGGCTATCACCGCTGCTCCCAGTGGGGCGGGCGGGCAGATGATGACGCTGGGTATGCTGTTCCCTGCTCCCGGGATGGTCAAACGTTCGATCTTCATCATATCTCCCTAGTTATCCAGAAAGAGGTCATGCCCAGGACACGATAAGAATGTGCGGTCCTCGTTCCTGCCTGAGATATGCTCAGAACACGCTCCAGGCCCAATCCATTAATATAACCCCCCTCGCGATTACCGGGCATGGCCCTGCGCAATCTCCTTGCCGGCATGAAAGATGCCATCACCGTCGAACAGGACGTACCGCTGGAATACGAGGTCTCCAAGGTCTTGATGAGGGACCAGACCCGCCCCGTGGTGTTCACCAACCTTCAGGGCATGAGGGCGGCCGGCAATATCTGGTCGACCCGGGAGAGGATCGCTGGGGCGCTGAACCTAAAGAAGGAGCAGCTCATCCCCAAGATGCTGGAGGCGATGGCCTTCCCATCTCCTCCGAAGCAGGTGGGGGACGCGCCGTTCATGGACGACGTTCGTTCGGAGTTCGATCTGACCAAGCTCCCGATACCGAAATACTTCCCGGGCGATCAGGGGCGGTACATCACCTCGGCCGTGGCCGTCGCCGAGCACGAGGGGAAGAGGAACGTGTCGTTCCATCGCATGTGCCTTCTCGATGAAAGGAGCTTTGCCCTCCGCCTGGTGCCCCGGCATCTCTACACCATGTGGAAGAGCGCCCAGGCCAAGGGCCGGGACCTGCCGGTCGCCTTCACCATGGGATTGTGCCCCCCGGTCCTGCTGGCCGCCGCGACCTCCACCGATTACGGCACCGACGAGATGTACATCGCATCGTCCCTGAAGGAGAGGACCCTGGGATCCCCGCTGGAAGTGGCGAAGCTCAACAACGGACTTCTGGTCCCATCCCAGGCCGAGATCGTGTTCGAAGGTCGTATCACCTCCCGGATGGTCGACGAGGGTCCGTTCATGGACATCACCGGCACCTACGATTCGGTGAGGCCGGCGCCCGTCTTCGAAGTGGATCGCCTCTACATGCGCAAGGACCCCCTGTTCCACCTTCTACTTCCGGGAGGCTACGAGCACTACATGATGATGGGACTCCCCCGCGAACCCATCATCTACCGTACGGTGAACCAGGTCGTGCCCAGGGTCCACGCGGTACGCCTGACCGAGGGCGGCTGCTGTTGGCTCCACGGCGTGGTCTCCATCACCAAGAACAAGGAGGGGGACGGGATCAACGCGGCGCTGGCCGCTTTCTCCGGCCATCCTTCCATGAAGAAGGTGACCATCGTCGATCAGGACATCGACATCTTCGACGACCGCCAGGTGGAGTGGGCCGAGGCCACTCGCTTCCAGGCGTCCCGATCGCTGGTGGTCGTGAACAATGCCGCCGGCTCCTCCCTGGACCCCAGTTCCGAAGGTACCACGTCCAAGGTCGCCATCGACGCGACCAGGCCGTTCGGGGCCAAGGGTTTCGACCGCGTGGTCATGTGATCATCCGATGATCGCCGGGCCGGGCGGGGGGGCCAGAGGATTGACCCTTACCGCCAAGGCGTACAGATGGGGATAGTTCTCCTTCAGATGGCGGAGATGCTCGAACCACTCGATCAGCAGAAGGCGGTAGATCTCCTGGCAATCCTCGGCCAGATGGGCCAGGTCCGTGTCAGAAATGCCTTCCAGCCTTTCCCGATAGACCAGCTCTTCGCTCAGGTGTAGGATGGCCCGTAAAAGGTCGGTGAACCGGTCATGCTCCACCAGCACCGAGTTCTCCATCACCCTGGCCAGTCCAGACCGCTGTTCCAGCAGGAACAAATGCATCGCCTTCAGGTCCTCCGGGTTCGGCCTCAGGTCCAGGGCCAAACCTTCGCATCTGGTGATGGCATTGGAGAAATCCCGGTCCTTCCATTCGGCGTCGGTGATCAACTCCGGCTCTCTGCAGATGCCCTGCTTGTCCATGCGAAGCAATAGTTCCAGCAGGCCCATCCCCGTTTCGCTGAAGAAGATGGCGATGAGGCTGTCCAGCTTGTCCAGTTTGGCCTGTCGTTCCTTTCTGACCAGCATACCGTCGATGATCAGGTAAACCAGCAGCACTTCCAGAAAGACGAAGGCCAGGTCCCCCACGAAATAGATGGCGATGTGGCCGAGGTCATGGAATACGAGGTAATCGATAAAGTAGGTGAGCAGGCTTAACGAGATCAGGCCGATCGCAAGGACGAGATGCCACCGTCGCATCGAAGTTGATATTCGACCCCTCGGAGCAAATAGGTACCGCCCTGTCTCGATAAGATCGATTGGGGCGGGTCTGAACTACCAGTGGCGTGACGGCCAGCCACTGAACCATCCGCCCGGAACGATTCTCTGCGCCTTAATGAACGGGCCTTCCCCAATGCTCCTTCCGGAGGTCGATGGTCTCATCCCGGCCCTTTCCGACGGACACTATGCCCACCGGTGCGCCGGCGCCCTTGCTGATATATTCAAGGTATTCTCTGAGACCCTTGGGCAGTGCGGCCAGACCTTTCTTGCACAGCTCAGCGGTGTTCCCATTCCAGGATCTCCACCCGTTCAGTTCCTCGTAGATGGGCTTCGCCCTCTCTACCTTGGAGACGTTCCCGGGGAAGTCCTCTTTCCGCTCCCCGTCGATATCATAGGCCACGCAGACCTTGATGGTCTCCAGGTCGTTCAGCACATCGAGCTTGGTGACCGCCATTGCGGTCATCCCATTGAGTCGAACGGCATGCCGTACTACCACCAGGTCCAGCCAGCCGCATCTTCTCGCTCTTCCCGTGGTGGTCCCGAACTCCCCGCCCACGTTCTGGAGATGCGTGCCTATGTCGTCCTTTAGCTCGGTGACGAACGGCCCGGCGCCGACCCGGGTGGTGTAGGCCTTGGTAACTCCGATGACCTCATTGACCGCGGAGGGCGGAACGCCCACCCCGGTGCAGATGCCCGCGGAGGTGCAGTTAGATGAAGTCACGTACGGATAGGTGCCGTAGTCGATGTCCAGCATCGTGCCCTGGGCTCCCTCGAACATGACCTTCCGGCCGGCCTTGATGGCGTCGTTCACCAGCACGGAGGTGTCGCAGATATACGGTTTATAGAGCTGCCCGAACTCCAGGAGCTTGCTCACCAAAGCGGCCTGGTCCTGTTCGAGCTTGATGTCCAAGGATTCGGCGAGGCGCTCCTTTGCCGGGAACACCATCGCGATCCGCTCCCGGAGGTAGGCCTCGTCCAGCAGGTCGCCCATACGGATGCCGGCCCGGGCGATCTTGTCCGAATAGCATGGCCCGATACCCCTGCCGGTCGTTCCCACGCCCTTGGACCCGCGAGCCCTTTCCTCGGCCCCGTCCAGGAGGCGGTGGTATGGCAGAACGACATTGGCCCGGTCCGATATCCGCAGACCGTTCCCGGTCCGCCCGGTCTTCCTGATCGCTTCCAATTCGGTCCGCAGGCCCTCGCAATCGATGACCAGGCCATTGCCGATGACCGAAAGAACACCCTCGCGGATGATGCCCGACGGCAGAAGATGTAGGGCGAAGACCTCGTTCCCAACCTTGATGGTGTGACCAGCGTTGGCGCCGCCCTGGTACCTGACCACCAGATCGGCTTCCTCGGCTAGATAATCAGTAATCTTGCCCTTGCCCTCGTCGCCCCATTGTGAACCAACAATCGCCAGAGTAGGCATCGGTCAACCTTTGTGGTCATAGGCTTTGATTATATGTAGATGTCGTCACGCATCTCTTGCCGCATCCCGGTAGATGTCCAGCACTTCATGGAGCGGCAGATCGGTCCTGATGCCGGTGGGGGTGAAATGGGTCTTGGAGACCTTTCCCGATGAACCGAGGGACTCCAGCACCACGTCCAGACGCTGGGGTGAAACCTTGAGCATGGAGGCTATCTCGTCGTTCTCGTAGTAGAAGGGGACGTCCAGCTCGTTCCTCCACAGCTCCAGATACTTGGCGCAGCGGGCCCCGGTCTGGAGGTTCTCTCCCACCCTCATGTTCGAAAGTAGGTCCTGGTCATGCAGCGGTCCGAGCCACAGCGGACCGATGGACCGGGGACCTGTCCTCGCCGCGCTGATGGTCCGTACCCCGGTGGTCCGATCATAGTCGATGTATCCCAGTTTCTCCAGGGTCGCGTCGGCCTCGCCTCCACCGTCCCGGACCCGGACATAGGTCCGCATGTAATGGTCCGCATAGAACGAGAGCAGGCATTCCAGACCCTTGTCCTCCTTAGCCGCCTCCCGGGCGATGTGCGCGATCAGGATGCGAACCCCGCTCTCATGACCGAACGGAGAACGCATCGAGAACGATCCGTAACGCCGAACGCACTTCTTAGGATATGTGCCGGCCAGAGGGGCGGTGTCGGTGGCCGTTATGCCCGCGACGCCGCGGCGCTTGAGGCCTTGCATGATCGAGGGAACGAACGGCACGGGTGTGCCGAACGGATCGATGTCGATATAATCGAACACCCGCCTGGCCAACAGGCATTTGAGGTCATCATGGGATGCTTCCACATTGTCAAGATGGTTAAGCTCGACGTTCGCTTCGATGAACCTATGGGCCTCTGCATCCCGATCGTTGGCCACGATCTTAAGGTCCGGGCGCGTCTCGTGGGCTATGCGGACCGCCCTCGCCCCGGTGCTGGCCATGGCATCTAGAGCGCTCTTGACCTGGGGATAGGCTCCGAGGAGCATGACCGAGACGTCACGGTTGAAGGCCATCTGGTCGTTGAAGAACACCCGGCCTACTCGCTTCCCCGGTCCTTTCTCAGAGTGTATGGAAGGAACGAAGAGTTCAGTGGCGCCCTCAATTATCCTCGTTGAGCCTTCCGGGTCGCTCAAAGGAGCTCTCCCTTCATCAGCTTCATGATCTTGTAGGGGAGGAGATTTCGGTTGATGGGTGTTACTTCCAGGATACGGACATCGTCCCGCCGCCTGATGTCCTGAAGAAGGGGATTGCGGGATTTCTTGTGAAGGGTCAGAAGCAAAGGTTTCTCGATGTCCAAGGCATGCTTAACCGTCTCGATGAACGGCTGGGACTCGACCTCCATCCGTCCCACCTCATCGATGACGATCACGTCCGCATCCTCGCAGGCCTTCAACAGCGCCTTGACCCCCACATCTTCCAGGGCCTGCAGGTCCACGCCGAACTTGCCTACCATGAACTTGGACTGGATGTCCACATGCGCGAACACGCCCCGTTCCTTGCTGGCCCAGTCAATGATGGCGAATCCGGTCCGCTTGCCGTCCTCGACGATAGGCTCGGTGACCATTCCACCGACCTTGATCCCCTCGGCCTCCAGCATCTCTATGACCTTGAGCAAGGCGTGGGTCTTTCCCGCCCCAGGCAGGCCCGTGATACCGATCTTGATAGTGGTGTTCATTTTGTCACCGAACAAATAGTAAGCAAATCCCCAACAAACGGAAACGATGCCACCCCGTATGGCCCTCCTTTCTTAATATGGTTTTCTAGTGTCGCATTCAGATTATAATCCTGTGGAAAAGGTCGCCAGCAGGATTTACATGAAGGCAGATGTGCCCATCGATTTCGTAAGGCGGGGCCATACTGCCCAGTGCATCGATCTAACCTATGCCTTTCTTATATCATGCCGGGGAACGCCCCCGCTTTCCAATGCGGGATATCGATATGGCCGGTCCGATCACTGGTCGATGTCTTCTATGGCGCTAATGTACATCAGGGGATAGCGGATCTCGTCGATGTAGCGCATCTCGCCGACTACTCGGACCTTCCCGATCTGAATGGTGACCGTCACGTCCAGCATGTCACCGGTCAGTGATTGGTAATCATATTCGTTCCTCTTTCGCTTGAGCCTCTCCCGGCGCACCCGGACCTTCACCGATTCGACGAACGGCTGGACCTTGACCCCTTCCTCGATGGCCCGTTCTAAGCTCTCCACGTTCGACGAACTTATCGGAGTGCCAATGAATTGATGGTATACTGCCGCCAGTTTGATGCCGGCCTCAAAGACCGCTCTCTCCCTTTCGGTGCAATGAAAATAGCCTGCTGCCCTCTCTTCACGCGAGGCCCTCATCCTTCAGATCTCTCCATCACTGGTCATTATGGTCTCCATTCATAAACATAGTGTAGGGATTACAAATTTTCTCCACCCTTTTGATGCTGGATAATCATTGTCCCGGGTCGGAGAGCCGGGCGACGACCGATCTTCCCAGAACCACCATTGCCTTCGGGGCCGCCCATTCGCACACTTTGCACCTGATCTACTTTCCCCTCCTGCTCCTACTGGATGGGACCTTCACCTATCTCGACAAGCCCCTGGCCATGTTCACGATTTTCGTGGCCGCCAACTTGGTGAGCATCCCGGTGGCCATGTTCACGGAGATGAGGCACAAGCAATTGGCTTCCTGGTTGAAGAAACGGTTCGACGTTCGTGCATCAATGTCCGATCAGGGTCTCTGATGATTTAGCTCATTTCACAACTGTCACCCCATAAACCATCTGGCAGCGTCATAGGGACGGGTAACTGGAGGAATCAAGTTTTTATATGACCCTCCGTATCACAAGTTTTAATGCGGCCACAGGACCGAATAACGGAGCTGAAGAAGGAGCGGAACGCCGTCATCCTTGCCCACAACTATCAGGTACCGGAGATCCAGGACATAGCAGATTTCGTAGGGGACTCTCTGGGACTGGCCATGGCCGCTTCGAAGACCACTGCCGATGTTATCATTTTCTGCGGGGTCGACTTCATGGCCGAGAGCGCCAAGATACTCAATCCGTCCAAGGTAGTGATCCACCCTGAGCCAAAGGCCAAATGCCCCATGGCCGCCATGTGTGAGCCCAAGGGGGTCAGGATGCTGAAGAAGGACTTCCCCCGCGCCGAGGTAGTGGCCTATGTGAACACCTCGGCCGAGTGCAAGGCCGAGGCGGACATCTGCTGCACCTCGTCCAACGCGGTCAAGGTCGTCAACAGTCTGGCTTCCGATCT
>CAYZEV010000059.1:0-14851 GCA_964477865.1 uncultured Methanomassiliicoccaceae archaeon | reverse complement strand
GACCGAATATCGGAGCTCCGAGAAGTCGGCTAGGCCCTCCCCGTTGGCGTTGATGATGGGCAGCAAACGTTCCAGGTCCAGATGCCGCTTGTTCGGTTTCGATATCTCGATGATGAACGGCCGACCGGTGCCAAGCATGCGGGCGTCGATGTCCTCCCGGCCCATCCCGTGGAAGAAATGGTCCTCTCCTCCAGCCTCACGCTGCAGAACGTCCCCGATGACCTCCTGCACGCTGATCTGGTACATCTTGCCGGTGTTGCCGCAGCGCGGACAGCCCTTTCCCTGGCACATCCGGCAGGGCCACCGGGTCTGAGGTATCTCCCTCGAGAACTTGCGGTAGCGGCCATAGATGAATATGGGGGCGATGTCCAGGTCCACGTGTCCGAACCGAGTGTCGACCAGCGCCACCACGTCGGGGCTCTTGAACTCGGCCTTCTTGCCGGTGCGGCCCTCCACGATCTTGCCGATCTCCCGGTTGAACTCGGCCTTGATGGGCTCGGCCTTGTCTCCGCCGACCTCGGCCCACAGGCGCTCCTCCCGGTCCTGGAGGGTGGGGTCGACCCGGGTCCCGATGAGGAACGAGTCGAACTCTATCGTGTTCAGCTTCTCGATGGCGACCTCAGCGAAGCGGTCCAGGCTGTCAAAAACGTCCTCGCACAGCCAGCAGAGCTCATGGGCCGGGGTCTCCTCGCCCCGGGCGGAGCGTTCAAGAGTGACCGCCGCCCTCATGTTGCGGCCCCGCTCGACGTTGGTGGTCCCCGTCTCCACATGGGCGAACAATCGTCCCAGGCAGTGGTCGCAAAGGTCGTGGGTCTGGAGGGCTAGGTCGCCGCGGGCTATGATATCGTCCATTGTAACACCATGTTGGCGAGGGAGTTCCTGAACGCGTCCTCGCCCCGCCCGCCCTATGGGCCATGGGTATAAGTTCCTTGCCGTTTAGCTGAACCCCATCTCGGAGATGCGCAGCGTGGCCCTTGACCTCTCCAGATAGCGGTACACCGTGGCGTGCTCGCTCCCTCTCAGGAGCATTCCCACCGCGGTCTTGGCGATGGGCATCTGAACGGAATTGGCGATGATGGAAACGGTGCTGCCGTATACCGACATGTTCGCTCCGGTCAGGTCCTCGATGATGCGGCGGGTCTTGCCGTTGGAGCCGATGATACGCGCGCGCATCCTGGACAGCTGGTCCGGCTTCTTGCCGATGTAGTCGCCCAGGTCGATGATCTCCAGATACTCGTCTTCGTCCAGCAGGCGCATGGCCCGGTGCGGCGAGAAGCCCCGTCCGATGGCCTTGACCAGGTCCATGGCCTTCAGCGCCGCCAGAGGGTCATTGGGATTCTCCCCGATATCGACCTCGCCCTCGGTATCGATCTTCATCCAGAGGCCGGCACGCTTCTCGATCAGGTCCTTTGTTTCTCCGTCAGTGCCAATAAGTGCGCCAACGCGCTCCTTCGGTATGCGTACGAGCCTCATTTTGGTGCCCCCGTCACGACCAGGAAGACCTCTTCCTTGTCCATAATATCGACGTCAAGGTTCCTAAAGTATCGGTTCACGTTATCTATATCCCTTCTTAGGAATTCCTTCGCGTTCATGTGTTCCGTCAGCACGGCCTGGCCGACATCGATGATCACCGGTTTCTTCAGGTAGTAAAGGATATTGTACTCGCTGAGATCGGCGTGCACCAGCCCCGCATCCTGATAGGCGATCCTCATGTACTCAACGATGGTCTTGTAAACCGCCTCGGGATCGTCCAGCACGACGTTCCGGAGCAGCGGCGCCGGTCCCTTGCGGTTGCCGATGTACTGCATCACCAGCATGTTGCGGTGGAACTTAATGGGGGTTGGAACGCGGACGCCCGCTTCCTTAAGGCGCTGCAGATTGCGAAACTCCTTGAGGGCCCAGGCGAAGATCATTTTCCGGCGGTTGCCGGTGAGGCCGGTGAACCGCTTGTCGCCTTCGATGTAGCGGGCGATGCGATTGAACGAGGCGTTGGAGGTCCGGTAGATCTTCAGGGCCACCAACTTGCCGTCGGCATCCTCGGCCGCGAACACATTGCCCTCCTTGCCGGTGGAGACCGGGTACTGGATGGTATCGATGACCCCCTCGGTCATGAGCTTATAGATCCCAAGAATGGTTTGGGCGTCGAAGACCTCGTCCAGGGTCTTGCGCTCATCCCCGGTGCGGCTGTTCTCCCGCAGGGCCATGATCTTGTGCTCGAGCGCCTCGTAGGCATCCTTCTGGACCATGGCCAGTACCTCCCTTAGAACACGTCCAGGTTCTTAGGTATGGCCTTACGGCGATGCAGATAGCTCGCCTGTGTTTTGGTGTAGCGGTACATGATGTCCGCCTTGTCGGTCTGGAACTCCCACGGCTTTACGATGAGGAGGTCTCCTTCCCTGATCCACATGCGCTTACGGATCTTGCCGGGAATGCGACCCATGCGCGAGGTGCCGTCCTCGCACATGACCTTGATGCGCGATGCTCCTAGTAGCTGGTCGGCCACTCCGAACATCTCTCCCTCCTTGTGCTTGGGAAAAGGGCACCGCGTTATCTCCTCGTTCGCCGCTTCGGAATCAAATTGAGTCAAGTAAGTCCTCCTGTGAATGTGATTTGAAAGTCGCTTTATAACCTGCGACCTTCGATGACATATTCCCCTCGATTATTCAAAGCTTCCTATTCACGAAGGGCATTTCTCAGAGCCAGTTATGGGCCGTCCCATTCGATATATGGACGGCCCGCGGGCGCGTCGCGCCATTGGTGAAGCATCAGGGGCCGTACAACATCCTATTTCTTTCCCGGGCGTAGAATATGGGAATAAGCACACCATAGCCTATGCCGCAGGTGAGCATCTCGAAGGCGGCCTCGGGGGCGAAAGGTATCTTGGCCAGGTACGCGCCCACTGCCAGGACCGTGGAAAGGACCAGGGTGATGGTCAGGAAGGTGATGGGACCCCGGCGGGTCCTGGTACGCAGCGCGTGGTAAAGCAGTACGGCCAGGATGGCGATGAAGAACGCCCCCATGATCCAGATGGTAAAGCCAGCCGCGATCGCCTGCTCCGGCGTGGTGGGGTTGAAGAAGCTCTGACCGAGACCGGCGTCATTGTTCTCCCGGGCCAGGTCATTGGCCCTAAGGACGATCATGGTCAGGATGGTAATAACGACCGGAATGTATGCCAGGAAAGCGACCTTGATCAGGTTATACGGTGACAGTTTCATAGATTGGGGAATGGTAACAAATAATATAAGAAATCTGGAATCGAAACTTCGTGGTCCTTTGATGGGAGAAGAGTCGGGCAGATAGGCGCGACCAGCACTATCATCTTTTCAATTTGATCGGCGTTGGTGAATTGGGGTCGAATGGTACATCCATTAACATGACATCTGGCTAGGCCCGGCGATCCACCTATGTCTTATTTCTTGGGCATCCGATCGAAGAAGATGTTCTTCCCGGTGGCCGACAGGGGAATGCCATGGCTGATGTTGCCCTTGCTCATCCCCAGGCGCTTGGCCGAAACGCCGATGCGGTACATGATGCGGTTATCGACGTTCATCTCGGAGGCGATCTTGGCCGCCGAGCCGAGGGCGATACCTAAGTCCAGAATTCGGATTGCGCAGTTGGGGCCCTCGAAGTCCTTGTTCATGGAACGCTCGTTAAACTCCCGGCAGCTGGCGAAACCACAGGCCCCGCAGTCCAGTCCCGCCCCCTTGTGCGGCAGGAGGCCGATCAGCACCACTGCGTCGCAATCGAGGACGTTCCGGCCATCCCGCTCCCAATTAACGGCGCTCTTCTCCGCGGCGATCTTGATCATGTCGTTCCCCAGGGCAGTGCACTCCTCATCGCTCAATACCCGGGCCTCGATGAAGTCCTGGCCCAACCCCTTCGGCGCGGTGCGGGCCGCCAGTTCCATGAGGTCGCCTACGAACCGCACGGTGTCCTTGAGAACCATGCCTTTGTATGCCTTTCCTGGCTATTAAACCGTGACCTTCATGCGATCTTTCATCCGTTGCTGGAAAATGTCCTGGAATACGCCTCGTACGGCCTCAGGGGGATCAGGTCGAATGTGATGAATCCCTTCTCCACCAGGGGTAGCCTGCCTAGCTTCTCCTTGGCTTCCTCGTCGTCCCGGCAATCCATGAGGAGCACAAGCTCATTACGGTCCTGGCGGAAGTGGATCTCCCTGATCACCCCGTCCTGCACCAACTCCCACACCTGAGATGCCTCCTCCTGCAGGTAGGGTTCCATCGCTTTCCGGGGTTTGCCTCGGACCTCTCGTTCCATTGCCAGTATCATCATGGTCGTCGCTCCTCATCTTGTCTTTTGCCGTCTCGTACTCGGTGCTGTAGACCCCAACGGGGCGGTGGAAATGATAATGATATCTGGGCTTTGTTAGATAAAACGGTCAAACTCTGTTTAGCTAAGGATTAAGTATATCTTCTCTTATCGAACTGCCACAAGCTCCCGTAGTGTAGTCCGGCCAATCATTCGGGCCTTTCGAGTCCGTGACCCGGGTTCAAATCCCGGCGGGAGCACTTCTTTCATCACCGCCTTAGAAAGATTTTGCGCTCCCCCCACCGACCCCTTTATCTGCTGGGCTTTCTGTTGCTTCATTTATAACAATCCCCGAGTTACTCCCAAGATACCCGCCAATGGTTCAACTACATTTTTTCGTCTCTGACCTCCCCTCTGGCCATCAACGCGGTCGCGAAAAATCAACGTACCTGAACTGGCACAAGATCATAACGACATCCTGGCGATGAAATACTCTCGTTAGTGGAGGCTCTCGAACAAGTTATTATTAATCATGTCTTGCTTAAACTCGTTGTGAGGGTGGACCGACCGGAGGCGGGAATCACGGGGACCTCGAGCCGGTCCCCTCGGTCAAATCCACATTATTAGCTTTACTGGGAGCGAGTAACCGGATCGCATCAAGAATAAATCCATTGATTAAATTATATCAATTAATAATATAATGTGAGCGGCGCATACCTCGCCTATGGCACTATTAAATGGTGGGACCAGACGTGTTCTGGCAGTGGCGGTATCGCTTATGATGCTATGCGCTGTCTTTACGGTCATATTCGCATCCTCTGAATCCACGGCGGCCTTCAGCACCTGGAACAAGGGGGACAAGTGGGCATTGAAGGGAGAAAAAGACCTGGGGGCAGCTTACCGCTCCATGAATGAGCTGTTCACCATCGGCAACGACGAAATGCTCGTCAGCAACCTGACCATCAATGACGTCAGTGTCGCTGGCTACACCGGCGTGTACATTCTCTTCGAAGTAACCGATGTGAGCGCGACCGAATACGTCCTCAAGATCACGGCAGTACAGAACTTCTCAATGGCTTCTTCCTTTAGTGGAAGCGGGGAGTTCATCGGACCGGGATCCTACATCGAGACCTGGTACGAGGGAGGGTACTATCAGTCCCTGAACCCCGACAATCTGGAGAACATGAGCGATGCGAGCAGGGCTGTCCAGGACATTGGGTACGACGTGAAGCTCGCGGCCGGTGTGAAGGAGATTGCCGTCCTGAAGCTGGACATAGCGACGATGGCCATCAAGTCGATGACCATGGAGGCCTCATCCTATGCACGGGGATACGTTAACGTGGTCAACTATCCGAACACCACCACGGGGTGGGACAGCGTTAACGAGCGGTACCTGGAAAACATCACCTACGAGACGTTCGATAGTAACATCACCCTGGACGCTCAGTTCACTGGCGAGATAACCTTCGACCCGGCGTTTGGGCTGTTGGCGGATTCTCCTGCCGAGGGAAGCTCGTGGGAGCCCGAGTCGGGCGTCAACATCACCGGGACCGTCTCCGGATCCATGGATGTCCAGGGGCTCACCCCCAACATCGAGGGCCTGATTTTCGATGACTATCTGGACGAGGCGGAGAAGTGCGGGATCACCGGATTCCCCATAGACTTCGCAGGGATATATTCCCCTGATCCGGATAAGGTCATCAACAACGGGACCGTGTCGATAACGAACAAGACCATCGAGCCGAAGTACACCAATCTGAAGAACAAGACGATCGATGACCCCGTGTTCGGTTCGATCGCTGTTAACGAGATAGGGTGGTATACTGGTGGGTCGTCCAACTACCTTACCTACTACTATTACCCTGCCAAGGGATACATCGTAGGGACCCAGACCCTGGTCTCTTCTGGCCAGGTCAACCTTGTACTGAGCACCAAATCGGTGTCGGTGGCCGATGCCCAGGGCGCTGTCGATAGCATCTCTACTCAGATGGAGGCCAAGATGACCTACGACGAGGTCGTTGAATCGACAAAGGGGACGGGTGGCAACGCATCCAGCGACCTGCTCATCATCATTGCCGTAGCGGCAATCGCCCTGCTGATCGCCATTGGGGCGCTCTACGTCCTGGTCTACCGCAGGAGACCGAAGACCTAGGGCCGATCGCGGTCTGGAAAAAACATGATGAAAACAAAAGGGAGGCTCCTAGTGGTAGGGGCTTCCCTGATAATTTTATTTTTCCTGGTTCTTTCTTTGATCGAGATTTTACCCTCGCCCGAACCCAGCATGGCTGAGGTGGAACCTGGTGAGCTGGCCGCGAGCTATGCGCCCATCCTTCACTTCGACCCCGAGGAGCGAACGTTCCCCGTGGATGCCGAATACTTCATCAACGGTTCGTCCCTTTTCAAGAGCGAGCTGGGGGGAGCGGTGCTGATAGATCCAGCTCCTACGGCTGAGTCGCTAGCATCAAAGAGCGACCCAAAATACTACCTGGATAACCAGTATGGCGGCCTGAGCGACGAAGGAGTGGTGGACCGTTACGCCAAGGACGGCCCTGAACTCGGATCCACGGTCTACTACCATATCGCAAAAGGGAACTCCAACCTCCTGATACATTACTGGTTCTTTTATGTCTTCATCGGCGGGGGGCATAACGTCCACGAGGGCGCCTGGTTGATGGTCCAGGTCGTGCTTGGTCGGGAACTGGTACCACAGGCCGCCATGTGCAGTCAGCACGAGTCGGGCATGAGGGTCGACTGGTCCTCCGTCGAGCTCAACGGGGAGAGCGCGAACTTGAACCTCTATGTCCTCCGGGGCAGCCACACCAACTCGTTCTATCCCTTTGATGAGGGCGGGGCCAATGGGACCGGAGGGGCGGTGCTTGGACCTGATGATTACGGATTGAAAGCAATCACCAACTGGGCCACCTCTGAACCAAATTTTCCGTGGCTGGAGTTCCAGGGGCGGTGGGGTGAATGGGGGGGCAGCCTGGGAGGGGTCCTCGGCTCGCGGGGACCACAGGGCCCGATGTTCCGCCAGTCGGGAAGTATGTGGGAAGGGATCAACTGGGGGTACGCGCTCGATGTGGCCGCCCCCCCTGTGATCACGGCCGATCATCCGATGTCCATGTCCACTAGCATGGTCCAGGTCTATGGCCCCGGCCTCTATGAGCATTCGTACGAAAATGCTCCGATCGATCATGACCGAGCTCTAGCCCTGAGGTCGAGGCGATGAACCGGGGCCTGCGGTTCCAGGAAGGGGCCCTTTTGGGTTTGGCCACCATCGCCCTGGTCCTGAGCCTCGGCGGCGAGGGGGTCGCCGCCCTGGTCACGATTTCGGCAATGATCGTCCTGGTCATCGTCTTCCATAGGAAACGACCTTATCTTCTCACGTTCGTCGGCAGGAATGTCCGGAGGAAGGTGCTCGCGTGGACCCTCGTCACCTTGGCGATATCGGCCTCGATCGCCAGCGTCTCTGCCACCATGATGATCCGAGAATCCTTGGATAACTACGTGCTAGATTATTCGGTTGCCACCACAGGCCGGGCGGATATCATCCTGGCACCGGCCCTGGACGGGAACACATCGTTCTACAATCACGCGGAAATGAGCGAACTGACCGGGGCCATACTGGATATCCGGAACGTGAGCAGCGTCGATCCGGTGCTAGTCGGTGATGTCCCCATCGTCGCATACGATGAGGCCGGTTCCCTTTCCGACGTGGGGTACATGGGGATCTACCCAGACGCCATCGAGCACCTGGGGGGTTTTGTCACCGTCGAAGGGGAATGGGTGAACGCAGAGGTCGAACCAGGGGAGGTCTATGTTAACGAGAGGTTCGCGGACATGATGCACGTGGGTGAGGGCAAGTATGTTCACCTGCTGTTCGGCAATGCCACCATCCCACTCCAGGTAATGTACATTGTCAGCGATGCTGGACCGGGCGGGTACTCCAGTCGGTCGCCCTTCGTCTTCATCAATATGAATATCGCCGCCCTGCTCAACCACAACATGGGGATGTCGAACCGATTACTGGTGACGGTCCAGCAGGACCATGGGATCGACACCGGATCGATCGCCTCGGCGGGACAGAGCATCGGCTCCCTCCTGGACGGCAGGTTCTCCGGGCTGGAGCTGGAGATCCAGGCGGACAAATCGAAGGAGATCCAGAGGAACTATGAGCTGCTCGAGGGGCCGATGAGCTCCCTCGAGCTGTTCAGCGTCTTTGCCCTGATGGCCTCGATCTCCATAATAGCCAGCGTCTTCAACCTTGTCGGGGAGGAGCGCGTCGCCGAAAGGCGAAACCTCCGTGCGTTGGGGCTCCAGAAGGAAGAGATCAAACTGTTGGAGGTCGACGAGGCCCTGATATATTCGGTCCCGGCCGCGTGCCTGGGCATTCTTTTCGCCGGGTTACTGACCTATCTCTTCCTGGGCCCCTTGAGGGAGACGGCCGGAGGCCTATTGGAGATCGATCCGATCGTCTCCCAGGCAAGCATACTGAAGGGCCTAGCGATAGGGATCGCTTCAACGGTCATCGCCGTGTGCTTGCCTAGGCCGGGCTTGTCCGTGGATAGGTGGAGGTCCCGGAGGGTGGCGGACCGGACCACGGGAGGCTCACCTCCATCAGGCGTTCAGGGGGGGAGGGGGACCATCCTGGGAATTGCCGGAGGGCTCGTCCTGGTCGCTCTAGGGCTCGTCACCGGACTGGCCCTCCTCGAGCTCGTTGGCCTCTCAGTGGTGGCGATATTTGCCGGGACCCTGCCAAAGCTACGCCGTTCGGCCCTCGCCTGGATGGCGATAGCAGTCCTAATGGTCCTTGCCTGGACCCTTACCGGGAAGGAGGCCCTCATCGAGAACGGCAGGATGAACAGTTACTCCTTCATCCTTATGGGGGCGTTCATCCTCGTCCCGACGGCGGTCCTAGCATCGCTCATCATTGAAAAAACGTTCAGGTCCCTGAACAGAAAGGGACGCCCTGCAAAGATCCGTTGTCCCGATATTATGTTGGCTTCCAAGCACATCGTGGAGGAGAGGGCGAGGACAAGGACGCTGGTGTTCGCCTTCGCCCTGGTGTTCCTCCTCCTATCGCTGTCCTCTAACATATCGAGCATGGTGACCGAGAACATCGGCAGCTCCTATGGGCAGGCATACGACCGATACGATGCCATGGCATTGACCGACCGCATGGCCCCGATAACCGAGGACGTATGGCAGGGCGTGAACATGACGAGAGGTGAGCTCTACCCCGGCAACGTCACTTCGATGATGCCAGTATACTCACTCTCCAGGACGATCGCTTACGACATTACGGACGGGCAGATGAACCAGCTCCAAAAGAGCTACCGCATCATCGGGCTGAGCGAGGGAATGCTGACGGCCTTCGAGATGCCTCTTCAGGCCTATGACACCTCCAGATTCGGGGACCAGGACCAGGTGTGGGAGGCGGTGGGGAACGACCCCTCCCTAGCGATAATCGACGGCAACCTGATGAAGGACCTCACCGAAGTGATGAAAGGAACCACGGGGGTCAAGGTCGGCGTAGGGGAGCGCATCACGATAATGGACAGGAACCTGCAGTACAGCAACGTGACGGTGGTGGGCATCACCTCCCAGCGTTTCCTCAGCGGGGTGTTCGTGAGCGAAACCCTCCTGAAGAACGATATGAATGCAAAGGGTCCGGCGATTTTACTGATCGACTTCAAGGAGGGTCTGGACCCGGACCAGCAAGCATCGCTATTGGGGGAGGAGCTGCTCAAGAGCGGCCTTGTGGTGGTGACGATGAACGCTCAACGGCAGGAGCTCGAGAGCGGGGTCTACCAGGGCACGCTGATCTTCGACGCGTTCCTGTGCATATGCATTATAACGGTGGTAACGGGCATCACGATCCAGGCGCTGCGCGCCGTTCAAGAGAGGAGGTCAGAACTCTCTCTGCTTCGTACTATTGGGTTCACCAGGAGGATGCAGGCGAGGGGGATGCTCTTCGAGACCTCCGTTCCAGCCCTGGCCGGGCTGGTCGTCGGTCTATCGGTCGGCATGATGCTCTCCTACATGATCTGGGACATCCTGCTACGGTCGAGCGGGTTCTATTTCGCTCCTGCCTTGTGGCAGGCGGTGACCATCGACCTGGCTGCGGCCCTGTTGATCGTCCTGGTCGTCTACATGGCGGTGAGCAGGTCCAAACAACTGGCCATGGCCCGGTCGGAATGAAGGCGCGACCGGGGGCCGTTTTGGCCTGAGCCCCGAAAGCCAATGGTGTTAGTCCGTGGCGATCGCGCCCAAACAGAAAGAAACCTAACCCACGGTCCAGCAGTATGTTCAATTCTGACCCCTTAGTTGGGCTGATGCTCACTCGTTCAGAGCGGACAGGTCCCCGAGGGGAGCTATCCGATCTCTTGGCCTTGAGCATCCCCGCATGAGGGAACGGTAGGTCAAAATGGAGGGAAATCAGAGACTTGAATCCACGACCCGCTATCTGGTCATTATTGAGGTGTGATTCCCGACGGAAGAACTTTCTTAGCACCATCCTAATTGTTCCTTTCCCACTATGGTCCGGGTTCGGGAGAAACGCAGCATTCCCATAAGTGGTTGAAGTTGCTCAGTAAAAAAGAGGTCGTGGATTCGTAACTGATCCAGATTCCGACCAGATTGTCAACCGCCTCGTCGACGGCAAGGTTTCTTTTTCAACGATCTGTTCATTGACACTCCCACGGATGAAGTACGCGGGATTCTGAGATCACCGTCGTTCACGGCGTTGCCTCCCGGGGCGTATCAATGCGGCCCTTGCACCAATCCCTGTCTTGGTGCAATCGACCAGCGCCTTCTTCCAAGGAAGGACGCAACGCGATGTTGAACGACGCGTTGGCGTCGGCGTGGTCAACCATGCTTCTCGGAGAAGCATGTTCGATGCCAGAACTTGCACGCCCATGGAAGTGCGGCAGTATAATGGCTGAGAACGAGTCACCCAGAGCATATTAACGTCTTTCGGGGTTTTGTCCGAAAGTACCCTCTGTCACAATCCATCCCAGGGTTGAAACCCTGGGCTTTCTTGCTCCACTTACGGTAAACGGATTTCTACGTGGCAAAATAACTTGCATCTCTATTCATATTTCACAAGGCTTGATGGTTGTTTTCAAGGATGATAGATGATTATGTTTTCCAATATGGCAACAAAGGCGATGTACGAGGGACTCTAGATGGATCAGGACGCCCTGGATGGCATAATCAAAGCCGGAGCCGTGACGCGGGAGGCTCGTCAGCTCGGGGCAGGTCTGATCGCCGAAGGGGTAAGCCTGCTAAGCGTCGCAGAGGAGACAGAGGCATACATCCGAAAGAAGGGAGCGAAGCCTGCGTTCCCAGTTAATATAAGTATCAACCAGATCGCTGCCCACTACACTCCGGCCTCGAATGACACATCGACCTTCCGTCGGGGAGACGTGGTGAAGCTAGACGTAGGGGCGCATGTGAACGGCTACATGGGCGATACCGCGATAACGATCGAGGTAGGCACGAGGAACTGGGCCAGCTTGATCGATGCGCCGTCCAAAGCACTCTCGATGGCGATCCAGATGATTGGCGATGGTATCCCCGTCAGCGCCATCGGGGGCACGATCGAGAGAGGTATTAGGAGCAACGGTTTCGTGCCGATACGCAACCTTGCTGGTCATGAAATCAAACGACACAATCTGCATTCAGGCCTGTCGATCTCAAATTATGACGATGGTAACACCACGAGGGTTCGCAATGACATGCTGCTGGCCATCGAGCCATTCGCCACCAACGGTGCGGGAGAGGTTGACAATGCCAAACCGGGTAACATCTACATCCTTCAAAGGGACCGTGAGATCAAAGATGCCGGTGCCAACCGCCTCTTCGGCATGATCAAAGAGGAATTCGGGAGCCTGGCCTTCTGCGAGAGGTGGTGCACGGCCCTTGATCCCAAAGCTTCCGCTCACTTGAGGACCCTGGTCAGGTATGGGGCGATTTATGCTTATCCGATCCTAACGGAAGTGAGGGGCGGAATGGTCTCCCAGACAGAGCACACCATACTAATAACCGGCTCCAGGGCACAGGTGACGACTTAGAGCGCGATAACTATGGTCCAGTCTGATGCATGGCTCGACATGCGTTGCGGGGGAGGGGAGTGAAAATGCTTCTTCAGATTGTTGACTTCACTTTACGTGCAATAACCCATCCCCGGAGGATCATCCTACAGTAATGGTCACAGCGACCTTGGCATCCAATACGCGGATGGATATTAAATGCGAGTTACCTTGTTTAGATTCATACATCAGAATCACTTGTTTACATGTTTTACATCTGTAGCCCTCTAATTGAGCGCCACCAGTAATTCCCCACGATGGTCGTTCCTCATCAGGTGATGCCTTCGCCTCGCTCACCGTGGCGATGGATCCCAACAGCCTCGTAGATGTTTCGACCACGCTAGGACACTCGAACCTGGATACCACTCAGCGCTACTACGCCCAAAAAAGCGCTGACAGTGCGGGTACGCGCATCAACAAGCTCTGGGAGAAGGCGATGAAAAGCCCACTTCCGATGCAGCGTTCGGAGAGGTCGAAGAGCTCCTAAAAATCCTGGGGGTCATCTCGATCGAGGAACTCAAGAGCATCGTCTCCGAAAATTCAATCTCGACCAAAAAGGGCACAATTGATCTCAATGAACGGTTGAATGGCCATTATTGAGTCAATCCCCGGCAGGAGCACTTCTCTTTTATTCAGTAAGTCGGTTTTGTAATCAATTCGGGGTTTTCATTCACCGAACTGCTCCAGCCTGCTAACTCCATCATTTTTCTCAAATATCGGGTAAGTCTGAATTTATAAAGGAATTGAGCTACAAAAATGTTAATATCATATTTTCATTCACTATCGTATGGACAAGAAGCAGATCGCTATGCTCGTCATCGTCGGCGGGGTTTTCATCTTCCTGCTGAAGCTGTCTGCGTTTCTGGTTTCCAACTCCGTGGCTCTGCTTTCTGACGCATTGGAGTCGATAATCAACATCGTGGCATCGATCATGATGTTCGGTGCCCTGATCATCGCCTCCCGGTCGGAGGACGAGACCCACAAATATGGGTACCAAAAGGCCGAGAACATCTCGGCGCTGATCGAGGGCGTGCTCATCATCATAGCCGCCGTGCTGATCATAGAGGCGACCATCGGTCGCCTGTTCAATCCGGTGGCCTTTGACAATATCGATCTGGGGCTGATCATCTCCCTATGCGCCACTTCATTGAATGGCGTACTGGCCGTCATCATGCTTAGGGAGTCGAAGAGAAGCCGGTCCATGGCTCTGGAAGGCGATGCCAAGCACCTCTTCTCGGACGTGATGTCATCGGTCGGGGTCGTCATTGGCCTGTTCATTGCCAGCGTCACCGGGCTGTACATCCTCGACCCGCTCATCGCCTTGGTCGTGGCGGCCCTCCTCATTAAGATGGGCATAGACGTGTTCCGCAGGACCACTCATGACCTGATGGACTCGAGCTGCGAGGAGGAGGAGAAGGCCATCATTGTCGTCCTGGACAGTAACGATGGCTACTTGGAGTACCACGAGCTCAAGACCCGAAGGTCCGGTCACAAGGTCTTCATGGAGGTCCACATCTGCATGAACGGGGAGGTCTCGCTATCGGCAGCGCACGCCCTTTCTGTAAAGCTCGAAAAGGAACTGGAATCGGCCGTTCCTGGGATAGTTACGAACATCCACATCGAGGACCACACCTGGTGTGAAAAGCATAAGACAAACGGACCGTAGGGTCTCTGCTGGTGAGCTGGGTCTCAGTTATCATCATTCTCAGGGCCCCATAGAACATGCTCGCTCTCATTTCTGTATCAACAATAGCTCTTCAATACGATCATTCATAAATCTATAGGAATCACTAACTCCTTGATTATAAAATTCAGGTGCCAATTTTTCCACGATGAAACTTAATATCAGACTGGAGGCCAGATCACCTATGTCTTCTTCTCTTTCTTTTAAAAAATATTTCTTGATCGAGGAGGTCATGTCCGCCTTTTGCTCTTTCGTTAATGTGATTTTTCCATTAATGCTCATACCAAATCTCCATTGATGTATCATTTTAAGACACTATACATCGATTCGTCGAATCGAGATTGCGAACACAGAGGGCGTGTTGGATTAATCTAACGATAATAATCCGGTAAAACAATCAAAGATAATGATCGGTGTGGTGTCGCCTATCTATAATGGGATCGATTTTATAAAATGTTTTCAGGACTCGCTCATTCTTCGAGCGTCGACAGGTCCCCGAGCGGCTGCCCCAGCTCTTTCGCTTTCAGCACCCGCCTCATGATCTTGCCGGAACGGGTCTTGGGCAGGGAGTCGACGAACTCGATCTCCCTCGGGTAGGCGTAGTAAGCGAGCCGGGTCTTGACGAAGTGGGTGATCTCTTCCTTCAGCTTCTCCGAGCTGGAAAACCCTGGCCTAAGGACAATGAACGCCTTAACGATCTCGCCACGCAGCTCATCAGGCTTGCCGATCACACCCGACTCGGCCACCGCGGGATGCTCTATGAGGGCAGACTCCACCTCGAACGGTCCGAGCCTCTCTCCCGACG
>CAYZEV010000058.1:0-15145 GCA_964477865.1 uncultured Methanomassiliicoccaceae archaeon | reverse complement strand
GCCAACACCGACGCGCAGCATCTGCTGGCGGTACGGGCCCCTCATAAGATCCTGCTCGGCAGACGTTCCACCCGTGGACTGGGAGCAGGGGCACTTCCCAAGATCGGGGAGGAATCGGCCATGGAAGCGGAAGAGGAGATCCGCAAGGCTCTCATGGATGCCAACATCGTCTTCGTCACCGCCGGCATGGGCGGAGGGACCGGGACCGGCTCCGCACCATACGTGGCCAAGATGGCCAAGGACATGGGCGCGTTGACCATCGCCATTGTTACCTATCCGTTCAAGGCCGAGGGAGTCATCCGCTCCGAGAACGCCGAGTGGGGCCTGGAGCGGCTCAGACAGACGGCCGATACGGTCATCGTCGTACCGAACGACAAGCTTCTGGAGCTGTGCCCCCGACTGGCCCTCAACGCCGCGTTCAAGGTCGCCGACGAGGTACTGGTCCGGGCGATAAAGGGGATCACCGAACTTATCACCAAGCCGGGCCTGGTCAATCTGGACTTCAATGACCTGAAGACCATCATGAAGGGCGCCGGGGTGGCCATGATCGGCCTGGGCGAAGCTGATGATGATGACCGCATAGAGCATGCCATCGAAGAAGCGATCAACTCCCCGCTGATCGACGTGGACATCTCCGGAGCTACTGGATGCTTGGTCAACGTCACCGGCGGCGAGAACATGTCCATTTCCGAAGCGGAGAGGGTCGCCGAGATCATTCAGTCGAAGATCTCCCCCAACGCCCGCATCATTTGGGGTGCGGCGGTCGACCCGGCCCTCAAGGACACCGTAAGGGTCATGGTAGTCATCACCGGGGTCAAATCGAAGAACATCATTGGGCCCCGCGAGGAGCGGGGTTCCAAAATCGTAGACGTCGACTTTATTAAGTAGATGTCTCTAACCTAACGCGCGTAGCACTACTAAGGGACGTATTCAAATGGATGTAGTGGAGAAGTCCTGGGAAGTCCAAAAGGACGTCGAGGAACGAGTCAGAAAGATTGGCAAAGGTAAGTACGGTCGTATCATCAAGATGGCTCGTAAGCCCACCAACGAGGAGTATATCAAGGTCGTCCAGATCACCGGTCTGGGCCTTGCGCTCATCGGCGGGCTGGGATTCCTGATATACTGGCTGATGACCTATTTGCCCCAGTATTTCGGCTGAATCAAACACGTTCAGGATTGATTGAAATGAAAGAAGATTATCAGGCCGACGCTCCTTCCCCTGGAGGGGCCGGTATGCTATCGTTCACAGGCAAGGGCGGCGAGGCCGCTGTCCCCGCTTCCGGCATGATCAGCTGGAGCTTTCAGGTCAAGACCAAGGAATCGAACAAGAAGAAGGTCCGTATGAAGGTGGCCGTCGAGCTCACCCCGGAGGACGCTGCCGAGTGGTCCATCCGTCTGCACGACGCGACCAACAGCTCCCTCTTCGATAATCATAGCTCCCAGTCCACCCCGGAGTTCGATTTCTTCCTGGAGGGCACCAAACCCAAGGAGCTCCGGTTGGAAGCCCATGCTCCCATCGGATCGGCCTACAAGGACCGGGTCATCGTTAAGTTGGACGCTTGCTTGGTGGAATCCCCATCGGAATGCGACCATTTAGAGTTCGTCGCAGAGGCAAGGCAATCCATTCTCGCGCTCAAGACCTCCATCGGACATGAGAAGGACGTGGCCGACGGCATCGGCTCCCGTGTTAAGGCCGGTAGGTCGGACATCTCCGCCATACTCGCGCCGACCAATCTCCGCGGCTACGTGCTCATCGAGGGCATGAACACCGACCGGATGAGGGACGCGGTCAAGGGAGTCCGGAAGGCCCACAGTTTCGTTGACGGTGAGATGAACTTCACGGAGATCGATCACTATCTCGCTCCCAAGCCCCTGGTCTCAGGGATCATGGAGGGCGACGTGGTCGAGCTGGTGGCTGGACCGTTCAAGGGCGAGAAGGCCCGGGTACAGAACATCGACGAGGCCAAGGAGGAGATCACCGTGGAGCTGTTCGAAGCGATGGTCCCCATCCCGGTGACGGTCAGAGGAGATCACGTAAGGGTTCTAGAGAAAGAAAGGTGAAGCTATATGGCAGATACTATAGAGGTTTTAGTTGAAGGTGGCAGGGCCACCCCCGGTCAGCCCCTCGGCCCGGCCCTGGGCCCCCTGGGAGTGAACATTCCGAAGGTCGTTGCTGAGATCAACAACAAGACAAGGGCCTTCGACGGGATGAAGGTCCCGGTCAAGATCATCATCGACTCCAAGACCAAGAACTTCGAGATCAAGGTCGGAACTCCCCCCACCTCCTCGCTCATCTCCAAGGAGCTGGGCGTTGAGAAGGGCAGCGGTTCCCCCAAGGCCGTCAAGGTCGGCAACCTGACCATCGCTCAGGCCGTCAAGATCGCCCAGATGAAGGGCGACTCGCTGATGGGCAAGGACCTGAAGATGAAGGTCCTAGAGGTCGTAGGCACCTGCACTTCGATGGGCGTCACCATCGAGGGGTTTGAGCCCAAAGTGGCCCGTACCGAAATACTGGCCGGCAAGTTCGACCAGCAGCTCGCCCAGTAGGGCGAGCTGTTTCCTTTCCACAAAGTTTAAAAAGGATAGCTTTGTTAAAGGAACCCGCACTGTAGGAGAGCTTCATTGCTCAATTGCACTACAGGAGGAATGTTATTTGGTAGAGAAAACAACCCTAGCGGCCGTCAAAAAGGCACTTGAATCCTCCCCAAAGAGGAACTTCAAGGAGACCGTTGATCTGGCCATAAACCTCAGGGATGTGGACCTGTCTATTCCTAAAAATAGGATACAGGAAGACGTTGTTCTGCCACACGGAAGGGGTAAGGCGCTAAGGGTCTGCGTTATCGGTGGCGCTGAGCTTGCCGCGAAGGCAAGGGGCGTAGCCGATGTTGTCATCACTCCCGATGAGCTCGGGAAGATCGCTGACGACAAGAAGCAGGCCAAGAAGGTGGCTTCTCAGGTCGATTATTTCATCGCCGAGGCCCCCTTGATGCCCCTGATCGGTAAGCGCTTAGGTATCGTCCTCGCGCCGAGAGGCAAGATGCCCAAGCCAATACCGCCAGGAGCCGACCCCAAGCCCATGATCGAGAACCTGCGCAAGAGCGTGTCGATCCGTACCAAGGATCGCAAGACCTTCCAGGCTCCGGTGGGCACCGTGGAGATGACCCCCGAACAGATCGCAGAGAACGTCGACGCCCTCCTCAAGAGGATCTTCGGCAAATTAGAGAAAGGCAAGATGAACATTGACTCGGCCTATGTTAAAACGACCATGGGTCCGTCGGAGAGATTGATTTAGGAGGCTTCGAGATGGCACATGTAGCGTCTTGGAAGAAAGAAAAGGTCAAGGAACTCACCGACGTCATGATCAAGAACCCGGTCGTAGCCATCGTCGATGTCCACGGTATCCCCTCCCCGCAGATGCAGAACATGCGTCTCGGCATGAGGAAGAATGCCGCAGTGATGATGACCAGGAACAACCTCGTCCTCATCGCGCTCGATGAAGCGGCCAAGGAAAGGCCCGGTCTGGAGAAGCTGAAACCGTTGGTCGGAGGGCAGTGCGCCATCATCGCCACCCCCATGAACCCGTTCAAGCTGTTCCAGCACATGGAGACCACCAAGTCCGCGGCTCCCGCCAAGGCGGGGGACGTGGCACCGGAGGACATCGTCGTTAAAGAGGGAGAGACCCCTTTCAAGCCCGGCCCCATAGTGGGCGAGCTACAGAAGGCCGGTATCCCCGCGGCCATTGAAGGCGGGAAGATCGTTATCCGCAAGGAGAAGGTCCTGGTTGAGAAAGGGCATAAGGTGTCCGAAGAGCTCTCCAAGATCCTCCCCAAGCTGGAGATCTTCCCCATGACCGTCGGTATGGACCTGAGGGCTGCGTTCGAGGACGGCATCGTCTATGACAGGGCCATCCTCAACATACCCGTAGGCTATTACCCGACAATGCTGGCCACCGCGGCCAGGAATGCCACCGCTCTAGGTGTGAGCATCGTCTACCCGACCCCGCAGACCATCGGTCCGCTCATGGGCAAGGCCTATCGCGAAGCTCGCGCCGTCAGTGTCAAGGCGGCAATCCCCACCAAAGACACCATCAGTCTTCTCCTGGCAAAGGCGAACGCAGAAATGCTCGCCGTTGCATCCCGCGTTCCAGGGCTGGAGGACGACCGATTGAAGCAGCAGCTGTCAAAGGCTGCCGCGCCTGCGCCTCAGGCTAAGAAGGCCGTAGAGAAGAAAGAAGAAGAAAAGAAGCCAGAGGTCAGCGAAGATGAAGCCGCTGCCGGCCTTAGCTCTCTATTCGATTGAGATTAAAATAACGGAGGAATGAAAATGGAATACATATACAGCGCCTTGGTTCTTCACGCCGCTGGAAAGACCGTCAACGAGGATTCGATCGCGAACGTCCTGAAGAGCGCCGGCGTAGAGCCGGATCCCGCCAGGGTAAAGGCTCTCACCGGCTCCCTTGAGGGCGTCAACATCGACGAGGCCATCGCCTCGGCCGCTGTTGCTGCCGCTCCGGCCGCAGCCGCCGCTGCCCCCGCCGAGCACAAGGAGAAGAAGAAGGAAGAAGAGAAGAAGCCGGAAGTCAGCGAGGAAGAAGCCGCCGCTGGTCTGTCCGCCCTGTTCGGTTAAACGGACAGCTCGCAACAGGCCCTGGAAAAAGGCACTTCACCTTGTTCCATCGACTCCAACGGGCACAGGCCCCCTTTCCAAATCCCTTACCAGTTTTTTATTAGATCTTCACTCGATTCTGCTGACCATCGATGAAAGCTCCCGTTCCAGCAGGCTGGCGATATCCCGGTCGATCTTCTGCTTCAGATCCGAGGGGACCAGGGCGACGGCGAGGTCCAGGCCGCACTTGCCGACCTTGACCATGGCATAGGTCTCGCGGATCTTTGCTTCCATCAGCTCGGCGATGGCCTCCTGGACGTTCCTGCGCAGCTTGGGGTCCTCTTCCAGCTTCTGCTTGATGAGCCGCTTGATCTCGTCCTTGACCAGGTCCCGGGCGACCTCGGCCACCAGGTCCTCCACCTTGATCGCGCTGAGCGGGTCCTTCAACATCGAGGCTATGAACTCGTTTCCCTCGGCCATGGGTATCGATTGGCGGACCGGCGATAACAATCCTTCCCTTGTAAGGCCGGGGACCTTTCAACTTTTCCTTCGGAGCGAGGGGCAGGGTCCCAGGCTGGCAAGAGGTTATATGAGAGCAGGGGGATTAATCGAGGATAGAATGCGTTTGTCCGAGTACTACCATCTCGCGGTGGAGGAGGCCATGAAGGTCGACCCCCGCAGGGGAGCGGAGCTCGACCTGGCGCTTCAGCGCGCCCGGAAGGCCTACGAGAAGCTCGATGCGGTAGGGAAGGAGCGGTTCGACGCGGACGGCCTGTGGAACCCCTATGCCGACAGCCGCGTCCTCTATGGTGACCTGGACCTCGATGTCGAGAGCGTGCTGTGGGGGGTGGACATAACCGCCGCCGAGGTGCTCATCGCCGATCGCCTGCGGGAGAAGGGCAGGAGGATCGACGCTGTGTTCGGCCACCATCCCCGCGGACGGGCCCAGGCCTCACTCTATAAGGTCATGCCCATACAGGAGGCGATGATGGAGTCGTGGGGCGTCCCGATCACCGCCGCCGAGTGCATACTCGGACCCCGGATGCACGAGGTCATGTGCTCTTCCCACTCCATGAACCACGGACAGGTCGTGGACGCCTGCCGTCTGCTGGACGTGCCGTTCATGTGCCTGCACCAGCCCTGCGACCTGCTGGGCCAGGACTTCATGCAACGGCATCTGGACGAGGAGGCGCCGGACCGGCTGGGCGATCTGCTGGACGCCCTGGCCCAACTGCCGGAGTACGGGCAGGCGACCTGTGAATGCAATCCTCCGGAGATCTATGTGGGCTCGCGGGACCGCCGGGTGGGGCGCATAGCGGTCAAGTTCGCCGGAGGGACCGCCGCGCCGAAGGAGATGTACGAGCAGCTGTCCCGCTCGGGCATCGGCACGGTGGTGTGCATGCACCTGCCGGAGAGCCACGTCGAAGAGGCGAGGAAGAACCACGTGAACGTGGTGGTGGCGAGCCACATGGCCTCCGACTCGCTGGGGATAAACCTGTTGGCCGACAAGTATGAAGAGCGGGGGCTCGGTATTATTCCCTGTTCGGGATACATAAGGGTGGAACGGAATTGACGACCCCGCGTTACGGAACCCCGGCCAAGGTGCTCAAGGACCCTTCCAAGCTTTCGTTCGACTACGTGCCCGAGCGGCTGGTCCACCGGGAGAAGCAGATGGACCAGCTGCGCATGATCTTCCGACCGGTGCTGGAATCGGGCACATCGCAGACGGCCCTGCTGATAGGCAACGTAGGGACGGGGAAGACCGCCACCAGCAAGCGCTTCTGCCTCGACATGGTCCAGGAGAGCAACGCTTCCGGTAAGGCGATGGACTTCGTGGTGGTGAACTGCCGCCAGAGGAACACGGAGTCCAGCGTTCTCCTGCGCCTGGTAACCCACTTCGATGACCGGTTCCCCGACCGGGGGTTCTCCACCGCCGAGATGCTGCGGGCGCTGCACAAGCACCTGGAGAAGAACAAGGTGCACCTCATTGTTGTGCTGGACGAGGCGGACGTGCTGCTGCGCAAGGGGGCCGGCGACCTCATCTATCACCTGTCGCGGTTCGACGAGGAGAAGGTGGGCGGCCGGGCCTCGATGTCCCTCATCCTCATCTCCCAGAAGTACCTGCTGGACATGCTGGACCCCGCGTCCCTGTCGACGTTCCGACGGGCCAACGCCATCACCTTCGACAAGTACTCGGCGGCGGAGCTGCGGGACATCATCGGCGACCGCGTTCCGCTGGCCTTCTATCCGGGGACGGTACCCCAGGAGACCATCGACCTTATCGCCGACGTCTCCGCCGAATGGGGAGACGCCCGCTTCGCCATCGAGATCCTGGAAAAATCGGGGATGCTGGCCGAGGAGGAGGGCAGCGCCCTGGTCACCCCGGAGAACGTCCGCACCGCCAAGGCCTTCACCTACAGCGTGGTGACGGAAAGCAAGGTCGAGCGGCTGGACGTGCAGAGGAAGTTGGTGCTGCTGGCGGTGGCCCGGGCCCTCAAAGAGCACGCCTACGTGAACACCGGGGACGTGGAGAAGGCGTACCGCATCGCCGCCGAGGAGTTCGGGGAGAAGCCCCGGGGGCATACCCAGTTCTGGGCCTATCTGCAGCAGGTGGCCAACGAGGGGCTGGTGGAAACGAAGGTCACCGGCGATCCCTCCGGCGGGAGGACCACCTCCATCTCGATACCGGACATACCGGTGAAGGTGCTCAAGGACCAGCTGGAGACGATGCTCAAGGAAAAATGAAGGGAGCCCCTGTACCTCGTCCGGTCCCAGGGACCTCCGGGCGTTCGTTGCTATCTTGAGGTAATGGAGCGATCAGTCCAGCTTCCTGATCCTTTCACCGAAGCCGGGTATTCCGTCGGTCACCTTCACCCACCGCCCATCCCGGAAGGCCTCGTATTCCTTGAACGCGCAGGGCAGGCCCTTCGCCATCATCAGGTCCGCTCGGTCCATCAGCTGGAAGTGCAGATGAGGGACCGTGGAGTTGCCGGTGTGCCCTACCTTGCCCAAGAGTTCGCCGGTACACACCTCTTGAGCAGGCGTCACGGCCACCGACCCCGGCACCAGGTGGGCGAAGCCCGCGAATAGCCCGGAACCCTCCATGATCACATGGTTGCCGATCAGGAGATCCAGGTCAGAGCGGGCTGGGTCGAAGGTGAGACCGTTCTTTACCGCTCGTAGGAGATCGACCACCGGGTGCAGCCTCCCGCGCTCGGCGATGCCGTCCCGGGCCTTGACCACCTTACCATTGAAGGGAGCATGGATGCCCTCTCCCCAGCAGTAGCATCTCTCCAGCGGCAGGCCCACCGTCCAATATCTGATCCCGCTGCCCCGGTAGAAGTGGAGACCTTTGCGATGGTCGGTCCGCAGGAAATCAAAAGCGTACCGCTGCCCCAACGCATCCGTACCATGGCTGGGGACCCGTTTGGCCGGGGTGTTCACGGCCACCCATTCCCCTCGGAGCGGGAAGTCGACAACATTATTGTCGAGGTCTTCTAAGGACATGGTTCCCCGGCCATGATCGTATGACCGTATTTATTTTTCCAAAATCGTCCTTTATAGTGTAGAAGGAGGTCATTGGAACCAGTGGGCCCTCGGCTCGCCGGAGCGGTGGTCGACCACGGTCTTCTTCTTGGTGAACATCTGCAGGCGGGACATCGAGGAGGGGATGCCGCTCTGCTTCCACCCCTGGAAGTACTCCCCGCCCGGCAGCGTGCGAACGCACTCGTTGATCCAGATGTTGCCGGCCTCGAGGTCGCGGGCCAACCCCTCCCCCCGCTCGGCATCGCTGGTCCAGATCGTCGCTCCCAGACCGTAGGGGGAGCCGTTCGCCAGGGCCACCGCCTGCTCCTCGTCGTGCACGACCCGCACCGGGCATACCGGGCCAAAGGTCTCCTGCCTAACCAGCTCGATGCCGTCGTCATGGTAGCGGAGCACCGTCGGCTCGTAGAAGTACCCGGGGCCTTTGACCCGGTTCCCGCCGCATAGCAGTTCGGCCCCGCCCTTGACCGCGTCCTGGACGACCCGGGCGACGCGGTCCCGCGCCTCCTCCCGTATCAGCGGCCCGACGTCCTCCTCGACGCTCAGCCGGGTGGCGATGTCCGCCAGACGGATGATCAGCTCCTCGGCCACCTCCTCATGGACATAGACGCGCTTGATCCGGATGCAGACCTGCCCCCCGCGGCTGAATGTGCCGTAGGCGATGCCCCGGGCCGCCTGCTCGATGTTGGCGTCGGCGCAGACGATGGCCGCGTCGTTGCCCGACAGCTCAAGGACCAACGGCCGGATGCCGGCGTTCCTGGTGATGTCCAGCCCGGTGTCGATGCCCCCGGTGAAGGCGAGGGCGTCGAGGTCGGAGCGGACCAGCAGCCTGCCGACGTCGCCGCCCCCCACCACCGGGGCGTAGAGACCCCGGGGATAGCCGGCCTCCCGCACGAGCTCGGCGATCTTCAGGCCTGATAGCGTCGATAGCTCCGACGGCTTGAACACGATGCCGTTGCCGGCGAGCAGGGCCGGCAACGCGGTAATCATGGTCTGCCAGAACGGGAAGTTCCATACGCCGATGTGACCGACGACGCCGTGGGGAAGGAACGTTATGGTGGCCCTGGTATCGGCCCACGATGCGGGAAGAGGCTGGTCCCGCGCCCCCATCTTCCGGTATTCCGCCGCATAGTGATCGACACCGGCCAGGACGCTGTTATAGGCGCCGATCAGCGCTTTCTTGGGGGTGCCGACCTCCTCGTGCATGATGCCGACGACCTCGTCGATGCGCCTTCGGCACACTGCCTCCAGCTCCTTGACCAGGGCGACCCGTTCCTCAGCGCTCGAGCCCCGGAACCATTCCTTTTGGACTCGCCGGGCCCGGGCCAGGGCGTCCTGGACCTCGACCGATGACGAGGAGGCCATCTCCCGGATCAGCTGCCCGGTGCGGGGGTTGATGGAGCGCACGGTCACGCTCTGTTCATCCACATGGACGGTAATTATTGTTACGCTTCCCAGGCATCCAGTGTTCTGGTCTACTACGGAAATCATTTTAGCCATCGGTGGAGTTCCTAAGGCGTCCATGAAACGCACCCCGTTGTACGATGCCCATATCGCCCTGGGCGCCCGGATGGTCGAGTTCGGCGGCTGGGAGATGCCCGTCCAATACACCACCATCCTGGATGAGCACCGGGCGGTGAGGGAGAGGGCGGGGATGTTCGACGTCTCCCACATGGGCGATCTCATCGTCCGGGGGGCAGGAGCGGAGGACTCGTTGCGCGGGCTGCTCACCAATGATATCAAGGACCTGCCCCTCGGCAAGGGCATCTACGCCCACCTGCTCAACGAGCAGGGGAAGATCATCGACGATACCATCACCTTCCGCCTCGGGCCGGAGACCTTCCTGCTCATACCCAACGCCTCCCACGCCGCCCAGATCTTCGAGTGGGTACGGGACCGGGTCAAGAACGCCGAGGTCACCAACGTCTCCGAGCGCCTGGCCTGCATCGCCCTGCAGGGCCCGAAGGCGCCGGAGGTGCTGCAGCGGCTGACCTCCAGGGACCTGCAGCGCATAAAGCGCCTGCGCGGCGACCTGGTCGACCTGAAGGCCAACGGCACCGGGGACGAAGGGGCCAGGAGGTTCCTGCCGGACCTGTGCGCTCCGCCCACGCCCGCACCGGGAACGGTGCAATGCTACGTCACCCGCTCCGGCTACACCGGCGAGGACGGCTTCGAGATCCTCGTGGAGAACGACGCGGCCCCCGCCCTGTGGGCCGCTCTGCTGGCGGCAGGGAAGGACCTCGGGCTCCAGCCCACGGGATTGGGGGCCCGGGACCTGCTCCGCCTGGAGATGGGGTATCTGCTCTCGGGCACCGACTTCGACGGCTCTCAGACCCCGCTGGAGACCGGTCCGGAGTGGGTCGTCAAGTGGGACCACCGGTTCATTGGCCGCGAGGCGCTGCTCAAGCAGAAGGACTGCGCCGTGTTCCGCAAGCTCGTCGGCATCGAGCTCCGGGAGAAGGGCATTCCCCGCCACGGCTATCCCATCACCTTCAACCACCGCGAGGTCGGCAGGGTGACCTCCGGGACGCTGTCGCCGATGCTGAACAGGGGCATCGCCCTCGCCTACGTCAATCTGAACCATGCCAACGAGGGCGACGAGATCGAGGTCGCCATCCGCGATTCGTCGGTGAAGGCCGTGGTGGTCAGGCCGCCGTTCATCAGGAAGGGGTGAGAAGGTGAAAATAAAGGTCGTCGATACGCTGCAGGACCTGCTGGCCATGGACAGTGATCTCCACGCGGACATGACCCCCATCGTCCGCTATGTGCGGCGGCGATTGGAGAGCGCCGGCATGCGCGTCCGCCAGGTCGGCCCGGAGAAGTTCCCTGCCATCGTCGCCACCTACGGCAAGAACGGTATGCTTTTCTCCGGCCATCTCGACACCGTGCCGGTCGGCTCCAACTGGTCCATGTTCCAGGGGGAGATCGACGGCAACCGCATCTACGGGCGCGGGACGACGGACATGAAGGGCGCCTGCGCCGCCATGATCGATGCGGCCCAGGTCCTGGTGAAGGACGACGTGCCGTTCAGCATCGCCCTCACCACCGACGAGGAGGAGCAGATGGAGGGCGTGGCCGCGGTCGTCCAGGAGGATATCGTCCGGAAAGCGAAGGGGGTCCTGATCATGGAGCCGACCGAGCTCGCCCCGGCGTACCGGGAGAAGGGCGTGTTCCGCTTCCGGCTGACCACCAGCGGGCGGGCCGCCCACGCCAGCCAGCCCTGGCCCGGCGACGATGCCATCCTCAACATGCACTACCGCCTCGGCCGCCTGCCGGACCTGGCGGAGATCTCCCGGCCAACGTCCACCGGCATGACCATGTGCTTCCCCCCCCTCGAGGGCGGCAACAAGAACAACGTGGTCTCCGACCGCTGCTCGGTGGAGGTCGACGTCCGCTTCCCGTCCACCCAGAGCATCCATGATATCGAGGACATCATCGTCAACCGGCTGCGCGGCGAGGTGTACAAGATGGACATCGAGTACACCCTGGGAGCGTTCGAGTCCGATCCCCGTTCGGAGATCAGCAACGAGCTGTCGAACTTCCTGGGCACCGAGCCCATCGTGGTGCCCTATGCCACCGAGGCGCCGAAGTTCGCGGCGGTGAACCCCCACGTGTACATCTGCGGTCCGGGCGACCCCCATCTCGCCCACACCACCGACGAGTTCGTGGAGCTGCAGGAGCTGGAGGAAGCGCACGACATGATCGTGCACCTGGCCAAGTACGTTCAGGGATAGACCCGGGACACCGTCCGGGGGAACGGAATGGCGTCCCGGATGTGCTCCAGGCCGCACACGAACTTGACCACCCGCTCCACCCCCAGACCGAAGCCGGAGTGCGGCACCGAGCCGTAGCGGCGGAGGTCCAGGTACCACTCGTAGGGGCCCATGGCGACCTCCTGGGCCTCCATGCGGGCGATGAGCTTGTTGAGGTCGGTCTCCCTCTCCGAACCGCCGATGATCTCCCCGAAGCCGGCGGGAGCGAGCAGGTCGGCGCAGGCGTACGTCCGGGGGTCCTCCTCGTCCTCCTTCATGTAGAAGGCCTTGCACTCCTTGGGGTAGTTGGTCACGAACACCGGCACCGTTTCTTCGGCGGTCAGGGCGCGCTCTTCCGGAGCGCCCAGGTCGCAGCCCCAGGAGATCTCGTAGTTCTGCCCGCGGAGCTGGTCGATCGCCTGCGAGTAGGTCATGCGTTTGAACGGCGGCCTTATCGCCTTCAACGGTTCGATGTCCTTGCGGACCAGCTGCAGTTCGTCCCTGGCCTTCTTGAGCACGTTCTCGACCATCGCCGAGACCAGCTGCTCCTGGATGTCCATGTTGCCCTTGTAGTCGACCCACGCCTCCTCCAGCTCCAGATGCCAGTACTCAGTCAGGTGCCGGGTGGTCCGCGACTTCTCGGCGCGGAAGGAAGGGGTGATGGAGTACACGCGTTCGAGGGAGAAGATCAGCGATTCCAGGTACATCTGGGCGCTCTGGCTCAGGTAGGCGTCCCGGTCGAAGTACTTCAGCTTGAACAGAGTGGTGCCGCCCTCGCAGGCGTTGGTGGTCAGGATCGGCGGCGTCACCTCGGTGAACAGGTTCTCCTCCAGCCAGTCCCGGGCCCCGGCCAGGGCGGCGGCCTTGACCTTCATGATGGCGGTCTGTTCCCGGGAGCGGATCCACAGGTGGCGGTGGTCGAGCAGCAGCTCCTCGCTCTGGTACTCGGTGATGGGGAACGTCTGGGCCGTGCCGACGACCTGGAAGCCGGAAGCGCGCATCTCCTTCCCGCCGGGGGCGCGCTTGTCGTCGAACAGCTTGCCCTTCACTAGGACCGACGACTCGATGTTGGCGTTGTGGGCGGCCTCGAACTCCCCGTCGGGGAGGTTTCCCTTCTTCACCGTCACCTGGATGATGCCGGTCGAGTCTCTGAGAACGAGGAACACGATGGCGCCGCTGGAACGGGCGCGGTAGATCCATCCCCGGGCCTCGACCTCCTGGTCGGCGGGGGCGGTGAACAGCTGGTTGACGGGAAGGAAGGTCATGGCCCTTCGAACGGCTTTCAACTATCTTTCAGTTTCGCCCTGCCAGATGGTGGCAAGGGACTCGGCTGAACGGTCGATTCCTGAGCCATTGTGCGAATCGTTTGAACCTGGACGGAGACTGAGCTGGAAGGGCATGCTGCGGGACGACATCGCCCCCACGTCCCATGGATCGTACTGCCTCCCTTATGAACCGATTAATTGGGCACGGGGGAAAGGCAGTTATCGAGGATAGACCAATCCCGCCTGCGTGATGATCAGGTCGGCCGGCATCGAGGAACTGCCGGAGGTCCAGGAGATCGAGGTGGCCTGCTTCCACGAGGACCGCTACCCGCCGGAGGTCCTGGCGGAGATGCTGGCCGAGGAGGGCTTCGAGACCGTGCTGGCCGAGGACGAGGAGCTCCTGGGCTCGGCCACCGTGAACTTCCGCAAGGGCATGGTCGCGGCGCAGCTGGTGTCCATCGCCGTTCTACCGAGGCATCGCGGCAAGGGGGTGGCCCGGGCATTGTTGGCGGAGATGGAGAGAAGGGTCAAACGCCGAGGGGCCAAGAAGATCGTCCTGCAGGTCAATGTCCTCAACGTCGCCGCCATCAACCTGTACCTGCACCAGGGCTATGTGCTTCAGGGCATGATCGGCAGCTACTACGGCCCGGGCAGGGACGCCTATTTCATGGACAAGATCCTCTGAACTTTTCTAAGCCGATGGAAATCTGGATGCACATGGCCATTTCATTCGAGGGGAAAATCAATATATAGAGATTGTAGTATTCGGCGTGCTGTCATCTCTCGCGGATGTTGGCCCAGGTGAAGGAAGATGGAAGAGACCCTATGCAACGTTGAATTCATTAAAGACAACAACGACTACATAGCCCGGGTTCAGAGCGAGATCGGTGGTATGAGAGAATACCGCAGTTCATCGCTTGAAGAGGTCCTCGAGCAGGTCATCATCGACCTCCAGGAAGAGTTCGAGACCGCCGGCTAATATTTTATCGACTTTTATGGGCTAACAGAATGCTAGCTACATAGGTCATATCTTCCTAAACCTCCATAGAGAGCACGAGGTCATTGAAATGCAGAACCGGGAGAAGTCCGAGTATGATACGGTCATGTCGTCCTACTTCGGGGACGACCAGGTCACCGCCCTGATCAACCTCAAGGTGGAGACCAAGGAGGCCGATGTCATCGCCGAGGCCATCGCCGAGAACGCCGCCGTGGACGATGTTTACCTGGTAACGGGAGACACCGACATAGTGGCCGTGGTCAAGTTTCAGACCTATGGACAGCTCAAGAGGTTCCTTATGGAGACCATAACCAGCATCCCTGGGGTCAAGGAGAGCAAGACCTCCATGGTAGTGACGACCTTCAAGAAGGGCGGAGAGCTCAAGGTCGAGAGGGCCGAGGCCGGCCCCGAAAGCAAGGGATGATATACAATATCCTTCCCCGTATCAAACGGGGGTGAAACCAATGGCAGACAACATCAAACTCAAGCAGGTAATGGACGTGTTGGACCAATTAGCCGAGGACACCTCGGTGCCCCGAAACATCAGAAGGGGGGCCGCCGACGCGAAAGGTCGCCTGCAGCAGCCCAACGAGGCCATGGACGTCAAGGCAGCCAGCGCCATCTTCATCTTAGACGAGCTGGCAAACGACCCGAATATTCCGCTTCACGGCAGGACGTTGATCTGGAACATCATCAGCCAACTGGAGACGGTGAAGTAGGTTCACCAAGCTCCAAACCTTTTAATTATAAATCCGCAATCAAGCTCGACAAGGCGGGCGTAGTCTAGTGGTTAGGACTTACGCTTCCCAAGCTTGAAGCCCGGGTTCGAATCCCGGCGCCCGCACTCTTAGCCATATCCAGTAATCCAGGACTTTTCGTCAATCAGGGGGATTTTTGGACCCGGCCGTGGCGGGCCCGCTTTTTCCTGCGCCCAGACCTCTCGGGCGGCCCGCAGGGCCTGCTGTTGCTTCCTGCGGCAGTAG
>CAYZEV010000057.1:0-15236 GCA_964477865.1 uncultured Methanomassiliicoccaceae archaeon | reverse complement strand
CCCGGACCCATGTCCGGGGCTTGTGCAGGCCGGAGGCGTGGCACACGAAATCGGACAGCGCCTTCATCTTGGTGCAGTCGATGCCGATGTCCAGCCCATACAGGTACTTCAGGGCGACGGCGAACTGCTCCAGGGGCACGTTCCCGGCCCTTTCCCCGATACCGTTGACGGTGGTGGTCACCGCGGACGCCCCGGCCTTCACCCCGGCGATGGCATTGGCGGTGGCCAGGCCGAAATCATTGTGCAGGTGGAGGGCCACCGGTACCTTGACCTCCTTCCTCGTCCTGGTGACCAGATCGGTGATCGCTTCGGGAGTGGCGCAGCCCAGGGTATCGGTCACGCCCACCCGCACCGCCCCGTTGCTCTCCGCCTCCCGGTAGAACTGCATGAGATAATCGATCTCGGTCCGGGTGGTGTCCTCGGCGCTGACCGATGCGGGAACTCCCCTTGACCGGCAATGGTCAAGAGCCTCCGCGGTCATCTGGAGGACCTCTTCCCTGGTCTTCTTCATCTTGTACTTGAGATGGATCTCCGATGTGCCGACGAACAGGAGCACCATGTCGACCCCGGCGTCCACGGCCGCGTCGATGTCTCCCTTGGTCACCCGGGACAGGGCGAGGATATCCGCGTTCAAACCTAGCGAGGCGATCTCCTTGATGGTCCGCACCTCGTTCTCAGAGACGGCGGGGAACCCCGCCTCGATCTGATGGACCCGGGCGTCGTCCAGCATGCGGGCGATGGCCACTTTCTGTTCCATCGAGAACGCTACCCCAGGGGTCTGCTCCCCGTCGCGGAGGGTCGAATCGTAGACGATGACCTTGGACCCCCTGAGGATGGGATTGTGAGGGCTGACCGCCACCTTGTCCATGATAGGTTGTATAAAGGGTGTAGATATAACAGTTTTCGAATTCCATCGGAATAGTGCGGTAGAACTCGCCTTTCACATGCCATATTTTTATTTTGCACAGATATTTATTAAATGTGCACACGGATACCTGCTCTGGAGAGCAAGGATGAACTGCCCCAAATGCACCAAGGAGATGGAGCACGGGTACCTCCGGGCGGAGAGCTTCATCGGCGGGGTGAAGTGGATGCCCGAGAAGAGCAGCAAGACCCTGGGGCTGGAAGGACTGGCCAAGCCGGATGCCCTGGGTTTTTGTTTCATGGAAGGCTTCCGCTGCCGGGAATGCCATTACATAGTCCTGCAATATTGACGGTATCGAGTGTGCAACGGTGCCGGCTGGAAAACGTCAATGGACTTGGTGGAAGGCCCATGAACTGCGCATCAATCTGATCGCATCGTTGCTCCTGGTGTTCCTGTTGCTTTTGGGCATCGCCCTCAACAGCGGCATCATTGTCGGGCCCAGCCTTATACTCCTGATCTTCTTCGGCATCTATACTGCCTATGCCTATGAGCGTCGAGAACGCTGATCTCCCCACCGGGGAACGGCGGTCAGGAACGGCCACCGATCGGTCCGCTGCCACCGGAAGATGATGAGGGTGACGATGGCCGGTATCGCCGTGATGATCAAGGGCGCCAGGATATACTCGGGCACCCCTAGGGCATTGATGGAGAATCGGTCGGCCGTGATCACATCGGAGTAACGATGCTCGACGGCCACGCCATCGGCGCCCTTGGCCACCACCCCGGCAAAGCAATGGTAGGTCCCCGGGACGACATTGGGCATCCGGGTGGAAGGGCTGACGAACTCCCGGGACCCGCCGGGAGCCAGGACCGCCGAGCCTTCAAAGACCTTGTACAGGGTGGGCATGTTGTCCCAGTTGATGGTCAGGGCGACCGACAGGACCTCCAATGGGGCCGGTCCGGAGTTGGTGACCGTCACCGCGAGTCGTTCACTGAAGTTGATGCGGACCGTCATCGTGTCCACCGCGGCGTTCCCGGCCCATTCGCCGCTCACCGCGGGAAGCGCTGCCAGTAGGATGAACAGGAGGAGCACCAGTGGGATCAGGCGGTAGGCGGACATTGTATATTGAAAAGCTGAGCGGACGAATGATAAACATTGTCACTTGTCGTTATCTCGTACGTATTCTCCACCCTGGCTGAAATGACCACCTAAGCGGCGAAGCAATTCACCGCCGAGGCGAAGTACATGCGCCTGTATGGTTACCCGGAGATGGACATGCACATGCTCGAGTACAAAAGGTTCGTGGAAAATGTCTCCAAGCTCAAGGGCGATTTCGACGTTAACCGGCTGGGGCTCACTCTCGAGGTCATGTTCTTCCCCTCCGACTGGTTGAAGAGCATATCACGACCAAGGACAAGCGGTTCGGTCCATACTTCAACGCCAAGAAACTGACCTGAGCAAAACGATTTCTAATCCTACTCCGTTCTTTTATTCGTGAAGGCCGCCGCCCGGGCGCAGACCAATCCGAACTTCATCAAGATGTTCCACGGGCATCTGGAGATCAACGTCCCCCGTCGAATGTTCAAGGACGGCACCGCCGAGATGATCCCTTCTGAAGTAGAAAGGTTCCGCACCACCGTCCAGTCCCGCTATCCCTGGCTGAGCCGATACGCCCTGGACGATGTGGTCAAGGAGGCCCAGGAGGCCATGGCCGACCACATCGAGCGTTCGAAGACCGTGCCGCAAAGGGCACGGGAGCAGATGGCCCACGGCCGGACCCGGGTCGCCCTGCGCATTCTCGAGGAGCACTTGGTCGATGAGCCAGAGGATGCCGAGGCCTGGTATGTCGCAGCGGAACTACTCTTCAAGCTCGACCGGGGCGAAGATGCCTTCCGGGCGATGAACCGGGCGCGGGACCTGTCTAAGACGGTGACCCGAAGAGAGCCTTGATGGCATCGGCCACCTCTTGAACGGTGGCGCCCCAGGGCACGATGGCCAGATCTCCCTTGATCTGGAACCCGTCCCTCACTTTGCAGCACTTGACCAGCCGCTTCCGGCCGTCCTTCGGGGCCAGCTCCTGGGGGCACATGTCGATCCTCGGCACCTCCCGACGGTACAGGGAACTGAAGATCCTCCCGGACAGGTCACAGCCCACTAGGGTCACCTCCCTTTCGATGGCAGGCACCTGGTCCAGGTAGTATATTGCCCGTTCCGAGCGGAGCCCCGAGGCCTGGCAGGGGAACAGCACGCCCTCGGTGGTCACGCCCTCCGCCAGGCGGTTCAGGTCAATCTCCTGATAAGATGGTACTACGGGCAGATCGACCAGGCCCGAGGTCAGCGCCCTTTCGACCAGCACCGATAGCTTGGAAGGTGACGGCGGGACGACATCGAGCACCTGCAGATCCAACACTTCGCTAGGCTGGACGAACGAGATGTGGTTGAACAGCCCCTCCACCACTACGGTCTTACCCGGATGACGTATCGAGATCTGGGCCATGGCCGGGGTGTTAAGAACGTCGATCGAGCCGTCGCGTACGAACACGATGTCGGCGGGCAGCGCCAGCACCTTATGGGCGACGATCTTCCGGAACAGCTCCTTGCCATCTTCCTTGGTCACCTGAACGATGGCGAGGTCTTCACCGTTCCTCAGAACATAATGGTCGCAGCGGGTGTAGGCTTTCTTTCCCCTGATCTCCCTATCGATCTCATCCTTGGTCAGGGGGAAACCGACCTCTTTGACCGCCACGTCCTTGCAGTGCCCCGGGAGCATCGACGCTTACACCCGATGACACATAATAAAGATTCCTCCCTTCCAGTCCCTCTATCTAAAGACCCATAGCAATTGAGCATCCACTGTGATGACTATCAGAGGGTTGGCGACATAAAATTCCCTTTTCTCATGGCTAGATCCACGACGTTGCACTCCTTCTCAGCATAATCGGAGCGAGGGTCCCCGAACCGTCACAAAGGATTATGATTATAGGGCTCAAATAAACATTGAAATCATCACAATTCAAATCGACGACCCAAGAGGAAAAGGAAATTTATGATGCCGGCAACTAGGTCTGAAAATGGTTCCGAGGGCTGGAAGAAATTCATGAGAAAACATCGGAACATATTTGTTTTATTTTTAGTAGCAGCCATCTTGGTATCGGTAGGTGCGATTCTTGTCTTCTTGTGGTTCGTTGGTAATGCTCAATCAACCGGTTTGGTACCTGCGGCTTTAGGGCTATGGACCATGGGAAATTTAGTCTCTTTCTTATTAAATCTGATCTTCTGGGAAATTCTCCTGATCGGGGTCCCGGTGATTTTGGCAGCAGCAGCATTTTGGCTATGGTGGAAGCGATTACCAGATGAGGAAAAGAAAGATTATCGCCTTTTTGGTCCTCGCTCACGGGCGACAAACGGAGGAAATGCATTCTCGTTACTAGTTTTCATTGCCTTCTGCATCAAGATATACCTCGATGGCAATTGGAACGTTGCTTTCGCAACTTGGACATTTGACTATCTCGTGTATTCTATGCTTTCTGCCCTGATCTGGGTATTGATCATCCTGGGAATACCTCTGGCCCTAGGACTCATCTGGTGGATAAGCCGTGAGATGAGAACAAAACCCTAGAATCTTCTTAGAACGCGCTACGTCGGTGAAGGAACTGCAGGAACTTCTCCACAGCCTTCACCTCTAAACGAGCGGTACGGTAGCCTTAAACCCTTCCCGCATAGGTTCCCATAAAAAAGCCCATCGAACTGCAAGGTTTCCTGTGAGCTAGTAAAGCACTGGCCTACTCCATGTGTTAAAGTAATTCTCTTTACAAAGCAGCAAGGAGGAGAGATCGTCAGGACCCGTTATGTTCTTCGATAAGGAAATGGTGCATTGTTCATTAATTCCTGCTTATAACGTTCCGCTCTCTCCCTTCCCTTAACAAAATTATAGGCCGCCCCAGGGATGGTAACTATGAGAACAATAAGAAGTGCTAGGGCGGAGATATCCGAGATCGATGCCATCCATAGCATGATCGGAGCTCCGATAACGATGGAGATTATTTGAACGGCCCAATAATCATATTTTGACCAAACCTTGGGGTGCTTGAAAATGCTGAATTTATTAATATAATAGATCGGCTCGTCCCTCATCGGTTCTCTCAAGGTAATATCGGTGAGAGCTATTTTCTTTTATGGAAAAAGGTCAAAGGAATCAATTTATACAGATCCTGTTGGCTCCGCGCTCCATAATTTTAGAATGGTATAAAAAGTAAATCCATATATATGGGTACCTGAATTATCCACCGACGCCGGGATGACAGAGCGGCCATGTGGCGGACTGCAGCCTTCCAAGGCTAGCAAGCCGATGGCGGATATCCGCATACTCGAGTTCAAATCTCGATCCCGGCCCCATTCTTCTTCTCAAATTCATATTGCATGGTGACTTCTACATCATGTTCGTGCTCGTTAGCTTGCAGTTGAGGACCATTCCGTCGGTATAGACGAACCGTAATAGGTATGGAACATGGTTGCCCGCGTCCTCCCAGAACTCATAGGTGTAATCGGAGTAAGGGATCGAATAATGGTTCGTGATCTTCTGGCCATAGTTCGTCGATATGTTCTCTCGACCGATCAGAGTGGCCGGGCCGGAAGCCCCAGGGACCGAGCCGGTCGTGCTTGTCATCCCTCCAGAAGCCAGGGCAACAACATCGCTGCTCGAGGCCGTCCTTCCGTTCAGATTGATGGTCGTCTCCATGGTGCAACTGTTGGAGGTAACATTGCTGAACTCCAATGTCAATGTCCCGCTTAACGGTAGGCTAGATGCTGTTCCGGTGGCCGAATAGATGAGGTAGTCGCCGTTATGGACCTGCTCTGAATGAGTGCCGGTCAACGTACTCCCAAAAGATGGATCAATAACAGCTATGGTCGCGACGATCACCACAATGACCACGACGATGGCGATGAGGGCGATCCACAGATGATTGCTTCTCTTATGCTCTGGGGGGCCTGCTTGGCGCAACCACTCATTGTGCATGCGCCTGAGGTCCGCCTGTGAAAGTGGTTGCTGCCCGGTGGCTTCGAAGGGGCCAGGGCTGGCAGGTCGAGCGCTCGTCTCCTCCGTCTGACCCCAAATAGAGGTCTGAGATGTGGTCGTCTCTCCGATCTCTGGTTCAGTCCCTGGAACCATTAATTGTGATCCACATTTATTGCAGAACGCTGACTCCTCAGCGTTAACGCTGCCGCACCTGGTGCAATAGACCATGCTCCAACTCTCCTTAAAATGGCGAATGCTCAAGGCAGAGCATATAGGTAGCCGACCGAGTTAGGGGCCGCCAATCCCTTTTTACCATGGCATGCCGTTGTCGTAGGCGTGGGCAAGGAGTGCCATAGGTGCCAGGAGATCATCAGGTGGCTCCAGAAACGGGAGCGGGGAAAAGAGGCCCGCTGCCCCATTTGCGCCGATCAGTTCTATCGAGGAAAGCAATGGGTCCTGGACATCGCCGGCATGCCGGTGAACGAGATCTGGCAGGAGAGCGATCGACCGGCCTATTGTGGGATCTGTGGTTGGAAAGGGTCCATGAAGGAAACAGTGCGTCTCGAACTAGAGGTCATCCCGTTCCGGTGCCCGGTATGCCGATCGTGGGTCGCCAATAAGGTGGGCGAGGAGTAGGAAGCCGTTCATGCTCGGCCCCTTATATATCGTCCAATGATATATTATTCAGTTAGAATTATATTAGTCCTCCTCATTGACCGCTCGGGAGCGGGTGGTATCTTTTCAACCCCCACCAATCCGAATCATAGTCCTCCAACCGCTCCCCCCCCCCTCGCCGAAATCTGTTCGGCCCCTGTCCTCATGGTGCTAGAACCAACCCGGTCGGAGCATGGCGAGGCGGGGAAGATATGTTCAACGCTCCGCAACACCAGCATCTTCCCGGGACGGAAAGATAATTATCGTGGCCGTTTAATCTGTTCCTTGGTGCTAGTTTGCTGTACAACAACATCCTCGAAGCCATCGGCCACACCCCTCTCGTAAAGCTGAATCGGGTCGTGCCCGAGGGTCATGCCGAGGTCTACGCCAAGATCGAGTCCTTCAATCCCATGCACTCGATCAAGGACCGTATAGCGCTCTCCATGATCGAGGATGCCGAGAGGAAGGGGTATCTGACCAAGGAGAAGTATGTGGTCGAACCCTCCTCGGGCAACACCGGCATCGGGCTGGCCATGGTCTGTGCCGCCAAGGGCTATCGCCTCGTCATCACCATGCCGGAGACGTTCAGCATCGAGCGGCAGAGGCTGATGCGGGCCATGGGGGCGGAACTGGACCTCACCCCCGGCCCCGCTGGAATGCAAGGAGCGATCGACAAGGCCTCCGCCATCGTGGCCGCAGACCCGCAGGCCTTCATGCCCCAGCAGTTCGAGAACCCCGCCAATCCTCAGGCCCATTACGAACGGACCGCCCGGGAGATCCTGGCGGACCTGCCGAACTTCGACGCGTTCGTCTCCGCGGTGGGCACGGGGGGAACGATCACCGGAGTGGGCCGGGTGCTGAAGGAGGCGAACTGCGCCACCAAGATCGTGGCGGTGGAGCCGTCGGCGTCCCCGGTGCTCTCGGGCGGGAGAAGAGGACCGCACGCCATCCAGGGGATCGGGGCCGGCTTCGTACCCAAGATCTGCCAGACCGACCTGTTCGATCGTATCCTGCAGGTCGATGACATGGAGGCCGTCCGTCACTGCCGGGAGCTGGCCCGGAAGGAAGGTATCTTCTGCGGCATATCCTCGGGAGCGGCCCTGTGCGGGGCGCTGGAGGTGGCCCGGGACCTCGACCCAGAACAGAAGGTCGTGGTCATCTTCGCCGATACCGGAGAAAGATATTTGTCCACTGACCTCTTCACAATGGGATGACCATGAGCTGGAAGGACGACGTGTACACGGTATTGGAGCGCGACCCCGCGCCCAAATCGTTCTCCGAGGCGCTGATGTTCAGCCCGGGCCTTCACGCCATCCTGCTCCACCGCGTCTCCCACCGGCTCTATATGGGCGGCCAATACAAGATGGCCCGATTGATCAACTACTGGGGAAGGGTGCTCACCGGAGCGGACGTGCACCCCGGGGTAACGGTCGGCAAAGGGTTCTTCATCGACCACGCCACCGGCGTGGTCATCGGGGAGACGGCGATCATCGGGGACAACGTCTCCATCTTTCAGGGTGTGACCCTGGGAGGGGTTTCCACTTCCAAGGAGAAGAGGCATCCCACCATCGGCAATAACGTGACCATCGGCGCCCATGCCACCGTGCTCGGTGACATCTTGATCGGGGACCATTCCAAGATCGGCGCCGGTTCGGTCGTGGTCAAGGACGTCCCGCCCAACAGTACCGTGGTGGGCATCCCAGGCAAGGTGGTCAAGCGGAACGGGGAGAAGGAGAAACGTCCCAATCTACGCCACGAAAGCCTTCCCGACCCCCTGGTCGAAGCGCTGACCGACATCTGCACCCACTTGGACGCCCTCGACAAGAAGGTAGCCGAGCTGGAAGAAAAGCTGAAGAAGAGCTAATTAATCCCCTCTACATTATCGATGAGAGGGGAAAAGTGGCTCTTAGGATTTTCAATACGCTGACCAAGCGGGAAGAGGAGTTCAGGCCCATCGACGATAAGAAGGTCAAGATGTACGTCTGCGGCGTCACCGTCTATGATGACATCCACATGGGCCACGCCCGTTCCATCATCGTCTTTGACATGATCGCCCGCTACCTGCGGTACCGTGGCTATAACGTGACCCATCTCACCAATTTCACCGATGTGGACGATAAGATCATCAACCGGGCGGCGGAGAAGGGGATGGACCCCCTGGCCCTCTCCCAGATGTACATCGACCAGTACTTCCACGACGTGGACCTGTTGGGGATCGCCCGGGCCGATGCCTATCCCAAGGCGTCGGAGAACATCGAGGAGATTATCACCATGACCCAGAAGATCATCGATCATGGTTATGCATACAGGAGCGAGGACGGCAGCGTGTACTTCTCGGTCGAGAAGGTGAAAAATTACGGTCGGCTCACCGGTCAGAGGCTCGAGGACATGCAGGCCGGAGCGCGGGTCGAGGTCAACGAGCTGAAGAGGAACCCCTACGACTTCGCGCTGTGGAAGGCGGCCAAGCCCGGAGAGATCGCCTGGGACTCTCCGTGGGGCAGGGGCCGTCCCGGCTGGCACATCGAGTGCTCGGCCATGTGCACCGAATACCTGGGGGAGACCATCGACATCCACGGCGGGGGGAACGACCTCATCTTCCCCCATCACGAGAACGAGATACTGCAGTCGGAAGCGGCCAACGGCAAGCCTCTGGCCAACTACTGGGTGCACAACGGCATGCTGCAGGTGCAGGATGCCAAGATGTCCAAATCCCTCAAGAACTTCTTCGCCGTGAAGGACGTTCTCGCGAAGTACAGCAAGGAGGTCATCCGGTTCTACATGCTCTCGGCGCATTACCGCGGGCCGCAGGTGTACTCGGAGGCCGCCCTGGAGGAAGCGTCGGCCGGACTGAAGCGGTTCCACAACACGGTCGACGAGCTGCGTTCCTCCGTGGGCAAGGCCAAAGGGTCCGATGACGCCACCGAGCTGGTGGCGGGCTTCCGGCAAAAGTTCATCGATGCCATGGACCAGGATTTCAACACCCGGGCCGCCGGCTCCGAGGTCTTCGAGCTGGTCCGGGAGGTCAACCTGCTGCTGGCCGAGGGCCGGCTCAGCGATAAGGGAGTGGAGGCAGTCCTGCATGCCCTGGGAGAGATGGACTCGGTCTTCGGCATCCTGCCCACCTCCCGGAAGGAGACGGGAGACCGCTCCGGCGAGGTCATCGACATCCTCATCGAGGTCCGGAACGAGCTGCGCAAGCGCAAGCAGTACGATCTGGCCGACAAGATTCGGGACCAGCTCAAGGAAAAGGGGATCGAGCTCCAGGACACCGCGGAGGGCGTCAAGTGGAAACGGACCGCCGGCTGATCGCGGAGAAGAAGGCGATACTGCTGTCGGGCGGGCCGCTGCAGGTGCCCCAGGATTTCCGGTCGCCCTTCCCGCTGTCCCGCTCGACCGCCGGCCCCGGGGCCGGCTCGACCGGGATGGTGCTGTCGTTCGGCCACACCCGGGTGAAGAAGGCCATAACCACCGAGCGGGGCGAGTTCCAGCTCGTCGGCTCCGGTCCATCATACGCCATCCATCGCAACGGCCGCCCCTTCCTGGAGGGCGTGGAGATCCGGCCGACCCTGGCCCACGCTCCGGAGCAGGCGTTCTACAACCTCGATACGGAATGCATCTACAGCTGCAAGTTCTGCACCTCTCCCCGGTTGGACAAGAAGATCACCAAAGGGTTGGAACCGGACCGGGTGGTCTCCCTGATACTCGAGGCCTCGGAACGGCCGGAGCTGAAGGCGGTGGCCCTCACCTCGGCGGTGGTCAAGGACCCCCAGAGCACCGTGGACAAACTGGTCCATGTCATTGCCCTGGTGCGGGAAAAGCTTCCTAGCATCCCGATCGGGGTGGAGCCGTACATCGACTCCCTCGACCAGGTCGACCAGCTGAAGAGGGCCGGGGCGGACGAGATCAAGCTCAACATCGAGACCTACGACCGCGAGCTGTTCCTTAAGGTGTGCGGGGAGCAGGACTTCGACTGGATCATGACGGTCATCGAGCACGCCGGAAAGGTGTTCGGTCGGGGCAAGGTCACATCGAACATCATCGTGGGGATGGGGGAGAGCGACCAGAACGTCCTCGAGGGAGTGGAGGCGCTGGCCCGGCTGGGTTGCGTGGCCACCCTGCGGCCGTTACGCCTGAACGACCTGAACCGGGGGCCCATGACCGAGGCGGTGGGAGCGCTGGAACCCCTCTCACCGGAGCGCCTGCTCCGTCTGGCCGAAGGCCACAAGGCCATCCTCGAACGCCATGGTCTCACGTCCATGACGTTGCATACCATGTGCCATGAGTGCAAATGCTGCGACCTGGTCCCCTTCCGCGATCTTTGATCCTTCGATAATGCATTTAGGCATACCGAAATCATTTAATAACGACCCCGCATACGAGGCGATAATGGTCAGTGAGAATGCCGAGGACTACCTTGCCACCATCTATGTCCTTTCCTTAGATGGGGGGGCGGTCAAGACCAACGCGATAGCGACCCATCTCGGTCTGACCCCGGCCAGCGTGACGGAGATGACCCAGAAGCTGGCCGCCGACGGGTATCTGAACTACGAGAAGTACAAGGGCGTCACCTTGACCCCCAAGGGTCGAAAGTTGGCCGAGCGGATCAAGCGCCGCCACCGTCTGCTGGAACGGTTCCTGGTCGATGTCCTGGGCATGAAGCGGGAACAGAGCCACGACGAGGCCATGAAGCTGGAGCACACCGTTTCCGATGAATCGGTGGAACGGTTGAACCAGATACTCAACTATCCCACGGTGTGCCCGGACGGGGACCCCATCCCGCCAAGCGATTATCCCCTGGACCCCGATCCGGCCCTATCGATCTCCCTCGTCGAGATGAAAGAGGGGGAGAGAGGGCAGATAACCCATCTCACCTGCGATGACTCTTCCAAGATCAAGCGTCTAATCTCCATGGGCTTCGTTCCCGGCCGCAACATCGTGCTCGAAGAACGCGTGCCCATGGGCGGCCCCCTCCTCGTCCAGATCGAAGAGCTGCGAGTGGCCCTGGCTCGCGATTACGCGTCGCTGGTCAAGGTCCAAAGGTGTCCTTGATGAAGGTCGTCCTGGCCGGAAACCTCAACGTCGGCAAGTCGGTACTGTTCACCCGCATCACCGGCATCGGGGTCATTTCCGCCAACTACCCCGGGACCACCGTCCAGTTCGAGGAGGCGGGGGTCATCGTGCGGGGGCAGAAGATCGAGGTGTTCGATCTTCCGGGCATCTACTCTCTGGCCGGGGGCACCGAGGACGAAGTAGTGGCCACCAGGCTGCTGGCCGAGAAATCCCCTGACTACGTCATCGCGGTGGTCGACGCGACCCGGTTGGAGCAGGGCCTGGTCCTGGTGCTCCAGCTCATCGAGCTCGGATATCGCGTCATCCTTTCATTGAACTTCATGGACCAGGCCCGCAAGAGGCACGCCATCGATGTCCAGAAACTTTCGGACGTGCTGAGGGTGCCGGTCGTTCCCACCGTCGCCACCACCGGGGAGGGCGTGGACCGGCTGATGGACCTGGTGGTGTCGGGGACGGTCCGGCGTTCCAATTATGTCACCCGGTACGACAGCCATATCGAGGCGTTCCTGGAGGACATCGCCGAGGGGTCCATCGCCACTGATTCCGGGTTTCCCATCCGAGGGGCGTCCATCAAGCTCCTGGAGGGCAACCGCTTCTTCACCGGACAGTTCTCGGCCAGCATCAAGGAGCTGGCCGAGGAGTACCGCCGCGAGTTCAGGGAGCAGCACTACGAGGACGTGGAGGTACACATCTCCCGGGACCGTTACGGTGAGGCGGGAAAGGTCGCCGCGGAGGTCGTTGGCAAGCTCGAGAAGAGGGATATGACCCTGGGGGACCGGGTATCGGAGGTCACCCTCCGTCCTCGCACCGGCATCCCCATATTGTTCGCCGTTCTCATCAGCATCTTCCTCTCCGTGGTGGTATTGGGGGGTTTCCTCGAGACCCTCCTTCATGATATTTACGTGGCGGTCGTGGGCAACGCCTTCGACCAACTGGCGATAGCGATCGGTGGGACCCTGGGAGCGGCCATCGCCGAAGGCGTGAACTTGTCTCTCCAGGCCATCATCTCGATAGTCATACCGTACATCCTGGTCTTCTACCTCATCCTGGGCTTCCTGGAGGATTCGGGCTATCTGCCGCGGGTGGTCATGCTGCTCGATGGCCTGATGGTCAAGCTCGGCCTGCATGGTCGAGCCATCATACCCATAGTGGTGGGCACGGGATGCAATGTCCCCGCGATACTGGCCACCAGGACCCTGGAATCCCGGAGGGAGCGATTGATCCTGGCCACGGTCATCGTCATGGCGGTGCCCTGCTCGGCCCAGACGGTCATCATCATCGGTACGGTAGGGCAGCATTCCGGCATCCTGTGGGCCGCGCTCATCTATCTCATCCTGCTGTCTCTGGCCCTTATCCTGGGCCGCGTCCTCCATATCGTCCTTAAGGAAGAACCGTCCAGCCTGGCCATGGAGATACCGGACCTCTCCATGCCGTCCTACCGGAACGTGCTGTCCAAGACCTGGCTCCGGGTGAAGGACTTCTTCATCGTCGCCTTCCCGCTGCTGCTGGTGGGCAGCCTCGTCCTGGAGCTGCTGATGAAGTACAACATCCTTGGCTCGCTGGTCGCCCCCCTGTCTCCGATCACGGTCGGCCTGCTGGGCCTGCCTCCGGTCATCATCGTGGCCCTCATCTTCGGCGTGCTGAGAAAGGAGATGGCCCTGCAGATACTGTTCGTCATCTTCTCCCTGACCACCGGAGCCCAGTTGGGGCAGGCCCTCACCGACCAGCAGCTATTCGTCTTCGCATTGGTCATGGCGACCTATATGCCCTGCATCGGGGTGCTGGCCGCCCTGATCAAGGAGTTCAATGTCAAGGACGCGGTGGCCATCTCCATCGCTTCCATCTGCCTTGCCTTCCTCCTGGGAGGGTTGGCCAACTACCTGTTCATACTGGCGGGATGATGGGGCCGCGGCTGTCCTGAAGTTGGTTGAACGAGCGTTCGAGAAGATCATTCCATACGAGTGCTCCCGCCGGGATTTGAGCATCAATCAATAATCCCTCGCTTGCCAGATGAAGAAAATGCTCCCACCCGCACAAACTAGTAGGTAGTGATCGCGAAAAACGTGCTGTCCCAGTTTCCCCACCTTAAGATAAGCATGACCCAAACTCTCCATTTGTGTAAAGAAGGAATTCCAGGTCGTTCGGCCTTGCATAAGCCAAATATACTCTCCTGTTCCCAGTGCTCCTACTGAACTGTGAGGTTGGGTCATGAACATCGTGGATCGGTTGAAGGGAGAGCATGTGGAGATACTGGCGTCGATGAACGAGCTGCTCAGCAGCCCCATCGATGATGTGGAGAAGTATTCGAAAGCATACCTGGAAGTGATGATGAGGATCGATGCTCACGAGCGCGGGGAGGAGCAGACGATATACCAGGCATTGTTGGCGGACATGGAGGTCCGCCCCATCGCCCTGCAGGCCATGGAAGAGCATCGCGTGGTCCGCCAAATTCTCAAGGACCTGGCCGATGTGGAAGTTACTGAAGAGATATGGCTTCCCCGCCTAGTGGTGGCCAATAACATGATCGCTCTGCACATCCAGATCGAGGAGGGTAACGTTCTCACGCTGGTGCAGGAGCTGTTGGATAATGACCAGAAGGAGGCATTCGACAAGGAGTTCACCACCGCGGAAGAGCGGATCCTGCAGGCGCTCCGGAGCTAGGGGTCGGACTCAATTTTTATTAACCGAGGAACAATCTCCCGGTCCTGATGGACCTGGAGCTGATCTTCCTCACCGCCTTCGTATTGGAGATTATATTCTGCGCCATACCGGGGGCCATCACCGCGGAGGCGTTGCGCCGGGGAGTGAGCAGGGGGTTCCGCCCCTCGCTCCTGGTGCAGGTGGGGTCGATCGTCGGCGACACGGTATGGGCGGTCATCGCCCTGGTGGGCCTGGCGTTCCTGGTGGAGAGCCAGCCCATACGCCTGGGCCTGGGGCTCATCGGCTGCGCCTTCCTCCTCTACCTGGCCTGGTCGGCGTTCACCGAGGCGAGGAAGGGCGGCATGCCCGAGAGCAGGCCAGGACAGGAACGAGGCGATCTCATGACCGGGATCGTCCTCTCCCTCGGCAACCCTTTCCAGGTGGCGTTCTGGCTGGGGATCGGCGCGACCACGATAGCGACCATCGCTCCCAATCCCCAGGCCTCCCACTACATCGCGTTCATGCTGGGTTTCGAGCTGGCGGCGGTCCTGTGGTGCTTCTTCTTCGCCTACCTGGTAGGGTACGGCCGGAAATATGTCAACGCCAGGACCTTCCAGATCATCGAGGTCATCTGCGGCATCTTCCTGGCCTACGTCGGGCTGAACCTGCTGTGGTCGACCCTGGACTCCACCGGTTTTATCTGAGCCGCCCATCAAGGACCGTAAAAGGCTTCCGGCCCGGGCCGGCAGGGGGATCGCCCGGAACGGGCGCCCTCCCTCCCACCGTTCACTGGGTGAAATAGGCCCGGACCCGGGGGGAGATCGACTCGATGCGGGCGAACCCGAACCGTTCGAACTGGACCACCTTCCCGGTCTCGTTGGCCGGGATGTACTCGGCGACGCCCGATCTCACCGAGCCGTCGGGCATGTACACATCGCACTCCGGCCCGTCGACGGGGGCCCAATGGGGGATCTTAACGCCTTCATTGA
>CAYZEV010000056.1:0-15326 GCA_964477865.1 uncultured Methanomassiliicoccaceae archaeon | reverse complement strand
TGTTCTAGGGCTTCACCATCACAAGGTCACTAATAAAGGGGAAAGTGAAGAAAAAGAAGGCAGGTGTTAAGCAAGAACCGGTCGGATAATCAGCGAACCAACTCACAAGTCTGAGTCCAAGAGGATCACCATCGACCCCATCACCAGATTGGAAGGTCACGGCAAGATCGAGATCTTCCTGAACGATGAGGGGAATGTGGCCCAGGCCTACTGGCAGGTGCCGGAACTAAGGGGCTTCGAGAAGTTCTGTATCGGCAGATCCGTCGACGAGCTCAACAAGATCACCCCCCGTCTGTGCGGTGTATGCCCCGGCGCCCACCATCTGGCCTCCACCAAGGCCCTCGACAAGGTGTTCAAGGCAGAGCCTCCACCCGCAGCGATCAAGCTCCGTGAGCTGTTCTACGCCGCTCACTACGTGCACAGCCACATCGCGCACTTCTATGCCCTGGCAGCTGCCGACTTCGTGCTCGGGCCGATGGCCCCGGCCGAGACTCGGAACATCCTAGGCGTAGTGGCCGCGGTCGGTGTGCCCATCGGCGCTGAGGTCATCAAGCACCGCTCGTGGGCCCAGAAGACCCAGGAGATGATGGGTGGCAAGGCCACTCACCCGGTGTGCGGTATCCCCGGCGGCATGGCCAAGCCCCTGTCCGAGGACGAAAGGAAGCAGATCGAGACCTGGGCGAAGTCCACCGTGGAGTTCTCCAAGTTCACCGCTCAGCTTCTCACCGACGTCGTGCTGAAGAACGAGGACTACCTCGCCCTGATCACCAACCCTGGCATCTATTACGACGAGACGTACTACCAGAGCATCGTAGATAAGAACAACAAGATCAACTTCTACGATGGCGACATCCGTGTGGTCGACCAGACCGGCAAGGAGATGTGGAAGTTCCACCCCGACCAGTACCTCGAGTACATCGGCGAGCATGTCGAGCCGTGGTCCTACGAAAAGTTCTGCTACCAGAAGAAGATCGGCTGGAACGGCTTCACCGACGGGCCCAAGAGCGGCATCTACCGGTGCGCCCCGCTGGCAAGGATCAACGCATCCACCGGTTTCACCACCCCCCTCGCGCAGGACTACTACCTGCAGATGAAGGACTTCTTCAAGGGCCTGGGGATCACCGGACCGATCCACCACACCATGGTCATGCACTGGGCTCGGGTCATCGAGCTGGTCCATGCGGCCGAACTGATGCTCCAGCTGGCCCAGGACCCCGAGATCACCAGCAAGGACATCAAGACCAAGGTCGGAGAGCCCGGAGAGGGTGTCGGATGCCTCGAAGCGCCCCGTGGGACGCTCATCCACCACTATGTGGCGGACAAGAACGGCATCACCACCGACGTGAACCTGGTCGTCGGCACCACCAACAACAACGCGCCGATCAACCTGTCCGTGAGGAGGGCCGCCAAGGCGCTCATCAAGAACTGGCAGGTGTCCCCCGGTATCCTGAACGAGGTCGAGATGGCTTACAGGGCGTACGACCCCTGCAACTCCTGCGCGACCCACACCCTGCCCGGCCAGATGCCGATCAGGGCCGTGATCAGGAAGTCCGACGGTTCGGTGTTCCAGGAGATCAAGAACTACTAAACCCCTTTCCGCTAAACTTTTTCCCTTTCACATTTTTCTCATATCATCTTAGAAAAGGTCATGTAGCCATCAACCCGTTCTCGAGCCCATGGCCAGGCTCGACCTGAAGAAGGAGCTGCGGAACCTATACGATGCGCCGAAGGAACCGGCCCTGGTGGTCGTCCCTCCCATGAACTATCTTCTGGTCGACGGGGAAGGGGACCCCCGGGACAATATAGCATATACGCAGGCGATCGAGGTCCTTTACGGCCTCTCGTTCACCATCAAGTTCATGCTGAAGAAAGAGGCCGGGACCGATTTTGGCGTCCTGCCCCTGGAGGGCCTGTGGTGGTCGGAGGACATGGACGCCTTCGTCCTCGGTGAGCGGGACAGGTGGAAATGGACCGCCATGATCATGCAGCCGGAGATGGTGACCGCAGAGCACGTGAAGCGGGCCCGGGGCGCGCTGAGGCGCAAGAAGGACCACCCCGACTTGCCCAAGGTGCGGTTCGAGCGCTATGATGAAGGTCTCAGCGCTCAGGTCATGCACATCGGCCCCTACGCGGAGGAAAGGCCCACCATCGAGCGCCTGCACCGGTTCATCGCGGAGCAGGGATGCGAGCGAACGGGCAAGCATCACGAGATCTATCTGAGCGATCCGCGCAGGGCGAAGCCCGAGAAGCTGAAGACCATCATACGGCAGCCCGTCCGGAAGGTCCAATAGGGTTCAATAAACGTAGCTTCGCGGCTTGGGGAGGGTGCGGACCCGGGAACGGCTCTTGATCATCAGGGCCCCCACGGTGCCCAGGTAGATGCCGTCCGGCAGGTACACCTGCCCGTTCCGGATATCCACCAGGTCCTCGGTGAACAGAGGTCCCAGGAGCTTCCCCCGTTCGATGTTGACGGGGGAGCCTCCCAGGGTGCGGTTGAACGCCGGGACCATGATCACCTCTTCGGGAAGCTCGACATACCGCTTGTGGGCCTGCTCCTTGACCCTCAGCCTCACCCAGCAGGGTTCCTTGCTCACGTTACCCAAGGAGTCCTCCAGGGCGATGGTGGGGTGATTGTGGCCGATGACCAAGGTGCGGCAGGCCATGACCTCGGAGGAGGGCCAGGTGTGGCCGTGAGCGTAGCCCACGTCCCCGATGCGGAAACCGGTGGACGGGTGCACGTTGACCCCTTCGGACAGGAAGGCCTCGATATTGGTATCGTGATTGCCCCGGACGACGTCCACATGTTCATAGTGGCGCTTGAGGGAGCGGAAGAACCGGGGCAGCTCGGCATACTCCTGCTGGGTGGAGCCGGGCACCTTGTTCTTGATGTCGCCCAACAGGATCAGGCGCTGGCGGCCGACGCTAAGGGATACGAGCTCCCGCTCCATGCGGTGGGTCTGCGACGGCACATGCACTCCTTTCGCGCCCATCTCCGATTCGATGCCCACATGCAGGTCCCCCACGCATATGGCCGTGTCGGACCCCTTGATCTCTAGGGCCAGGTGATCGGGGATAGGACTGATGTTCTCGGGCATTCCGTCCTCTACTAAGCGGGTCAAGGGAAATAGTTATCGCTAATAACCCAGCGAAAGGCGGTCGGCGAGCATGCCCGGCAATCCGGCGGCCCTGGTCCGGGACGCCACCTCATCGATGTCATAGGCCACCCGGCGGTTGGCGGCCTTCCTGGTGCTGGTGTCGAAGATGGCATAGCTGGCCTCCGGATCGCCGTCCCGGGGTTGGCCGACCGAACCCGGGTTCACGATGGTGCCGGAGGGATAGCGCTTGATGAACGGCACATGGGTGTGACCGAGCACCAGAAGATCGCTTTTTGATAGCTCCAACAAGTTCTCTTGGCACTCTTCTTCGTAGAGGTAATAGTCGTCCTCCGCGGGCTTGCCGTGGAAGACCGCGATGCGGACCCCTCCGATGCGCAGGGAAAGATGCCGCGGCAATTGTCGCAGATAGCTGAGGGACGCCGTGCTAAGCTGGGAAGCGGTCCAGGCGACCGCATTGCTGGCCGCGGGGTTGAATCTCGATACGTTGGCGGTGACCACGGCCCGGTCATGATTGCCCTGGATGGAGAGCACCTCCCGCTCGCGGAAGAGCGCCACCGTCTCGTTGGGGTAAGGGTAATAGCCGACCACGTCTCCGGCCGAGATGATACGGTCGATGCTCCGCCCGTTCATGTCCTCCAGCACTGCCGCTAGGGCGACGAGGTTGGCATGAACGTCGGAGATGAGGGCTATCATCATCGCCGACGGATTGCCTGGGTCAGTATAAAATCCTGACCCCTTACTGGACTTTCTTGAGGTTCCGCCTCAGTACATCGGGTATGTTGTCAATGACATCGGTGGCCATCAGGCTGTAGCCGATCTTCTCGAAGGCCAGGTCTCCGGCCGCCCCGTTGGCGAACGCGGAGATGCGGGCCGCATTGTAGGGGGACACGTCCTTGGCCAGAAGGGCCGCTACTTCGCCCGCCAGCACATCGCCGGTCCCGCCCACGCTCATGCCGGCGTTCCCGGTCTTGTTCATCTTGGTCCAATGACCGTCCGAGATTATGTCGATCTTCCCCTTGACCAGGAGGACCACGCCCAGGCTCTTGGCCGCCTCGGTGACCATGGGGATCCGGGCCTCGTAGTCCTTGGGGAGCTTCTGGCCGGTGAGGACCTCGAACTCCTTGGCGTGGGGGGTGATGACGCACTTCTTGTCCTTCAGCACCGAAACGTCCTTGGCGACGGCGGTGATGCCATCGGCATCGATCACCAGAGGCACCTCGCAGGCCTTCACCATCGCCCTGACCGCGGTCTGGGTCTCCTGGTCGGTGCCCAGGCCGGGGCCGATGAGCATCGCATCGACCTGTTCCAGCAGCTTGGCCACCGTCGGGGCGTCCTTGAGCTTCAGCACGTCGTCGGAGAGCCGGTGGACTATGAGGTTCGGCGAGTAGGAGGCGATGGGAGCGTAGGACAGCCAGGGGGTGGCTATCCGGACCAGATCGACCCCCATGCGGTAGGCGGCCAGGCCGGCCAGGGCGGGAGCGCCGGTGAACGGGCCGCCCCCCACGATCAGCAATCTCCCGTTCTCTCCCTTATGGGTGTCCCGGCCCCGGACCGGATAGTAGATGAACTCCCCGGGGCCGACGAAACGCTTGGCGTCGGCCGGTACGCCGATGTCCTGGACGATTATCTTGCCGGAGTTAGCGGGGGTCATCCCTTCCTTCATCGCGCTAAAGGTGACCGTGACGTTGGGCTTGACCTGTACGTCAGTGCCCAGCCCGGAGGGAACGTCGATGGAGACGATGAAGCTGCCCGAATCATTGATGCGGTTGATCAATGTCCGATAGGGCTCCCGGACCTCGGAGAAGGTACCGGTGCCGAGCAGCGCGTCCACCACGACATCGAACTTGGAGAAATTGACTCCCACCGAGGACGAGGATATGTGCTTCACTTTCTCGAACGCCCGCTTGGCCGCATCGGTGCGGATCTCCGCCGGAGGGTTGGCCAGAAGGACCGTGACGTCGTTATAGCGCATCAGGTTCCGGGCGGCCACGAAGCCATCGCCCGCGTTGTTTCCCACGCCGCAGACCAGGGCGATCCGTTTACCGGTACCGACCTCGCTCATGATCGCCTCGGCAGTGGCCTCTCCGGCGTTTTCCATTAGCGCGTCAATCGGGACCCCCAGGTGTTCGGAGTTGATATCGAGCACCCGCACCTCCAGAAAGGGAAGCATAACTCGGAGTATAATGCACCGGGAGTTAAAATTTTGGCATGGAAACGACCAGGTATGATGGGTGTGCGCAAGGAGAGGTCACGAAAGGGAGGCCGGATGAAAGACCCGATTTCTTCCGTCTCTAGCTGCCGATTCCGGTGAAAGGAGCACCATTTTATACTGGAATATCATTTGAAACCCACGGATAAGTGAATAGTAATTGAGCGACCTCAAGAGAATAGTTTTAGACGTACTGAAGCCTCACCACCCCTCGATCGTAGAGCTCTCCCAGCGCCTCAGCGTGCTGGAGGGTGTTTCTGGCGTGAACATCACCATCATCGAAGTGGACCAGGATACCGAGACGGTAAAGATCACCATCGAGGGTAACTCCATCATCTTCGATGATGTGGAAGCCGCCATCACCGAGGCCGGTGCGGTAGTGCACTCCGTGGACAGCGTGTCCACCGGTAAGAGATTGGTAGAAGAAGTCGAAACTTCTCAGGACCGCTGAAAGGAGCAGAGACGGGGCTGGACCCCACATTTTTTAGATGCCATGGGCACGTTTTCCCATGGCGATATTCTTTCTAAACAACGAGCACTTCTGAGAAAAAAGAGAGGGCGGGTCAATCTGCCCGACCCATGTGCTTTTCGATGGTGTGCTGCTTGTGTCTTTCCCGCCGGGCCACTCGGGCCTGTCGGGTCAGCTGGTGATTATGTTTCTTGTGTTCCTCCGCATGGTCCGTTTCCTTGATCCTTCGCTCCTCTAGCGCCTTCAGATCGCCCACGAATCCCTTGGTCATCACACTCTCCCGGACGCGATACCAATGGCGACAATGGCCTGTCGTTGAGGCTGAGCCGACAGGGCATTGGCCATCTGCCCCGCCACTTGAGCAATATCCCACCCGATACTGCATGTTATAAATACATTCTCTGAATTAATAAAACTCTTGGTGGGCCTGATCTGATCGTTAAAAAAAATGCTATAAAAAGCCCGCCGGTGGCCAGGACATTGGTCGAACGGCCTATTGCTTCTGGGGCCGCGGTATGGTCTTCAGCTTCTCGGCGACCTTTGGTAATAGTTTGGACTTGGGCATGGTGTTCTCGACGAGCAGCAACCCCTGTTTTTGCCACCAGGCCGACGGATAGCTTTTGCCCTCTTCGATCTTGTACTGGAGGCCGAGCTTGTCCACCGCTTTGACCAGCATCACCATCTGGGGCTCAGGGATGGCCATGCTCTTCTTGACCCGGCGGCCCTGCGCCCTAGTGCGAGCGATATCAAAATACTCCGGCCACAGCACCCACGCTTTGTCCGCGTCAAAGGCCATGGTCGGTCAATCCCAATTGGGGTATAAAGGGTTTGGTCTCACTCGGAGACGAGGACGGCGTTGATGGTCCCGTCCTGGCCGGGTCTCGAAGTGATCCGAGCCATTCCGAGCTCGGTCTGGATGGTCGCCCCGCGGTTCATGATGTTGCGCTGAACATAGTTGGGGTTGGCCGGGTTGACCTTGACGGTGACGATCTTGACCCGCTTGATCTTGTTGGTCTTGGGGTCCACAACGTTGGCGTAGGCAGCGCTAAGCATCCTAACCTTGGAGTTGCCGCCCATGGTGCGGTATTTTCTAAGGCTCTCCTCGCCCAGGTTGGTGAACATTGGTTCGCGCCCGATCTCGAAGCGCCTCTTCTTTCTGCTCTGGACCAGGCGACCGCCACTGGGCTTCCGCTTTGACTTGCCCTGCCATAATGCCATACTAATCCTCCTCCACTAAAATAAAGGAGATATAAAAGCTTTTGTTCTTACGCCAGGTCCGGTTGCCCGCTCAGGGAACAATGGTCTGCCCCGCTCGACCAGACCTCAGGGATCAGGGGGCAGACCTGGATGCTCGATCTCCTGGTTCGTTCATTCAACATATCGCAAGCTTTCTCATGGTAGAAAACGATTATAAGTCATGATACCAATCCGTGTCGCAACCGCCGACCATCTGGCGAATGGTATTCTATGGCTCGTAGGCAAAAGGTTTGGAGTAGTATTGAGGACATCTCCTTAGAGAAGGTCACCCACGTTCCTAAGTTCCTGCTCGAACCGAGCGAACGAGGCATCCTGATCATATGTGGATTGCTCATCCTTTCAATCTTTCTCTTCGACACATCGTTGGCGATAGGCTTCGTCGTTAGCATCTTGTATGTCATTCCTGTGCTGATCTGCATATGGTCGCCGAATAGGCGGACCATATTCCTAGTGGCTGGGGTAGCGTCGTTATTCACACTGGTCGCCGTTCCTCTTAAGCCATCTGGAGACCTCCTCATTCCGCTGTTCAACCGGCCCGTGTCGCTGGTCGCCCTATGGATGGTGGCGTTCTTGGTCGACCGGTTCTTAACCGAGCGCAAGAGGGCGGAGAAAGTGCTGCGGGAAAGCCAGGAGGACTTGAATCACGCCCAATCAGTGTCTCAAACGGGAAGCTGGCGGTTGAACGTCCATCGTAATGAGCTGCTGTGGTCGAATGAGACCTATCGCATGTTCGGGATCCCCATGGGGACGCCGATGACCTATGATACTTTCCTCAGGGCAGTTCACCCCAATGATCGAGATTATGTGGATAAAAAGTGGCAGGCGGCCATTCGCGGCGAGCATTACGACATCGAGCACAGGATAGTAGTCAACGGTGAGGTCAGGTGGGTTCGGGAGAAGGCCATACTTGAATTTGACAAGGACGGGGTTCTCCAGGGCGGGTTCGGGACCGTTCAGGACAAAACCGAAAGCAAGAGAGCGGAGGAAGCCCTGCAGGCCTCCCAGCAAATGCTTCAGCTGGTCCTGAACAATATTCCCCAGCGGGTAATTTGGAAGGACCTGGACCTGAACTATTTGGGAGCGAACCGGACCGCCACCCAGGACGCCGGACTATCCGATCCGAAGGACATAATCGGTAAGAACGATCACGAACTGGCCTGGCGAGAGTCGGCCGACCTATATCGGACGGACGACCGCGAGGTCATCATGAGCGGCAAGCCCAAGCTCAATTTTGAGGAGCCGCAGATCCAGTCCGACGGAAGGGTCCTGTGGCTGGAGACCAGCAAGGTGCCGCTTCGAGATACAGAGGGCAATATCATCGGCGTCCTCGGCACGTACGAGGATATCACCGAGCAGAAAAAGATGGAGGGAGATCTGAAGCGCTCGAATGCTGAACTGCTGCAGTTCGCTTATGTTGCATCGCATGACCTGCAGGAGCCTCTCCGCATGGTCACCGCCTACCTCAGCCTCCTCGAGAAGAAGTATGGCCACCAACTGGACGGGAAGGCGAAACAGTACATGGACTTCGCCATCGAGGGCGGATCACGGGCCAAGGACCTGGTGCAGGACCTGCTGGAGTTCTCCAGGGTCGATACACAAGGCAAGGCTTTCCAGAGGACGAACATGGAGGGGGTGCTCGACACCGTGGTCGGCAACCTCTCCGTTCAGGTCAAGGAAGAGAACGCCAACATATCTCACGAACCGCTGCCAAGTATCATGGCCGATGAGGGTCAGATGGTCCAGGTGCTTCAGAATCTCCTTAGCAACGCCCTCAAATTTCATGGTGCTGAGGTGCCCAAGGTGCACATATCTTGTAAGGATAAGGGCGATCGGTGGCTCTTCTCGGTCGAAGACAACGGCATCGGCATCGATCCAAAATATCATGACAAGGTATTCGTCCTTTTCCAAAGACTGCACACTAGGGAGGAGTATGAGGGCACCGGCATCGGTCTAGCTATCAGCAAGAAGATCGTCGAACGGCATGGTGGTAGGATATGGTTCGAATCGCAGCCCGGGCGGGGAACAACCTTCTACTTTACCATACTCAAGGAGTTGAGAAGATGAAAGTGGAGAGGCCGCTGGAAGTTCTTATTGTAGATGACAATCCAGGAGACGCGGCGCTCATCATCGTACTGCTGGAAGATCTGGGCCTGCCCATACATATCTCAATAGCGGAGAACGGGGAGAAGGCCCTGGACATACTGGACAAAGTGAACGGTCCCTCCTGCCCCGCGCCAGATTTCGTGGTGCTGGATCTGAACCTGCCCAAGGTCAATGGTTTCGATGTTTTGGAGCTCATGAAGTCGACACCCCGACTTAGCTCGATCCCCGTCGTGGTCATGACCGGTTCACTGAACAAGGAGGATGAGATCAGGTCAAGACGCATGGGCGTGACCGATTATTGGATCAAACCTTCCAGCGAGAGGGATTTCGACTCCACCTGCCGTTGGTTAAGGAAGTATCTGGCCCCATTGGCAAGCAGTGGGAAAAAATGACCGCGATCATGACGGACCGGGTCCCAAGATGGTCGATACGACAAAAAGGTGTCTGCTTAACGGGGACGCTCCACCGTAGAACTTAATGGGATCAGGATCGCCCGGGTCCGCCCGCTCCCTGGCGGCCGGGCGAGGAGGGTCGATCCCTGGTCGGTCCGGCGTAGATATGATCGAACATCCGCCCTTTGCCCCACCTCAATGTTCATCTGCCCTGTCCAGGAGCTCGGCCTTCACGTCCGCACCGATATCGATCAGCGCGGCGTAACCGTCCTTGGCCGCGCCAGGGTTCAGGAACAGCGTTCCGTCCTTCTCCATCAGCCCCCTGGCCTCGTGGATGTGGCCGGAGAGCACTACCTTGGGATGGTACTCTCTGACCAGCTCCAGGATGGAATCACTGCCGACGTGGAGGCCGGTGCTGATGGTGTCATTAATCCCCTTGGCCGGCGCATGGAGCACCATGATCGCGTCCGGCACCATCAGGGGCCGGAGGGCGGCCATGATGTCCTCCTCCTCCAGCTCGTAGGGCGTCTCGAATATGGTCGGGTTCGAACCTCCCAGGCCGATGAAGGTGTTCTTGTCGATGCTCACCCGGCGCTTATGCAGGAGGGTCCCGTGCCTCTCGATCTCCCGACATACCAGCTCGGGCGGGTCGCAGTTGCCGGGGATGGCATACACCGGAGGAACGAGCTTGGGAAGGAACTCGCCCGCCCAGCTGGCGGGGCCGAAATGGGTGATGTCTCCCAGGATCAGGATCGCTTCCGCGCCATTCTCCATGGCCAGTCGGTTGGCCCAGGCCGCCACCTTGTCCCGCCCGTGGATGTCCGATAGCACCAGGAATCTCATGTCGATCGCTCCAACACATTCGTGTCCATTGAATATATCATCTCACAGTCCCAGCATGCCGAGGCCGATGCTCTGGTACGCGAGGGCGTAGGCGAGCAGGTAGCCCAGGATGGCGCCGCTGTTCAGGAAGGGCAGCCCGGCCTGAGGGTTCCCCCGCATCACGAACCGCACCAGCAGGAGATAGCCGGCCAATCCGCCTAGCAATGCCCCCACGGCGGCCCACAGGTTGGCGGTCAGCAGGAACGAGGGAGCGGCCGGCAGGAAGATCGATGCCGAGACGACCAGCAGGCCGGGGATGACCGTGTCTCCCAGGCCCATGAAGAAGGCGTCCCGTTCTCCCTTCTCCTTGGGGAGGAGGGTGCCCCTCTCCTCGATCCGGTCCATGGAGAACCCCTTCTCCCGGGGGATGACGAACAGCACCGGCAACCGCAGCGGGGCGACCCCCTCGGCCAGGGCGATCATGTGCTTGGTCTTGTAGACCGATATGGCGTCGTAGACGGCCATGATGATAAGCAGGATGAGGACCGGGAGAATGCCCAGGGACATGCCCAGGATGGCCGTCACTCCGACCGCGATGATGAGGCCGACCCCGTCGATGACGTACCATTCCGCTTTCTTGGCCAGCAGGATGATCAGCCCGGCGGCAAGCCCCAGGGACGCGAGCAAGGCGATGGTGCCCTCCGGGTCGACCAGCAGGAAGATGGGCAGGAACACGTACAGCATGGTGATGAAGATGCTGGCGTAGAAGATGGCCTGGATGATGCGTTTCCGACCGTACTTGATGAGGATGAGCATGATGCCGGTCATGACCAGCACCAGGAAGATGTAGATGAACGGGTTCACCGGGTCATTGGGGTCCTCGAACGTCTGGAACTGAGGCAGGAACAGCGGGGCCAGCATGACTGCGGCCACCTGAACGAAAACATAGATCGAGGCCATGGCCAGGAGCGGGAGGCGCTTGCGCATCGGGGGAACTATGCAATGATTGGTTAATAACCATTCTTCAGGAACTTCCGGGGCAACTCTTAACTAGTGGTTCAACGTAGAAAAAGAACGTGAACACGGGGTTAACAACTGGTCAATCAAATTATCCGGCCAGGCTGGAGAAGGCCAAGGATCTGGCAGATATTTTCGAGATCGTCAAGGATGCGGTGCAGGCCCAGCTCGGCCTGTCCCGCGGTGGCCTCATGCTGGGCATCGCCGAGCTCGGCGGGGACCCACAGTCCTGGATCGGTGGGTTCTATCCGGTCGCCACCAACATCATCGTCATGAACAAGGGGCCCATGAGCCGCATCAAGGCCGAGCAGCCCGAGCTGTACAAACCGTACTGCTTTCACATCCTCCTGCACGAATATGTGCACACCGTCGGCTACATGGACGAGGCGCTGACCCGGCAACGTTCGCTGGAGATCAGCGAGAAGCTATTCGGGAAGGACCACCTGGCCACCAGGATGGCCGCGGACATCGGTCAGTTCTTTCCCTACCTGACCTACGCGCTGCCGATCAAACCGCCTGAGGACCTGAACATGGAGCTGGTCAAGGGCTTCGACCGCTCCTGCGCCAGCTATATCTTCTGAACGTTTTCTGGGCTGAGCCGGGGTGCGAGCGCCCCCCGGCCGAAATTTTCAATTAACCAAAATCTCTAGATAGGGACCGATACCACGGCGGTCGACGGGCGAACGCCCATGGCTGCCGCCCTGTGGACTGAAATGTGGATGAGATGGGGGAGGTAACGGTCCTTGGATCGTTCGGAGCCCGCCTGAGATATCACTTCCCGCTCCCGTACAGACAATAAAAAAGGGAAAAGAAAGGGGCCATGCCCCTGAAAAAGGAACGGGTTTCAGCTCAGCTGGGCGTCAGGAGCGGGGACCGAGAAGGCCACGTTGCCGGAGATCTTCTGGATCTTGACCTTCAGGCGGGTGCCCTTGGATGCCCCGGGCACATAGATGATGTACTTGTCGAGCTTGGCCACGCCATCGCCCTTGCGGCCGACGTCCTCGACCATGACCTCATACACCCCACCTTCCTTGATGCCCTCCTTCTCGGTGACCTTGGTGAACTTGCGCACGTTGACCGGGCGGTGGGCTCCGCAGGCCTCGCACTCCAGGACCAGGATGCGTCCTTCCTTGTTGACCTTGGTGTCCGGACGACCACACTCCGAACACAGCACGAATGTGTCGGTGTAGTTCGTGATGCGGTCGGCGATCTGGGCCGGGGTGAGCTTGGCCTTCAGAACGAGCCTCTGGCCTTCGATGAAACCGGGCGTGCCCAGTTCCCGTAGCAGGTACTGCAGAAGATGTTCAGGCTCCCGGCGCAACGCATCGATGATCTGACCGAAGTTACGGACCGTTGTCACCTTCCCCTCCAGGAAGATGTCGGCCTCCGGTACTTTGAACCTCTCGTGCTTTTCGATGGTCTCGGGCAGACTGACCTTCGCCCGCTCTAGTAAGGATGAATAATCGTCATCAGGCATGATATCATCCTCTCAAGCGGCTCCGCTGATATAAACCTAGCTGTCAGCTGGAAAGCGTCTTGAACATCCGGACCAATTTGACCAGTTCGCCATTGGGATTGCGGTCCTCCGACTCGTTCGATGGAACGTAACCCAGGTGGCGATACCACTCGATATTGCGGGCCTGTGAGGACCGCACCTTCAACCAGATGACCCCCTGCCCCGACCGCCCGGCCTCCTCCTCCAGCCACCTCACCATGGCCGTGCCGACACCCCGCCCCTGCTCCCTGCACCGTACGGCCAATCTATGGAAGTAGAGCCCATCCTTGACCAGGTAGCGCACCGAACCGACCGCTTCCCCGTCACGAAAGCACAGGACGGCCGTCTCTCCGTTCTCCAGCTCCTTTCTGACCGAGGCGATCGTCTCACTCAGCGCGGAGGTGGGAGGTTCGGAGAGCCTATGCTGTTCGAAAGCGTCCATCATGATGGCGTGGACGACGCTCGCCTCGGCCAACGTTGCCTTCCTGATGAGCAGTGACATCCTGACCCCCCATGGCGAACGAAAAGGGTTTCAGAGGTCGTGCTTCCTGGCCTGCCTCTCCTTGTGCTCCAGTGCCGCCTTGACCAGACCCACATGCAAGGGGGATGGCTTGCGGGGCCGGGACTTGAACTCCGGGTGGAATTGCGAGGCCACGAAATAGGGATGTCCCTTCAGCTCCCCGATCTCCATCTTGATGCCGTCCTCCGACCGGCCGGTGAAGATCCATCCACAGCTCTCCAGCTGCTCGATGAACTCCGGGTTCACCTCAAAACGGTGGCGGTGCCTTTCCATTATCTCCGCGGCGCCATACAGCTCCCTGGCCCGCGAGCCGTCCTTGACCAGGACCTTCTGCGCTCCCAGGCGCATGGAGCCGCCCTTGCTGGTCACGCCCCGCTGTTCCGGCAGCAGGTCCACCACTGGATACCTGGTCTGAGGGTCCAACTCGGTGGTGTGGGCGCCCTCCATGCCCAACACGTCCCGGGCAATCTCGATGGTGGCGATCTGGAAGCCCAGACAAACGCCGAGGAACGGTATGTTGTTCTCCCGAGCGTATCGGGCGGTCATGATCTTCCCGTCGATCCCCCGGCTCCCGAAACCGCCGGGAATAAGGAACCCATCGACGCAGGCCAGCTCCTTGGTGATGCCGTCCTGCTCCACCTTCTCCGAGTCAAAGAAACGGCACTCCACCTTGGTCCCCAGCTCCGCCCCGGCGTGATGGAACGCTTCCAGGTGAGATAGGTACGAATCGGCCAGATGGGTGTACTTGCCGACGATGGCGATACGGACCGTATTGGCCGGATACAGTATGCGGTCCAGGTACTCCCTCCACTGGCTGAGGTCCTTGGTCTGGGCATCAATCCCCAGGCGCTTCAGTATGTAATCGGTGAGGCCCTGCTCTTCGAGGATTATGGGCACCTCATAGATCGATTTCGCGTCGGGCGCCGAGACGACCGCCTCCAGCGGCACATCGCAGAACAGGGAAATCTTGCGCTTGATGGAATATTCCAGCGGTTCGCAGGCCCTCGCCACGATCACGTCCGGCTGGATACCGATGGCCCGCAGCTCCTTGACGGAGTGTTGGGTCGGTTTGGTCTTCTGCTCGCCGACCGTTCCCAACATGGGAACCAACGTCGTGTGAACGAAGATGCAGTTCTGGCCGCGCCCCATCTCGGTGTTCATCTGGCGGACCGCTTCCAGGAACGGCATCGACTCGATGTCGCCGACCGTTCCCCCCAGCTCGACGATGCACACGTCGCTCTTGGACCCCTCGGCCACGGACATGATGCGGTGCTTGATCTCATTGGTGATATGGGGGATGATCTGCACGGTCTTGCCGAGGTATTCCCCTATCCGCTCCTTGTCGATGACCGAGCGGTACACCTTGCCGGTGGTGATGTTGTGATCGCTGCTGAGGCTGATGTCGAGGAACCTCTCATAATTTCCGAGGTCCAGGTCCACCTCGCCCCCATCGTCCAGCACGAAAACCTCGCCATGCTCGAATGGGTTCATGGTCCCGGCGTCGATGTTGAGGTATGGATCGATCTTGATGCCGGTGACCTTGAGGCCCCGTGATTTCAGAAGTCGACCGATCGAAGAAGCGGTGATGCCCTTTCCCAGGCCGGAAATAACCCCACCAGTGACGAAAATATATTTCATCGTCTCCATGGGATTCGGCAATAAGCCTGTTAGGTATTTAGCGTTTCCTGAAATGGCTGGCCGACGTCTGGATTGATAAAACCCTGGATAAAAGATCGACGGAGGCTATGCTGATTGGTAGAAATATTAAAGAAATGACAATGGACGTTCGATGCATTTTGGTGCTTAAAATCCTACCTGGAATTGGGCAGGAAGGACAACGATTGCCTTTCCTTGCATTATATTTGTTATTACGTAGGAGGTGATCCATCTGCAGGTTCCCCTACAGATACCTTGTTACGACTTAAC
>CAYZEV010000055.1:0-15399 GCA_964477865.1 uncultured Methanomassiliicoccaceae archaeon | reverse complement strand
AAGCGGCTGCTTGACCACGGCGACGAGGTCATCTGCGTCGACAATTTTTACACCGGCAATGTCCAGAACATCGCCGAGATGAAGGGCTCGCCGCGCTTCCGCCTGGTCGACCATGATATCGTTGACCCTTTGGACATCGAGGTCGACCAGATCTACAATCTGGCCTGCCCCGCGTCCCCCGTGCACTACCAGAAGGACAAGGTACGGACGATCCGGACCAGCGCTGACGGGGTCCGCAACATGCTGGACCTGGCCCAGCGCTACGGCGCCCGGATGCTGCAGGCGTCCACGTCCGAGGTGTACGGCGATCCCCTGGTCCATCCACAGAGAGAGGACTACTGGGGCCACGTCAACCCCAACGGGCCGCGCTCCTGCTATGATGAAGGCAAGAGGGTGGCCGAGTCCCTGATGTTCGCCTACGATGAACAGAGGGGCGTGGACATCCGGGTGGCCCGGATCTTCAATACCTATGGGCCTAAGATGCAGGCCGACGACGGCCGAGTGGTCTCCAACTTCATCGTGCAGGCGCTGCGGGGCGATGACATCACCCTGTACGGCGATGGCAGCCAGACCCGCTCTTTCTGCTACGTCTCGGACCTGGTGGACGGCCTGTACCGGCTGATGAGCTCCGATAGCAAGGGACCGATCAATCTGGGCAACCCCCGCGAGAGCACGGTCAAGGAGCTGGCCGAGATGGTGCAGAGCATGGTGGGGGGACCCTCCCAGCTCGTCTATCGCCCCCTGCCTCGGGACGATCCTACCCGCCGCAATCCCGACATCACTCTGGCCCGGAAGCATCTGGGCTGGGAGCCCGAGGTGCCGCTGGAGCAAGGCCTCCGCCGGACCATCGACTATTTCCGGACGGTGGCCCAGTAGGGACCAGCACGGCAAGATTGATTACCCAGACGATCCGTAGCTTGGACGGGGATGCCGTAAATGCTCATACTTGAGGTTGGACTTTCCATCATCGCGCTGATCGTGCTAGTGGTCATCGGCCTGGTGATCCTGGCCGTGATCGTGGGGAGCATCCTTCTCTTCCTTCCCGCGGCCATCATCGCCTTCGTGGTCTGGTTCCTCACCAGGGACCTGTTCCTGGCGGGGGTCGCGTTCCTGATCATTGCCGTCCTCATGATCGTGTTCCGACGTTGAGGAAGGGGCAGGTCCATCTTATATACCAGACGCTCAAAATGTAGTTTCCTTGAGCAGTCATTTTGGGGACTGGTGACGTCATGGGATTGGTAAGGAACGTTGCCAAGAACACCCTGGCCATGGGATCGGTGCAAGTGGCCAGCCAGGTATCCACATTCATCCTTTCGATATTCCTGCAGTACTACATCCAGGACGAATATGGCTACTATTCCTACGCCTTCGCCCTGGCGTCCCTGATCTTCATCCTGGCCGACTTCGGCCTGGGGTTCCAGATGGTGGTGGAGGTCGCCCCCAACAAAGAGATCGCTTCCCAGTATCTCACCAACACCCTTTACCTGAGGGCCCTCCTGGGGGCGCTGGCCTTGGCGATCACATTGGTGGTGGTGCTGCTCTCCGGGCTGCCTCCGCTGATCGGCCTGTCCATCATGATAATCGCCCTTTCCACGGCGTTCAACTGGATCGCCCTGACCTTCACCTCCATGCTGACATCCTTCGAGCGGATGCACTACGTGCTTTACACCAACCTCATCGAAAGGATGTTCACGGTCTCGTTGGCCATCATCCTCCTGGTGCTGGGGTTCGGCCTGCTCGCCGTGGTCCTGGTGGTGCTGGCGGGCAGCATGCTCAATGTGGGCCTCAGCCTGTTCATCACCTCCCGCTACATCGTTCGCCCGGCCCGGCGGCCCGATAGGCCTAAGGCGAGACGGCAGCTGCGCTCGGCCGTTCCCTATGCCACGGCCGGGATCATGATCACGTCCTTGTACTCGGTGAACGCGGTGCTGGTGATGAACTTGGCATTGTGGTCGGGGACCGATTCCCTGATCGCCGCCCACTCCACGGCCATCTATAACCTCGGCTTCAATCTGGTCATCGCCCTCACCGCGGTCCCCACCATCCTGATCACCGCCCTGCTGCCGGTCATCTCCAGACTGTACAAGACGTCCACCGACCTCACTCGCCTGACGCAGCAGAAGGTCATGAAGTACATGTTCGCCCTGGGCCTGCCGGTGACGGTGGGCGGGATGATCCTGGGCGACCGCATCATCCAGTTCATCTACGCCCCCACGTTCTGGGACTCCGCCCAAGTCTTCCAAGTAATGCTCCCGGTCATCGCCATCACCTACTTCGGCACGGGCATCGGCAGCGTGCTGGCCTCGGCCAACCGCATTAAGTTCAACACCCTCGCCGCCACCCTGGGGGCGCTGGTCAACGCGGGGCTCTGCTTCATCCTTATACCGTTCTTAGGAGCGGTGGGGGCGGCGGCCGCCTTCACCCTCGCCTATTTCTGCATAACCATGGCCGGCCTCTACTACCTATCTCGTTATGTCTTCAAGGTGAACCTCGTGGACATCCTGCTCAAGCCGATGATCGCGGCCGCGGGCATGGGGGTGGTCCTGGTGCTCATCCCTTCCGTCTCGCTCATCCCCTCGGTGCTCATCGGCACAGTGGCCTATTTTCTGATATTCTTCGGCATCGGTGCCCTGGACAAGCAGGATAAGGAGATACTCATCAAGATACTGAAGAAAGGGGCCTGACGCTGGAAAAGGACGAAAACATTATCAACGGATGCTACCGAACACTATCTGGAGTGATAATAGTGCAACAGACCCCTACGGTCACCACCGCAATGCCCCTTGAGATGGGCTGCATCGAAGAGCGTGATGTGATCACCACCGACGGCAGGAACATCGGAAAGTTGACCGGAGCCTGGATCGACATAGGCACCTGGAGCGTCACCGCCCTCGTGGTCAATCTGAACAAGGAAGTCGTCGACGAACTGAACGTCAAGAAGCCGGTCCTGCGCACCGCCAAGGTGAACATACCGACGAGCTATGTGCAGAACGTCGCCGACGTTGTCCAGCTCAACACCGACGTAGCGACGCTGGGCGCGGCGTTCGCGACCAGCAAGAGCTGAACCCTCTTCCCCGGTCACGGGGCCCTATCTTTTTTTACTTCCAGCAGCGCGCTCCCCGCCAGGCCCGCGATCCGGCGGACCAGTTCGTCCAGATCGTCAGCCCATCTGGCCTCCTCCCGGCCCTCGAAGATCTCCTGGCGCACCCTTGCCCCGAGCTGGTCGTCATTTCCCGGCCGGAGAACGATGATGACCGAGCCCGGCGCCGCCGCCCGGTCCCGGCAGATGCCGTCCTCGTCGCCGTCAATGATGCCGATGACCGGCACCCCCAATCTGGCCAGCAGGGAGGCGGATATGCAGGTGGTGTCGTCCCCCACGGTCACCGCGGCCCTGGCCCCCCGGGCCCGGAAGATGGCGTCCTCGGCGCGATGGTCGACCAGGATGAGCCGATCGCTCTCCGGCGGCGGGACCGCCCGGGCGGCGGCCGATGTCCGCCGCACCGAGCCGGAGCGGATGATGGCCTTGCTCAGATCGGCCACCTTCACCTTCTCCAGGCCGTGGTCCTTGACCTCCACGTTCTCGAAGAGCAGTTTCCCGTCCGTCAGCTCGACGGCGACCTCCGAAGAGGTGGCCCGCCCGACCACCGTGCCGTTGATCCAGATGTTCTCCCCGGGCTGGACGCCGTTGAGGACCCGCCGATCGCTCCGGTCCGTCCCCCGGTCCGGCCGGGGCAGGCGCTCCAGGCCCAGTTCCTCGATGAGATCGGCCAGCGGTCCGATGGCTCCCTCCTTCCAGATCAGATAGAAACCGTCATCGACCTGGACCAGCGGCCTGGTGAGCTCCGGAATGACCTTTTCCACCACCATCCGGCCGAAGGCCGCCCCCGACGCCCGGGACTTGGCCTGGTTCAGGAGCGCCACCACATCCGCCTGCCGGTCCATGGCCAGCAACGCATCGGAGACCAGTTGCCGGGGCACGATGGTCATTCTCCCCTCCAGGCCGGCGTCCATCACCGCCGCCAGGCCCATGGCGCCTCCCAGCGTGGCGAGGACCTCGCCTTCCTCCGACAAACGGTCCATGACCTGCTGGGCGGTCCCGGAATCGATGACCTCGGGGCCGTGCACCACTATGCCGAACCTCATCGACCCGCCCTATGTCCTGATACCTAGATAGAATTAGGTCCTGTTCCACGACCTCTCGGCGGACCTCACTTCCAGCACCCGGATCAGGTCGGACCGGCTGACGATTCCCACAACCTGCTCGTTCTCCAGCACCACCAGTCGGCCGATGCGGGCGCGGGTGATGGCCTGGATGGCCTCCATGGCCGGAGTGCCGGGGGCGACGGTGATCACCTTGGAGGTCATGATCTGCCCCACCGTTAGCGTGCTCTGCTGCTCGCCGGGGACCTTCTGGGCGTCCTCCAGGGTCACGATGCCGACCAGGCGCCCATCCTCCACCACCGGATAGCCCAGGTGCTTCTCCACCATCATCTTGGCGAGCAGGTCGCGGACCGTGGCGTGGGGAGATATGGTGGACACGTCGCGGCTCATTATCTGCCCGATGGACAAGCCCTCCAGGGCCTGGGCCAGGAGGGTGCTCTTCTGCTCCTCCCCGGCGCCGATGTAGAGGAAGAAGGCGATGAATATCAGCCAGGGATTGAAGAAGATTATGCCCACGAACCCCATGATCAGGGCGATGGTCTTTCCGACCTGCACGGCGATGATGGTGGCCCGCACGAACCCCCGCCGCTTGGCCAGGAAGGCACGGAGCACCCGCCCCCCGTCCATGGGAAAGGCCGGAATGATGTTGAAAGCCCCCAGCAGGATGTTGTAGAAGCTCATCAGACCGGCCGTTATGGCGGCGATGTTCGCGACCAGCCCATCGAGGCTGCTCAGCAGGTACCATACGGGCAGGAGGGCGATGCCGATGGCGAAGCTGGAGGCCGGGCCCACGAAGGCCATCCAGGCCTCCCCGGGCGCCTGGGGAGGCTCCTTTTCGATCTCCGAGACCCCTCCGAAGATGAACAAGGTGATACCGGAAATGGTGTAACCGTTGCGCAGGGCGACGTAGGAATGGGCCAGCTCGTGCAGCAGGACGGCGATGAAGAAAAGGACCGCCGCCACCAGCCCGAGGACGAACTTGCCGAAGACGTCGAGGGGCAGGTCGTTATAGCTCAGGATGAAGCCGAGGACCGAGGAGCTGACGAAGCCGAAGGACAGGGCGAACAGCGGGAGGATCAGGAGGAACGTGATGTGGATCTTGATCGGTATCCCGAAGATACGCCCTATCCTGAGCGAGGCCTGCATGATGTTCAATTGTTGCCTCGGGTAATTAGCGTTTTACGGGCCGCTCAAATGCCCGCCGATTCTATTATAGTGCCCAATATGTACATTATCACGATCCCCAGCGCGACCAGGGAGATCGCCTTGATGCCGCTGTGCTCCTCGTGGAACGCCTCCGGCAGGAGGTCGTAGATGCCCACGTACATGAACGTCCCTCCGGCCAGGGCCAGGGGGATGCCCACGTCGATGTCGGTGAGCATTTCGATGAACGGATAGGAGAGGAACGCGGCGATGGGGGTGATGAGCGAGAACAGCGCCATGAAGGTGATCGCCTTCCTCTTGCCGATCTCCGCGAGGGCGAAGGTCGTGGACAAGGAGAAGACATCGATGGCCTTGTGGGCAAGGATCGCCAGGAAGACGACCGTCCCGATCTCCTGGCTGAGGACGACCGCCACGCCCAGGGCGAAGCCGTCCATGGCCGAGTGAATGCTGAGACCGACGAACGCCGTCGTGCTGGTGAGGGAGTGCTGATGCTCGTCGGTGTGCCCTTCGCAATCGTCCTGGTGGCGGTGCTTCAGGATGACCTCGAACACCAGGATGATGAAGAAGCCGACCATGACCAGCAGGAGCGCCTCACTGGCGTCCATGGCGTCCACGGCCTCCGGTATGAGGATGATGAAGGTGGCCCCGATGAACACCCCGGCGCTAAGCGCCGTCATGAGGTGGAGCTGGCTGGAGTTCCAGCTCCTGAGCAGCGGCAGGCTCCCGCCGATGAGGGATACTGCCACTATCAACGCGCCGTAGATTCCGAGAAGCACCAGGGGTTCCATTGTCTCTTGCCTAGGACCGGATGGAAGAATTATTATTAAAGATTTATGTAAAAGTTAATAACTTTTCGATAGGTAGATTATCGGCCGGGTTGCTTACGGGAACCATGGCGCAGATCGAGATCGAGGACCATAAGGGGCCGGTGGTGAAGGACCTGGATAAGATGGTCCAGTTCGCGAGCGAGGGCATCGTCTCCAAGACCTTCCTGGAGCGGCCGGAATGCAAGATGGTGCTTTTCTGCATGGTCAAGGGACAGAGCCTGTCGGAGCACACCTCCAGCATGCCGGCGTCCATTCATGTGTTGAAGGGCAGGGCCGTGATCACGCTGGGAGATGAGAGGCACGACGCCGCGCCGGGGACCTGGGTCCACATGCCCAAGGAGCAGCGCCATGCCGTGGACGCCACCGAGGACCTGGTCTTCCTGCTCACGCTCTTCCGCAGGGCCTGATCAGCGCTCGATGCCTTCCCGGGCCGGGATGCCCTTGTTGAACGGGTGCTTGATCAGGCACATCTCGGTCACCAGGTCGGCCAGCTCTATGATCTCCGGCGGCGCGTACCGTCCGGTCAGGACCACCTCCACCCGGGGAGGCCGTTCCTTGACGACCTTGACCACGTCCTGGACCTTGATCAGGCCCAAGAATATGGTGACATTGGCCTCGTCCAGGATGACCAGGTCGTACTTGCGCGATTGGATTAGCTCCTCCGCCTTCCGGAGGGCGGCCTCGGCGGCGTCGTAATCCTCCTTCTTGGCCTTTCCTTCGTGCACCAGGCAATCGCGGCCCATGGGCAGCAGGGTGAAATTCGGCAGCGACTTGGCGATCTCGTATTCACCATAGTACTGGTCGCACTTCATGAACTGGACCATGGCCACTTGAAGATCGTTGCCCATGGCCCGCAGCGCCAGCCCCAGGGCGGCGGTCGTCTTCCCCTTGCCGTTGCCGGTGTAAACGTGGACCAGCCCCAGCATCTCCCGGATGTCCTTTCTCTCGCTCATTCGCATCGACCCGTTGGATAATACATCCAGCCTCATGGTAAAAGCTTAGCGGTGGTTCATCCTGGATACCTGGGCCCGCAGTTTACGCGCCTTCAGTCCGGCCCGTATGGTCTGGGCCACTTTTTTATCGGAGAGCTGGACGAGCTCGAGGGCCTGCTCGACCTCTTCCGGCAGGATGCTCTCGGACATGATGAGGCCGCAGACCAGGGTCCTGGCGCCCTCCGGAATGCGCTCATCCCCCCACAGGCCCAGGATGGCATCCTTGAGCGCCCCGCCCTTCTCGAGCTCCTCGCCCATGAGGCCATTGACCGCTCCATCGTAGCCGTCCAGCATGGACAGGTCCTTCTGCCGGAGGGCCGAGGCCGCCACCGCCCCGGCGCAATTGCCACAGGCGTAGGATGGCAGGATGCCCTCGCCCACGAAGGCGAGGGTCTGACCGGCGGCGTCGCCGGCGAACAGAACATTACCGCGGCGCGGCCCTCCCAGGAACCCCGGCAATGGGGCGTCGCCGCTCTTTACTTCCACCACCCGGTCCATGTCGAAGTACTCCGAGACCACCGGATTGCCCAGGACCCAGTCCTGCAGGGTCGAGCGGCGCTTCTCCTCCAGTCCGATTATCCCCAGGCCGACATTGGCCCGCTTCGGCCCTTTGGGTATTATCCAGCCATAGCCCAGGCCTACCTCCGGTTCCAGGAAGATCTGCATGCCGGTGGGCAGCTTCTTCTTGGCGATCATCTCGTACTCGATCCCCCGGGCCATGGTGGTGTCGGGGTAGAGGGTCTGGTTCATCAGCTTGGCCACGGTGGAGTGGACGCCGTCGGCGGCGATGATCACCTTCGGCCGGATGGTGAGGGCCTCCCCCTGGTGCATCAGCTCCGCCTTCACCACATTGCCGCCCTTGAGCTCGATGGACACGAGCCGGGTGTCGGCCTGTACCCGCGCTCCGGCCTCCGCGGCCTGGGCGGCCAACAGCTTGTCGAAGATCTTCCGCTCGAGGGTGACGCTCCTCCAGTACGGTTCCCGGGAGGTGACCATGATGCGGCGGTCCAGCAGGAAACGGGTGTGGTCCTGCACCGAGGCGATGGCCTGCGGGGGGACCTTCAACCTCAGCTGCCTGATGAGCGATTCGCCGACCACCTCGCCGCACTGTACCGGCGTCCCTATCTCCTTCTTGCGATCAATCAAGAGGGTCTTGGCGCCGCCCGCCGCGGCCGTTCGCGCCGCCCCGCTCCCGGCCGGGCCGGCCCCTACCACTAGCACATCCCAGTCCTTGTCCATGCTACCACCCGTATCTTCCCGATGGGCCGTAGGCCCGATAGATGTCCCGGAACTCCGGCCGGGCCAGGTAACTGCCCAGTAGCGACAGGGCCTTGACCGGTCCGCGGAACCCTTTGGCCGCCCGGACGTAGTCCCGGTCGGTCATGCCCTCGAACCTCCTGAACGCCTTAAGATACTTGTCCTGGGCAAAGGGGGAGGAGGTCCACCATCTCTGATAACGTCCCGGGTCCCCGGCGACGATCGCCTCGGCCGCCCTCCGGCCCGACAACATGGCCACCCGTATGCCGCCGGCGGTCAGGGGATTGGCCATGGCCGCCGCGTCGCCGGTGAGGAGGGCATTGCCGAGAACGATCCGGCTCAGCCCGCCACCGGGGATGACCCGCCGGTGCGTCTCCAGGACCTCCTCGGTGACGACGTCGGTCCCCCGGGGAAAGCCGATGCGGGCGAGGTCCCCGGCGGGGAACTCCCAGCGGTAACCGCCCTTGTAACGCTCTCCCTGAACGAAGGTCAGGGTGTCCGCTTCCACCCGCTTGCGGACCAGGAACTGTTCGGTCCACAGCATGACCGGGGGTTCCTCCTTGAACAGGGCGCGGCGCACCGCCGAATGGGCGCCGTCGGCGCCGATGATCGTCCCGGCCGTGAGCTTCCTGCCCGAGGTCAGCCGCAGGGCGATGCCCTTCCCCGCCGGGACGACCTCCTCAACGGCGTCCTCGATGAGCAGGCCGCCCATCGAGCGGTAATCGGCGATGATCCCCCGGAGGAACCGGGGGCGGTCCAGGATGTAGCCGTTGGCCCGTGATGCCAGGACGGTCCCGCCGGGCCAGACCTCCCGCATCCTCGATATCTCGTGGACGACCGCGCCGGGCGCGATGGGGTCCAGCTCTTTGAACAGGGCCGTCGAGACGGCCTCCCCGCACATGCGGTGGTAGCGCCGGTATTTCGCCTCGTTCAATCGGTCGATCATGAGGACGCTGGCTTCCGGCCTCAGCCTCTTGAGGAAATAACCAGCCGCCGCTCCCGATGGGCCGGCGCCGACGATGACCACGTCGTGCTCATCCAAGGACCGGGGCCTCCTCGGAAACGCTAAGGGCTTCCACCAGCACATAGCCGAAATCGAAGGCCAGGAAGGCGAAGAAGTACAGCAGGGATGGGAGGATGCCGGCCAGGCAGAGGGCCAGCACCATCACTTTGAGGAACGGTCGATGATGGAACAGCACCGCCTTCCAGTCGCTTCCCCCGTCCACGCCCGGGAGGTCATTGGCCTTCTCGTCGACGAAGGCCGCCGCCAGGACGATCAACGCTCCCATGGGGCTGAAGGTGCTGCCGCCGAGAAGAGCGACCATGCCGAAGGTCAGGGCCACGACGAAACCGATGCGGAACGGGAGGTTGTCGTACTTGCCGGCGATGAGGAGGGCGAACAGCAGGCCGAGGCAGATGGTGGCCGACCCGCCGTCGATGGCGATCAGGGCGCCCATCCACAGCCCGCCGGGGACCGCCAGGAGCAGAGTGGCCCGCCTCGAGTACATGTCCTCGTCATAGGCCTGGTCGGCGTACTTTATCAGGATGCCCAGGCCGAGGAAGGAGAGCGTGATGAACAGGTTCCGGAGCAGGCCGGAGCTATCGAAGAGAAGACCGTAAAGCCAGGCGGCCATGGCCACGGACGCCGTCAGCAAAGAATAGATGAGAAGACGTTTGCTGGCCCCCGCTCGGACGGTCATGCGCCTGGACCAACGGCACAATCACATTAAGCTTTTCCGTTCAGGCCTTTCCTCCAGTCAGGGCCGCCAGGACGGCCAGGTTGTGAGTCAACCACATACTGGCCCGGCGGGCCGGACCATGCCTGGTCCGGTTCGCCGCCTTGCTTACGCTACTGATGTCGTGCGCTCCCACCAGCATGGCAGGGGTGCCCGTCAGTTCCCTCCGGGTGTAGAGGGCGAGTTCGGAATCGTGAGCCGGAACGAGTTTCGCGTTGAGTTCTGCGTTCGAAATCATGTGTCTCGAGCGAGAGCAGACAGGAGGATGGACATAGCCGTTGCACCGCCCTACGGCGGCATACAGAGAGATTGACTAGCAGGCTATAGTATAGCACGGTACCATTGTTGGAGCCGCCAGGCCTTTCCCAGCTATGATTATATGCTCATTGACCGAAGTGAATTAACCCTGACCCGGCCCTTAAAAAATGAAATGAGCAAGGGGTTTGGAAAATGATTTGAACGGTTCACGGCGCTTTTCGATACCTTGTGAACACAACAAGGGCGATAGCCAAGATGCCAAGGAACAGCCCTGCCGCACCCATGATCGGCGGTAGAGAATCGCTCCTGAGCGTTGAGACATCGCTCTCTGTAATCTTGAGGTTCGTCTGCACCGTCGTCATATTCATCTCCACCGCCGACAAGTCAGCGATGGCGGCGTCGAGGTCGCTGGTGAGCGTTGCCAACTCATCATCGGTCAGGTTGAGCAAAGTATCCATCTGATTGAGCGAGTCACGCATGTCGATCAACGACGCCTTGACGGACGAGGTCTGGTCGATCAAGGATGCGACCTCCCTCGCTGTCGCATTTTGAGCATCGTAGGAAGCGACCAATTGTTCATTGATGCTCGACATCCACTCTCCCGTTAGAGACAGCAACTCCTTCGCCTCCTCGAGATCGAGCGCGGTCTCGTTGCCGCGATCGCTTATCTGCGATAGGTAGGCGATCGCCGCGGCCAACTGCTCGCTCGTCAGGTTCAGCTTCGCATCAGTGGCGTTGAGCACGTCGTTGACGGCTTTGATGTGTTCGATCGCTGAGGCAAGGCTATCGATCGTACCATTCAGTGCATTGTATACTTCGTCGATGCGTCCGTTCGCCACATCGACCTCCACCTGCAGCTCGGTGTCATTGTCCTGGAGATTTTTGATTTCCTCCGCCATCGCCGGTACCTTGTTAACGTAAGTTACGACGACGCTGTCGCTCGCATTCAAATGCAGAGTGAACGACATCGCCTCGATCGCGCTCGCGCCCTCCGGCACAGCGATCGTCACCGAGAACGAACCGTTCTGCTTGACGTGAACGAGCACGCCGTTGACCTCCAGGTCGCAGTAAGGGTTCGCCGTGCCAGTCACCAGCACCGTCGGCGTGCGGACGACGCTGCCGCCCACGGGAGCGTTTATCGTCACGTACGGCAGGGTGGGGGCGGTCGTCAGCGGCAGGTAATCCTTGTTCGAGCCGCCAGCGATGATGTACGGCGAATCGACGATGCCGTCGTGATTCGTAGCGGGCGTCGTCCAATCACTCCAGTAGTTTCCGTACGAGGACGCGTTCCAGATGTTGACGCCGTTGTCGTAGGCCTGCACGTACGAGGCGTTGTAGACCGGTGTCGCTCCGTTGTTGCTCGTCAACACGTTGCCGAAGAGCTTGTTGCCGTTACATCCTGACAGATGGATACCAAACTGGATGTTGCCACTGCATTTGTTATTGATCATTATGTTATGATCGCTCAGGTCGAACAAGCGAATACCATCGATCTTGTTACCCGTACATGCATTGTTATCGATGACATTGTTACTGCTACCCGTCAGTAAAATGCCATATCGATCGTTCCTGGCGCAGACGTTGTTATCGACGGTATTGCCCACCGAATCCTCGATGTGGATGCCGTCCATGCCATTTTCGCTGCAATTGTTCATTTCGATGTGGTTGTTGCTCGAAAAATAAAGACCGATACCGTGAAATGAATTGGAGGTGCCAGTATTGTTCCCGAGGTAATTATTGCTCGAAGAATACAGATAGATGCCGCGGATATTCTCGCGGCAGGTGTTGTTCTCCACTCGAGCGTTCGTTACATTGTACAACGATACTCCTCCGCCAGCATTATTCGGTGTACTTCCGATGCTGGCGTTATGGAGGTAGCAGTCCCTTATGACCAGGAGCGCACTTGTATTGCCAACAAATATGGCGTTACCGGCACCAGCGGCATCGATGTCGAGGTTCTCGATGACATATGGGTCGTCGACCGTCCCAGTGCCGGACGACGCTGTCGACGCCAGCTCGGCGTCGTTATTGATGCGGATGGGCAGATGCGTCATCAGCGATGGACCGCCCGCCGTATCCTCCAGTGCCCCAGCCTGTGCCGTGATAAATGCTCCTGAGGAGGCGATGGTCGACATAAACAATGCTAGCGCTATCACTATCTGGAATGCTCTACCGGCTACGTTGGTCATTCGCTCCTCCCCATCCTCGCTCAAGAATTATCCAGGACAACATGCCGTGGCATTTTATATTATTCTTTGAACCAGAATTATCAATTCTTAGAGATCGAGAGGGAGCATTCCGCCTGCCTTAATCAAAACGATTATTTCGCCCGTTGGTCATCTCCCCACGATGCCCAACTACGAGGCCCGGCTCGACGTCCATCACGATTGCCCCTACTGCATCCTCACCGAGAGGTATCCGGGACTGAGGATCACCTCGTGGGACAATGCCAGCACCCATGTGGCGGTGGTCACCAGTCACGAGCCGGGACATCTGGTGGCGTTCGAGCGGGACCTGGGCGAGTCCCTTCCGTACGCTGCCGTCTCACGCTCGTGCTGCGGCCTGGAGGTGGTCATCAACAACAAGGATTGCGACCCCAACTCTGTGACCGCGCTCATCGATCAATGCGGCTGCTGGTCCGCCCAACCGACCGTGGCCGAGGATGGGTGGGAGAAGTACCGCATCTTCTCCTGGGACCGGTCCAACATCCAGGAGCTGGTCGGGAGGATAAAGGCCCACAACGGCGTGGTGAAGCTGGAGTCGGTCCACCAGATGGGACTTCCGAACCTCACCGCGGAGATGATGGTGCCGGTCGATTCCCTGTTCAACGGCCTTACGGCCAAGCAGGCCGAGGTGCTTGCTCTTGCGATCAAGAACGGCTACTTCGACTCCCCGGCCAAGATCAGCGCGGATGACATGGCCCGCCTGGCCGGGCTGTCCCGTTCCACCTTCATGGAGCACCTGCGCAAGGCCGAGGGCAAGCTGCTGATGAACGTCCTTCCCCTTCTGAAGTTGTCCTCCTCGGACCGCTGATCAGGGCGAAACGAGCTTCTTGATGGTCCAGGCCATGTTCTTGCCCAGGTCCCGCATGGTCCTCAGGCCTTCGTCGTCCTTCTCCACGTCCCCCGGCTGCAGGGCGGTGAGCACGTTCCAGTACGAGGACCCGACCACGATCATCTGGCCGATGAGGAAGAAGTTGTTCATCTCCTGGAAGGCGGCCAACGCCCCGGCCCGGCGGTTCACCGCGACCGATGCCCCGACCTTCCGCTTGAACAGATCGCCGTTGGCCCGGTTAACGTAGCCGACCCGGTCGATGAACGCCTTGGTCTGGCCGTTCATGCTGCCGAAGTAGACGGGAGAGCCGATGATGATGCCGTCGGCGGCGGCCATCTTCTCCACCCATCCGTTGACCTTGTCGTCCTTCCGCTTGCACTTGCGGTCCTTCTTCTGCCCGCAGACCCCGCAGGCCTGACAGGGGGCGATGTCCTCGCTGCCCATCTGGACCAGCTCGGTCTCGATGCCCTCCTTGGCGATCTCCTCCAACACGACCTCCAGGGCGCGATTGGTGTTGCCCTTCGTCCGGGGGCTGCCGTTGAACGCGATGACCTTCATGATGAGGCAAAGTCCCCTTCCAAGTATATTTTCTGTCTCCACCTCATATGGCACATTATTGTACAACACTGCTTATATATGCGTATTATTGTACCTTAAAGCATGAAGGAACAAGATATCACCATCCAAAGGCTGGACCTGGCCCTTCCCCCCTTCGAGGTCTACCGCCGGCTGCGGCCGGAGTTCGATTCATCGTTCATGCTGGAGTCGGCCGTCGGCGGCAGCCGCACGGTGGCCTATTCGTTCCTGGGCTTTGGCCCGAGGGAGACGCTGGCCTGCCGCGGCGGACGGGTGGAGGGCGGCAGCGGCCTCGACCACCTGAGGGAAGACCCCAAGGCCTTTCTCGGCGAGACGGCCAAGCGTTTCGACCTGCCCTTCGCCCGCTTCCCCTTCATCGGCGGGCTGGTCGGCTATTTCTCCTACGAGTTCGCCCGCCGGTCCGAGCCATCGTCGGTGAAGGCGTTCCCCTCCGATTTCCCCGAGTTCGAGCTGGGCCTCTATCCGGAGTGCCTGATCTATGACCATTCGAGCTTCCAGGTGTACCTCGTGTCCGTGGGCGAGGCCGGCCCGCTGGGCGAGCTGATCGGCTCGATGCCCGGTCGAGCGCCGCGGGGCCTCCGGGCCAACGCGCCGGTGCCCGAGCGGGGACGGGACCACTTCGAGGAGGGCGTGAGGACGATCAAGGAGAGGGTGGAGAACGGACAGACCTTCCAGACCGTGCTCTCCCGCCGGCTCACCTCCCACTACAGCGGCGACCTGTTGCATCTCTACGGAGCGCTGCGGGACCTGAACCCCTCGCCCTACATGTTCTTCCTGGACTTCGGCGACCGGACGGTCCTGGGCAGCAGCCCGGAAACGCTCCTGACCGTGCGGGGCCGGGAAGCGACGACCTTCCCCATCGCCGGCACCAGGCCGCTGGGCGAGGGCGTGGCGGGCCGGCGCCGTTACCGCGAGGAGCTGATGCTGGACGAGAAGGAGCGGGCCGAGCATGCCATGCTGGTCGATCTGGCCCGCAACGACCTCTCCCGGGTATGCCAGGGCGGCTCGGTCTCCGTGCCGGAGTACATGCGGGTGGAGGAGTTCTCCCATGTCCAGCACATCGTCTCCAAGGTCCAGGGCACCCTGAGCAAGGGGACGACCTCCATGGACGCGCTGTGCTCGGTCTTCCCGGCCGGCACGGTCTCCGGCGCCCCCAAGCCCCGGGCCATGGAGATCATCGGGGAGGTTGAGGGCAATAGCCGCGGACCCTACGCCGGCGGGGTGGGGTACCTGTCCTACAACGGCAACCCGGACACCGCCATCACCATCCGGTCGGCGTTCGCCGCCAACGGCAGGCACCATTTGCAGGCCGGGGCGGGCCTCGGCGCAGATGCCGACCCCTCCCGCGCGTTC
>CAYZEV010000054.1:0-16459 GCA_964477865.1 uncultured Methanomassiliicoccaceae archaeon | reverse complement strand
GGCCACGAGCGGGCCCTGGGTGGGCACCTGGGTCGCCATGATGTACGCCGCCATCAACATGGAGGACATGGGGAACCGCGACGAAATGTTCGGCCTGGACAACGGGCGGTTCCACCAGGACCCGGTGCACCTGGTGGCCGACGAGCTGTTGGGCATCGCCCTCGCCGAGTACATCGCCGGCACCAAGGGGTTGTTCGAGTACGTGCGCTACGACAAGAAGAAACCCGGCATCCTGGGAACGCTGGGGCCGTTCCTCGACGATATCGTGGCCTCGCTGATCGGCTCGATCATGTCGCGGATATACACCGAACTGCTGGAGAGTGAGGATAAATTAGGCTCCTGAGGGCGATCAAGACCCAGTTCTCGCTGTTCACCATCATTCCGGCCAATGTGTCCGGAGAGGACGTCGATGATCTGTCCAAGAACTTCTGGCTGGTGCCCATCATCGGGCTCTTCTACGGCCTGGTGGCCGGCGGCCTGTTCTATCTCCTGACGAGGACGTTCAGCGGTCTGGTCTCGGCCATCATCGTCATACTGGTCGTGCACATCCTGAACCGCTTCCTGCACTTCGACGGCCTCATCGATCTCGGCGACGGCCTGGTGGCGACCGGGACCCAGGAGAAGAAGCTGGCGGCGATGAAGGACACCCGGGTGGGGGCCGGCGGGGTCAGCTACGGCATACTGTTCTCGTTGCTCATCATCGCCTCCCTGTCCTCGCTGCCCAGCTACGTGTTCATCCTACCCGTGGCCATGGAGGTGCTGGCCAAGAACTCCCTGCTGACGGTGGCGGCGTTCGGCAAGGAGCGGGCGGGCCTGGGCAGTCCGTTCGTCAAGAACACCGGACCCTCCGCGGCCGCCGCCTCGGCCCTGTTGTCGTTCGCCCTCCTACTGCCGTTCGCCCTGCTGACGGTCGACCCGGGCTCCATCGAGGGCGCCAAGCTGCTCGCGATCCTCATCACCATGCTCTTGGTCAGTGCCGCCACCGGTTGGCTGATGTCCCGGATCGCCCACCGCAACTTCGGCTGCGTCAACGGCGATGTGATGGGGGCCACCAACGAACTGTCCAAGGCCGCGGTGCTGTTGACCGCGCTGGCGATGCTGGTCTGGCTATGATCGAAGCGCTGGTCACCGCCGGCGGGAAGGGGACCCGGATGCGGGACGTGGAGGGGGAGAAACCTCTCCTGCCCGTGCTGGGAAGGCCGATGATCGACCGGGTGCTGGACGCCCTGGGGTCCTCGGAACGGGTGGCGAGGACGGTCGTCTCCGTGAGCGACAACGCGCCCCGCACCCGGGAGTATCTGGTAGGCCGGGGCATCGAGGTCGTGGAGACCTCCGGCTCCGGCTACGTGGCCGATTTGAACCAGGCCATGGGCCATCTCCGGGCCCGCGACGTGCTGGTCTGCCCCGCCGACATGCCCCTCATCACCGGTCCGGGGATCGATGCTATCCTTTCCTCGTACCGCCGCTACGACGTGGCCTCCCTATCGGTGGCAGTGCCGTCGAGCATCGTGCGCTCCCTGGGGGCGACGCCATCGTTCACTCTCGAAGTGGAAGGCCAGGAGGTGGTGCTGTGCGGCGTCAGCGTGGTCGACCGGGAACTGATGCTCTCGGGAGAGCTGGTCAGCCAGGGGTATCTGGTCACCGAGGAGGAGCAATTCGCATTGAACGTGAACACCCGGGACGATCTGCGGAACGCGGAGCAGATGCTGCGCCGCCGCTCGCTCTAGAGCAGATATCCACGCCAATGGGCCGGGCCTTGCTCCTGATAGGGATGGCCGTAAGGCATCATGTTCAAAGGACCGAGGAGAACAAACGGGCGATCCCTTCCTTGAAACGGATCCACAGAGACCTCTGGCCATAGCGTTCTTTGGTGACCTCCGTAGAGAGCTTGATGTCCTCTTCAAAGATCGTCCTCTGTTGTTCTGCGAACTCTTTGTCGTAAATGACCGCATTGGTCTCGAAATTCAGGCGGAAGCTGCGGATGTCCCAGTTGGCCGTGCCGATGGAGGAGACCACGTCATCGACCGTACATGTCTTGGCGTGAATGAACCCATTATTGTAAGTATAGGCCCGGACCCCCGCATCGAGCAGTTCGGCGATATAGGAATAGCTGGCCCAGTACACGAACGGATGATCGGGTTTACAGGGGAACATGATACGAACGTCGACACCGGACTGGGCAGCGATGCGAAGAGCGTCCAGGACGCTCTGGTCGGGGATGAAATATGGCGTTTGCAGGTAGATGTGCTCCTTGGCGATGCCGATGAGCTTCAGGTATTCCTCCTTGATGGGGTTCCATCTATGGTCCGGTCCGCCGCTTACGATCTGGACCATGGACCCGCCGCGGCCTGAAATGTCGGGAAAATAGGCACTGTCATATTGAAATTTCTCCTTGGTGGCGTAGTTCCAATCCAGGAGGAAGCGAAACTGTAATGCTTTGACCCCTGGCCCTTTGATCTCTACGGCGGTATCGCGCCAGAACCCCAGGGGCCCTTTCCCAAGGTATTCGTCACCAATGTTGAAGCCACCCAGGAAGCCGGTGGTTCCATCGATGACGGCGATCTTTCGATGGTCATGATAGTTCACCCGCAGGGTGAGGGCGGGGATGAGGACCTTGTAGAACGCCGAGACCTTCCCTCCGGCCGCGATGAGGTCCTTATAGCCCTTCGGGGGTATCTTGTTCCCCAGGGCGTCATAGAGCAAGCGCACCTCTACACCCTGGCGGGCCTTCTCCGTAAGCGCAGAGACGATCTCTCGTCCCAGCTGGTCGTTGTTGATGATGTAGTACTCCATGTGGATGTGATGCTTGGCACCCCTGATCGCCTCGAGCAGCGAGTCGAATTTGTCTTTCCCCCTCACGAACGACCGGACCTCGTTCTTTTCTGTGATGACGGCATCGTTATTCGTTAGGAGAAGGTCCATGATCTGGATTATGGATCCCGCCTCCTTCTCGGTCCTGGACGATCTGGCCTGGTCCAGAACACCCTTTTGTTTTAAAATGAACTCATCGAGCGCCTCTCGGTCCGACCTGGCCTTGAGGGCGAATTTCTTCTCCTTGAAGTAATGCTGCCCGAACAACAGGTAGAGGATGAAACCAAGGAAGGGAAGGAAGATGAGAGCCAGGATCCACACCGTGGCGTCCCCGGGGTCCCTTCTTTCAAAGAAAACGATATAGACTATCGCCAACAGATCGAAGACGACTATGAGGGGAACGATCAACTGCCCGAGGTCTATGGCCATGACGGATACCCTAAGGACAATGCTAAAGGATGAGCAATAAATCTGATGGCCGGCCTAAGCGAAGGCAACAAATACTGCTTGACGTCAAAGAAAATAGCGGATGAAGCCTGCTCTAAGGGTCCTGCGTATCCTCACCACGATTTGGACTGTTTTGATTTTCGTCCTTATCGGACTGATGTTCATCCCCGTCGTTCCGGGGGTGGTCGCGGTGAGTCTCCCCCCCTCGGACAGTTGGGTCACTTCCTACGATAACCAGACCGTCGTGATGACCAATAATATGAGCATCCGCAACAACGGTCTCTTCCCGTTCAACAACTTCTACTTCGTGGTCAAGCTCTACGGGGACAACGGCGCCACGCTGGCCGAGTTCAGTTCCAACAAAACCAATATCCAGACCAACACCTTGGTGCAGATCCCGCTCACCCTCGAGATCAACCGGTCGAATCTTGAGGTCAACAAACTGCGAGACATCCTGTTCGATCGGGTGACCTTCGGGGGCCTGATCTACTTCAACACGAACTACCTGCTGGATTTCCGAGCCCAGTTGGGGGCCAATGGCAGCATTTCCCTGGGCCCCATCATCAAACCGGCGAGCTTCGACCTTAACCGGACCACCGCATCCCTGGTCGGGGACAACGCCACCCTGACCCTGCCCACCTCAGTAAACTCTTCCATTCTGGGAAGTCATAACCTGAGCATATCCGGCACCATAAGCAATGATACCCAAGAACTCGGGACGTTCAATCAAAGCTTCGTACCGGGGCAGGCCCAGAACAATTTGACGGTGAATTTGTCCAGAGCGGCCTATGATCACCTGACCACGTCCAGCGATCATCTGACAATAAATGTGACCGTGACCCTGGACGATTTTGTCCGGACATACCAGACCGAGCGTGACTGGCAACCGCCTGCCAATAGGTGATAAAAATGGAAGATACTGGTATCTCCGGCGTCCCTTCTTCCCTTAGGAAAAGGTTCACCGATCTCGGTCTGGCCCGGGGAACGGTCACCGATGCGCTGATCACCGCGATCGTACGCGCGATGCTGTTCATCGTGGTCCCGGTCCTCCTCATCGTCCTCCTGTCTGGAGGCAAGAGCGACCAGGTGGTCTCTGGATTGCAAGAGGTGCGGACCAACGTGCTCATCTTCGGAGCGGCCCTGGTGGTGATATCCTTCGCCTGGGCCTACCACCTACGGTCCACCAAGGCCCGCCTGATGTTCGGCCTGATAGGGGCCGGCCTTCTGATCGTGTACGGCTATGCCGTATTCCTGACCGGGGGGTTCAACAATGCCATGGCCGGTCTGGGTTGGTTACTGCCCGGCTATCTCCTATTTGGGGTCGTTGCCTACCTTGCCGTGGGCAGTGCCCTGAAGTTCGTGAGAGATTACCAGTTCTTCCGGAAAGCCAAGATCAAGGCCGAGAAGGGGGAGGTCATCTACAAGCCCAAACTTGGCCTCGGGGAATTTGATTGGCGATTGGGGAGCATCAGCTCCGCCGCCTCCCTGGCCTACAAGACCATCAGGCAGCCGGTGGTGCGCTGGTCGATCATCATCATTCTGTTAACCTGGTTATTGTCCCTCACCGGATTCGGTTCGGATCCGGCGGAATCAGGATACCTCAACATTCTCAGCAACATGGTCGGTGTCATCCTGTTGGTGGGCATCCCGTTAACCATTCTGGCCTGGTTCAAGGGGTTCTATCCCAAGGGGACCATTTCCAGGACCGCCGCCGATGTCGGCCTGTCCCTTACCTTAGTGTTCCTGATCGTCCTGGTCTTCGCTGTGAGCGGGCTGCCCCAGGCCGCCAGAACAACAGGGACCGATTTTCCCATAGTGCCCATCGTCCTCGCCCTGGTCCTGTGGGCGGTGATCTATGTCCTAAGGGCCATCGGCGAGTTCGTGGATGAGCGCCGCCCCTGGAAGATCAGGGTCGGTTACGAAGTAAAGAAAAAGAAGCGGTCCAGACTGGTGCATCCCGAGTCTCCCTCTTATGAATTCAGTCCGGAGATCGGCAAGACCAGCCGAGGACTGGTCAGCGCCCAGAGAACCTTTTTCAGGTCCGTCACCCTGGTAGTGATCCTGCTACTCCTCGGTCTGGGGGCCGCCCAGGCCGCCGGTGCCAATTCCGGGCCGCTGTTCTCGGCGCTGGTGGGTGTAGTGTATCTGGTACTGGGCTTAGGCCTGCTGCTGACGTTCATCTCCTTTGGGCGGGGGTTCTACCCTGCCGGTAGCCTGGGACGGCTGTTCGTAGGTCTTCTCCTCGTTCCCGGTCTTTTCTTTTATATTTTCTTCACCTTCCTTACCCCGGCCGTCGAGGAAGCATGCAGGAATGCCGGATTGATCATCCCCTTCAATCTAGTGGTCGTCCTGGTGATCGTATCCATCCTGTTCGTGGGCTTTCTACAAGTGACCGAGTTCGTCGATGCTAGGAGGGCCTGGCTGCAATCGGTGGGCAAGAAGACCAAACCGTTGAAGCCGATCGTAAAGATGACCCGTCTGCAGGAGTTCCGGTTCCGGTTCGGCAGCACCTACGAAGGCACTGCATGGGCCCGCAAGGGCATGATCCGCTACCTCTATTACACCACCATAATACTCATAGTCCTGCTGACCATCATCGAAAGCACCAGCTTCTCCGTCGCCGGGATCGACCTCTCCGCCCTGGACGTCAAACTCCGCCAGACTTATATCTTCATTATCCTGCTGGCGATACCGTTAGCGGCGGTGAGGGCCATGTACGGCTTTTACCCGGCCGGCTCCACCTCGAAGCTGACCTTCGGTCTGCTCGTGGTCCTGGTGGGGGCGTCCTATACCTATCTCGGTCTCCAGGGCGGCCAACTGGTGCGTGAAGGCGACCTCGGTGCTGTGCAGGCCGGGCTGTCGATCGATTTCTCCTTCATCGTTAACGCCTTTCTCATCGGCTGGGCCCTATATGCGTTGACCGTCCTTGTGGAATATCTGCTCTATCGCAAGGAGTGGATCGCCAACGACTATCGTCCGGTGGCATCGAAGGAGGTCCAGGCCCTTCTGAAGGAGCAGAAGCTGATGGAAAAGGAAGAACGGCGGGTGAAGAAGGCCGAAAAGGAAGGCATCTCGGTGACCGAGGTGGAGGCTGAGGAAGCCCCCGACGCGGAAGGGGAGGTGGAGGAGGAGATCAAGGGAGAGATCGGAGAGAAGGCCGTTCAGGCTTCTAAGAGTGCAAGTAAGAAGGGGGGATGACTTGGGCGTTCGGATGAAATGCTTCCTGGCAAAAGCATTAGATAGGCAGCTGTTCAAATTGAAAGATGATCAAGGACGCCAGCGAGGTCCGCGATCGGTCGGGTGATCGTCTTGAAGAGAAACACCATAATCATAATAGCCGTCATCGTGGTCATCATATTGGCCGTCGTGGGCGTATTTGCATATCAGCAGATCCAGCAGCGAGAGGCCTTGAAGAACATCAAGGTGAGCGTGGAAGGGTTCAAGATCGAGAGCGTCACCCTGAGCAGCGCTACCGTGAACTTCTCCCTGCGGTTCACCAATCCCAACTCCAACCCGGCGACCCTCGACAGGACCGACTTTACGGTCTACATTAACAACGCCAGCGTGGGCAGCGGGCAGAACCTGCAGCAGGTGACCATCCCGGCCGGCGGTTCCGCGGTCATCTCCATACCGTTCACCTTCTCCTATACTGGAGTAGCCCAGAGCGTGTTGAGCGTCCTACAGCAGGCCCTACAGCAGGGCGGAGTGGGGTTGGATTGGAGGCTGGTGGGTACGGCCTTCTTCGACACTTTCCTGGGTACCGTGAGCGTACCATATGACTTCAGCGGGACCACTTAGATGATATGACGCTGGCCGATGAAAAAAGGGACAGACTGCAGCGATAGTCCTATTTCAGGAGCCGATGTGGCGGCCTTATCGGGAATCTCCTTCCTGGCCTGGTGGGGACACCAGATTGGTGCCATAGCTCAGGAGGAACGCCGTGATGATGGCGATGGCGATCACCGGGGCGAGCCGGATGTCGAACAGGGTCTGGACGATGAAGGTCATGGCGATGGGGGCCCGCAGCAATACGACCGCAATGCCGGCCATGACGCAGGCCATGCACACGACCTCGGGGATGAACGGCAGGAGCAGGTGGATGGCCAGGCCCAACGAAGCACCCATGAAGAACGATGGGAACAGGTAACCTCCGGACCAGCCGAAGGATAGGCACATCGTAGTAAGGAAGACCTTTACCAAGGCGAGGACGATGAGCATGATCACCCCCAGTGTGGCCGCTTGATCGATGACGCTCTGGATCTGGGCATCGCCATCGAACAGGGCCAGGGGGAAGAACGCGCCCACCACTCCGAGGATCAGGCCGGCCACCACGGCCAGCCCTACCGGATGGGAGGCCAGGGGCTCGGTCATTCGTTTCAAGCCCTTGTAGACATGGATGAACAGGAGACCTATCGCGCCCCCTATCAGGCCCAGGAGGACGGCGTACAGCAGCTGGATGATCTGCAAACCGCCATAGGGCGGGAACTGGTAGAGGCCTCCGAAGACGCTGCCGGTAACGGCGAAGAAGAACGCGTAACCCACCGTTGCGGCCACCAGGCCCGGTAGCAACAGCTTCCATGAGAGCTTCCCGTTCTCCAGACCCGGCTCGATGGTCAGCATGGCCAGGCCGAACGGGGAGTTCAGGAAGGCCCCGAAGAAGCCGCTGATGCTGGCATAGGTCAGCACCCCCTCCACTGGCCGAGGGGCCTTTCTTCTCTCGGCCAACCAGCTGCCCAAGGCCCCGGCCCCTCCGGTCATCGGGCCCTCCGGCCCGATGGAGCCGCCGAAGATAAGACCGACCAGACCTCGGACCATGCCGGCAAGGCCGTTGCGCGGCACGATACGCCCGGTCTCCTGGAACTCCTGGAACTCCTCCATGAGCAGTTGCGGCCTGGCCTTCGTAAAATGGGTGACCAGACCGACCAGCAATCCGCCCAGCGTACAGAGGGCGATGGTGAAGATCGCCGAATCCGTACCTCTCGACAGGCCCACCACTCCGGCCAGGTCCTGCCAGATGAACAGAACGCCATACCGGAACACCAGGGCGAAGGCCATGAAAAGGAGGGTGGCAGGTATGGCGATTAAGGCGGAGGCCAGCAGCAATTTGTAAAAAGGCCTGCTCCGGATGCTTATCTGCCCCGCTTCCATCTCCTCCGTTCTTCCTTCCATCGAGGGTCCAGGCCTTTTTCTAGAGCCAGACCTTTCTTATTCAATATCTGGTGAGATAAAGATTACCTAACAAGGGCATCGGGCGGCCGATCCTGGTCTACAGTCCGGCGAAGCGAACCTGCCCGGGATCGCCCGCATGGGCGCTCTCTGCCCCCGCTCCCTCAATAAATAAAGGGAGCAGCGCCCTATTAATGCTGGAACGAACGGAGCCGATCGAATGACCGCCTTTCAGTTGATGATAAAACCCTGTGGTCCGACCTGCAATCTCAACTGTACCTATTGCTTCTATCTTCATAAACAAAATTTGTTCCCGAGGGGGGTCACGAGGATGACCGATGAGACCCTCGAGGACCTTACCCGCCAATACATCGCATCGCAGGAGGGCGGGGTCATCACCTTTGCCTGGCAGGGCGGCGAACCTACCCTGGCGGGTCTGGACTTCTTTCAAAGGGCCTTGGAACTTCAGAACCGGTATCGCCGGTCGGGGACGGTGATCGAGAACACCCTCCAGACCAATGGGACCCTATTGGATGACCGGTGGGGCCGGTTCTTGCATGATAACCGGTTCCTGGTCGGTTTGAGCATCGACGGCCCCCCCTCTCTCCACGACATCTACCGAAAGGACAGGGGCGGGCAGCCCACCTCGGGGATGGTGGTCCAGGCTTCCCGGCTTCTGCACCGGCACCGGGTGGAGTTCAATACCCTGAGCGTGGTCAATCGGGAGAACGCTCGGCACCCATTGCAGGTGTACCGATATCTCCGTAATGTTATTGGTTCCCGGTTCATGCAGTTCATTCCCTGCGTCGAACCGAAGGGCTTCGAGGACGTCCCTCCTCAGGGCCGGGCCGACCCGACCTGCCCGTCCCTTGATGACCCATCGGCCCGACCAGGGACCGAGAGCTCCGTGGTAACGGAGTGGTCGGTGGACCCCGAGGACTATGGTTCCTTCATGAACGCCATCTTCGATGAATGGGTCCACAGGGATGTGGGACGGGTCTTCGTGATCAACTTCGAGGTGGCCTTGGGCGCATGGCTGGGGCTACCCTCTTCCGCCTGCACCTTCGCCAAGAACTGCGGCAACGCCCTGGCGATCGAACATGATGGGGGCGTCTACTCCTGTGACCATTATGTCTATCCCGAACATCGGCTGGGCCGGATCCGGGAGATCGGCCTAGGGGACATGGCATCGTCAGACCGCCAGGTTCTATTTGGAAGAGAAAAGGCCGATGGACTTCCGGCCTATTGCCGTGAGTGCCAGGTCCTCTTCGCCTGCCAAGGGGAGTGCCCCAAGAACCGCTTCCTTCGGGCTCCCGACGGTGAGGCCGGCCTCAATTACCTATGCAAAGGGCTCAGAGATCACTTCACCCACATCGATCCCTGGATGACCTTGATGGCCAAGGAGGTCCGGGCCGGCAGGAGCGCCGAGAACGTCATGCGCGCAAATGCCGCTGGCAAGAAAGAGATCTTTCCGATAAGGCCTGTTCACCCAAGTGGCGCCAACAACAAATGAATCGGCTCAGGAAGAGGTGCCCCTAATCCAGACGGGGCTTTCATCTCGCTCCTCTGACTATAGAGGGCGGGGCGCGGTGAATGGACGGAGTTTGCCTTCAGGATCGGCCGTATCGTTCCTTCCCTTCGACGATCAATGAGGCTTCCCCGGCCAGCAATATTATATGGGAAGCTCCAACACAATGATGGCTGCAAACACCTAGGCCAGCCAGGCAGGGTCGATCATTGTCGGGTAACCAGCTCCGCGAGGGGCAAGGCAATTCAGGCGCTCCAGATAAAAACACTGAGGTCTCTACCGCCGATCTCGAAGCCCTGCGTGTTGAGGTGATGACGGAGATCGATACGGAGGGTAAGAACCTGGCCCTCATCGGCCGCCATGGTCAACGGGCCAGACGCCTTGTGCCGCTCGTAGTGGCTTTTATTGCCCTTAATGTCATCATGGCCTTCCTCCTTCCGTACTATGGGATCTCCTGGATCGTGGCCAGCTTCTTCGTCTACATGTACTACTTCATCGTGCTTCTCTTTCCCACCACCCGCCGGGTCAGGACCCCCGCGGACAAGAAGGATGGGTTGAAAGGGAAAAAGAAAATGAAGAAACCGAAAGGGGTCAAAGGGGTCATCCTAAGGGGCAAGAAGGCCGTTGTGGTCGCCTTCTGGAACAGTTTCTTCATCGGGACCCAGACCCTGGCCAGAGGGGTCGTCCTGATCCTTTCCATCAGCATCGCCTTTGCCCTCCTGAGCCGGTTGGTCGTGGGGACGCTGGACCTCTTCTCGACGACCATCGTCACCATCCAGGCGGCGGCCATAATCGGCTATTATTGGGTCATCATCCATTATCGACCGTACTCCAAGGACTTCCAGAAGACCGTTGCTCGGGTGAGGCGGAATAAAAGTAAAGAGGTGAGATGGGTGGCTTACCTGAAGGGCGTATTCATCGTCCTCGCCCTATTTACGGTCCTCGTCATCTTCATCATGAGCGCCATCTTCCTTCCTGGCAGGTCCATCGATGCCGTCCTGTCCCACGTGAACGACGAGATCACCCTGGCCCTGTTCAGCCTGGTGGTCATCTTCGTCTCCCAGTTCATCATCATCCGATACATCCAAGGGTTCGACAGCGCAAGGATAACGACTCAATTCATCAAGGACAAGCTGGAATTTCTACGACGCGACATCCTCCCCGTTCTGGATGCGATCGAGGGAGAAGAACCGAGTGGGGAAAGGTCAGCAAAGTTCCGGGCCGTCCAGAAAAAGTTCCGGGTGTCCAGGATCTACAAGGTGGTCTACAAGGACCTCTTCGGGTTCCTGCCCACCTACCCGATCATCGTGGACTTCAGGTCCGTCTTCGAAAAGGACGTGGCCGATGCTCTCGGGGAGGAGATCCCTCTCGACATACCCTCGGGGAAAGCAGCCTGAGCGTCCTTAATGGATAATTCCAACCATTTGTGCCAGTTAACAGATGTTTATCATTATATCATCAGAGAACGTTTAACTATTCTCCACTCCCAACGTCGACCAGCTCAATTATCGAGAGCAGATTGTGGAGGCATGAAATGACGATGGAGACTATGCAGAAACAACGGGTCATGGGTCCCGTGGATTTCCTTGTGGTCCGGTTCCCCGGGAACAGGTTCACAGGAAGGATCGCGCCGGAGATTCGCAGACTCGAAGACTCGGGCACGGTTCGGGTGATCGACCTGATATTCATCCGCAAGGACGAGGAAGGGAACGTCGAATCATTCGAGGTCGCCGACCTGGGAGGAGAGGCCGAAAATGCGTTCCAGATCTTTGCGGGCAAGACTGGAGAATGGCTTTCACAAGACGACGTGGAGAGCATCGGAGAGGAGCTGCCCAACAATAGTTCGGCGGGGGCCATCCTTTTTGAGAACCTATGGGCGATCCGATTAAAGGAGGCCATGCTAGAGTCGGGCGGTGAGCTTGTCGCTCAGGGAAGGATCTCGCCCGAACTGATCGAGAAAGTGGGGCAGAAAATGGAATCTTCGAGATCTGGATGAAAGGAGGTGTGGAACATGCGAGGAAGAGGTATAGCGCTGGTGGCGGGAGCAAGGATGGGACAGCGGCAGGCCGCGAGCCAGGCCGAGGCTCAGGAGCAACAGCATCAGGCCGAGATGCAGACGCAGAAAGCCCAGATGGAAGCCCAGATGGCTCAACAGCAGGCGCAGGCGCAAGCGGCCGCTCCAAAAGTGGACGTCACCGCCGAGCTACAGAAGCTGGCCCAGCTCCATGAGTCTGGGGTCCTATCCGACCAGGAGTTCACGACAGCTAAGCAGAAGCTCCTGTCAGGATGAAGATAGGAAACATTTCATTTGGCCGTCGCTGAGTACCTCCGAGGTACTAGGCGGCGTGGCCTACATTTTTCCAGCCCATCGATCGGACCCTCCTAACTATCGACGTTTGGGGGGCCATGATGGTCGTCAGGCGTTCACTTACTTCTTCTCTTCACCAGGCTTCCAGGCCCCCACCAATCGGGAGATCAGGATGGCCATGTACAGGACGCCCATTAGCACCTCCAGGATGGCCAGGCCCCTCGCCATCTGGGTGACCGGCAGTATGTCGCCGTACCCGAGAGTGGCCAGGGTAACGAAGCTATAGTAGACCAGGGCCTGGAAGGTCAGTGCCTCGTCCGGGAAAACACCGTCGCTGAAGGAGCCGGGGGTCACCACGCTCACGAAGGCGAAGACGAACGCCCAGGTCAGTCCGAGCAGCAGATAGATCGAGACCGCTTCCCACAGGGTGTTGGTGGTGACCTCCTTGACCTTGAACAGGGAAGTGAACAACAGGAAGGCAACGAAAGCCGTGGTCAAAGAGGCGAACAGCAAGGAAACTGCATCAAGGAACATACCACCCAACAGCAAAAAGCCCCATCGGGAGGCCAAGGCAATGCTGAGCAGGGATAATCCGATGATCATCTGTCTCTTGTTCTTGCTCACGGTGGCAATGCTGGCGATCAGGAGCAACGAGAAAAGTATGCTGAATAGTACACTGCCTGCTGTACCTTTAACGAATGGAAAGAGGACCATCAGTAGGGCGAAGGTGATCCACAGAGTGGCGAACTTGACCGACGAAATGATCCGATCTAGTTGGCTTTTTACAGATGATGAGACGTTGCTCAGCGGGCCCTTCACACCTCTCCCCCATCAGAATACCGAAATGTCATCCTCACCATATCCTGGCCTTGGATAGGCCGCTGAAGATCCTTCTGTCCAGGGAAGCGTCCAAAGACCTGCACCGACAAAGGTCTGGGATCGGCTTCAACAGTCCCTCCATCATGCATCACTTCCTCTCACTGTCTTCCCTCCCTGGCGGCCCCACTCCCCCGCCGCGACCATCAAAATTATCAATGAGGTAAGGGAGACCAGTATCACAGTGACCCCGACCAGCGGACGCTCCCCGAAATTGGTCGCGGCGGTCAGTATGCCGGCCGCTATGTTACGTTGGGCCGTGGCGATTCCCAGCACCCGCTTGGTGCTCGTGTCGCGACCTCCCAAGAAATAGCCAACGATCAGGGCGAAGACCACGAAGAAGATGGAGAAACCCACCGCCCCGGTCCCGAAGATCCCCAGTATCTGGTCCCAGAACGCCCCGAAGAAGAGGAAGAGCAGGATGATGATGCTGAGAGTGGTGACCCGGTTCAGGATCGCGGCCGCGTGCTCGGCCAACGGCTCATATCGCGATTTGATCAGGAGCCCGATCCCCAGGGGGAGCAGCATCAGGAAAATTAGGGGCTGGGCCACCGCCCAGGGATCGACCTTTACACCGGGAACGATCAGGGGCAGAACGGTCGGTAGGACGATGATCGTCACTACCATGAGCAGGGTCATCACTCCCACGCCGAACCCAATGTTGCCCTTGGCGAACTGGGTCAGCTTGGGGACGAAGGGCGCTCCGGCGGCCAGTGCCAATATGAACATCCCGATCTTTATGTCGTCGGCCAGGGGCACAACGGAACTCAGGGCGATTATCGCGGCCGGCACGATAATGAAGTTCGCCACCAAGGCCAAAAGGACCAGTCGAACGTTCTTCAAAGGTTGAACGATCATCTTCGGGGTCAGGCTGAAACCCATGGCCAACATGCTCCCGACCACGAAAACGAGGCCGAACACCGCGATCAAGGTCGTAAGTAGGTCCGCCATCTCGGTAGCTCCAGGACCCACGGCGGGTCCATTATCCCTAAATATTCAGGTGGCACCTTGACCTATATATCACTGCCCTGGCCTCAGAGGAGCTGGAGCCCTTTCCGGCAGGCATGGTCGACCGCGGCCTCGTAGTCCTCTCGGGATACCCGCCCCCTCAGTTCAGGATGATCCCTCGCCTTGTGTTCAGGATGATATTGGGCCATGATGTTCACTGATGCCGTAGGCATATGCTCGGCCAGCCAATCTAAAACGGGCAATGTGCAGCATTCCAAGTGCCCTGGCAGCATCAGGTGGCGGACAATGACCTCACATTGGCCAGCGGCCAACAGATGGTTCCGGGTCACTATGCGCAAATAATCCTTGCAACCCGATAATCGAAGGGCGCAGGCATCATTTCCGTACTTCAGGTCCGTAAGATAGATGTCGATGGTGCCATCCAGTAAGGTCATGGCCTTCTCTGAAAGGTACATATTGGAGTTCCAGACCTGGGCGATGTTCGCTCTGGCGTGGCACAGGACGGCAAGGACGTAGTGGAGATCGGGCGTGGGGTCTCCCCCGACCCAGTTGGCGTTCTTTGCTCTTCTTCCTCGAACCTCTTTGGCCACCCTATCGATCTGCAAGGCCATCTCCTCAGCGGGGATTTTCCGGCCGCAGTCCGCTTGAGTGCTGATATCGTAGTTCTGGCAAAATACGCATTGAATGTTGCAGCCGGCGAAGAAGATGGTGTAGGAAGGTACCAACGGCTCCTCCTCCCCCATATGGACGAAATGGCTGGCCACCCGGGGCTCCAGCACCCCGCACCGCCCTCTGATCCCCTTACTGCGGTCCACCCGGCAGTCAAGTTCACAAAAGCAACACTCCTTCAGGAGCTCCTCGGCGATCCTCCTCTTCAGGTCAAGAATGGAGTGGCCCACCGCTCTAGGGCCGGCGTTGGCGGCAACAAGGTCCCTGTACACTCCCATCTTGCCCTCGTGAACCTTCCACATCTCCGCTAGGGAAGGATCGCCAGCCCCGTCGATGGTCACCGAGCCGGCCAGCAGGTATCGAGCGTACGTCCGCCCATCGAGGATTTCCTGGTAACGCTCAAGGTGGTAGCTCATGCCTAGATCTTCTTTTAACGAGGCTTGGTGATATCGAACGAGGTCCCTCAAGAACCTCCCTTCCCGGGACCCCGTTCCTGCGCTCTTTCTATGGCCAGTACAGAGATGCAGGCAGGCGATGCAGTGATTCTTAGAACCGGGCCAGGATCGCCTTTGCCTCCTTCTCCAGGTCCACATAGGCTCGGCCGCTCAGGTCGATGGCCACCCTATTGATCTTCCCGTTGAAGACCCAAGGTCGCTCTCCGGGCAGGTCGGCGGTCACCCCCTGGCCATATCCACGGCCCACGGTACAGTAGGACCCCAGGCCGAACCGCCCAGGCTGGGTCCGGATCTTGCCTTCGCCCACCTTCTTGTCGTTCACGAACAAGGTCACGGTGCCAAAGGCGACACCCGGAGGCTTCTCTCCTTCCCGGTCAAAGGTCGCCGCCAGGATGAGGTTCTTCCCTGGCGGGACCTTCTCCTCGGAGGTCACGATCGTGGTATCGATGCCCACGAAGTTGTAGGCGTACTTCAGGCGGCCGTCCTTCATGTACAGCACATGGCCGCCGAAGCGAGTGCCTTCATGGAACAGAACGCCCTCCCCCCCTCCTTCGGGTACGTCGGCCACCGCGCCGATCTTGAACGACCGGTTCAGGATGTTGGGGGCGACCGCCTCGGGCACCGGGTCGGTGCCTGGGAAGTAGACGTAACGGTCCATGCGCTTAGCTAGTTGAGGCCGTGGTGAGGTCAGTATCGCCACTGCACCCCGGTCCTCCAGGGGCAACCCGTTGTAGCGTCCCGCCGCAGTGAACCACAGGGCCTTGAGCTCCTCCAGCTTCTCGGGGTTCTCGGCCGCCAGGTCCCGCATTTCCGAACGGTCCTTGTCGACATGATAGAGCTCCCAATGATCTTTGTTGAAGTGTCCCCAATTGCTAATGGTGGGGTGGGTCGTGCTGGCCTTCCACCCCTCGCTCCAGATCCCTCTGTTGCCGATCATGACGAAGTATTGGAGGTCCTTCTTGGTAGGGACGTAAGCGTTGTCGAAAGAGTATCGCATGCTGACCCCTTCCAAGGGCCACTGGGTGTAGCCCTTGACCGCTTCCGGCAGGGGTATGTTCAGGCAATCCAGCACCGTGGGCACGATGTCGGTGACATGGTGGTACTGCTGCCTGATCCCCTTCCCCTTGATCCCCTTGGGCCAAGAGACTATGAGCATGTCGCAGGTCCCACCGCTGTAGGCGGCATACCGCTTGTACATCTTGAAGGGGGTGCAGAACGCCGTGGCCCAGC
>CAYZEV010000053.1:0-17252 GCA_964477865.1 uncultured Methanomassiliicoccaceae archaeon | reverse complement strand
GGGCATGGCGTCGACGACGGTTTCCCCATCGATATGGGATTGATGGACCCCCATTTGGGGGTCATCGAACCTGGATTGCGTTGCAAGACCTGCGGCAACAAGGTCGACGAGTGCCCCGGTCACTTCGGCCACATCGATCTGGCCATGCCGGTCATCCATGTCGGCCTGGTCAAGGAGATCAAGAAGCTGCTCCAATCGACCTGTAAGACCTGCGGCCATCTCCTCATGACCAAGGAAGAGGCCGCCCGCAAGGCCCAGGAATGGGCGGACATGGACGAGCTCGGTAGCGACGCCATCGAATACCGCCTCCTGGCCAAGGGAACGGCCAAGGACGCGTCCAAGAACACCGTCTGCCCCCACTGCGGGCAGGCTCAGGGAAAGGTAACCCTGGACAAGCCCACCACTTTCCGCGAGGACGGGCACAAGCTCACCCCCAAGGAGGTCCGGGAACGCCTGGAGCGTATCCCGGACGAGGACCTGCCCCCGCTGGGCATCGACCCCAACTCCTGCCGCCCCGAATGGATGGTGCTGACCGCCCTGGCCGTGCCGCCAGTGACCGTTCGTCCGTCCATCACCCTCGAATCCGGTGACCGGTCGGAGGACGATCTCACCCACAAGCTCGTCGATGTGCTGAGGATCAACCAGCGTCTGCGTGAGAACCGTGACGCCGGTGCGCCCCAGCTGATCGTGGAGGACCTGTGGGAGCTGTTGCAGTACCACGTCACCACCTATTTCGACAACCAGACCTCGGGCATCCCGCCGGCCAGGCACCGGTCGGGCCGCCCCCTCAAGACCCTGGTGCAGAGGCTCAAGGGGAAGGAGGGACGGTTCCGTTCCAACCTGTCCGGTAAGAGGGTTAACTTCTCGGCCCGTACGGTCATCTCCCCCGATCCTTCGCTGTCCATCAACGAGGTCGGAGTGCCCTACGAAGCGGCCCGGGAGCTGACCTTGCCGGTGCGCATCACCAAGGCCAACATAGAACAGTTGAAGGAAATGGTCAAGGGGGGTTCCAACCCGCCCATGGTGGACGGGAAGTACGTTCCCGGCGTCAACTATGTCATCCGGTCCGACGGCCGCAGGATAAAGGTCACCGAGCGTAACGCCGAATCCATCGCCGAGGGCCTGGAAACCGGTTACGTCGTGGAAAGGCATCTAATGGACAAGGACGTCGTGCTGTTCAACCGGCAACCGTCCCTGCACCGCATGTCGATGATGGCCCACACCGTGCGGGTGATGCCCTGGAAGACCTTCCGGTTCAACCTGTGCGTCTGTCCGCCATACAACGCTGACTTCGATGGCGATGAGATGAACCTGCACGTGCTGCAGAGCGACGAGGCCCGGGCCGAAGCGATCATCCTGATGAGGGTCCAGGAGCATATCCTGTCTCCCAGGTTCGGCGGCCCCATCATCGGCGCCATCCACGACCACATCACCGGCACGTTCCTGCTGACGCACCAGGACCCTCTGTTCGACAAGCAGGAGACGCTGAGCATCCTTTCCAAGGTGAAGTACACCGACCTGCCCAAGCCTAAGCTCATCGACGGCAAGGAGTACTGGACCGGCCATCAGCTGTTCACCATGGTGCTGCCCGCGGACTTCCGCATCACCTTCAAGGCATCCATCTGCCGCAACTGTCCGACCTGTCAAAAGGACCAGTGCGACCTGGACGCCTACGTCAAGATCCGGAACGGCATACTGCTGAACGGGACCATCGACGAGAAGGCCATCGGCTCGTTCAAGGGCAAGATATTGGACAAGATCACCCGTGACTATGGCGCGGACGCGGCCCGGGAGTTCTTGGACAACGTCACCAAGCTGGCCATCGGCGCCATCATGGTAAGAGGGTTCACCACCGGCATCGACGACGAGGACATTCCGGCGGAGGCGACCCAGCAGATCGAGGATGTGCTGCACGACGCCGTGCGCAAGGTATCCGAGTTCGTCCAGGCCTACCGTGAGGGCATACTGGAGCAGCTACCCGGGCGGTCCCTCGACGAGACATTGGAAGTGGAGGTCATGAAGGTCCTGGGGCAGGCCCGTGACGAGGCGGGTCGGATCGCCGGCCGTCACCTCGGTATGGAGAACTCCGCGGTCATCATGGCCCGTTCCGGGGCCAGAGGTTCCATGCTCAACCTGTCGCAGATGGCCGGTTGCATCGGACAGCAGGCCGTTCGTGGCGAAAGGCTTTCCCGTGGCTACTGGAACAGGACCCTGCCCCACTTCAAGAAGGGCGACCTGGGCGCCGAGGCCAAGGGCTTCGTGCAGAATTCATATAAGAGCGGGCTGACCCCGACCGAGTTCTTCTTCCACTCCATGGGTGGACGCGAAGGACTGGTCGATACCGCCGTCCGTACCTCCCGGTCCGGTTACATGCAGCGCCGTCTGATCAATGCGCTGGAGGACCTCAAGCTGAAGCAGGACGGCACCGTCCGCAACACCGCGGACATGATCATCCAGCTGCAGTACGGCGAGGATGGAGTGGACCCCTGCCGCTCGGTGCAAGGGGACGCCGTGGACGTGGACGACATACTGTCCGAGGTCCTGGGCGACGACGCCGAGACCCTGGCCCGCATCGAAGAGAAGAAGCAGGCCGGCTACGCCACCATCGAGAAGGACCTCATGGAGACCATGGAGGAAGAAGGGGAGGCCGAAGAGCCGGAGTATGACGCCGGCGGCAGCGGAGGTGAGGACTGATGGCCCGTAAGGACACGTTCAACGCGCTGGTCAAGAGGGGAGTGGATGAGGCCGTGGCCGATAAGCTCCTACAGAAGTACAGCAGCATAGCGGACATCACCTCGGCCACCGCGGCGGACATGATGGCGCTCGGGATCACCGAGGCCCAGGCCGCCGAGGCCAAGAGGAAGCTCGGCAAGGCCAAGAAAGAGGCTGGCAAGAAGGCCGAGAAGAAGGAGGCCGTCGCCGAGCCGGCCAAGAAGGTAGAGTTCCAGCGGGTGTTCAAGGCCCGCCCTCCAGGCGAAATGGAGAACAAGCTCACCGCCATGTTGGAAGGCCTCCACATCGAACTGCCCCGTCGGGTAGTGGCATCGTTGGCGGAACGCCTGGAAGGGACCAAGATCTCCAATGAGAAGGTCAAGCAGGTCCTCAAGAAGTGCAACGAGAAGTTCCTGCTCCACAAGATGGACGCCAACGAGTCGGCGGGCATCCTGGCCGCCCAATCGATAGGCGAACCGGGTACCCAGATGACCATGCGTACCTTCCACTACGCCGGTGTGGCCGAAATCAACGTTACCCTCGGTCTGCCCCGTCTCATCGAGATCGTGGACGCCCGAAGGGTGCCGTCCACGCCGATGATGACCGTTTACATCGAGCCGGAGTTCGGCGGCAACGTCGACGAGGTCCGCAGGGTCGCCTCAAAGATCGAGAAGACCACCTTGCTGGACATCGCGGACATCGAGACGGACATCGTCAACATGAAGGTCATCGTCCATCCCGACAAGGCCAAGCTCGAGCAGAAGGACATCGGGGTCGATCAGATCGTGGAAAGGCTCAACAAGGACCGCCGGCTGCGTGGCCAGGTCACCAAGGTCACCGACGAGGACGACCCCGAGCGCGAGATGGTGGTCATATCGTCGGAAGAAGCAAGCTTCAAGAAGCTGCAAGGTATCGTCCAGGCCACCAGGGACTCGGTCATCCAGGGCGTTGACGGCATCGAGAGGGCCATCCTGAGGAAGACCGGGCACGAATATATCATCTACACTGCCGGCTCGAACCTCCGGGACGTGCTGGCCGAAGAGAAGGTCGATCGCAAGAGGACCACCACCAACTCCATTCAGGAGATCTATGAGGTCCTAGGGGTGGAGGCCGCAAGGAACTCCATCATCAATGAGGCGACCAGGACCCTGGAGGAACAGGGCCTGACCGTTGACATCCGACATATCATGCTCGTAGCCGACCTGATGACCAACGACGGCGACGTCAAAGCCATCGGCCGACACGGAATATCTGGCAGGAAATCGAGTGTGCTCGCAAGGGCCGCGTTCGAGATTACCGCCACCCACCTGCTCCATGCCGCTCTGACCGGAGAGTCAGACGATCTGGACGGCGTGGCCGAGAACATCATAGTGGGGCAACCGGTGACCCTGGGGACAGGAGCTGTCCACTTGGTCTACGACCCAAGGAAGAGGCCCAGGGAGGCAATAGAATGATAGATTTGGGAAGAGCAATCAAGGCCGCTGCGACCACCGGCAAGGTGGTCTACGGCGTGCAGCAGGCAGAGAAGGCGGTCAACAACGGCGCTGCTAAGATGGTAATCGTCGCTGAGAACTGCCCGAGTGAGTTCCTCAGATCTGGAAACCACAGCATCAAGGTTGTCAAGTTTGAGGGTACCAACATGGAGCTAGGGGCTCTGTGCGGGAAGCCATTCTCGGTATCCGCTTTGGCGGTCATCGATAAGGGTACCTCCAACATCCTTTCGTTGTGATCATATGCCGTCTGAGATAACTTTCACTGAGGACACCCTGAGGTACATCAACCTCTTCGAGGCCGTTACCAAGACCAGGGTCAAGGACTGCATGGAGACTGAGGAGAAACTGGTCTTCGTTGTCGAGCCTGGCCAGGCCAACAGGGCCGTGGGCAAGGGCGGGGAGAACGTGATCCGCCTGAAGAACCAGACTGGCAAGAACATCCAGGTAATCGAGTACTCGGACGAGCCGGAGAAATTCATCCGGAACGTGTTCTACAACTACAACGTTCAGAACGTTGTGATCGAGAACCGGGGCAATGTCGTTCATGCGACCGTCACGGTCGATCCGAAGGTCAAGGGCCGCGCCATAGGCAAGGAAGGCCGCAACCTCAAGATCGCCCGGGACATCGTCAACCGGCACCACAACGTCCAGAGCATCAGCGTGGCCTGAGCGGCTCCCTCTCGACCTCTAATCGGTCGGCGGTGGGGTATTCCTCCACCAGGAAGGAGTCGTACGGGAGCTCGGAGGCGATCTCCTCCAGCACCCACGGCGCCACCTCAACCCTTTCCCTTTCCTCATCTTTTCTCATCAGTTCTTCGGGAACCTCGTACTTTTCGCGCAGCAAGGCCACGATCTCGTCCATCGGTCCCTCCACCACGCCCTTGAACAATGTCCCATCCTCGGTGATGATGTCCGAGGGAAGGGCGACCCGAAGCGCCCGGCGCTTCAATCGGTTCCTCAGTTGAATGGAATCCTTGAAGCTGGAGGTGCAGTAGTGCACCGGGACCTGGGGCTTGGATGCCACCATCGCCATCGCCAGCTCCTCGCTGCCCTTGGCCGCGCTAGACTCATCGTCCCTTATCTCGAACCCCCTCTCCCTGAGCTGGTCCCAGTTCCCCTCGGAGAACTCCAGCTCGTTGAGGTTGACGAAATCGAGGCCGGCGTCCTGAGCGTATCCGATCAGGGAGCGCAGGGCGGCCTCGCTTCCCGGAAGGGAGGGGACCTCGAACCCGATCTTCATCCTGGAGCGTTTCTTGAAATCGGCCAGGCCGGTCTTTGACAGCTTCTTCCATTGCGCGACGGACGGATGTATGCGGAGCTCATCGAGCCCCGCCTCTTCGAGGAGCTCGAAAGCAGCGATGTCCAGGGACGAGGTATAGAGATGGATATGGTGACGCTTGCCGAACCGCTCCTTGAGCAACCGGATGAAGTGGACCGTTCGGTCCAGGCAGGCCACGGGGTCCCCGCCGGTTATGCCGGTCCCCTTGGCGTCGATCATCTCGGCCTCCTTGAGCACATCCTCGTCATCGGCGCACCGCTTCTCGTTGGCGAAGAGCACGTTCCGGCCCCGCTTCTCCAGTGACAGGGGGCAGTAGAAGCAACCGGTGGAGCATTCTCCCGATACCAGAAGGACCATCTTGGCCCCCTGGCGGCATAGCACGCAACCGCGGGGCAGTTTGCCGGTGTACGCCGAACCGGCCTCCATGTTCTCCATTTTCATCCGGTCGTTGGAGGCGGCGTCCGGCTATATACTCTTCCCTTTTTCGTGGGGGATCTATCGTAACGTACGTCAAGAATGTAGGACGGAAAGCGAGCGTATGAAAATATTATATAGAAGTGGCTCAAAATAAATACCCGGAGGAAGTGGGAAATGTCGATAAGGGTGGACGAGCAAGAAATGTCGTTCTCTTTCGATGGGACGACCTTCTCATTGCTGGGAGGGGAGCGAGCCATAACTACGCCGGCCCGGGAGATGAGCATATCCGGGGCGGACCTGCCACAACGGTGGGAGGAGCGGCCGGTGAAGGTCATGGACCAGCCCAAGTTCGGGCAGCGGGACTATGCGGCGGCCAAGTTCTTGATGAGGGACCAGACCGGTGAGAAGGCGGCCCTGTCGTTCGAGACGGTCGTATACAGTGACCAGAGGACCGCCGCCATGGTGCTCGTGAGCACCCTGAGCAAGATGGGTTTTCTGAAACTTTCGAAGGTCGAGATAGGGGACGCCGGGGCGATGATCGAGGTTGAGGGCAAGGTGGGCCGACGGATGAAGGCCATCGCCTTCGTCGAGCGCAACGTGTTCGGTCTGGTCCTTCTATCCTGCACCCCGGACTGCGTGGCCTCCGATTCCTGGCTGATCAGCATGGCCCGGTTGATGGCCTCTCGCATACGCTAGGCCAGCGGTCTTATATCGGAAAGGGCAATCTGGTCCCGGTGCAACGGATGAAGACCACGACCCGGATGATCCTGGCCCTCGACGAGACGGATGAGCGGAAGGCCCTGCAAGTGGCAGAAGAGGTCTCCGACCTGGTGGACGCTATTAAGATAAACTGGCCTCTGGTCCTTTCGTCATCGCCGTCCATCATCACGCGCCTCTCGGAGCTGGCCCCGGTGATATGCGACTTCAAGATCGCCGACATTCCGAACACCGACCGGCTAATCGTCGAACAGGTGAAGAAGCGGGGCGCCAGCGGGGTCATCGTGCACGCCTTCACTGGTACCGATTCCCTGCAGGCGGCGGTACAGGCGGCGGAGGGCCTGGATGTGTTCGTGGTCACCGAGATGTCCCATCCCGGAGGGCAGGAGTTCACCGCGCCCCTGGCCGAGCAGTTCGCACAGATGGCGGTGGGGGCGAAGGCCACCGGCGTGATAGCTCCGGCCACCCGTCCGGAACGCATCGCCCGGATACGCTCGATCGTGGGGGACCTGCTGATACTGTCGCCCGGAGTGGGGGCGCAGGGCGGCAGTGCCTCGATGGCCATATCGATGGGTGCCGATTTCGTCATCGTGGGGCGGTCCATCTATGGCGATAGGAACCCCCGGGACGCCGCCACAAGGCTGGCCGACGAGATCGCCGCCCTGAGCAAGAGCGGCTAGGCCCGCCGGTCCCGACCGTCGATCCATTGGACCCCGGTCACCTCGGATAGGTCCTTGTCCACGCTGATGATATCGTCCCGGACCAGGTCCCGGAGCCTGTTCTTTCCGGTGATCCGAGCTAACCCGGCCATTTCTGATGTGCTAGTACGCACGAACGAGGCCAGTCTTCTGCCCCCTTCATCGGGCGAGATCTTGGACACCAGGCCGGGGTCATGGGTGGTGACCCCGGTGGGGCACTTGTTGCCGTAGCAGACCCGGTACTGCTGGCAGTTGATGGCAATGAGGGCTGCCGTGCCGATGTAGATCGCATCGGCGCCCAATGCAAGGCATTTGGCGAAATGGCCCGAGGACCTTAGGCCTCCCGAAGCGATCACGGTGATCCGGTCCCTGGCCCCCTCCCTCTGGAGGTGGCGTATGGCCCTGGGGAGAGCGGCCACGATGGGGATACCGCAGTTCTCGCGGGCGAACATCTCGGTCGCCCCGGTGCCCCCGCCGAACCCATCCAGGGTGACGAAGTCGACGCCAGCCCCCAAAAGCACGTCCAGGTCATCCTCGATGCGACCGCAGCCGATCTTCGCTCCGATGGGAACGCCGTTGGTGAGCCGGCGCAGATAGGCGACCTTGGCCTCCACCTCTTCCGAGGAGGAGATGTCGGGATGCCTAGCCGGAGATAGCGCGTTCTCGCCCTTCTTGATCCCCCTGATCTTGGCCACCTCAGCGGTGACCTTGCTGTCCAGAAGAATGCTGCCAATGCCCGGGTAGGCACCCTGGCCGAACCGAATCTCGATGGCCGACGCCCGTCTAAGCCGGTCCTCCGGTATACCAAACCGCCCGGTCGCGTACTGGGCGACCATTGTTCCAGGGGCCATCTCCAGCTCTTCGGGCAGAATGCCCCCTTCTCCCGTATTGAAGCCGAACCCGCCCTCCTGGGCCCCGCGGGCGATCGACAAGCGTACGTTCTTGGACACCGCACCGAAGCTCATCCCGGCGATCAGGATGGGCGTCGGCAGCTCCAGGGGGCGCTGGGCCCGCGGGCCGATGGTGACGGCCGTATCCACTTCTTCATCGGCGTTAAGCGGGAAACGGGACACCTGGGCGGGGAGGAAGAAGAGATCATCGAGCGAGAACGGGAGCTCTCGGAGCGAGCCCATTTCAGCGAGGCCGCTCTTCTCGAGGATGGCGGCGTCCTTAACGCCGATGACCATGTCCCGGAAGCCCGACGGCTCGGTGGACGCGCCCTTCCTCTGCACCTCCCCGCTACTCCCCAGTGGCAGCTTGTCGCAATAATAGTTGCCATTAAGCCCGTACTTCTTCCAGACCGCGCAGTCAGGACAAAGGCAGCCAGCTGCTTGGACATTACATTTGCTCACGCCACGGGCGCAGTAAAACTTTTCGCTTCGGCACAGCTGTGGATGGCTGGGGCACGTGGGGCACAGGCATTTCGCGGCGTTATCGGGGGTGTCGTCGGCCTTGAGATAGTCCTGCTTGGTCATGGTCGTCCTAGCCCTTACATTTCGAAGTTCTTGAGCAAATAGTTGTCTAGCGAGGGGAGGCCCCCGCTCCCAGTCGTGTGCATCCATGCCAGAGCAGGACGAATCTAAAGATAGACTTTTTATACCGGACCAGTAATCAGAGACCGATTCTGCCTAGGAGACACTAACGATGGAAGCAAACGAAGGGAGGCCAGCGGGCCGGTCCCAGAAGGAACAGAAGCCTGCCAAGGGCAGTCTCCAAACCCGGCTAAAGGATTCGTGGCTGGGAAGGAACTGGGGAACAGTCCTTGTCCTGGTAGCTGTCATTTTCATCGCACTGTTCGTGCGCAGCTATTTCGGGTATCCCACAGCGGTGGACAATGGCTTCTTGGTCGGTGGCGGCTCAGACTCATACTATCACATGCGAGTGATCGAGCACGTCGAGAACACCGGCTCCCATCTGGTCAATGATCCTCTCCTGAATTACCCCATCGGGATCAGGAACGAAAGGCCCCCGGCCTACGACTGGTCCGTGGCAGTGACCAGTATGTTCATTACAGGAGTCTCCGGACTTTCTCTCACGGATAGCACCGGCTATACGCTGCTGTTCTCCACGGCATTCTGGGGCGCTCTCACTTGTATCCCCGTGTTCCTGCTCACCAGGGCCGCCTTTGGCAACCGGGCCGGTATTCTGGCGTCTTTCCTGTTCGCCCTGATGCCTGGCAACATCACCAGGAGCGTGTTCGCCGACGCCGACCATGACGCTATGATCCTGTTCTTCGTCGTGTTCGCCCTGTACTTCCTATTGCGGGCCCTGATGACGATAAAGGGGACGAAATGGGTCACCAATTGGAAAAGTCCTAAGACCATCGTACCCGGCTTCAGATCCTATATCTCATCCAATTCGAAATCGCTGATATATGCGATGTTAGGCGGGGTCTGTATCGCCCTAGTGGCCATGATGTGGACCGGTTACACCTACATCCTGATCATCGTTCTTGTCTACTTCCTGGTACAGGTTCTCATCAATCGTTTCCGCAACATCGATTCCATGGGTGAGTTCTTTGTGGTCGGGGCCATGCTCATGACCGCTTTCGTGCTCATGGCGCCGTTGTACTGGCAACTGAGGTACTGGAACCAGTGGTTCGACGTGCCGTTCTATCTCTTCCTGGGCGCGATGGTCGTGGGTGGCATATTCATGGTCACCCGTGACTACCCCTGGACCCTGGTGCTGCCCTCCATCGTGGCGCTGATAGTGGTTGGCCTGGTGGCCATCTTCTTCATCGCCCCCACCGTCTTCGATGCCATCGTCACCGGGCAAGGCTACCTGGTCAAGAGCAAGCTTTACTCGACCATCCAGGAAGCGCAGGCCCCGACCTTCTCGGATCTGGCCATGTCCTTCGGTGTGGTCACCTTCTGGCTCGCCCTGATCGGAGTGGTCTGGGCAGCGATAAAGATACCGAAGAACCCGTCCCCGTACCTCGTGTTCATCGTGGTATGGCTCGGCGTCAGCATCTACATGGCCGCCTCGGCCGCCAGGTTCATGTTCAACGCCTCCCCCGCCTTCGCCATGGCCGCGGGATGGATCCTGGCCCTCATCATCGCCATGGTCAAATTCGAGGAAGTGCCCCGGGCCTTCGGCGGATTCTTTTCCAACCCCTGGACGACCATCAAAAAGGCCGTGAAGCTCCGTCACGTGGCGGTAGTCCTGTTCCTGGCCTTCCTGATCGTCCTCCCCAATGCCATGGGCGCCATCGACGCCGGCATTCCGTCCGAGACCAAGAAGATGTACGACAAGCAGATCTATTACGCTCTGCCGGACATCCTGCACCCCTCCAGCTACGACCGCATCAACGGTTCGTTCTGGTACCTGGGCGCGTTCTCCTACTCCCTGCCCCTGCCCGATACCTACTATCCGGCGGCATGGAGCTGGTTCAAAACTCAAGATAGTAATCTGTCCGATGAGGCCAAACCGGCCTACCTGTCCTGGTGGGACTATGGTTTCGAGGCCGCTCAGCAGGGAGAACACCCGACTGTGGCGGATAACTTCCAGAACGGCTATCAGATGGCCGGTTCGTTCCTGATGTCCGAGAGCGAGAGCAACGCCATCGCGCTGTTCATGGTCCGCATCCTGGAGAAGACCGGCTTCAATGAAACGACCGTTAGGATCCTGGAGGAAAACGGGATCAACGCCTCGGCGGTCCAGGACATCATGCAGCACCCGTCCAACTACGTGCAGACGGTCCTGGACGACCCGGGCCTGTACGGCAACTACTCTTCAGACCTCAGCCCGGCCAACGCCAAGTACGCGGCGGCCAGCATCGAGCTGGAGAAGGCCGGCATGGACAACCTGGTCAACGCCTACCACGACCTTCGTGTCGCCTCCGGCTACGATATCGGCTATGTCGCCGTGGACAGCCGGTTGTTCCCGTTCAGCGCCACCAGCAGCAACATCTTCTACGCTCCGGCCAAGCTGAACGACCGGGTCATAGACTCGACCACCAACGCTCCGACCAACTACTTCAGCATCAAGGCCATCCTGAGCGACTACAGCGTCGTCGACGTCACAGACGTCACCTCGCAGGACACGGTGATCGGTTACCAGATCTACTACACCGACACGTTCTACAAGACCATGATGTACCGCACCTTCATGGGTCTGAGCCCGGCCGACGTCGGGGCCACCAGCCAGGGCATCCCGGGCATATCGGGCTCGATGACGAGCTATGACGCCAAGCCCGGTTACAACCTGACCCACTTCAAGCAGGTCTACCGGACCGCCTACTACAATCCGTACAACTCTACGGAAGTAGCGAACCACAGCGACGCCTGGAAGGCCGTATCCTACGAGGAGGCGCAGTTCCTCAAGGCCGAGATCGCGGCCGGTAACATCACCGGTATCGTGGACATGAGCTCCGCCAGCCTGGAATCCGGCGTGGTATTCATACAGTACTACGATGGAGCGGTGCTGCAGGGCAAGGCCACCTCCAGTGATGGCACCCCCTACGCCGGCATCTACGTCACCGTGGTCGACGAGAACGGAATCCCCCATCAGACGGTGAAGACCGCCGATGATGGTTCGTACAGCGTCCTCCTGCCGTTCGGGGACATCAGCGTGGTCTATTCCACGGGGACCCTGGCCAAGGGCACCCAGATAGCCACCGAGATCGCCCGGACCAACTACGCCGTCTCCTACGCCCAGGCCCAGCGCCTGGAGCCGTTCAACGCGAACGGTGACATCACCCTGCCGGGGTCCTCGGTCTCCGGCACGGTGTTCTGGGACATCAATGGCAATGGCATCTACGGCGCCGGCGACCAGTATATCCCTGGCGCCACCGTGACGCTGCAGAACAACGCCACCGGGTTCAAGGCCGAGACCACCACCGGCGCCAACGGCGCCTATAGCCTGGTCGGTCTTGCCGGTAACGACAACTATCTGTCCGCGACATTGAACGGTCACCAGTTCGGTGGGCAGACCTTCAACATGGTCGCCTATGGTTCATTGACCAAGGCCATCGCGGTCAAGCCCGCAGCGATCAACGGCACCGTGACGTACTCCAACGGGGACCCGGCGGTCGGCGTAGCGATGAGCCTGACCGACAAGAGCACTGGAACGCCCACCAACACCACCAGCACTGCGGGAGGCAAGTTCCTCTTCGATCGCCTGTTGCCTGGAGAGTACACGGTCAGCACCAGCGATGCCGACCTTAGCGTGGACGCCCAGACCTATAACCTGACCGCCGGTACCACCGCGACCCCGACGTTGTCGATGTTCTCGGCGACCACGGTCAGCGGCACCGTAAGGATCGGAACTGAGCCCCAGGCCAATGTGGCCGTTACGTTCATCTCCGACTCCCGCGAGGTGTTCGCCACCACCGATTCGAACGGGGAATATCGCATCACCCTGCGCCAGGGCACCTACACCGCCTACGCCCTGACCATCAAGGACGGGGTGGACAACGTGGCCATGGTGCCGTTCGTCGCTAACGCCAACACCATGAACCTGGACCTGACCCTGGCGGCCGGATCGGTCGTCACCGGTACGGTCAAAGACGGCAGCAATGCGGTCAGCGGCGCGACGGTCATCTATACCTCCACCGCCGACGGGACCTTCCTGAAGGGGACCGCCAACTCGACCGGCGGATACCGCCTGGTCCTGCTCGCGGCCGACTACTTCGTGTATGCGGCGGGGTCGAACAAGGCCTTCTGGGGTACTTCCAGTATAACCGGAAGTCCGGTCGTCGACCTGACCCTGCAGGACTCCGTGAGCATAGACGGCAAGGCCTACTACGATGCCAACGGCAATTCCGTGGTGGACAGCGGCGAGACCATCGCCAACGCCGTGCTGAAGGTCCAGTCGACCTCCAGCCCCAACCAGGCGGTGTACTTCCTGACCAGTTCCACCGGCAGCTTCAACATCACCCTGCCCAAGGGGAACGGCTATACGGTCACCGCCACCAAGGACGGATACGCCTCCTGGACCAACACCTACGATCCGTTGAACGACCATGTGACGGTCAACATCCCGCTGGTCGCCAATGACCGTACCGTGACCGGCACGGTCACCTCAAGCGGCGGCCCCGTCAGCGGCGTCACCGTCAACTTCCAGCCCCAGGGAACGACTGGCACCGCGGCCTCGGTCGTCACCGATGCCAACGGCGCGTTCAGCCTGTCCCTGAAGCCGGGAGCCTATAATGTTGTCATCGACCAGAACGTATCGGTGGATGACTCCAGCAAATACCAGTACAGCGGTTCGCTGACGGTGTCGGTGGGCAGAGACCCCGCCGCCCTGTCCATCAATGCGACCGAGCGCGTCAAGGTCACCGGCAGCGTGAGCATGAGCGGAACGAGCGATTCGATCCGCTTCATCGGCCCCGACAATAAGACCGTGGACGCCTCCGCGGCCTTCCCGCTGTACCTGGCCCCGGGGACCTATACGGTCTACGTGGACCTGATCAGCGGCGGCAAGCACTATGTCAACCTGAGCTCCCAGCCCATCGGGGTGGGATCGGACCTGGTCCTCACTCCTCTGGAAGCGAACACCCTTACCGGGCAGTTGCAGTACGAGGGCGCCGATCTGAAGGTCCCGGCCGCCGTGACCATCGCATCGGGAGCGGCGAACCTTACTCTGAATGCCAACAATCAAGGGATCTTCGTCAGCCATCTGGCCAACGGGACCTACACCGTCGGTGCGGAGTATCACACCACGGCCTCGGTCAATGGGACCACCAGATACGTGGTCTACACGGCCAGCCAGAGCGTGATCATGAACGGAGCCCAAAACACAAACATCGCACTGAGCCGGAGCCTGGACAATGGGACGCTCAGCGGGACGATCTCCGGAGCAGGTCTTGGAACCATCTGGACCTTCAAAGCCCTTGAAAGCACGGGCATCGACGCCACCATGACCCGCGGATTGGGACCATATGAGATCAGCCTGGCGCCTGGAATGTACAGCGTCTACGGCATCGACGGCTCCAACATCTACATGGGCGTCGTGACCGTCGCCGCCAACAAGGTCAGCACGGTAAACTTCACCTTGGAGGCCGGCCTAGCGGTCACCGGCACCGTCAATTACAACGGTTCGCCGGTCTCAGGGGCGACCGTGGTCTTCAGCTCCAATACCCAGAGGACCGTGACCACCGACGGCAGCGGAAAGTACACTGCCTACTTGCTGGAAGGCATATACAACGTATCGGCCAGCTGGGTAGGACAGGAGAACGGGGTCAACGTGACCTACGCTCGGTCCTTCGACCTGAACCTGACCTCGGCGCTCACCAGGAACATCGACCTGCTACGCCAGCTGAAAGGCTCAGTCTCCATCACCTGGAACTCCGCCCAACAGAAGACGGTGAACGCCGGCGACTCGGTGACCTATGATGTGACCATCCGTAACACCGGGAACATCGATGACACCTACAAGCTGTCGAGCACCTCGACCTGGGGCGTAACGTTCTCTGAGAACAACGTGTACCTGCCGTGGGGCCCGAATGCTGTGAAGACTGTTCAGGTGACCATCAAGACGCCCGCTGATGCCAAGGTGACCCATCCGGCCATCAGGATCACCGCGGCGTCGCAGAACAACACCGGGGCAACGGCGTCGGTGAATGTGGACGTGGGCATCGTGCCGACCTATGGTGTCAGCCTGTCCCTGGGGTCCCCCGAGGTCCTCAACCAGACCACCTACACCTATCCGTTCCAGATAAAGAACACCGGCAATGCCGACGATTCCTTCAACCTGACCCTGTCGCCGGATGTGGTCTCGGCGCTGGCGGTCCAGGGCTGGGACGCCAGGATATCCGGCGCCACCACTCCGTATAAGGTCGTCAGTGTTTCCGCCGGCAGCACCCAAACCGTCAATGTGGTGCTGACCAAGAACCGGGAATCGCCCGAGACCAATGTCTCGGTCAGCGTGAACGTGAAATCGACCCCGAACTCGACCCACAGCAGCGCTTCGGCGGAGGTACCGCTGGAGAAGGGAAGCTTCAACCTGCCCGATCCGGGCCTTACCGTCAGCGGTAACGGTGCCTCGATGAGCGCCCCGCAGATACCGGGAAGCACCTGGTTCCTGCTGGCGATGATCATGCTGATGATCGTCGCTCTGGTCGTCCTTAGGGTCAACAAGGGGGTGTTTGGACGCCGAAGAAAGAGGTAATCGCGGTCGCAGCGGCCATCTCGCTGCTGCTGATGATGATGTCCAGTCTTGCCCTCCCGGCATCGGCCGCGGAGACGAACAGCTACCAGGTCAACTTCGATGGTAGTTACAAGTACCTGATACCAGGACAGGCGGGTACGGTCATCGTCAATGTCGGAGCGGACCGGCCAGGCGGCAACTATACCTGGACCGCCGCGGTCGGCAGTGGCACGGTCAGCCCATCCACCGGCCAGGGCGACGGAGAGAACTTCACCCTGAAGGTCACCGCCCCCAGCACCACCGGGGACATGACCCTCTCGGTCAGTCTTTCCAACGGTACGGTCAATAATACGGCCAAGTACACCATCCATGTGGTGGACCCCGTCGTCATCACCGCTCAGGTCAGGAACAGCGGCAACGTCACCATGGAGAACGTCCCCGTGCAGTTCAAGGCCGACGGCGTGATCGTCAACGAGACCACGTTCACCATCGCCGCCAACTCGACCAAGACCCTGACCTACAACTGGACGTCATCCGGTCTCAGCAATGGCGAGCACACCGTGGAGATAGTTCTCGACCCCAACCAGCAGCTGGTGCAGTTCATCGACGGAACGACCACTTTCAGCTCCAAGTTCTTTGTCGGCGATGCCGGCTGGGGATTTGCCAACATAATGTTGACCATTGTGTTCTCCCTGCTCCTGCTGATCCTGTTCTTCACCTACATGGGTCGGGGCAAGAAGAAGAAGCGGTCCTGAAACCATTTCCAGTCTCCTATTTTTCCTAATAACTATTGCCGATCATCGATTTTTGTCGGGAATATGGTCTTATAGTCCCTGGTCGATATTTCGAGACGATCGATATGGCTGACAATGTTCTCGAGATCAACCAGGACAGTTTCGAAGCGGTCATGAAGGCCAACCCCAAGCTGGTAGTGGACTGCTGGGCGGAGTGGTGCGGCCCCTGCCGCATGATGGCCCCGGTCCTCGACAAGTTGGCCAAGGACTACGCCGGTAAGGTCGTGTTCGGCAAGATAAACGTCGACGAGAACCAGAAGATCGTGCAGACCCACAAGATCATGGCCATACCCACCCTGCTATTCGTCAAGGATGGAAAGGTGGTGGACCAGATCGTAGGCCTGGTGCCGAAGGAAGAGATCGAGGACGTCATCCGGAAGAACTTCTGAGTTCAGAGCTTCCGGGACAGCTCGTCCATCTTCTTCTGCAGGCGGGCCGAGTTCACGGCCACGGCCACATCCCCCCTGGTCTTTTCCAGCAGGGAGCGGGCCACGTCCTGTTTCCGCCTTATCGGTATGAGGGCGTCGGGGAAGTCGAAGCGCATGATGACCAGGAAGATCTCCTCCATCATTTCCAAGTAAACCTTGGCCTCGTCCACCTCTCCCTCCCTGAGCTTCTCCAGGGCGAAGCGGCGCAGTTCGCCGATGGCGTCGGCCATCCCCAGCAGGTAGGCGTTGCCGGTGATGCCCATGTCGTCCGGGTCCGGCAGATCATCCTCACGGACCAGGGCCAACAGGATGGCGGCCTCGGCCAGCTCCTGCAGCGCACCCTCCACCAGGCCGGACTCCCATATCTCGGGGTAATCCTCCAGTAGCGAGCGCAGGCGGTGCGTTTCGTCCAACGCCTCGTGCATCATGGGTCTGACGTCTTCGCCCTTGTGGATGAGATGCACTATGCTGCCCGAAAGCCGGTTGATGGCCCGGGCGGACTTGATGGCGACCTCGCGCACCTGGTCCTTCTCTTCCAATCTGGATTCGTTGCGTTCAGCGATCTCTTCCAGGTTCTTCATGGGACATTGGAAGGCAGGAGGCGTACTTCTATTTTGTTCTCACCT
>CAYZEV010000052.1:0-17314 GCA_964477865.1 uncultured Methanomassiliicoccaceae archaeon | reverse complement strand
ACCGATGAATCCAGCCCCACCAGTGACCATGACCCTCTTCATGACATGGTCATGCGGCAGGTGGTTTAAAAAGAATTCCAGTGGCCGCGGCCAGTCCGTTGGCAACCATAATAAATCCGACATTGTCTATCTGGACCTCGTGAACGTTCTGGTCACGGGGGGATCGGGTCAGCTCAGTTCCTATCTTTTCGAGGAGCTGGGGTCGAAGCATGAGGCCTGGGGGGTGGACGTCCGGGGACCGGCGTTCCCGAGCGCCGAGGGGAGGATAACCATCGCCGACGTCAGGGACCCGGCCGCCATGCTGAAGGCCTGCCGGGGCGCCGACGCGGTCATCCATACGGCCGCCCAGGTCTCGGTCCAGAGGTCCACCGAGGACCCCGCCATGGACGCCGAACTGAACGTGCTCGGCACGATAAGGGTGCTAAAGGCCGCCCGGGACGCCGGGGTCAGGAGGTTCATATTCATCTCCAGCGCGGCCGTGTACGGCAACCCGCGATATGTGCCGGTGGACGAGGAACATCCCACCGCCCCCCTCTCCATCTACGGCGCCAGCAAGCTGTCGGCGGAGCATTTCGTCCAGGCCTTCGGCTCCACCTTTGGGCAGCAGTGGGCGATCGTCCGTCCGTTCAACTTCTATTCCCCGAGAGCGGACCCCAAGAGCCCCTACTCCGGGGTCATAACCAAGTTCACCGAGAGCGCCAAGGCCGGCGTGGCCATGAGGATCGAGGGGGACGGCTCCCAGACCCGGGACTTCCTGCACGCCGCGGACGTGGCCCGGATGGTGCGGATGGTCATGGAGTCCGATCAGGACGCCACGATCTGGAACGCCGGTTCCGGCCGGGGCACCAGCATCGCCGAGCTGGCTGCGACGGTCAAGAACGTGTGCCCGCGGGAGGCGTGCATCGAGCACGTGGCCCCGCGGACGGCGGACATAAAACACTCCGTCGCCAAGGTGGAACGCGCCAGGGAGAGGCTGGGTTTCTCCACCCGCATCACCCTGGAGGAGGGCCTCAAGGCCTTCTTCTAAAAACCATTTTACAGGTCGAGGAGGTTCAGGCCGTCCTTGACGAAGACGGTCATATCGATGTTGTAATTGTAGTCCTCGGTGGTGCCGTCGATCATCTCGATCTTGGCCTTGATCTTGTTCTTCTCGAAGGTGATCTGGGCGTTCTTGACCCGCGCTTTGTAAAGATTGATCCTCTTTCCGGCCCGGGTGAGCTTCCTCTCGTCGCAATAGATGAGCCCGGCGGACTCGAGCAGATTGATCTTACGGTAGCACGCGGCGATGGGTATTCCCAGCTTTTCAGATAGCTCGAAGGCGCTTTTGGCCTTACCCATGGTCGCAAGTAATATCTTGGCGGAATACTCCTCGGTCAGGAGCCTTGAGGTCTCCAATGCGTGCATCTTGTTTCACCTTGGGTCGGGGACCGGCTAGCAGAATATAAAAGGAATCTCGATTGATTATCACTATTGAATTTTCCCTTTATTCCTTGGCCAGACATCCATCGGAGACCCCGGTTACGGCCTGAGTCTCGGTATCTGGAATAAGCGTACGGGCATAAAAAGGCACCCACGCCGGCCTGCCCGCTCAGGCCAGCTTAGAAAAATAGGACATAGTGTTAAATGCAACGATTTCAATCCATGGGCGAGGCTTTCAATTGGGATGTGCAAAGTGCGCTGACAAGAAGAAGGACGACAAGAAAGACACCAAGAAGAAGAAGTAATTCTTCTTGGAACGGTCCTTTCGTCCAAACCCTATCTTTTTCTCTTTACTTTTCTAAGGTCGCCGGACGCGCCGCCAGGAAGATGGCCGCGAATACCAGGGCCGCTCCCAGGATGGTGATCGGCCCCAGTGGTTCACTGAGGACGAGGGCGCCGAGCAGGACGGCGAACACGGACTCGGACAGCAGGACGGTGGCCGAGGTGGTCAGCGAAAGGGACCGCAGACCGATGGCCCACAGCATGGTCGGCACGGATGTGCACAGCAACCCGACGTACAGGAGCGCGGGGATCGACATGGAGGAGGCGTCTCCCGGGCCGCCCCCCAGGAACATGAGGAGCAGCAACGGCACCGCGCTCAGCAGGTGGAAGGACATGACCCACTCGTCGTATTCCATGTGCTTGGTGGCGACCTTGGTCAAAGGGTAGGTCACGGCGATGGAGAAGGAGGCCGCCAGCAGGAGGACGTCCCCCAGGAACGCGCTGGAACCGATCGTGGTGAGGTCCCATCCTGTGGTGATGGTGAACAGGCCGAACAGGCCGACGGCCACGCCCAGTGCCCGCCGCCAGCCGATGATCTCGCCGAAGAACAAGGCCGACAAGGGAGCAACGAAGATGACATTGCTGCCCACGATCAGGCCGCCCACCGAGGCGCTCGCCAGGGTGAGGCCGACGTACTGGCAGGCGATCATCGAGGTGGCCGCCACCATGCCCGCCCAGACCTCCCATCGCCGGAAGATCGTCCAGTCCACTCTCTTCCTTCGCCGGACGATCAAAAGGGCGAGGGTGCCGCCGATGGACATGGTCAGGGCGCCGAAGAGGAACGGGCTCGCCTCTCCCAATCCCCCCTTGATGACCACGTACTGCGAGCCGTACAGCAAGCTGGCGATCAGGGACAGGACGAGGGCTAACCTCCTGGGGCTCATCTTTTCGCTCGCTCGGACGGCCATACCTCCCACACCCCTCCACCGGTCAAGAGCCCGATAAAACCGCTCCCTGCAGATATCCTTTGCCGAAGCTACCTACCAACGGCGATATCTTGGCCTTGGAGCGGTCGAATCGGTCCCGGCGCGTCCAGGGCTGTTTTTCCGCGATGAGCCGCCTCGATGGCCATCTCCCTTCGTCGGGCCCAGGGCATTGACATTTATCTTTAACGGACTTTATATTAAATGAGGTTCTGCGGCCTTCAGTCGAGGATCGGAAGGGGCTAGATCATGAAGGGGAAGCCGTGAGCGTAGACCCCTTCCCTCCTCTTTCCCCATTTTTCCTTTGCTGATAGGAAACATTAGGTCCCAATGGCCCCCCTTGGGCGATCGATCGGAGCCACGGGCCCATCTAGCACCCCATCGCCCGGTCGATCGGGCCCTTCGGGTCCAGCCGGCGAGGGCCGTTATGGTCGGGCATAATTATTTTGCCGGCCGACTGCCTTAGATGACCGTTCTTATGTTCGAGCGGATCCTGTTCCCCCTGGACTTCTCCGAGCAGTCCCTCCAGATGTTCGATTGTCTGCTAGAGCTGAAACATCTCGGCACCAAGGAGATCATCCTTTGCTACGTCCGGCCCTTAGGCGAGGAGATCACCGTGGAACAGAAGAGGACATTGGACGACCTCAAGAAGAGCCTGGACGATTCGGGCATCGCGGCCATCGAGGCGGTGGAACAGGGCGATCCGGTCGAACAGGTGCTGAAGGTGGCCAAGAGGGAGAACATCACCCTCATCGCGATGGCCTCCAGCGGAAAGGGGAAGGCGAGGGAGTTCTTCATCGGTTCGACCTCCTTCGGCATTCTGCGGTCCTCCTCCTGGCCGGTGCTGATCAACAAGTTCCAGGTGGTGGAGAAGAGCGGCCAGAAGGAGGTTCGGAGGAGCTGCAAGTCCATCTTCCGCAAGGCCCTGGTGCCCATCGACTTCTCCTCCTGCACCCCGGTCGCCATGGAACTGGTCCCCAAGCTGTCGAAGCTGGGCCTGCAGGAGGCGGTGCTCTTCCATGTCGTGGAGAGCTCCAAGGCCAATATGGACGACGAAGAGCGGTTCAAGGTGGTCGTGGACACCGTGCTGAAGGACCTGGACGGCCTGCGGGAGAAGCTGGAGGCCCAGGAGTGCAACGTCACCACCCACGTCCATTTCGGGACGGTGGCGTACAACATCCTGGAGGCATCCCGGGAGCTGGAGGTGTCCCTGGTCCTCCTGGGTGCCCACAGCAAGAGCCTGCTGCACGAGCTGGCCCTGGGCGGCAACTCCGAGACCGTGATCCGGAAGTCCTCGGTCCCGATATTGATCATCCCCTGCGAGCGGTAGGGAACATGGTCTCTGCTGACCCGAGGACCGCCTCCCTCGTCCTCCTGGTCAGTACCATCTCCGCTTTCTGGGGACTGTGGGAGGGCTTGGCCTATTGGTCCATCCTGTCCCTCCTGGCGGTGACCTGGGCGGCCTGGGTCTTGTGGAAGAGGGCCGAGATCAACACCACGTCCTGGGTGATGGTCGCATCCTCCCTGGCGGCCGTACCTGCCCTGGGGCTGGCGGGCGGCCCCGCCTCCTGGGACATCCTGGAGGACCTCCTCGCGCCGGTCCTACTGTACTCGCTCTCCCTCGGCACCATCGCTGCCACCCTGGGGGCGACGAAGGCCTGCGGGCCGAGTCCCATGGCCCTGTTGACCTTCCTGGGGGCGATATCTGCCGGCTGCATCGTCCTCCTGGCCCTCTACTATCTGGACGCTCTGCTGTCGACGACCTTTCTGACCGGCAATGGGGACCTGATGTGGCCGCTCTCGGTCGTTCTACTGGGAACCCTCCTCATCTCCGCCGTGGTCCACATCTCCGGGCTCGAGAACGCGATCTGGGAATCCAAGGAGGTGATCGGGTGAGGGAAGGCAATGAAGTCCAGCTGTACATCGTCCTTGAGCTGGCGCTCCTGGGATCCCTGGTGCTGAGCGCCTATCATTGGGGCCTGTACCCGGCCCTGACCTCGCTCATGGGCATGGGCATCGTGGCACTGCCATGGGTGTTGTACAAGAAGGGCATCTTGCATCTACCCTGGCCGGTGACCCTGGCCGCGGGGTCGGTACTGTTGGCCCACTCGCTCGGCATAATTTATAGCTTCTACGATCTGCTGTGGTGGTGGGACACCATGACCCATATGTCGGCCACCCTGATCATCGCCCTGGTGGTCTCGCTCGTCCTGTTGTCCCTCGACCGCCTGCTTCCCGGGATGGAGGTGCCGATGAACCTGGTCCCGGGGATGACCCTGGCCTTCGTCGTCCTCCTGGGAGTGGTCTGCGAGGTGCTGGAGTTCCTTTTCGACGGGGCGTTGGGTATGAACATGCAATATTCCCTGGACGACACCGCCACCGACCTGACCTTTGATATCCTGGGCGGCGGCCTGGTCGCGCTGGCCATCTACCCTCTGCTGATCAACATGCAGCAGGCCAGCCGGACCATGTTCTTCTTCAACGAGCACGATTAGGAATGCTTACCCATGAGGCCGCGGACGAACGGGCGCAGCTCCGGCCCCAGTTCGGGGTCGTCCAATGCCAGTTCGAAGGTGGTCTTCAACCAGCCCAGCTTATCGCCGATATCGAACCTGGTACCCTCGAAGACGAAGCCGTGCATGCGTTCCTGCTGGTTCAGGCAGCGCAGGGCGTCGGTGAGCTGCACCTCCCCCCCCTTTCCGGGCGGGGTATTCTCCAGGCACGCGAAGATCTCCGGAGAGAGGAGGTAGGTGCCGGTGATGCCGAGGTTGGAGGGGGCCTGCTCAGGACTGGGCTTCTCCACCAGGTCCTCGATAAGATAGGTCCGGTCGCTGACCTTGGTGCCCTTGATGATGCCGTAATCTCTGATCTTTTCCCGGGCCACCGGCTCCACCGCAATGACCGAGCCGCCCCGCTCGTCGTGGACGTCCATGAGCTGCTTGACCACCGGGACCCGGGCCACGTTGATGGTGTCGCCCAGCATGACCACGAAGGGCTCCTTGCCCACATGCTGCTTGGCCAGCAGGACGGCGTCCCCCAGGCCGCGGGGGACCTTTTGGCGGATGAAATGGATGTTGGCCATGTCGGAGATGGCCCGGATCTCGGCCAGCTCCTTCTCCCGGCCCCGCTCCATCAGGAGCTTTTCCAGCTCCGGCGAGCTGTCGAAGTGGTCCTCGATGGACCGCTTGCCCCGGCCGGTGATGATCAGGATGTCGGTGATGCCGGCGGCGACCGCTTCCTCCACCACATATTGGATGGTGGGCTTGTGCACCACCGGGAGCATCTCCTTGGGCTGTTCCTTGGTCATCGGCAGGAACCTGATGCCGAAGCCGGCGGCGGGAATGACCGCTTTCATGGGATCACCAGCACATCCCTTCGTAGTTCTTGGTCTTTACGACCCCTCGGCCGTCGACGACCAGCTTGTCCCCGTACAGCGTCGGGTCGGCGAACTCCTTCCATTCGGTGACGATGAGCACGGCGGCCGCACCGTCCACGCACTGGCGGGCCGAGGTGCAATAGGTGATGTCCTTGAACTCCCGGCGGAAGTTGTCCATGCCCTTGGGATCGTAGGCCCTGACCCGGGCCCCCCTTTCCAGGAGGCCTTTGACGACCGTCCGGGAGCTGGCCTCGCGGACATCGTCGGTGTCCGGTTTGAACGCCAGACCCAGGACCGCGACGGTGACCCCGTGGACGCCCATATGCTTGTCCAGCAGGGCCAACAACATGTCCGGCTGGTGCTTGTTGACCTCCAGGGCCGCCTCCATGAGCCGCGGTCGCAGACCTCTGCGGCGGGCTTCCGCCACCAGGCCGGAGACGTCCTTGGGAAAGCAGGAACCGCCGAAGCCGCAACCAGCTCTCAAGAAGTAGGGTCCGATCCGCTGGTCCATGCCCATGCCCTTGGCCACGTCCCGAACGTCGATGCCCATGTCCTTGCAGATGTTGCCGAGCTCGTTGACGAAGGAGATCTTCGTGGCCAGGAAGGCGTTGGACGCCACCTTCACCATCTCGGCGGTGGACGGAGCCACGGTAAGGAAGGGGCAATCGAATGAAGCGTACAACGAACGGACCTGCTCCGCCGCCCTGGCGTCATGGGTGCCGATGACCACCCGGTCCGGGTTCATGAAATCGTCGACCGCCATGCCCTCCTTGAGGAACTCCGGGTTTACTGCCACCCCGAAATCCCGACCGGCCTTCTTTCCCGAGGCCCTTTCCAGGGTCGGAGCCACCAACATCTCGGTGGTCGTCGGGGTCACCGTGCTCTTGACCACGACCACATGGTAGGAGCCTTTTCCGGCCAGGACCTTTCCCACGTTCTCAGCGGCCTGCTGAATGTAAGTTAGGTCCAGCGGGCCGTCCGGACGGGACGGGGTCCCCACGGCGATGAAGGTGATATCGGTCCCCACGACCGCCCCGATGTCCAATGTGGCCCGGAAATCACCCTTGGCCAGATGTGACCTCAGCATATCATCGAGCTTCGGTTCGTATATCGGCGCCCTGCCAGCGTTGATCGAACCGACCTTCTCGGGTATCACGTCGATGCAGGTAACGTCATGACCAAGCTCTGATAGACATAGTCCAGTGACAAGGCCGACATATCCGGTGCCGATGATCGAGACTTTCATGCCACCACTTCAATCCAGGTTTGGCGCTCACCATCTGGAAGGGGCCTTATTATTGTTTGCTCTTACATTAATGAAAAGGGATCCGTACGGTGCACCCGCTCCCCCAGTCCGTTAAAGTAACAACGCTCGCATAAAGTTAAAAGCGTGTCCGGCATGGCCCTTCTTAACGATGTTCGACAGATTATTGCGACTGGTAAGGGCCGAGGGCATGGCCGGCCCGGCGTTCATCATGCTCATCGCCACGGTCGTGGGCGGTGGATGTAATTTCCTGTACCAGCTGTTCATGCTGAACAACATCGAGAACCTGGCGGAGCTCAACGCACTTCTCGCGATCTTATACATCGTGACCGTTCCAGCCCTGGCCGTCCAGAACGTTCTGATCCGCTACGTCGCCAAGTTCAACGCCCTCGGCAGGGACGACGTGATATCTTGGCTGATACGGCGGTTGCTGGTGTTCAGCTTCGTCGCCGGGGTCGTTCTCGCCATATTCCTGTTCATATTCCTGAGCATACCCCAGGTCCACACCATTTTGAATCTCACCGAAACTGCGCCCATATTGATACTTTCGGTGACCGTTCTCGTCGGCCTGCTCGGGCCGGTGGGAATGGGGCCGCTTCAAGGTCTTCAGCAGTTCACATATTTCGGACTGCAGAGCGTGGGCACGTACGTATTGAAACTAGTTCTGGGGATCGTCCTGGTCCTGCTCGGATTTGGGCTGGCAGGAGCGCTGGGGGGCGTCCTCATCGGGATGGCCTTCGGTACGGGATTCTCGCTATTTGTCGTCCGGAAGTATCTTCTGACCCCCGGTAAGGCCGTGGAGAGCAAGGAGATCTGGTGGTTCACCCTACCGGTCATGGTCGGAGTCCTGTGCTATACCGTCCTATCCAACGTCGATGTGATCCTGGCCCAAACCCTGCTGCCAAGCGGCCCGCCCACCAATGCGGCGAACAATTACGCCGCCGCGTCGTCCCTGGCCAAGATCGTCCTGTTCCTGCCCAGCGCCGTATCGGCCGTTATGTTCCCCAAGATGTCCAAGGCCCATGCCGAGCGCGGAAAGACCAACCGGCTGCTGAATACCGCCTTCGGCATGGCCTTCGCACTATCTGGTCTGATCATCGCCGTCTACCTGCTGTTCCCGTACCAGGTCCTTTCGATACTATCACCCGGCCTGAGCCAATATCATACCCAAATTGCCCCCCTTCTTCAGGGGCTCAGCATCGCCATGATGTTCCTGGGGCTATCGAACCTGTTCATGCTGTACGGGCTGGCCACTGATGGTCATGCCTACATCGTCATCATGGGCCTGAGCATCCTGGTCCTGGGAACACTGGTCGGAGGGGTCATGCTGACGGGCACGATCTTCACCCCGGGGATCCTCACCATCATCATGATCGCCACCGGCCTCTTCAGTGTGGTCCTGAGCGGCATCTACCTGATCATCGTAGAAAGGGAGTGGCGGCCCCAGACCACCCGCCGACGGACCAACTAGGCCTTGGGCAGGACCACGTGGAAGACGCTGCCCTTGGTCTGGTCGCAGGGGACGGCGTTCTCCACCCATATCTTGCCGTTATGGCGCTCGACCAGCGCTCGCGCCAACGCCAGGCTCAGACCGCTTCCCCGGATCTTCTTTTGCTTGTCCAGCCGATCGAAGCGCATGAACAGGAACTCTTTCTTATCATCGGGGATGCCCCGGCCGTTGTCGGTGAACATAAGGTGCCAGCGAGCCTCCTCGTCCACCAGGTCGACGGTGACCCGGGGTGAGTCCGAATACCGGACGGCGTTGGTCAGGATGATGCGGAAGACCTCTTCCAGTCCGGGCTCCGCGGCCACGCCGTGCGCCCCGGCCGGGATCCGGTCCTGGATATCGGACGCCTTTCCGGTGTTGGCCGCCAGCACCTTGGCGATGGCCTCCTCCACAGAATGCCGCAGGTCCAGGACCTCCGTGGCTCGGAGAGGATTGGTCTCCAGCTGTCGCAGGGTCCGGGCGGTGTCTATCATGTGGTTGAGCGCCTCGGTCTGGCGGACCGAAGTGTCGATGTACTTCTGCAGTTTCTCCCGGGGCAGCTCCTGGGCCTGGATCATCTGCAGATAGCCGTAAACGGCGGTGATATAGTTCGGAGCGTCGTGGGTCAGTAGCTCGTGGTATACTTCCAGCCGGTCGTTCCGCTTTTTGAGGGCCTCCTCCGAACGGAGGAACGAGCGGAACAGGCGAACGAAGTCCGCCACCAGTTCACAGTCGGTCGAGCAAAGGCATATCAGGGCCCGGTTTTCCGGCAGGTCCAGGATGACCATGCCGGGCGGCATGTCCCCTCCGGTCAATTCCACCAGCCGTTCCGGTTCCCGGGCCAGGGCGGGCGAACCGTGTCTTCGCAGCTCCAGGGCGAGGTCGTTCCGGGACAACCAGGTTTGGCCTTCGATATTGGCGAAAAGGACATTCCCGGGGGCATCGACGATGAACGCCGGGAACCTGGCCTCGGCAAAGGCCAGGGGCCAGGCGGTCTCTAGGTTCTCTCCGAGCGATGAGTCCAATTTGACCTCTCCAATATAGATAGAATTCACCAAGGAGTTATTATTCTGCCGACCGCCGGCAAGTTTTATCAGTCCTGAGCAACCTCAATGCAATGGGTCGACCAGGATGGCGTTCAAGAACGAGGAGACTTATCAGCGGCTGGCGGGCCAGGGGAACACCGAGGCCTTTCATTCCGCGTATGAGCGGGCCGCCGACAGGCTGCTGAGCCAGGTCCGGGCCGCGGAGATCGACTATCCCAACCACATCGATGGCAAGCCCCGACTGTCCAGCGGGCAGTTCCAGGACCTCAGTCCAGGGGACGAATCGCAGGTCGTAGGCCTTTTCCAGAACGGTACGAGGGCCGATGTCGCCGAGGCCATCCGCTCTTCCAAGGATGCCTTCGAACTATGGTCCCGGGAGGACTGGGAGGAACGGGTCCGGGTGTTCGAGCGGGCGTCCGACATCCTTCGCCGGCAGAAATTCGAGCTGGCCGCAGCGATCACATTGGACAACGGAAAGAACAGGCACGAGGCCATGGCGGACGTCGATGAGGCCATCGATTTCATCGATTTCTATTGCTCCGAGATGCGCCGCCATAACGGCTTCATCCGGGTGAGCAATCCGCCCTACCCCGAAGAAGACGTCCGGATCCTCCTCCGCCCCTATGGGGCCTGGGCGGTCATCTGCCCCTTCAATTTCCCCTTGGCCATCACCGCCGGCATGACCACGGGCGTCCTGCTCACCGGCAATACCGCGGTCCTCAAACCCTCCTCGAACGCCCCCCTGCCGGTCCACCTGTTCTATGAGGCCCTGGCCAAGGCCGGGCTCCCCGACGGCGCGCTGAACCTGGTGGCGGGCCCGGGAGAAGAGGTCGGTGGTACCCTGGCCAACAGTCCGGACATCGATGGGGTGGCGTTCACCGGCTCATTGCAGGTGGGCATGGGCATCATCAGGGGATCGCCGCCCGGGCGCCAGCGCCCGATCATCGCCGAGATGGGCAGCAAGAACCCGGTCATCGTGAGCGGGGAGGCCGACCTCGAAGCGGCCGCCCAGGGGATAATCTCCTCGGCCTTCGGTTATTCGGGACAGAAATGCTCGGCCTGTTCCCGGCTGTACGTCCACCGGTCCGTGCACGACGAGCTCATGGGCCGTCTGGTGGAGATGGCCGAGGCGCTGGCGGTCGGGGATCCCTTTTCCAGGGAGACCTTCCTCGGCCCGGTCATCACCAGGAAGGCGATGGGGGACTATCTGAAGTGGTGCGAGATGGGCCGTATGGATGGCAAGATGCTTACCGGCGGCAAGCGGCTCGAGGCGGGGGATCTGGCCCGAGGCTACTACGTCGCTCCGACCATCATCGACGCCCTGCCGGCCGATCACGAGCTCATCAAGCGCGAGCTGTTCGTACCGATCCTGTGCGTGCAGGCCTTCGACGGCATGCAGGAAGCGCTGGCCCTGGCGAACTCCACCGAGTTCGGGCTGACCGCCGGCATATTTTCCAAGAACCCGGTCGAGGTGAAGTACTTCTTCGATACCATCCAGTTCGGGGTCGTGTACGCCAACCGCATGCGCGGAGGCTCCACCGGAGCGATGGTGGGGGGACAGGCCTTCAGCGGTTGGCGGTCCTCCGGGTCCACCGGCAAGGGGACCGGGTCCACCCACTATCTGCAGCAGTTCCTCAGGGAGCAGAGCCGTACCGAGTGCCGTTGAACGTCGCCGCCATCGGTCTTTGAGCGAGGGTCAGGGAAGGGCGCCTGCACAGAGCGTCGTAATCGGCGCGAACCAGGGTCGGCGCCCTGACCGGGCTAAATGTTTTAAAGCCGATGGTCCGTAGTAGCGCCGATGCTGGGTCTGGAAGAAGTGATCGGCCTGGAAGTGATCAGCTCGGACGCCCGGGTCGTCGGAACGGTGGAAGGCGTAGGCATCGACCTGGCCGGCTGGAAGGTGCGCGCTTTGCGGGTGGGCCTTCGCAGGGGCATGGAGGACCTGATCGGGCGTAAGAGGCGGTACTTCGCGGTGGACAAGGTCTACATCCGGACCTCGGAGCTCCAGGCGGTCTCCGATGCCATCATCATGCGCCGGCCGGTCTCGGCCATCGCCGATACCATCCACCCCGAGGGGGAGGCCCTGACCCCGGCCGGGGCGTTCATGGGCATGCGGGTGATATGCTGCAACGCCCGGTTCGTCGGCAACGTCGATAACATGCTAATAGACACCGAGAACGAGTGGTCCATCCCCTTCATCCAGGTCAAATTGGAACGGGATGCCATGGAGCAGCTCAACATGCATCGCTCGTTCATGGGCTCCTCGCTGATAAGCATCCGGACCACGGACATCAAAGCCATCGGGGACATGGTGATGATGTCAGTCTCCCTGGAAGAGCTCAAGGCCCATCTGGGCGAACAGGCGGCCCTGTTCCAGCGTGGTTCGCAAAGGAGCGAGGAGGCCGGTGCCGAGGGCGGTGACCGGTCCGAACAGAGGGTCCAGAGGCAGGAGATCACTCGATGATCTTTATCATCGATCGCCAGATCCCTGGCGGCCAACGGTCATAGCGTCAACGCGAGCCTGGACCAGACCGTCATCGAGTCTGCCGTCTCCTCGATGGGCGATCAAGGGGTGCTCGCCTTCACCGATCACCGCTCCGCCCGCGCGATATCGTTAGGGATGCCGACCCTCGGGACGCAGGCCATGGGGACCTCTAGGTATGGACCCCTGCAGCTGGTAGGCCTGGTCAGTGTGGCGGCGGCCCCTGGGGGCGTCCTGCCCGTACGCCGCCGGAAGGCCTGAGCGCCAAATCCACTTTCTTTTCCCTTTTATTAATTTCATGGCAATCTTTTTTAGTAGCATCGCCCAATCAGGGGGTGATGGCCGACCTGAGGACCTGCTCCCGATGTGGAATGACGTTCAAACCAAGGTTCTTCTTGGCCATCAAGCTGGGCACCAAGCGATTGGAACGTTGCCCTCACTGCCACAAGTTCACCGATGTCTACGCTCCCCCTAAGGTGGGGGAGAAGAAGGAGCCCCGGGAGACGGCCATGAGCGAGGACGAGCTGATGAGGCGCCGGATCGAGGACAGCTGGACGGAGGAAAGACGATGATCGAGACGCATAACCTGACCCGCCGGTTCGACGATGTGACCGCGGTGGACTCCCTGGACCTGACCATCAACGACGGCGAGGTGTTCGGGTTCATCGGCCCCAACGGCGCCGGCAAGACCACGACCATCCGTATGCTCACCTGCCTGATCTCTCCGACCAGCGGCGAGGCGTTCGTCAATGGTCTGGACGTCAACCGCCGGGAGGACGCCCTGCTGATCCGGTCGAAGATAGGCTTCCTGCCCGAGGTGCCCGGCCTTTACGAGACCCTGTCCGCCTACAAGAACCTCGATTTCTTCGCCGCCCTGTACGACGTTCCGGCCGACCAGCGGGAGCGGAGGATCAAAGAGCTCCTGGAAACCCTGGGCATCTGGAACCGCAAGGACGACATCGTGGGCAAGTTCTCCAAGGGCATGAAGCAGAAGATTGCCATCGCCCGGGCCCTGGTCCACGAGCCGGAGTTCCTGTTCCTGGACGAGCCCACCTCCGGCCTTGATCCCGAGGCCTCACTCACCGTCCGTAATTTCCTCCTGGAGCTCAAGAAGGAGGGGCGGACCATCTTCATCAACACTCACAATCTGGACGACGCCGAGCGCCTGTGTGATCGGATCGGGGTCATGAAGACCCGCCTGCTCGCGGTCGGTTCCCCGTCCGAGCTGTCCCGCCAGTTCTGGGGCCGCACCACGGTGGTGCACCTGCGGACCGTCACTCCGGCCATGGTCGCCGCGGTCAGGGAGATCAGCGGTGTGACCGGTGTCAAGGAGTTCGAGGGTAAGCTATTGATCGATGTCACCGACCCGGTCTCAGTGAACCCGGAGATCGTCAAGACCCTGCTGAATAACGGGGGCCAGATCGAGTTCGTCAACGAGCTGAAACGCGGGCTTGAGGACGTGTACCTCCGCCTCCTGGGGGGAAAGCAATGAGGTTTGACAAGATATGGACCGTGGCCAGGAAGGACCTGGCCGAGTTCCGTACCAACAAGTACGTCATGTATTCCATCCTCCTGATGCCCCTGCTGCTGTCCATCGTGCTCCCGGTGATCTATCTTGCGCCGTTCAGTTCTATGGTCAACAACAACCAGCCGCTGGACGTGGGGCACGGGCTGAACATGACCGTTGTCGACGGTCAGACCATTACCAACGGGACCTTTACCAATACGACGTTCAACAACTGCGATCTCACCGACGTCCTGGCCATCAACTGCCGGTTCGAGAACTGCTATGTGAGCAACTCCCTGGTCCGTGACTCGTACATGGGCAATTCGACGCTCAACGGTTCGGCCCTGTTCCATTCTAACTACTGGAGCGTGACCTTCAATAGTTCCACCGCGTCCAATGTGGTCGACGTCAGCGGGCGGTCGAGCGATCAGGCCTTCCTGTTGCAGTTCATCAACTTCCTGCTCATCTTCTTCATCATGATCCCGGTCATCCTGCCCACCGTCATGGCCTCCTACTCTTTTGTGGGGGAGAAGATCAACCGGAGCCTGGAACCCCTGCTGGCCACCCCGACGACAGACTCGGAGCTGCTGGCCGGAAAGTCGCTGTCCATCTTCCTGCCCTGCATGGTGATGACCTGGCTGTCGTTCATACCGTTCGTGCTCATCGTCAACGCGTTCACCGCTCGACCGCTGGGCTACTCCCCGCTTCCGGACGTGACCTGGCTTATCGGCGTGTTCCTCATCGCTCCCTTGTTCTGCGTGATGAGCATCGCCCTCAATGTGGTCGTGTCCTCCCGGGTGAGCGACGTCCGGGCCTCCCAGCAGATCGGGTCCCTGGTCATCCTGCCGGTGGTGGTGTTCTTCGTCATCGCCCTAGCGGGGTTCTTCACCCTAGGGCCGGAGGTGATGCTGCTCATGGCCGGCATCGTCCTCCTGGCCGACCTGGGCATAGCCTATCTATGCCTGAAGACCTTCCAGCGGGAGCAGATCTTGATCCGCTGGAAGTGAAACACCTTCCTCTCCGGCCCGCAAATTCAATCTGCCTGAAAAATTAAATAGGGGTCGATGAAAGTAAGTTACCGAGGCTCACGGTGACCGAGGAACAAAGGCCGCGGTGCGTTTTCATCTACGATCAGGTCTCCAATATCACACATCCGATCCTCTCGGAGGTGGAGCATCAAAAGCGTATGAGGGACCATCTGTACCGGGGGAGAGGGCTGTTGTCGGGTCTCCTATCCCGAGGGATCAGGAGAAGGCACGACCGCGTGGTCAGCGAGGCCCAATCCTGGTTGCACAAGGACCTGGGACTGGAGAACGGTGACTGGATCCAGGTCCGGCCTATGAGCGAGATCCGCCTGACCCTTGACGGGAAAGGCACCTGCCGGGGTCTCAGCTTCATGCCGGAGATGGAACGCTATTGCGGTCTCCGGCTACGGGTGCAGAAGCGGGTCCAAAGGATCATGCTGGAGTCCACCGGAGAGCTGCGAAAGCTCTCCATCCCGACGGTGCTGTTGGAAGGAGCCATCTGCGATGGCTCGGCCCACCAGGGCTGCGATCGCTGCTGCCCCTGCTTCTGGCGAGAACAATGGCTCAAGCGGGTCCCCTGATCGGACCGAGGGTGATAAAAAAGGAAGAGAGGGGGCGAAGCCCCTGTGTTATGCGTTCATCCCTGCTTCCAGGTCGAGATCACCACGCCCACGCCCATGAACACCACGGTCAGTACGGCCAGAACGAGCAGGTTGTTGAACGCGCCGACATTGTTGGCGTAGATCATGGCATCCCTCAGTCCGTTGTTCACGTAGGTCAGGGGCATGACCTTGGCGATGGCCTGCAGGTAGGCCGGCATCGACTCCAGCGGGAAGAACGAGCCTGCCAGGAACATCATGGGGAAGGTGATGGCCCCGGCGGCGGCGCCGGCGGTCTCCTCTTCCTTGACGAAACGGGCGATGATCAGGCCCAGGGCCGAGAACATCGCGCTGGACAGGATGATGATACCGATGGAGAGGGCGTCCAATGTCAGATGGACGTTGAAGGCCAGGTTCCCCACCACCAATATGATGCCCACCGACAAGAAGACGGTGAGGATCTGCCAGAAGATCAGGGATGTGAGCCACTCGGCCTGGGTGATGGGCGTGGTCGCCAGTTTCTTGAATATGCCGTTCTCCCGATACCGGGTCTGAAGTCCCACCATCCAGTTGACGGTGGTGGTCATGGCGGTCAGACCGATCACACCGGGCAGGAAGAAGTCGATGTAGTTGTACTGGTTATTGTTGGCGATGCCCTGGAAGTTCGTCGTTAACACCATGGTCCCGTTGGCCAGGTAGAGATTGGTGCCCTGGGTGATGGCCGTGACGGCCGTGGCCACCCCGAACGATGAGGAGCTGGAATTGTCCAGCCTCAGTTCGATGGTCACGTTCTGCCTGAACGGCTCGGGCGCGAAGGCGTTCTGGAAGTCCTTCGGTATGATGAGGAACGAAGCTATCGAATGGTCCTTGATGTACTCAGTAGCGGAGACGTTCGCATCGACGTAGATGATGTTGAGCACCTTGGTCTCGGTCAGAGCCTGAACGAAATCATGCGAGGCCGGCGTATCGTCCATGTCCTGGACGTACAGATTATAGGTGGTCGCCCCGCTGCCGCTGAAGATCGCCCCGAACAAGAGGATCAGAAGCACCGGAAATGCCACGGTCCAAAAGACCGCCCCCGGGCTGCGGAAGAACATCTTGGCCTGAGCGATGAAATTGATCATTATCCTACTGGCCATTCACATCACGCTCCTGATTCCTCTGCCTCGGCCAGTCGCTTGCCGGTCAGGGTGAGGAACACATCCTCCAGCGTCGCCCTCCGCAGCTGGATATCCTCGTAGAAAGCGCCGCTCTTCTCCAGGCGCAGGATCGCTTCGGGCAGGATCTCCTTGCGGTCCAACCGCACCACCACGTCCTTGCCCTTCAGTTCCACCAGGGGGGAGATGCCCTTGAGCTGCTCGTAGGCGACCGAGTTGCCGCCCCGCACCCACATGGTGGTCCCCGTACCATACTTGTCGATGATCTCACGGGGTGTGCCCAGGGCGATGAACTTGCCACTGTTCATGATGGCCACGCGGTCGGAGAGCACCTCTGCCTCTTCCATGTAATGGGTGGTGAGGATGACCGTCTTGCCCTGGGCCTTGAGGCCCTTGACGACCTCCCAGACCTCCCGACGGGCCTTGGGGTCCAGCCCGGTGGTCGGCTCGTCCAGGAAGATGATCTCGGGGTCGTTGACCATGGAAATGGCCACTCCGACCCTTTGCTTCAGCCCTCCCGACAGGTTCTTGAAGTAAACGTCCCGCTTGTCCTCCAGGTTGACCAGTCCGATCAGCGTGTCGGCGTCCAGGTGCTGCTTGAACATCCCTCCGAAGTAATCGATGTTCTCCCTCACCGTCAGCAGGTCGAAGGCGTTGAAGTCCTGGGGGAGGACACCTATCCTCTTTT
>CAYZEV010000051.1:0-17745 GCA_964477865.1 uncultured Methanomassiliicoccaceae archaeon | reverse complement strand
TCGACCGCGGGGAGCACCTTCACTGATCCGAGGGTAGTGCGTCGGCGCTCCCGGGCGGACACTGACGAGATGATCGATCGCAGCGCCGGCCTCGACCGGGCCCACGCCCTGGCCCTCGAGTGGCACGCCTCCCTCGCCGACCGTCCCGTGCCACCCCGACTCGACACCGACGGGATGGCGGAACGCCTGGTACGCGTCCTCCGTTACGTGAGGAAGCATCGGCGCCAGCATCTTGATGATGCCCATGTACACCGTGTAGAGCGTGAACCGCACTCCCTCGTCGTTCACATCGCGCGTGCGGTGCTTCACCATCTCGACGTAGTGGTCGGCGAACTCCTTCCAGGCGAACTCCTCCACCTCGCGCATGGCCTTGTCGAACTGGTACGCCTCCATGTGGTCCGTCGCTTCCTCGACGACCGAGGAGAAACGGCTCAGTATCCACTCGTCGGTGATGTGCAGCCTGTGCTCCTTGGGCTTCTCCAGCATCGACATCTCGACCAATTTGCCGAGGTTCCATATCTTGGTGCAGAGCTTCTTGCCGTGCACGACGTCCTTCTCGCGGAAGGCGTTGTCCTCGCCCAGGGCGCAGGTGCAGGCGTAATAGCGAAGCGCGTCGGCGCCGAACTCCTCCAGTATCGGCATCGGGTCGATGACGTTGCCCGCCGACGTGTGCATCGGCGTGCCGTCCGGCGACATGATGAACCCGTGGATCATGATGTTCTCCCAGGGCTTCTCGCCGGTGACGAGATATTCGCGCAGCATGGTGTAGAACGCCCACGTCCGTATGATGTCGTGCGACTGGGGCCGCATCGTCATCGGGTATAGCTTCTTGAACTTCTCCTCGTCCCGCTGCCAGAACGTGCAATATAATGGTGAGATGGAAGAGTCCATCCAGGTGTCGAAGACGTCCGGGCAGGCTACGAGCTTCCCGCCGCACTTCGGGCATGACGCTACTGGCGGCGCGGTCTGCGTCGGGTCGATGTAGCAGTCCTCCTCGCGGGCCGGCACGACCTCCTTGCAGCTCTCGCACTCCCAGACGGGTATGGGCGTGGCGAAGTACCTCTGCCTGGAGACGACCCAGTCCCACTGCAGCGAGTTGACCCAGTCCTGCAGGCGCACCTTCATGAATTCCGGGTACCAGTTGATCTTCTCCGCCAGCTCGAGTATCTCCTGCTTGAACGGCATGGTCTTGATGAACCACTGCTCTACCTGCAGGAACTCGATGGTGGCGTGGCAGCGCCAGCAGACGCCCAGGTTCTGCGGCTGGTCGTGCTGTTTTACCAATAGCCCCATCGTGCGCAGGTCCTCGATGACCTTTTGCCTCGCATCCTTGATCAGCATGCCTTCGTACTTTCCCGCCAGGGCGGTCATCTTCCCCTGCTCGTCCAGTCCCTTCTCCAGCGGCAGGTGGTACTTCATGACCCATTCCAGGTCGGTCTTGTCGCCGATGGTGCAGATCATGACCACGCCGGTGCCGAAGGCCGGGTCGACCTTGTCGTCGGCGATGACAGTGATCTCCTTCCCGTAGACGGGGGTCAGCAGCACCTTGCCGATGAGCCATTCCTTGTTGCGGTCCTCCGGGTTGACGGCGACCAGCTGGCAGGCCGAGAGCAGTTCCGGCCGGGTGGTGGCGATGGTGATATCGTCCTCGGTGCCCTTGATGCGGAACTTGATGTAGTTCAGCTTGGTCATGTTGTCCGAGTACTCGACCTCGGCGTCGGCCAGGGCGGTGATGCAGGAGGGGCACCAGTTGACCGGGTAGTTCCCCTTATAGACCAGGCCTCTCTCCAGAAGCTTGAGGAAGGTGACCTGGGTATTGCGCCGGTAGATGGGGGCGTCGGTCTGATAGTAAATGGTGGGATCCATGCTCTCCCCGAGGACGTGGAAGGCTTGGGGCAGCGGGTCGATGAACGAGTTGGCGAACTCCGAGCGCAGGCGGATGTACTCCGGTCGGGCCGCGGTGAGCTTGGTGATGCCGTGCTTCTTCTCCACCTTGACCTCGGTCGGCGTGCCGTTGACGTCGAAGCACAACGGGAAGAACACGTTGTGGCCGCGCATGCGCTTGTACCGGGCGGCGAAGTCGATGAGCGAATAGCCAGTGGCGTGACCTAGGTGAAGGGATCCGGAGGTGTACCGGGGAGGATTATCGATGCTGTAGACGGGCTTGGTGGAACAGGGATCGAACTGATACAGTTCCCACTCCTTCCACTTCTGCTGCCATTTCCTCTCGGTCTGAACTGCTTCATATTGTGCCATGGACGGCATTGGAATGGCCGGGCGATTTAAAAGGGTTTGGCCGTGGCGCTATCCCAGGATACGGTCGCCGGTGCTCCTACTATCGCAGATACCCATTGTCGATTGATGGGTCAAAGGGTGGATGGTGAGAGCGGACCAGAAATGACTTGGCCAGGGATTACGGGTACCCAGCGGTGGCACTTATTTCCTCAATCCATCTTATTCGCCAGCGAACGAGCCAGAGTCATGGAGCCATCAATTGTCCTTGGAGGTGATGTTGGTACCGATCTGGCCCTGGGTTGATGAAAAGGAAAAAGATCGGCCGCTCAGTCGTGGCCGATGTTCCGGGACCGCCGGCGGTGCTGGATCCTTTCCTCCTTGTGCTCGATGATGCGTCGTTCGAGATTCTGCATGAGCTCCGCGGTCACCTGGATCAGGTCCCATCCGGCCGAACTGCCGGTGTAGACCCGGTGGTCCGTGATCAGGCGGGCATGGAGGGAATACTTGAATTTCGTCCCCTCCTCATTGTACCGGCCCACGTGGAGGGCGAAGAGCATGGGCGTCTCTATCGGCGAGATCTTCTTCATGGAGATCTCGATCTCCTTGCTCATCATGTCCAGGGCGAAGCGGTCGTCCTCACCCAGACCGGATATCTGAGTATAGACCATGTTCCTCTGCCGTAGGGACGCAACGAGCTCGATCAGGTCGTACTTGGTCACGATGCCCGTTAGGGAATCTCCATCGACCACGGGGAGCGACGAGATGTTCCTATCGAGCATGATCTTGGCCGCTTCCCCGATGGTGGTGGTCGGACCCGCGGTCACCGCCGGTTCCACCAGGATCGATCCGACCGCGACCTCGGCCGGTCTGTTCTCTCCAATGATCTCCCCGGTGGTCGCCCGGTCCTTCTTGGTCCAGTTATAGTTGGCGATGTCCTTGATGCCGACCACCCCGATGAGCCGCTTCTGGCCATCGACCACCGGCAGTACCCGGACGTCCATGTTCTTCATGATGGTGACGGCGTCCAGCACCCGGTCCTCTAGCTCGACCGTCCTTACGTTCGGGGACATGATCTCGGCCACTGGGATGTCCTTGAGCTCGCGAATCCCCCGGACGACCCCCAGGAGATGGGACCTGGAGACCATCCCCGCTATCCTTTCTTTGTTCATCACCGGTACCTGCCGGAACCCTGAGTTGATGAACAGCTCGGCGACCTGGGTCAAGGGCATCTCGACGGTGACGTTCTGGGGAACGACCATGATGCTCTCCACCTTGGTCTCGATGGAGATGTTCTTCCGCCGGAGGAGAGTACTGTAGCTGACCACGCCCAGCAACCGCTTCCCGTCACCGCTCACCGGCAGCTCATGGAGGTCCAGGTCCCTCATCATCTTCAGGGCGTTATTGACGTTCTCGGTGGGGGCGATGGTCGCCACGTCGGTCTCCATCAATGTGTCCAGTCCGATCCCGTCGATCTCAGCTCTCAACCGTTCCTTCTTATTGATGCCTACCAATTCCTCTACAGTCACAAACAGGTCCTCCAATTCATGGAACTGGTCTGTCCCGGCGCATCACAATTTCATCATCAACCGGGACCCCACAGCACATCCATCGGTTTACACCGGAGGAACCAGTATTTATCTGATTCTAGAACGAGCAGCGGAACGGGAAAAGCATATAATAAAAAGGGGATGAAGGGGTTTGGCCAGGGACGTCAGCTGTGCCCGATGTTCTTGGAATGCTTGCGGTGGTCGAGCTTCTCTTCCTTCCTTTCGATGACCCGCCGCTCGAGGTGCTGCATCAGCAGCACCGTGGCCCTGGTCAGGTCCCAGTCGACCGCGGAGGCCACCCAGATCTTGTTCTCGGTGATCAGCCGGCCGTTCAGGGAATACTTGAAGCTGTTGTCCCCATGAGCATTGTACTTGGTCACATGCATGGTGAACAGCATCGGTCTCGAGATCTTGGCGATCTTCTGCAGTGAGGCGGTGATGTCCCGGTCCATCTGCTCCGAGGCGAACTTGTCATCCGAGTCCAGGCCAGTGATCTGGGTGTACACCATGTCCCTTTGGCGGAAGGACGCCAGCAGCTCGATGATATCGTACTTGGTGACGATGCCCACCAGGTTCCCGTCGTCCACCACCGGCAGGGTGGAGACCTTATTGTCGAGCATGAGCTTGACCGCCTTGCCCAGGTCCGCGTCCGGAGCGATGGTCACCACCGCATCCAGGGCGATGGAGGAGACATTGACCTTCACTGGACTGTTGTCCCCGGTCATCTCGCCGACGGTCTCGCGCTTCCTTTCCTTCCAGTTGTAATTGGCGACCTGCTTGATGCCGATGATCCCGGTGATCTTCCGTTCCTGGTCCACCACCGGCAGGGTCCTGATGGTCAGGTTCTTCATCGAAAGCAGCGCCGTCTCCACCGGGTCCTCGGAACCGACGGTCTGGACGTCCTCGGTCATTATGTCACGGACCTTCAGCTCCCGGAGGTCCTTGATGGTATCCACTATCTTGATCAGGTCAGTGCGGGCGATCATGCCCTGGATGATCTGTCCCTTTACGACCGGGATCTGCCTGAAGCCTGAGGTCAGGAACGCCTCCGCGACCTCGGTGACCAGGGATTCGGTGGTGATCTCCTGCGGCATGACGGTGATGGAACCGGCCTTGGTGGTGATCGGGAGATTTCTCCTCTTGAGCAGGGTACCATAGCTGACCACGCCCATCAATCTCTTGCCGTCCAGGCTGACTGGCATCTCATGTATGTCGAGCTGCCCCATTTTCTTAAGCACGTCCGAGAGCTGCTCATCAGGGTCGACATGATCGAATCCCTGGGTCATCAGGTCGGTCAGTTTGATCCCCTCGACCATTGACCTGAGCTGCTCCCTCTTCTTGATCCCGGCTATTTCCTGTGCGTTCATTTTTTCCGACTCCGGATACTAGTTGGGATGCTGCTGAAGAGGTTTCCGCATCGCTGATGCGGACGTTCATAGTTCATTATCGGACAGTAAATCGCTTACAACCGTAATAGAGCCTTGTCTATCGTTATCCATTAATAGGAACGATGAGCGAAGGATGGCTACGAAAAATGGTAAATGAAGAAAAAAGGGGTTTGGTCCCGTCCGCAGGACGTCTAGGCCTTTCCGTCGGGAACGACGAACTGGTCCAGGTTCGCCCCGCACAGCGCCGCCCGCATGACCAGAGGCGCATCGGCGGCCCGGAACCGCAGCTGGGATTGACTGTCCCTCTCTCGGAGGGTGACGGTCCCGTCCTCGAGGCTCTGATAGTCGACGGTGATGCAGTACGGCGTCCCGATCTCGTCCATGCGGGCGTACCGGCGACCGATGGAGCCGGAATCATCGTAGTAGGTCTCGATGCCGCTATACCGTATCTCCTGGTCGATGGCCATAGCCAATTTATCGAGCTCGTCCCTGGACATCAGGGGGAAGACCCCTACCTTGATCGGAGCGATGGCCGGGGAGATGCGCAGCATCTCCGTCTCGTCCTTCTTCACATAGGCATGCTCCAGGCAGGTGTAGGTGATGCGGTCCAGCCCATGGGACGGTTCTATCACGTGGGGGATGACCTTGACGCCGGAGACCTTTTCCTTGACCCGCACGACATCATAGTGCTCCTTCCCGAGCACATACTTCTGGCCATCCACCTCGACCGGTATCTCCCCGTTCTCGATGAGGGCCGGGTCGTACGCCTCCATGGCCTTACCGATCTTGCTGCCCAGGGCCTTGTACTTCGGGCCGAGCAGGCCGTACTTCGGCTTGACGACGTCCTTCTCCACTTCCTGGGGGTTCTCGAACCGCTTGAACGCGGTCATGTCCACGCCGGAGAACTTGATGTGGCGGGAAAGGTCCCAGCAGCCCCGGTCGGCGATGCCGACGATCTCGGTCCAGCCGTAGCTGAGGAGCGCTTCGGCGTCCCAGCAGTCCGCCGCGTAGTGGGCCATCTCGGTCTTCTCATGCTGCCGGAACCGGAGCCGCGCCCCGTCCACGCCGATGGCCTTGAGGAACTCCTGGGTGAACCAGAGGAAGTACGCCAGGACCTGGTTGCAGACGATCCCCTGCTCCACCGCCTCGCCGACGGTGATCTCCAGCTCCCGGCCGTCGTTGGCGAACAGCTTGAGCTTCTCGTCCTTGACATCATTGAAGCGCGGCCAGCTCTTGTCCTCCGGGTCCACGAACAGCTCGCACTCCATCATGTTGAACTCCCGCATGCGGATCACGCCCTGGCGGGGGGAGATCTCGTTACGGTAGCCGCGCCCGACCTGAATAACGCCCAGGGGCAGCTTCTCGCGGTTGTAGCGGTATAGGTTGGGGAAGTTCACGAAGATGCCCTGGGCGGTCTCCGGCCTCAGGTATCCGACCCGGCCGGAGCCGGGACCGATGGTCGTCTTGAACATCAGATTGAACTCCTCGGTCGAGGAGAGCTCGCTCCCGCAGGCCGGACAGACGACGTTGTTCTGCTGGATGAGGGCGTCCAGCTCCTTCTCCTTCAACGTGCCCGGGTTGGGGTGGAAGTCCTTCACCAGATGGTCGGCGCGGAACGGTTCCTCGCAGCCCTTGCACTTGACCATCTTGTCGGCGAACTCGTCCACGTGGCCAGAGGCCTTGAACACGATCTCCGGACCGATCGTTTCCGAGTCGATCTCCACGAAGCCCTCGCCCAAGGTGTATAGTCGCCTCCAGATCTCAATGATGTTGTTCTTCATTGCCGTGCCCAGCGGGCCGTAGTCGAACAGGCCGGCCACGCCGCCGTACACCTCGAAGGAGGGGTAGATGAAACCCCTGCGCTTGCAAAGCGAGAGTATGTCTGATGCATCCATGTTAATTACCTCGATAGTCAGTTGGAACGTCTATTTGGCCAGGATCGATACCACATTGATGTCGTAGAGCATCGCTGCCAGTTTGTCCTTGGAATCAACCACCGGCAACTGTCCGAAATCATTGCGGCGCATGGTCCGGGCGGCCTCGGATACGTTTGTCTTCTTAAAAACCGTTGTGGGCGATCGGACCATGATGTCCCTGACCGGGATGGCGGGCATCTCGATCTTGGAGACCTCGAACCACAGTTTCATGATGTTCCTGAGCCCGTCCCAGCTCCATTCATCATCGTCCCCGCTGATACCCAGTGCGGTAAGGGCGATGGAGCCGTTGATCAGGCTCTTGTTGAATATGTCGCGATCGGTGAGTATGCCCGTCAGCAGCCCGTTGGCGTCCAGCACCGGCAGCGCGTTAACGCGGCTCACCTTGAAGGTGACCAGCGCCACGCGGAGGGGCGCGTCCTGATAGATGGGGACGCAGGGCGAGAGCGCGATCTCTTCCACTGGTATGCCCGATGCCCTCTTCTCCACCTCGTAGAGGAGGTCGGTGGGCGTCAGGATGCCGAGGAGCTTCTTGTTCTCGACCACTGGAAAGTGCGTTACCCGCTTGGTGATCATGATCTTGGCCGCGTGTTCCAGGGTGTCCTGGGGGGACAGCACCAGGGGGTCGCGGTTCATGACGATGGCGAGCTGGTCCTCCTCGGGGTTCTGGAATATATCGTTCCGGGTCACCATCCCGGCCAGGCTGCCATCGCTCTTCTTGATGATCGGCACGCCGGTGAGATTGTGCTTCACCATCAGCTTGAGGACATCGTTCCGGGAACCGGGGATCTCCGCAGTGATGGGATTATGGGTCATCACCTCTTCAACAGTGGTCAATTCCTATGCCTCCGTGGCTGGCTCGGCCCGGACGACCAGGACGGGGCAGGGGGCGAAACGCACGACCCGTTCGGCCACGCTGCCCAGCAGGAGCTTGGAGATGCCGGTCCGGCCCAGAGTGCCCATGACCACCAGGTCCTGGCCCTCGGCCTCGTCAACGATCTTCTTGGCCGGCGAACCCTCGGCGACCTTGGGTATGACCTTGACCCCGATCTTCTCGCCCTCTTTGACCACGTAATCGACGGCGTCCTTCCCCTCCTTCTCGAGCAGGGAGTAGATGCTGACCACCGTGGCGTCCATGGGGAAGTTGACGAACGAGGCCTGATCCACAACGTACAATGCGGTCACTTCGGCTCCCATGACGCGGGCCAGCTCGAGCCCTTGAGAAATGGCGGCCTTGGTGTTCTCGCTTCCGTCAGTCGGTATCAGTATCCGCTTGAACTCGTTCATCTTGGTCCCTTCCACGTTTTGTTGCCTGCGCAGACCCATAACGGTTCCTCCCCGGCAGTGCGCAGGATCAGGTCGGTAAGAGGGTCCCCATGTTTCGAACGGACCACCATGAGGTCGCATGGCATGTCCGGTTCTATCTCTATTAGTGGACTCTGATTTATAATTTTTCGCCCATTACTGGCGACCATGCTCAATACGCAGTCGAGACGGCTCATTCCCTGCTGACGGAGAAGCCTTCCTACGAATTCCATCTCCACGAACAGGTCGGGCATGGATATCATCGCATTGTCGGTGCCCAGGGCCAGGGTGACGCCGTGCTTGACCATCTGGGCCAGGGGAGGGGTCATGCCGAAGAATAGGTTGGACCGGGCGCACACCACTACCGGGACGTCCTGCTGAGCGCACACCTCCAGGTCCGCGTCGGTGGCCTGGGTCATATGGATCAGGTACGATGGTCCCAGGTCCAACACCTTGTCCAGGTCCTCCCTCACCCGCTCCGAGCAGTGAAGGGCGAACACCTTTCCCCTGGACCGGACGTGCTCCGATAGCTCCCGCAGCTCCTCATAGTCCCAGTCCGCGATGGCCGATGGTCCGATCCCCTCGGTCAGGTCCAGCAGAGCATCGATCTCCTCCCGGTCGAAGCGGGGCATCCGCGGTTTGCCCAGGACGTAGGGCCGGGCCCACTGGGCGGAGGTCATGAGCTTGGCGCCTTCCACCCCTCCCTCTCGAAAATCGGAGAACGCGGAGATGCCCTTGCGGAACATCGTCTCGGAGAGTCGGGCGATGGCCTCCCTCTGCTTCCCCTCCGGCGTCCGCGAGAGCACGCGATACTTCAGACCGTTGGGTGGCGCCACCACCTCGGCCAGCGTCAAGGAGAGGTCGATGGGGACCACGAAGTCGGCGATGTGGGTGTGGGCGTTGACGAAGGTGGGCAGTATGATGCCCTCGGCGACGCTCTCGTGCGCCTTTCCTCTACCGACCTCTCTTACGATCCCGTCCTCGAAGCCGACATGGCCATTCCGGAAGCCCTCTGCGGTGAGGACCTGCCCGGAGACGTACTGCATGGGCCCTGAATACAGAACAGGGCTATTTCTATTATTTTGTGGGGCGAAAGGAACGTCCAGGTAGGAACTATATCCAATCTGGAAAATGAGTTGGTGTATACATCCAACTCTAACTGGGCATATGTAACCATTAAATACTATAATTTTTCCTTGTCCCTTACAGTTGGATGATACATCCAACTAAAAGGAGGTAAAGAAAATGTCTGTCGTAATGTGTAGAATGGAGTGCAAGGTCGATGGGAATGGTCTTTCGCACTACATTATCTACGACGAGCAGGGCGAATTGCCCTTCTAAGGAAAAAACCCATTCCAATCTTTTTCTTTGAGGTGTGAAATATGGTTTCCGAAGAAGTTCCAGCGCAAGCTAACAAGATCCTGGGTCTCAACACTGGGGCCGGACCTCGACTACAGCTCCTTGATGTGGGGGACTGGTATGCTTTGATCGAACCGGACAGCATGTTCTGGGCCCTGGTGGCCAAGGACAAGGACATGAGCACGGCACTGCAGGAAGAGGTGCTCCCGATGTGGCGGCAACATGCCGCGAACATGAAGGGCGAGCTTGAACAGTTCCGTTCGGAGGAAAGGTTCAGCGCCGTGTACTTCAATCCCACCGGCCGGTGCAACGCCAGCTGCAAGTACTGTTATCTCCCCGACGATCTCCGGGAGCAGGGGCACCACATGACCTACAAGGAGGTCTCTACCGCCCTCGACAATCTGCACGAGTTCTTCCAGAACTACCCGGGATCGGTGGCCAAGGGTAAGAAGCGCCCGGTGGTGGTGTTCCACGGCAGCGAACCCCTCCTGGTCAAGGACGTCCTCAAGGAGGCGGTGCTCAACTATTCCGACCGGTTCATCTTCGGGGTACAGACCAATGGGTATCATCTCGACGATGACACCTCGGACTTCTTCATGGACCATCGGGTGTCGGTGGGGGTCTCGCTGGATTCGCCGGTCAAGGAGGTTCACGACCGCATCCGCCCTCTTCGCGGGGGCGGGGGGACCTACGATCGGGCGGTCCATGCCATCGAACATCTGGACGGCTATCGCAACATGAGCGTCATCTGCACCATCAGCTCCATGAACGTCACGACCCTGCCGGAAATGATCGATTTCCTGGCCGACCGGAAGGTGCCCTCTATTCTGATGAACCCGGTCCGGGGCACCCAGGAGATCGCCCGGGCCCTGCGGCCGCCAAATGATGTGCTGATCCCCAAGTTCACCCAGGCCATCGACCGGGCGGTGGCCCGGACCAAGGCCGGCGATAGGATCACCATTGGGGACTTCTCCAACCTCATCCTCGGGATCGTGGCGCCCCAGGGCCGTCGCCTCATGTGCGACATCACCCCCTGCGGCGGAGCCCGTTGTTTCGTCTCGGTCGCCTCCGATGGCTCGATCTATCCCTGCTCGGAGTTCCTGGGACTTAGTGACTTCAGCACCGCGAGCGTGTTCGAGAAGGGTGGAGTGGAAAAGGCGGTCCAATCGCCCCAGCTAAAGCTGATCCGCTCCCGCCGGGTCGAGAACATACCGATCTGCTCGGACTGCGCCATCCGGAACATCTGCGGCGCACCATGCCCAGGAGAGGTGTACGCGGAGAAAGGCACCATACTGGAAAAGAGCCCCTATTGCGAGTTCTACGAGGCCATCATCCGATATGCCTTCACCCTGATCGGCGCGGGAGAGCTGAACAATTTGGTGCGGACGGACGGCTACGAGTACCGGTTCAATATGTTCTCTTGAATCGCCGCCACAAACCCCTTTCCCTATTCTTTTAGCCTGTCCGGGGGGTCAAAGTAAAAGCCTTTTTATAGAATCATCCAATTGAGTGGAAGCAAATTAATCTGAGGTGTTAGCAATGGTTGTCAAGATAAAAGCCGAGGATTGCGTTGGATGCGGAGCTTGCGAGGATGTTTGCCCTCAGTCGGCCATCAAGGTCACCGATGTTGCAGTCATTAACGAGAAGGACTGTGTAGACTGCGGCGCCTGCGTCGATGAGTGCCCCAACGGCGCCATCACCCTAGACGAGTAGATCGGTCAAGCATCAACTGGAGCTTCGCTCCACCCTTCCAACGATTTCATTATTTTATCCATCCTGTTCTAGCGATGTTTATAGGTCCGGGGATGCAAATAGTGCAGGATGACCCTGGGCGACCTCGCTGCCGTTATCGTCCTGCTCTTCGCGGCGTACGTCCCGACGATCGTCGCTCTGATATGGCTCAGGTCGGGCGAGCGGGGCAGGAAGGAGCGTTGGGAGGATCTGATCCTCACCTACCTCGGCGGGGCGGTCATCGCGGTCATCATGGCCACCGTCCTGGAGATCGCCGCCACCGAGTTCCTCGTGTCCACCATCGCCAGGGAGTACGAGTTCTTCTCCCGCGACCCCACCATGGTGACGTTCCTGGTGATCATAGTCCTGGCGCCCCTTATCGAAGAGTTCGCCTGCGTGATGGTGGTCCGCCGCTTCTCCCGTTATATTTGGAGGCCCCGTAACGGTCTGGTCTTCGGCGCCGCCGTCGGTCTGGGGTTCGCGGCGACGGAGAACTTCCTGTACGAAGGGACCGCCCTTTTCGTGGAAGGTTTCGCTGCCTTCCTATCGGTGGCGGTGGTCCGGAGCTTCTCCTCGGCCCTCATGCACGCGTCGGCCACATCCATCTCCGGTTATGGCGTGGCCAGGGCAAAATCCTACGGTGAGCACTGGTGGCCCTACTTTTTGGCGGCCGTGGCCATGCACGCCTCGTTCAATCTCTTCGCCTCCTTCGGCGAACTGTTCACCGCGCGGATCGGGCCGGCCGCCAGCGTCTTCGGACTGGTGTTCTCGTTGATCCTTGTCCTTATCGCGGTCCTATATCTTCGATGGCGGATCGGCGGATACCACGCCTGATGATCACTTTGCCCAGTATGGTTCCTTGATGAACTTGTAGGCGCTGTTGGAGGCGATGGCGGCCTCACCGCACGCCACCACGATCTGCTTGTATTTGCCCTTGTAGGCGACGGCATCGCCACAGGCGAACACGCCCCGGCGGGAGGTGCACATGTCGGTGTCGACCTTGATCAGGCCCTCCTCCAGCTCCAGGCCCCACTTCTTCATGTCCTCCGCCTCGTTCAACGTGCCGATGTTCACCACGATCACATCGGCATCGCGTTCCACCAGCTTGCCGTTCTGCTTGATGACCACGCTCTCCACGTGGTCGCCGCCCTTGATCTCTATGATCTCAGAGTTCATGATGGTCTCTATCTCGGAGTTATGGACCCGTTCCACCACGGACTCGTCGGCCCGGAAGGTGTCACGGCGATGGATGACACAAGTGCCGGCCCTCTCGCAGGCGATAAGGGCCATCTCCAACGCTGAATTGCCGCCCCCTACGAAGATGACGTCCTTCCCTATCAGGAACTCCTTTTCCGGAAGCTTGTAGTAGACGCCCTTGCCCTCGAACTTATCCTCGCCCTTCGCTCCGATCCGCTTGGGCTTGAACAGCCCCATGCCGGTGGCGAGGATAACCGCCTTGGCCTCATAGGCCCCCTGGTCGGTCAGGACGAGGAGATGCTCCTCCTTATCCTCAAGACCGGACACCTTCTCATGCTCATGGACCTCGCAGCCCATGGAACGGGCGTGGTTGATCAGGTTCGCCGAGAGCTGGCCGGCGTCGGTCATGATCATCCCGGGGTAGTTATCTATCCCCTTTTCCGGGTAGAGGCTGGCCAATTGACCGCCAGCTATCGTGGCGTCGATGATGAGGGTGGAGAGCTTCCGGGTCCGGGCATAGACACCTGCGGTTAGACCTGCCGGTCCGGCGCCGATGATGATGAGATCGTAGAGCATGCAAGGGTGCAATACAACCTCATTTAATTAGTCTTTTTGAATAACTTGGTCCCGAACCCTTGACTTTGGCGAGGAAGGAAATCGATAAACATAACTTGGCCCACGGAATCCGGAGAACCGACAGGTTCAAGCCCCCTGGAGACCGATTCAATAGGGATACACATGTCCTTCAGGGCGTTCATATCGGTCGATCTTGCAAGGCAGAAGGAGATCGAGGACTACATCACGGAACTTAAGCAGGCAGATCCCACCCTAAAGGTCGTGGACCCTGGACAGATCCACGTGACCCTCAAGTTCCTGGGCGAGACCGACGAGGCACTTATCCCCCGCCTCGCCGAGGCCATGGTCAAGGCCGCCGAGGGCGTCCCCCCGTTCGAAGTGCGGTTCAAGGGCTCGGACGCTTTCCCCTCGAAGAACCGCATCCGGGTGATCTGGGTGGGGATGAACGACGCCCTGCCCATGGGGACCATGGCGACCCGCCTCGACGAGAGCATCAGCGCCCTGGGGTTCGAACGGGAAAAACGTCCCTTCGCCCCCCATCTCACCGTGGCCCGGACCAAGGTGGAGGGCTCCAGCCCGGCGGTCCGCCAGCTGATCGAGAACCATAAGGATGCCGATCTGGGTGCCCAGCACATCGACGCCATCCGCCTCAAGAAGAGCGTCCTCACCCGCTGCGGCCCCGAGTACTCTACCCTGGAAGAGGTCCGTCTGTCCTAGCCCCTCTGTACACTGAATGTAGTCGAGGGCATGAGATACGCCTCCCGTCGGTGAAAGGGCGGGAGAAGCATGAAGCATTTCAGAAAGAACATCCGTAAGGACAAGGACGCAGGGATTGAGGGGCTGCCGCTGCAGCTGATGATCATGGTCGTGGTGGCCGGTCTGGGCACCGCGATCATACTGGGATGGATGGGCGGGCTCAGCGCCCCCAATGGTATTGACGCCGTATACTCCAACCCCACCGAACTGGTCCTCAGCGACGAGGACCATGATGGCGTTTATGCCCGTTCTGGCATCACGATCACCATCTCGGTCATGGACAAGGGCGGCGATGCGGTGAAGGGCGCGACGGTCGTCCTTGACGGATGCAACCTGGTGAACAGCAATGGAAAGCAGGTCCATGGCACCACCGATGACATGGGCAAGGTCACCTTCAGCGGATTGAGCGCCTCACAGACCGGCAAATCGGTGGGTTTCGTATCGGTATCGGTGACCAAGAGCGGCCTGGGAACGGACAACAGCCTGACCGTCCCGGTGATCTCGGAGTGAGCCGATGAAGGGCTGGGACCGCCGGGGGCTGGAAGGCCTGCCGCTCAAGCTGCTGATAATGTCCCTGCTCCTTTCCCTGACCGTCCCGGCGGTCCTGGGAAGCATGGAGAGCTTCGAGCGCTCCACCGCCCGGTCCCAGCTGACAGCAGAGGCCCTTCGGCTGGGAAACCTGGTCGAGGAGGTCCGTTCGGCGGGCGAGGGGAACCGGAGATCATTGTCCATCTCTTTACCTTCCTCCCTGTCCAAGTTCTCGATGGTCATGGAGATCGGAGGAGAGGTCAGGAACGCCTCCTCCCTCAGCATCCGGTGCTCGAGCGATGGGAGGGTGTTCTCGACCCAGGTACTGGATGACCCACCGGCCAGGATGACCTCGGTGAGCTTTTCGACCCTCCGACTGGAGGCCGGGGAACATCGATTGACGGCCGAGTGCCGGTTGGTCGAGGGGCGTCTGGCCGTGGTCGTGACGGTGATGGGATGATCGAGTTCGTCATGTCCCGGGTGTGGTTGGTCATCGCCGGGCTGGCCATGGCCGCGGCCGTGCTGGTCGCTTTCACCGGACTGGACGATGGCACTCGGGACAAGGCGGCCATGGACGGCGCGAACGCCCTGGCCGACCTGATCGAGGACCTGAGGGTCAAGGGTCAGATCGGGGAGGTGCGGGTCGATGGGCGGGACGTCATATTCGATGATGGGCACTCCCTGCGGGTCTGCAACGGCTCCATTTGGGTCCAGAGTGGGCAGGAGGAACATGCCGTGGCCGGACCACGGGACCTTGTCCTGGTGGAGGAGGGCAGGGCCGTTGATTCGCTCACGATCCGCCCCGGCGACCAGCTCGTCCTGCGGTCGTTCATGATCGGCGGCAAGATCGGGGTTCAGCTGGAAAAGGTGGACGCCACCAGCTTGACGGCGTCGACGAACAGCCTGCATTCCTCTTCCGTATTGTAGAGGTAGAACGAGGCCCGAGCGCAGCCATCGATCTTCCGGGACAGGAAGAACGGGTGCATACAGTGCATGCCCGACCGGATCTGCACCTGGGCCATCTCATCGATGATCATCGCCACGTCGTGGGAGGTCATGCCCTTTATGTTGAACGGCAGGAGACCTTCCCGCTGCCGGGGATCGAGGGGCTCCAGGAGAGTGATCGAGGGCAGGTCCTTCAGCCCATCGGTGGCGATGCGGTTGAGGCGAGATTCGTGCGCGGAGATCTCCTCCATACCGACGTTCTTGAGGTAGTCGACCGCCGCGCCGGTCCCGATGACGCCGGAGTAGTTCAGCAGACCGCCTTCGAACCTCTCGGGCGGCGGAAGGAACTGCACGTGCTCATAGTCGGTCACGCCCACGCTCCCGCCCCCGCTGATGAGGGGTTGCAGCTGCTCGAGCATCTCCTTCTTCGCGTAGAGGACCCCGACGCCGGACGGCCCCAGCATCTTATGGGCCGAGAACGCGAACGCGTCCACGTCCAGCCGCTCCACGTCGATGGGCCGGTGGGGGGCCGACTGCGCCCCATCGAGCATGACCAACGCATTGTTGTCGTGGGCCGCCTTGACCACCTCCCGCGCCGGGATGGTCGTGCCGGTGACATTATTGGTGTGCACCATGGAGACCATCCGGACGTCCGGCGTTAGGCCGTTCATAAATGTATCCAGGTCGAACAAGCCGGAAGGAGGCGTTCTCACGAGGCGGTGCCTGATGCCGATGCCGGCGACCAGCTGGAGCCAGGGGACATGATTGCTGTTATGCTCCATGTCCGTGGTGAGCACCGCGTCGCCCCTCTGGAACGGGAAGCCCTTGGCCACCAGGTTCAGCGCTTCGGTGCAGTTCTTGGTGAATATGATGCAGGACGGATCGGAGCAGCCGATGAACGCCGCGACCTTTTCCCGGGCCTCCTCGATCTTAATGGAGACCTTGGTGGCAAGGCGGTGGACGGACCGGCCGCCGCAGGCCGGGTACTCCAGATAATATTCGTTCATGGCCTCGATCACCTGGGTAGGCCGTAGTGACTGGCATGCGCTGTCCAGATAGATGAGGCCCTTATCCTCCGAACGATACAAGGGAAAGTCCAGGCGCAGGCGCTCGACGTCCATGGGAACATCCTCGATTCGGATTTCTGCTATTTCAGGCTATGGAGCGGCCTTGAGGGTATTTTATTATCTATTGCTACCGTGTTTTATTCGGTATGATGGCACCTAGAGGCGTTGTAACTATTGTTAACTTTATATTAGGAATAGGTGCTATCGGGGTTAACAGGTGAGCAGATGGTAAAGGCCTATTTCGATAACAGCGCCACCACGATGGTGGACCCCAGGGTCGTTGAAGCGATGCTGCCGTACTTTACGGAGAAGTACGGGAACGCCTCCTCCCTGCACGAATACGGACGGGATGCTTACAATGCATTGGAGACGGCCCGGGGTCAGACGGCCAAGGCCATCGGATCGGCGGCCCGGGACATCATATTCACCTCCGGCGGCACCGAGTCGGACAACCTGGCCATACAAGGGGTGGCCTACGCGGCCATGGCCAAGGGGAAGCATATCATAACCTCAGCGGTGGAGCACCATGCGGTCATTCATGCCTGCCAGTTCCTGGAAGGCCAGGGGTTCAAGGTGACCTATCTTCCCGTCGACGCCGAAGGAATGGTCTCCATCGAGGACCTGAAGCAGGCGATGACCAAGGAGACCACCCTCGTCTCCATCATGATCGCCAACAACGAGATCGGGTCGATCCAACCGATCAAAGAGATGGCCGAGGTGGCCAAGGATGGCGGGGCGCTCTTCCATACCGATGCGGTGCAGGCCCTCACCAAGATCCCCATCGACGTGGAGAAGCTGAAGATCGATCTCCTGTCGCTCTCGGCGCACAAGTTCCATGGACCCAAGGGCGTGGGGGCGATGTACATCCGGAAGGCTGTGAAGATCCGTCCCATCGTCTATGGCGGCGGCCACGAGCGCGGCATCCGCTCCTCGACCGAGAACATCCCCGGCATCGTGGGGCTGGGAAAGGCGATCGAAGTGGGCACTATGGAGATGGACGACAGCGTGGCCAAGATGACCAAGATCCGTGACCGTCTTATCGAAGGCGTTCTGGCCTCGGTTTCCCGCTCGTACCTCAACGGCCCGCGGGGTCAGAAGCGGTTGTGCAACAACGCCCACTTCCGCTTCGACTTCATCGAGGGAGAGGGGTTGATCCTCTACCTGGACATGAAGGGTG
>CAYZEV010000050.1:0-19638 GCA_964477865.1 uncultured Methanomassiliicoccaceae archaeon | reverse complement strand
TCGATTTCAACAGATTGGTGAGGATCTTGATGGCGGTGGTCTTCCCCGCGCCGTTGGGGCCCAGGAAACCGAGGAAGGTGTTCCTCTCCACGGTGAGGCTCAGGGAGTCCACCGCCTTGAAGTCCCCGAACTCCTTGGTCAGGCCCCGGATCACGATGGGCGGGCCGCCTTTCTCGCTCTCCATCCATCAGTGCTTTGAGGCCATGCCTATTGAATTTTTTCTAAAAGAAAAGGAGGGAAGGGGTTTATGCGGACATCTCGCGGCGCTTGAAGAACACGTAGGCCAGGAGCAGCGCCACCACGGTGTAGGCGACCATGACCGCGATGGAGACGCCGACATCGGGGTAGAACATGTACGAGGTGAAGGTCTGCCCCCCGCCGATGTCGATGGTCTGGACGTTGTCCACTGGGTACGGGTTCGAGGTGATGTAGCTGAGCGTCGAACCCGCGAAGTCGATCATGAACCAGGGCTTGACCCCTCCCAGGGCGCCGATCAGAGAGGTCACGATGTTGAACACGAAGAGGAACATCGCGAAGGTGAGGATCAGCGCGCCCGTCGACCCTTTCATGACCGGGCGGATGGGGTGGGCGACCGCGAACGCGGCTATGCCGTAAGGAATGGCCAGCCCCAGGGATGCGAAGGCCGCCGTGGACAGCCCGTGGCCGATGTCCTGGCCCGCGATGATGGCCACTGCGTAATAGATGATGAGCATCAGGCCCATGGCCGCCAACGAGGAGAGGAACTTGCCCGCCAATATGCTGACCTTCTTGACCGGGTTGGGGAACAGCAGATAGCCGGTGCGGCCCTGGAACTCCGAGACGATGGCGTCCCCGCCGAACAGCGTGGCGCCCAGGACGATCAGGATGCTGACGAAGGTGGTGTACTGCCCAACCACCTCATCGGCGGTGTGGGTTCGATTACTGGTGGCGAGCAACGCGGTGATCAGCAGGAGCACCAGGACCTCGATCACCAGGATGCCCAGCAGCCGGCGGCTCCGCAGGTACTTCAGAATGTCGTACTTGGCGACCACCTTGACCTGTTCCATGTCCGAGGGAAGGGCCGCCTTCTTCCTTGGATCTGCATTGACCATAGTTTCGGACATCTTGATCACCTCGACTCCTTGATCAGGGACATGTACAGGGATTCCAGGGCCACGCCCGATTCCTTGAACGATACCACCTTCAGTCCGAGGGACTGCAGGTCGGTCAGCAAACGGGCCTGGGCCTCGTCGTTGCCGCTGAGCGATAGCAAGAACTGGTTCTCCCCGGCGGCCCGCAGCTCGCCGATGCCCTCGAGCCGGGACACCTTGTTGAGCAGCTCGCCGTTGATCGGCTGGAGGGTGCGCACTTCCAACCGCTTGCTGACCGATGAGTTGACGAGGTCGTTGACCGACCCCTTCTTCAGCAACTGCCCCCGGTTGATGAGGGCGACATCGGTGCAGACCTCCTGGACCTCGTTCAAGAGGTGGGAGGACATGAACACGGTGTAGTCGGCCTTCTTCAGCTCGTTGAGGATCTCCCGCACCTCGAACATGCCCCTGGGGTCCAGGCCGGAGGTCGGTTCGTCCAGGATGATCACCGAGGGCTCGTGCAGGATGGCCTGGGCGATGGCGACCCTCTGCTTCATGCCCTTGGAGAACTTGCCGATGCGCTTGTCCGCCCATTCGGTCATCTTGACCGTTTCCAGGACCTCCTTGGTCCGGGCGGCGATGTCCGCCTTGCTCATGCCCCTCAGCTCGCCCATATAGGCCAGGGTCTCAACGGGGGTGAGGTACGGATAGAACTCCGGGGTCTCCACCACCGCGCCGACATCGGCCAGCGCCTCTTTGGGGTGCTGGGTGACGTCCACGCCGTTAAGATGGGCCGAGCCGCTGCTGGCGGTGAGCATGTTCGTGAGGATCTTTATGGTGGTGGTCTTCCCGGCCCCGTTGGGGCCCAGGAAGCCCATGAAGGTCTTGCGGGGTACGACCAGGTCGAGATTGTCCACGGCCTTGAAGGTCCCGAATTCCTTGGTCAGGTTCTGAATGACGATCGGTTCTACCATTCATGTCCCTTCTTGGATTGGGCGGGAATTATTGGCGGGCAGATATAACTGTTTGCAGTGCCGGGCCCACTTGAGTCAGGTCCGAGCGGGGTTGGCCCACTAGTACAATTGTTATATGCCGGGTGTCGATTCCCTGGATAATGGACCCGGAGGACGTCATCGAGCAGACCGTGGTGCGCCTGCTGCGTGAAGCGGTCGTTCATCTGCCTCGGGACGTGGAGGACGCCCTGCGAAAGGCGGAAGGCGAGGAGACCTCCCCCACCGCCCGGACCCAGCTCCGGACCATCCTGGCGAACATCGGCGAGGCCGGTCGGCTGGGGGTGCCCATGTGCCAGGACACCGGGGTCCCGGTGTTCTTCGTCACCGGCCAGATGATCAAAGGTCTGGAGGAAGGCATCCGCAGGGGCGTCGCTCGCGCCACCGAGGAGATCCCGCTCCGACCCAACGCCGTGCACCCCCTGACCCGCCACAACCCGGGCAATAATCTGGGCGAGGGTCTGCCGCACATCATCTTCCGACCTGCCGACGACGAGTTCACCGAGATAACCGTCATGGCCAAGGGGGCCGGGTCGGAGAACCTGTCCGCGCTGGCGATGCTCACCCCGTCCCAGGGCCTTAACGGCATCCGGTCGTTCGTCCTGGACACCGTGGTCCGGGCGGGAGGACGACCCTGCCCTCCCACCATCGTGGGGGTGGGGATCGGCGGGACCGCCGACCTGGCCTGCGAGCTGGCCAAGCGGTCGCTCCTGAGACCGCTGGACGTGCCCAACGAGGACGCTCCGTTGCAGGCCCTGGAGGACCAGCTGCACGCGGCGCTGAACCAGAGCGGGGTCGGGCCGATGGGGTTGGGCGGCAGGACCACCGTGCTCGGGGTGCGGATATCCACCGCCTTCTGCCACACCGCCAGTCTGCCGGTGGCGGTGAACCTGCAATGCTGGGCGGCGCGGAGGGCGACCGCCCGGGTGTACCTCGACGGTCGAGTGGAGATGAGGACATGATCCTCCAGGCCCCGTTGTCCGAGGCCGTGGTCCGCTCCCTCCGCCTGGGGCAGGAGGTCCGGGTATCGGGCACGGTGTTCATCGGCCGGGACGAGGTGCACCTCCGGGCGCTGGAGATGCATGAGCAGGGAGAGCCGCTCCCGGTCGATCTTCGGGACGGCGTGCTCTTCCACTGCGGCCCCATCGCCCAGAGGCACGGGGAAAGATGGGACATCATCGCCGCCGGGCCCACCACCTCGGCGCGCATGAACTCGACGGAACCGGCGTTCATCGAGGCCTTCGGCGTCCGGGCCATCATCGGCAAGGGCGGCATGTCCCGGCCGACCGTGGAAGCGATGAAAAGACATGGCTGCGTATACCTCGCCATGACCGGGGGGGCCGCGGTGCTGGCCGCCCAGGGCATCAGGGCGGTCAAGAAGGTCGAATGGTTGGACCTGGGCATGCCCGAAGCGCTGTGGGTGGTGGAGGCCCACGACCTGGGACCCATGGTCGTGGCCATGGACGCCCACGGGAACTCGATGTACGAGGCGGTGGACCGCCAGGCGGAGAGCGCCCTGGCCGAGATCAAGCGAACGGTCCAGGAATGATCAGTCTGATTCGTCCTCGTTCTCCAGGATCTCCGGCTTGTTGCCGGCTCGATAGCGGATGAACATGGCGGCGAGGGTGGTGAAGAGCGCCAGGCCCAATGCCACGATCATCAGGGAGTGGGAGAGGTCGTAGTCCATGAGGAAGCCGCTGTTCCCCGGAAGGCTGTCCTTCTTCAGGCTCACGTCGAGGTTCTTCTCCTTCAGCGGTTCCAGGACCACCTTCTGCGAGGAGCCGACGTAGCCGCTCTTGGAAAAGAGCACCTCGTACTGGCCGGCGGTCACGCCCTTGAAAACATAACTGCCCTGGGCGTCGGTGGTGGTCGTGATGTCGGTGCCCTCGGCGGGGGCGAGGACGACCTTAACCCCGGAGAGCGGTTCGCCATCGTAGGTGACCTTCCCGCCAAGCTGGCCTGGCTGGTTGGCCAGTTCGGTCAGGTTGAAGATCAGGTCCACTGTGCTCCCTTTGGAAACCACTACCGATTTAGGAAAGATGCCGCTGACCACATCGTACCCGTCCTTCACGGCATAGGCGACGTAGGTGCCCGCCGTAACGTTCTCCATGGCGAAACGCCCCAATTTGGAGGTGCTCAGGGTGGTGAATTTGGTGGTGCCGTTGATCAGGGTGATCTTCACGTCCGAAAGAGTGCCGTTCCCATCGGTGACCTGGCCGGTAACGGTGCCCACCTCGTAGAGGGTGAAATCCACGGCGCTGGCCGAGGACGACAGGCCCGCATAGGTCACGTTAGCTTTGTACAGGGGGTAGGTCGCGGTGACCGTGTAGTTGCCAGCGGCCAGTGTCTCCGAGGCATAGTCCCCGTTCGAATCGGTAATAATGGGAGGAAGAGTGACATTACTGTCTACATTGTGAATGGTGATCGTGGCCCCCTCGAACGGCAGCCCATTGGGGTGCTGCACGTGGCCGCTGAGGACCACCGGCCCCGCTCCCGCTACCACGCCGGACGCGGCCACCAGGCCCAGGACCAGGAGGGCGATGAGGAGAGCTGGAAATTTCATGATGGAAGCCCAACGCCCTCCTGAGATAAAACTGTTTTTGACCGCTGGTCGAAATCGCACGTTTGCCGCCAGAGGTGCCAGGCACGATGATGCCGCCGCTCGAGCGGGCCGAGGGGAGCACTGTGGGCCCGGGGATGAGCGCCCAGCTTTAGCATCTCCTCGGGGCGGGGTTACGAGCCTCCCCGGCATCGTTCGGGCACGCGGCGTACGTGCTCGCGCGTTCGAACCGATTTTCAATCCTTACGAACATCCCATCATCCGTAGCCAGGAGCGATCGCCCGCCCCCGAATCGTTCCCTCGGGCCCGGGCCATTCGGGCCACTTATCGAAAGGCTATAATATGAGTACGGGGAATCGAGCGTGATTCCAAAGGAGCTTCACTAATGCATAAGGTATCCAAGAGATACAAAAAGGACGAGGTGATATCCCTGCTGGACCCTCTCATCGCCAAGTGGTTCAACGGCAAGTTCAAGGATTTCACCGAACCTCAGTCCTACGCCATTCCCTTAATTCATAACCGGCAGAACGTCCTTGTCTCCTCGCCCACCGGCTCGGGCAAGACCCTGACCGCTTTCACATCGATCATCAACGAGCTGTTCAAGTACTCGAAGGACGGCAAGCTGGAGGACCGCGTCTACGCCATCTACATCTCTCCCCTCAAGGCCCTGGCCAACGACATCAATCGCAATCTGGAGGAGCCCCTCCGGGAGATGCGGGAGGTCGCCGAGAAGGAGGGCGTGGAGTTTCCCCAGATCCGCGTCGGTGTGCGCACGGGGGACACGTCCCAGGCCGACCGGCAGAAGATGCTGAGGAAGCCCCCCCATATCCTCATCACCACGCCGGAAACGCTCGCCCTAGTGCTGGCCGCGCCGAAGTTCCGGGAGCGGCTGGCCCAGGTCGAGTACGTCGTACTGGACGAGATCCACGAGGTATGCGATTCCAAGCGCGGGGTGTTCCTCTCGCTCACCTTGGAGAGGCTCCAACAGCTGTGCGTCCGGCCGTTCGTGCGGGTCGGTCTCTCGGCCACGCTCGCTCCCATCGAGGAAGTGGCGCAATACCTGGTGGGATTCCAGGACGGCAAGCCGAGGGACGTGAACCTCGTGGAGATCATGCGGCAGCGGGACCTCGACGTCCGGGTGGAGTGCCCGACCGACGACATGACCTCGCTACCGTACGAGATCGTCAACACCAAGATGTACGACCAGCTCTATGATATGGTCAAGGAACATCGGACCACCATCGTCTTCACCAACACCCGTTCGGGCACCGAGCATGTGGTGTTCAAACTGAAGGAACGCGGGTTGGAGGGCATCGAGGCCCACCACGGCTCCCTGGCCAAGGAGACCCGTCTGGACGTCGAGGAGCGCTTGAAGAAAGGCCTGCTGAAGTGCGTGGTCTCCTCCACCTCCCTGGAGCTGGGGATCGACATCGGGTCGGTCGACCTGGTCGTGCAAATCGGTTCCCCCAAGTCGGTGGCCAAGGGCCTGCAGCGCATCGGTCGCAGCGGCCACGGCCACGGGCTGACCTCGAAGGGCCGGATGCTGGTGTTCGAGAAGGATGACCTGGTGGAGTGCGCCGTGCTGTGCCGTTCCGCCCACCGCAAGCACATCGACCGCGTATCCATCTCCGAGAACTGCCTGGACGTGCTCTCCCAGAGCCTGGTGGGCATGTCCCTGGAGCAGCGCTGGGACGTCAAGGACGCGCTCGAGGTGGTCCGCCGCTCCTACTGTTACCGTAACCTCCCGGAGAAATCGTTCATGGAAGTGCTGCGCTATCTCGGGAGCAAGGATGCCTTCGAGGGGGTGTATCCCAAGCTGTGGTACGACGAGGCCGAGGCCCGCTTCGGCAAGAGGGCCGGCTCGAGGATGATCTACTTCCTCAACCTGGGCACCATCCCCGAGGAAGCTCACTATAAAGTGTTCACCGACAAGGGCGGCCTGATCGGCGACCTGTCGGAGAAGTTCGTCGAGCGGCTGGCGGCCCGGGACGTGTTCGTTCTGGGCGGCAAGTCGTACGAGTACGTGAGGACCAAGGGCATGAAGGTCTTCGTCAAGGAGGCGGCCGGCCGAAAGCCCACCGTGCCGTCCTGGAGCGGCGAGATGCTGCCCCGGTCGTTCGACCTGTCGATGAACATCGCGGTCTTCCGGCGGGAGCTGATGGAGCGCCTGGAGCAGGAGGACGACGAGGTCCTGAAATGGCTCTGCGCGTTCGGCATCGATCTGGGCTCGGCCCAGTCCATCCTGTCGTACTTCCGGGAGCAGATGGCCGCCTGCGGCTTCGTTCCCCACGACAAGGAGCTGGCCATCGAGGGCTACATCGACATGACCGGGAACTACAACCTCATCTTCCACTTCCCCTTCGGGCGGAGGGTCAACGATGCCCTCTCCCGCGCCTACGCCTTCGTGCTCACCCAGCAGCTGGGCAGCAACGTCTCGGTCTCCATCACCGACGACACCTTCATGGTCTCCTCGCCCAAGCGCATCGAGATCGCGGGCATCGAGCGGCTGCTGTCATCGGCCCTGCTCGAGGGCATCCTGTCGAGGGCGGTCAAGGACTCCGAGCTGTTCAAGCAGCGGTTCCGGCACAATGCCGCCCGCAGCTTCATGATCCTGCGTAACTACAAGGGTCGGGAGGTGTCCGTAGGTCGGCAGCAGGTCCGCTCCCAGTATCTGCTGGAGGCCCTGAGCAACATGGAAGGCGTCCCGGTGATCGACGAGACCTACCGGGAGATCATGGAGGACGTCATGGACATCAAGAACGCCAAGGGCGTCCTCAGCACGATCGAGAGCGGTGAGGTCAAGGTCAAGGCCCTTGAATATTCCTCGGCCCCCTCGCCCTTCGCCCACAACGCCATCCTGGCCGGCATATCGGACATGGTGCTGATGGAGGACCGCGGCGCCCTGCTCCGGGAGCTGCACCGCCGGGTGCTCTCCAAGGTCATGGGCTCGGAGATATCCGATTTCGAGTTCACCGAGGACAAGGTGCTACCATACTTCCGGCAGCGCCTCGGTTTCGTGGCCACCAAGGACGACCTGCTGGGCCTGGTCCGCCGGGCCGGGCCGATCCGGGTGCTCAAGGAGAAGGGGCGCAACGTCTACCCCTACACCGTGGCCGGGCGGGAGTCGGTCGACACCTGGTCCGCCGAGCTGCTCCAGGAAGGGGCGATATCGTCGGTCTACATCGATGATGCCTACTTCGTGCCGACCGAGGACCTGCCGATCTATCTGGCGGTGCTGTCCAAGGACCGCCCCAAGGGTGCGCTGGAGGAGCGGGCCCTGGCCGAGCTGGCCGAGCCGCGCACCCCCCAGGAGCTGGCCGCGAGGCTGGACGTGCCCAGCGACAAGGTCCACCAGACCCTTCGAAGGATGGAGGCCGGCGGTTCGGTCGGACGGGTGGCCTATAGCGGCGGCAAGTGGCAGTACCAGCGCCGGGAGGTGGAGAGCAGGCCGCGTCAGGACGCCCTGGACGAGATCCTGGTCCGCCATCTGGAATGTTTCGCCCCGGCCACCGCGGAGGAGATCGCCTTCACCTTCGGACTGGACGACCAGGAGGTCCGCCGTACCCTCGACGACCTGACCCAGGAGGGCCTGGTGTCCAAGGGCCGCTACCTGATCTCGGAACATGAGCAGTACATGCTCCGCCGTGATTACCTCCGGCTCAAGACCAACAATCTGAACGCCTATGATCACAGCACGGTGGAGGCGTACCGCCGCTCCAAGCAGGACCGGTCGTTCGGCTCCATAGACGAGCTGTTCGACAACTTCGGGGACATCGGCATGCCCCTCGACGCCTTCCATCGCGTGAACGGCTTCCAATTGAAGGACTGGGAGGAACTGCGCCGCTCCGGCAAGCTCCTCCTGGGTCGGTTCCTCCGGGGAAGGGTGAAGTACGTGCGGGACATCGATGCCCCGGCGTACGTAGCGGCCTACCGCAACCCGGCCCTCAAGCCCCTCGACCTAAGGGTGCTGGACCTCATCCGATATAGCGATGAGGGCATGTCCCTCCGCCAGCTACTGTCGGTGCTGGAACTGACCAAGGAAGAGGTCAAGGAGAGCGTGGACCGCCTGGACCGTAACATGTTCATCGTCCGGCGGTACGAGGAGCGGGAGGAGTGGTCGTCGGAGAACGTCTATCTCGCCTATGATGCGCCCGACTACGACGGAGATCCGTACAAGATGATCGTGGAGCGGTTCCTCCGGGCCTACGGCCCGGTGCCCATCTACGCCATCACCACCGCCACCCAGTTCCCGATCGCCGAGGTCGGGGCCATCCTCAACGAGCTGGACGTCGAAACGATCACCGTGGGGGAGTCGAGGCAGGAGATGTACCTCTTCCGCGACGAGCTTCCCGGGCTGAAGGACGTCCCCCGCAACGAGCAGGCCATGAGGATCGTCTCGCTCTACGATCCGAACGTGCAGGCCCTGTGGGCGGCCATAGCCTCCAAGTACGGCGATCGGTGGATCTTCCCCATCGTATCCAACGGCCGCCTGGTGGGCGCAGCGGAGAAGTGGAACATGAGCGGATGCATCGAGGTCCGGGAGCTGGACCTGGAGGACCCCGCCCTGCTGCCCGACGCCCTGAAGGCGCTGGACCATTTCATGTCCTTCTACGGCATGATGGGCTATGACATCGTCCGCATCCGCGAGGTGCTGGGCAAATCGCCGGAGCAGGTCCTGCCGGAAACGAAGGCCGTGCTCGAGGAGCATGGTTACTCCCGCATCGGCGACATGTTCGTCAAGGGCAAGATGGTCCAGGACCATCATCCGTGGGAGGAGGTGCTCTCCTATGTCCTGTGGAAGCAGCGCATCGAGCCCCGCCGCCGGTACACCAATGTGGTCGAGGCCATCAAGACCACTGGGGGGCTGAGGTCGGACGCCGCGGTGGCCCTCCGCTGCCGCAACCGCATCCTGCTCAAGAAGATGTACGAGATGGGCTTCTTGATCAAGGTCCAGGCCATACCGGACTATGTCACCTACTGCAGTCTGGAGCACGCCTCGCTGGTCCGCCGGGCCAAGGACCGGCGGGTCACCGAGGAGATGAAGATGCTCCTTCAGGTGGTCCAGGACGGCAAGCCCATGTCCCGCGCCCAGCTCTTCGATCGTTCGGTCCTCGGCCACCGGGCCACCTATGATGCGATCAAGGAGCTGAGCAACGGTACCCTGATCTACCAGGACCAGAACAAGCGGGTGCGTATCGTCCCCCCCATCGACCTCACGGTCCTGGAGGCGCGACGGGAGATCATCCGCCACTGCTTCCGCAACTTCGGCGTCTTCAGCGCGGAGAACCTGTCCCGCTATACCCGGTACGAACTGCCGATGAAGGAGCTGCGGGGCATACTGGCCGATCTGGAGAAGGAAGGGTTCCTGGTCAAGGGGTTCCTCGTGGACGGGGACGAGAGCGTCCATTGGATGCTCAAAGAGGACCTCAAGCAGGTCGGCAAGGTCAGGACCACGGAACAGTTCGTCCTGGGTCCCGAGGACAATCTCCACACCTACCTGGCGGAGTGGATCCGGCAGAACCTGGGAGGTAGCTACTTCTCCATGATAATGGACGGGCCCCGCATGATCGGCTCGTTCCGGGGAAGGGTCAAAGCCTCTGACATCGTCCTGCAGGATTTCAAGGGGGAGAAGGAGGCCCGGGCGGTGCTGACCCGTTATCTCAAGGACAACGGGCTCACCATCCGGGTGGCCGAGGACCCCAACGCCATTCCGGACTGGGAGGTCCAGGCGTTCTACGAGAAGACCCACCCCGGAGAGGTCTAGGTCGACCGGCCCGCTCCCTGGCATGGGGCGGGCTTCCTTTTTTCTTCGCCGGACCTCTCGGGCAGACCATGCTCAAGGCCCCATATCGATATCCGAGCATAACTGGTTCAGCCGACCCAGACCGCTTCGTAGAGGAAAACTAAAGGGCTGTTAACATTAAATATCGTTAAGCCATTCTCCTTAACATTATGAAAATCCCCTGCGAGCTCATCGTGTGGTATGTCCTCCCTTCGATAAGACGGGAGTTGGCCAGGGAGCTGGTGGAGAAGCATAAGTTGACCCAGGCCGAAGTGGCCAGGCGATTCGGGGTCACCGATGCGGCCATCTCCCAGTACCTCAAGTCCAAGAGGGGGACGAACAAGGAACTGGAGAACAGCGGCAAGTACGAGGAGTTCAGGGCCGAGGTGCACCGGGCCGCTCAGCGCATCGTCGACGGTTCGGACATCGTCACCGAGACCTGCCGGGTCTGCGAGATGGTCAAGCGCAGCGGCATGTTGGTGAAGGTCTACGAGATCCACACGGGGGTCAGGGCCCCGGCCTGCGTTTGCCCGGAAGGCCCGATCGGCACGATCCAATAGCGGCCAGCTCTCTTTTCTTCTCCCGGTCCTCGGCGATGTACAGGTATTCCTGTGCATAGCCGGCGAACCGGCCGAAGTGCTGGCGGGCATGCTCGCTCACCCGCTTGTAACTCCCCGATACGCCGTAGATCTCCTTCATCGCCCGGGCGATGCGCACGTCCACCGGGCAGGCTTCCAGATGGTCCAGGGAGAACAGGGCGATGCAGTCGGCGACCTTGTCTCCGATCCCCTTGACCGTCTTCAGGTACCGGACCGCCTCGGGATACTGGAGGCTCTGGAGCTTCTGCAGGTCGAACGACCCGTCCATCACCGAGCGGGCATAGCCCCTGATCCATTCCGCCCGATAGCCCAGGCGGCAGCTGGCGATGTCCCCGTAGCCCTCGGCGATCTCATCGGGGGAGGGGAACGCGTACCGCCCGTCCGGCAACCTCCGCCCGTAGGTCCGGCACAGGTTCTCGATCATCTTCTTGATGCGGGGGACGTTGGAATAGGAGGCCAGGAGATAGGATGCCGAGCACTCCCAGGGGTCCTGGCGGATCAGCCGCATGCCGCGGAAGCGGTCGATGATGCCGGCGATGCAATCGTCCCTGGAGATATCACGGTAGATGTCTTCCAGATCGTCGTCCAGCCGCAGATAGGAGCGGAGGAAGGCCTCATCGGCATCGCCCTCCACCGCCAGGCCGTCGGGGTCCTGGCGAAGCCGGAGCGATCGGGCGCCGACGACCCCGGTCCACCACTCTCCGTCCCTGGTCCAACGGAACACCTGCCCGCTGTCCAAGGTATGGCCCAGATCGAGCAGGGGGACCCGGATCATTTCTTCCTGGCCACGAACAGCATCAGCTCGCTGGTGGCCTTGAAGGGGCCGCCGTTGTAATCCCCGTATACCTCGAGGACATCGAAACCGGTCCTTTCAAGCAGTTCCTGCGCCTCCCGGTGGAACAGGTACCGGAGGGTGAACACCGAGGTGACCCGCCGGACCGGCTTGTCCTGCCGGGATATATCGTAGAAGTAGGTCACCGTGGTGCGTTGGTTCGCCTGGTCGAAGGTCTGGGATTCGAACCACGAGATGATCTCTCCCTGGCGGGTGATCTTGGTGCCCCGGTGGCGCAGCAACTGCTCGGGCCGGTTGAGGCGGGGCGAGAAGACCACGAAGGAGAACAGACCGCCCTCCTCGAGGTGCGCATGGATGTTCCGCAGCGCGGCCTCCTGGTCCCGTTGCTCCAGTAGATGCAGGAACGAATTGACGGGCATGAAGGCCATCTTGAACATGCGGTCCAATTTGACGTCCCGAACATCTCCCTGGAGCATATCCACCCGCTGCTGCACCTCCGATTTCTCGAACGACAACTTAGTGGCGCACACATCCAGCATGGCCGGGCTACGGTCCACCCCGGTGATGTCGAGGCCCGCCCTGGCAAAGGGTATTAGCACCCTCCCGGTCCCGCTCATGCACTCCAGGACCGGCCCCCCGGTCCGCTCGGCGAGCTTGAGGTAGAACTGGACATCATCCTGGAAGTCCTCATTCCAGATATCATAGTACTTAGCAGAGACCTCGTACAGGTCCAGGCTCTCCACATCAGCGCTTGTATCCGATGCGCCGAAGGAGCTCTCTCCTTTTTGTGACGTCCTCATCAGTCTCCACTCCCACTGGCGTCTGGCCGTCCACGACCCCGATGATGCCCCGCCCTTTTTCGGTCTCGGCCACCAGCACCTCGGCCTCGTTGGCCGTGGCGCAGAAGATACCGCAGACCTCCGGCACGTCCTTGATGCTCCTCAGCACGTTGATAGGGTAGGCGTTGGCGAGCACGACGACGAAGGTATGCCCGGCGGCGATGCGCTCGGCATTATCGATCGCTGCGGAACGGAGCGCCTCGTCATTTCCTTCGACCCGGATGAGGCGGTCCCCCGAAGCCTCGCAGAAGGCGATCCCGAACTTGATCCCCGGGGCGGCGTTGACCAGCGCCTCGTAGATGTCCTCAGCGGTCTTGATGAAATGGGACTGGCCGACGATGATGTTCGTCTCCGTCGGCTTCCTCAGTTCCACGGCCTCGGTCCTCATGCTCTCCATGACTAAAAGGCCTTCAACGGCAATAAATATGCTTACCGCCAGGGCCAACGGGACAATGTTATTAGGGTGGCAGGCCGATGAGCGGGGCATGTTGTTCGTCGGCCCGGCCGGATACCCGCCGGGGAGCAAGGGGGCGGTCCAGGCGGTGGAGAAGGTCCAGGCCCTGGGGCTCAACGCCCTGGAGGTCCAGTTCGGGCGGAGCGTGAACCTCTCCATCGAGAGGGCCCAGGAGATGGGTCGGCGGGCCAGGGAACTCAATGTCTCCCTGAGCGCCCACGCCCCCTATTATATCAATTTTAATTCCACCGAGGAGAACCAGGCCAAGTGCGACAAGTGGCTCCTGGACTCGTTGAGAGTCATGGACGCGTGCGGCGGACGTATCGTGGTCGTGCACGCCGCCTCGTACATGGGCAAGTGCAGCGATGACGCCACCCAGGCGGTGGTGGCCGGGCTGAAGCGGGTCCGCCAGGTCGTGGAGGACGAGGGACTGAAGCCCATCATCGGCCTGGAGACCATGGGCAAGATCGGCAGCTGGGGCACCCTGGAGGAGATCGCCGCGGTGATGGCCGAGGTCGAGGGCGTGGAACCGGTCCCCGACTTCGCCCATATACATGCTAGGGGGCGGGGCTGCCTGCGCACCGTTCAGGACTTCAAGAAGGTGCTCGACGAGGCCCTGCGCATCCACAAGGGCCGTCTGCACTGTCACTTCAGCTGCATCGAGTACACCGACAAGGGGGAGAAGAGGCATCTCCTGTTGGAGGAGAAGGACCCGGACTTCGCTCATCTCGCAGAGCTCCTGCCGGGGGCCGGTCGCGACATCACCATCATCTCCGAAACGCCCGATCCCTCCGGCGACGCCGTGAGCATGCTCAGGATGCTGGAAGGGTGAGATGTTATCATCAAACGGCGGCATGACGACAACTATTTATTCCTACATGTTGTGCCTTGATTAGCACCGGGACCCAGAGGTGATCGGTCTGTCTGACTCCGCCGTAAACCACAAACCTGAGGATGATTTTGAGTTCGATTGCCCAGAATGCGGCACGCACATACAGGGTGAGGTGGACCGCTGCCCCAAGTGCGGCGTGGAGTTCGTGATCGAAGAGGTGGCCGAGATCGAGTGCCCCAACTGCCATGCCACCATCCCCGGGGAGAGCGAGAACTGCCCCAAGTGCGGCCACACCATCGGCGAACCGCTTCCCGCGGAGCAGCCAATGATCGAGGCGGTCGCCCCCGCTGCCAAGGGGATGGAGGAACAGGAGCAGGCCGCCCTGCAGAAGGAGCTGAGGGCGGAGTTCTCCGCATTGGTCAGCGAGGTCGGTCCGTTGCTGGCCTTGGCCAAGGATTTCTCCATCGACACCACCGCCACCCGCCGGCTCATCGACAAGGCGGTCGGGCTCGGCAAGCGCCGGGAGATCGACCCCGCGGTCAGGACCATGCGGGAATGCCGCGAGATGCTCGTCCTATCTCTGGCCGACCGGCTGGAGCGGGACATCATGTACCTCGAGAACCTGGCCGTGGTGGCGCGCAAGATGAGCTCCGATCACCAGCCCATCGAGAAGGTGATCGCCGACACCAAGGACCGATATGCCGTCCGCGACTACGAGGGGGCGCTGAACCAGGCCCGCTCCGGAAAGAGGGTGGCCGAGCAGCTCACCGGCAAGTACGTGGAGACGCACGATCTGTACGAGGCGCTCGAGAAGCTCATCCTGAACTCCGAACGCTTCTACCTTGACGTCAGGGAATCCCGCAAGCTGCTGAACGAAGCGCGGGACGCCGGCGAGAGCGGGGATTGGACCACCATGGGAATACTGGCTCGCAAGGGCCGCGAGGATCTGAACAAGGCGCTGCCGGAGATGCTCAAGGTCGAGCTGCGGAAAGCGAAGCAAAGCCTCCTGGACTTCAAGGCCAACGGCAAGGACGTCACGGCCATGGTCAAGATACTCAAGGACGCCGGAGTGTCCATGAAGCGGGAGAAGTACGAGGAAGCGCTGGAACGGCTCACCGAGTTCCACGCCGAAGAGCGGAACCTCTGATCACGGCCTGATCGGTTCCAGCTCCCTTTCCAGTATGGACCTTTCCTGGACCTTCAGGCTGTCCGCGCTCACCGAGACCATGAACACCGCCTGGTGCTCCGAGACATGGTCGACCAGCGATCGCACGAAGCGGATGACCCCTTCGAAGGTGGCGTTGCTTATCAGGTAGTGAAGGTCGTCCAACAGGACGATCGACGGCCCCTCGAGGCGGATATGGTCCTCCGCCAGCAGCACAATCTTCTCCAGCGAGGGGGGCACCGACAGTTCGCCCTTGGTCTCCCTCTCGGTCAGCCAGAATATCTCCGCTTTCCGTCCATCCAACAACACCCGCACCGAGGCGGGATTGCTGCGACTGAATATCATGCCCCGGTAGCCGGCGTCGAGCTTGGATCGGAATAGGTCGTAACAGAGCTCAGGACGGGGTTCTTCGATGACGTAGGAGCGGTGATCGAACAGCTCTCTCTTTACCTTTCCAGGCGCCTTATCGTGCCCCAGGACCTCCCGGGCGACCTCCAGGGTGATGTCCGAGCGCATCAGCGAGGCGAAGGCGATGACCCGGTTCATGCCGCCCTCCAGCTGGCGGATGTTGTCCGGGCTCATCTCGGCCACGAACTCCATCACCTCTTCCGGGATGCTCAGCCCCTCGTCGCCAACGACCTTCCGCAGGATGTCCCGGCGGGTCGCCGAGTCCGGCTGCCCCAGGTCCACCACCAACCCCGACTCGATGCGGGAGGTCAGGCGGTCCGCCAGTGACAGGATATCCTTGGGGGCCCGGTCGGCGGTGAGCAGCACCTGCTTACCGTTGCTTATCAGGTGGTTGACGACCCGTAGCAGCTCATCCTGCAACCGCTCCTTTCCCGATAGGAACTGGATATCATCGATGAGCAACAGGTCCGCCCGCTCCATCTCCTGGCGCAGTTCGCCTTGCTTGTTCTGGATCGATTCGAGCACCTGCTCCTCGACCGATTCCAGGGGCACGTAGACCACGTTGAGATCGACATGGTCCTTCTTGAACTGATGGCCGATGGCCTGCAGCAGGTGGGTCTTTCCCAGCCCGGACCGGCCATGGATGAGCAGGGGATTATAGAGGCGCCCGGGATCGGCGGCCACCGCCCGGGCGGCGGCCTCGGCGAAGCGGGAGCTGGTCCCGACCACAAAGGAATCGAAGGTGAACCGCGGGTCCATGCGCGGCACCAGGGGCCAGCGGTCGTTCTTGGTGGCGCACCGGGGGCAATAGCCGAGCAGATCGATCGGTTCGCCGCAGTCCTTGCAGGCATTGATGCCCTGGGCGCTCGATTGCATCTTGTGGTACTGCAGGATGAGATCGTAGACCCCCTGGGCCTGCTGGTCGACCTTTCGGCGGTCCACCTCTCCGGTCAAGGAGCCTCCCATCGCCCCCAGCAAATGCTCGCCGGTGTTCTCCGCCCCGGCGCTCCTCAGTTTCTCCTCCCTTGCCTTTTCCGGCGTCAGGGGCGAGCGAGGATGCTCGATCCTTTTTATCCTGGATCCCGGGAACAGCTGCTCGAAGTCCCGCAGGCTGACGTCGCCGTGCAGGGAGACGACCGCCTCGGCCTGCGCAGCGTCGTACCACAGGTACTCCGCGGCCTTCTCTCCAAGGAACCAGATCTCCTCCATGCCCGTCGGTTGAAAGACGTACAGGCATAGGGCCGGACTGCCGCTGGTGAACGCGATGAGCCCCTCGGACCGCTCTCCTCCTTTGGACAGGCTGATCTTCAGGTAACCGGCGAAGGAGGCCGCCTTGACCCTCTCCATGGCCTCCTTGACGATACCCTCGCCCCCTTTCCACCGGGATACGACCTGCCCCTGCGGGACCCCAAGCTCAAGCAACACGATAGTTCTCAGGAACGCGGAGTGAACATATAGCGTTTCTGCCGGGGAATCGCTTCCAGCGTAACAAGGCGGGTGGCAAACGTATAAATCGGAGGATGGCTTGATGGAAAAACAACCGCCACTGTAGCTCAGCGGCAGTTCCGGGCCAGCCCCGGGACCGCGAAAGAGCGACAGTTTCGTAAACTGTAGGTCGGGGGTTCGAAACCCCTCAGTGGCTCCATCTTCTCCCCTATTGCTCGCGCTTCAGGTATTCCTTGACGATCTTGATCGCGCAGACGTCCCCGCACATCGAGCATCCCTCGTTCTCGGCGGTGACCCCCCGGGCCCGGTACTACCGGGCCTTCTTCTCGTCGATGGCCTCGCGGTACATGCCTTCCCAGTCCAGGGCCTTGCGGGCCTCGGCCATGCGCAGGTCCCGGTCCTTTCCCCGTCCCCGCGCTATGTCCGCGGCGTGGGCCGCGATCTTGCTGGCGATGAGGCCGTCCTTGACGTCCTGGGGGGTGGGCAGCGATAGATGCTCGGCCGGGGTGACGTAGCACAGGAAGTCGGCGCCGTGATAGGCGGCCAGCGCCCCGCCGATCGCGCTGGTGATGTGGTCGTAGCCCGGCGCGATGTCGGTGACCAGCGGGCCGAGGACGTAGAACGGGGCGCCCCGGCACACGCTCTTCTCCAGCCGGACGTTGGCCTCGATCTGGTCGATGGGTACGTGCCCCGGCCCCTCGACCATGGCCTGGACCCCGGCCTGGCGGCAACGCCCCACCAGCTCCCCGAGGTTCAGAAGCTCCTGGACCTGCACTGCGTCGGTGGCGTCCTGGACGCACCCCGGCCGGAAACCGTCGCCCAGGGACAGCACGAACTCGTGCTCCTTGGCCAGCTCCAGCAGGTAGTCGAAGTTCTCATAGAGGGGGTTCTCCTTGCCATTATGCAGGATCCAGGCGACCAGGAAGGAGCCGCCCCGCGACACCACGTCGGTGACCCGGGGGGTGCGCTTCAGGCGGTCGACCGCCTCCTTGGTGATCCCGCAGTGAACGGTCATGAAGTCCACGCCGTCCTTGGCATGCTGGACGATGCCGTTGAAGATGTCGTCCTCGTCCATGTCCACCAGGGCGCCCTCCCGGGCCTTCCTCAGTCCGGTCTGGTAGATGGGCACCGTTCCGACGGGAACGGGGCTCTCGGCGATGATCCTCCGGCGGATGGCGTCGATGTCCCCGCCGGTGCTCAGGTCCATGATGGCGTCCGCCCCGTACTCGAGCGAGATCCGGACCTTCTCCAGCTCCTCGTCCAGGACCACCCGGTCGCGGGAGGTGCCCAGGTTGACGTTGACCTTGACGCTGAGCCCTTCGCCGATCCCGCAGGCCCGAGGGGCGTGGATGGGATTGCTGGGAATGACCACTCGGCCCTCCTGGAACCGGCGAGCCAGAACGCTTTCTTCTATACCCTCTTTTCGGGCCACTTCCCTGATCCTATCGCTGTGAGAAACGTTCGCGCCGGCCATGGAGCTCGATTCAAACCTAAGGCCACCATCCTAAAAGAGACTTGCGTACCTCCCTCGGATTTAGACGGTCCAAAAAAACGGTCAGGAAATTGACACTTTTTCAGGGATATTTTGCAGGGGCTTTTACTTATATAGCCAGACATGGCTAGAAGGGTATTAATAGATTGATGCTATTACCAATGTTGTCGAAATAGGGAACGGGATGCACATATTCTACCTGATAAAATCGACAGGATTAGCCGGCTTGCTTTGAGCGCGATATTCATGACTTTCGAGGTTTGATTCAATGGAAGACAGTAACTACGGTGCAGACAAGATCCAGGTCTTGGAGGGTCTGCAGGCGGTAAGGAAACGCCCCGGCATGTACATCGGTTCGACCGATGCCCGGGGACTGCATCATCTGATCTATGAGGTGGTCGACAACAGTATCGACGAGGTGATGGCCGGCTTCTGCACGAAGATCGACGTGACCATCAACGCCGATGGGAGCGCCACCATCTCCGACGACGGTCGGGGCATACCGACCGGCATCCATGAGAAATATGGTGTGCCGGCGGTGGAGCTCGTCGTCACCACCCTGCACGCTGGCGGCAAGTTCGACCGCAAGAGCTACAAGGTGTCGGGCGGACTGCACGGCGTCGGCCTGTCGGTCGTCAACGGCCTGTCCGAGTACCTCGAGACCACGGTCAAGAGGGAAGGGCACATCCACGTCATGCGCTGCGAGCGCGGCATACTGGTCTCGCACCTGAAGGTCGTGGGCGAGACGACCGACACCGGCACCCAGCAGCACTTCCGGCCGGACCCCGAGATCTTCGAGGACGTCAATTTCGATGCGGATACGGTGTCCCACCACCTGCAGGACCTCGCCTACCTCAATGCGGGCGTGAAGATCACCTTCCGCGACCTCCGGCCCGGGAAGGAGAGGGAAGAGGTCTTCCACGCCGAGGGAGGCATCGTCGAGTTCGTATTGCACCTCGACAAGGCCAAGGTGGTCATGCACGAGAAGCCCATCTACCTCAACTGCGAGCGCGACAACATCGTGATCGAGGTGGCGATGCAGTACACCGACGCCTTCTCCGAGAGCGTGTTCACCTACGTCAACAACATCAACACCATCGAGGGCGGCACCCATCTCATGGGCTTCCGCTCGGCGCTCACCCGGTGCATGAACGATTATGCCAAGAAGAACAAGTTCGTCAAGGAGAA
>CAYZEV010000049.1:0-19813 GCA_964477865.1 uncultured Methanomassiliicoccaceae archaeon | reverse complement strand
TCGAGCATATCCTCCTCCAGGCGGTCCCGCCGATATAGCCGGCAGAGGGCCATGGCGATCTTGGCCAGCGAGTCCTTATCGAAGCTGATGTTGTAGCCCGCATGGGCAGGGTCCCATTCCTCGAGGACATGGCCCAGCAGTTTCTCGATCTGGACAAGTACCTCCTCGGTGATGACCGGCCGTAGGGCCAGGCCATATAATTGAAACTCCAGGATATCCGGGTCAGGGACCCGGCTCACCGGACGGAAGGTGGCGTTGTATATAATGGTCGGCACGTGCTGGGGGAGGGGGTGATGGGACGGGTCGACCATCTTCAGATAGTTGTATGATGCCTCCTCCACCGAACCCGAGGCGATGCGCCGGCGCAGGGCCGACAGATCGTCGATCGAATCGAGGAAGTCCATCTCGTAGCGGGAATTGGGTCGGCTGAACTCCAGGGGGAGATTGGTATTGATGGAGCGTCTCAGCTCGTCCAGGGCCTTGGGCGCCCCCGGTAGGTCGAAGGATTGGGAGCCGATGCCCCCCGGACCGAGGGCGGTGCGGGGGCAGGACAGCAGCTGGAGGGCGATGGACTTGTCAAGATGGTCCTGCTCTCCTCCCCTCCAGTTGACCAGGAGGCGGGCCAGGAAGTCATCGGTGTCCAGGTACGGCCGGGGCATGGGAACGGTGATCCGCTTGGCTCCGGCCACTGAGTAGAACATCTCATAGTCCTCGGCCAGGACGGAGCCTTTGGCCAAGGTATCGACCCGGGCCATCTTCCCATCCACATCCAGTTCGACCAGTTCTTCCTCGTTCAGGACCAGGTCGTCCGGCAGAACATAAGTTCGGGTGGGATCGGGTGGCAGGAACGGGCTCTTTCTCAACTGGACCTTTCTCTGGCCCACGAAGCGGACCCATCCAGAATGTCCCGAGGACCCGATGACCTGCCGCTCGAACCCCGCCCAGGGGCCATATATCCTGTTCCTCAGGGACAACTGCGCCATCCGCATGGATATCGTGGGACGAAGTTAAAATTGTTGGCCGGCCAGTTCACGAAATCGGCCTCCGATAGCATTAAGACCGCCCCTCGGCCCATTAGGTTCGAAGAGCTATGGACCTGGTGGATCGAAGGATCGAGGACTATGTTCGCTCTCACGCCCGCCCCCTGAACGGGCTGCTGGAAGAGCTGGAGGAAATGACCCTTTCACGGACCGCCCATCCCAATTTCCTCACCGGACGAGTGGAGGGGGCTTTCCTCCGGATGCTCGTCCAAATGACCGGGGCGAGGACGGTGGTGGATGTGGGGACCTATACGGGCTACTCGGCCCTGATGATGGCCTCGGCCCTGCCGGCCGACGGACGGTTGTACACCCTGGACATCGACCCGGACATGATGGCCCTGGCCCAGAGCTACTTCTCCCGGACGCCCTATGGTGAGAGGATCGTCCCGGTGCTGGGCGATGCCCGGAGGACCCTGGCGGATCTGCCGGGCCCGATAGATATGGCCTTCATCGATGCGGACAAGGCCTCGTACGAACACTATTACGAGATCCTCTTGGCCAAGATGCGCCCGGGAGGCCTCATGGCCCTGGACAACACCCTGTGGTATGGCAGCGTCCTTTCACCGAGCGACGAGGATTCCCAGGCCCTCGCCTCGCTCAACGAGAAGATGTTCCACGACGACCGGGTTGAGGCGGTCATCCTCACGGTGAGGGACGGGGTAACACTGGTCCGGAAGCGATAGGCCCGCCCCTGGTCCGTGGGTCGATGACCGATCCCCATCGCATTTACCAAATATCTCTGGCTCCGGTCCGTACAGGTCGGAACCTAAACCCTTTCCATCCCCTATTTATATCACTAACAACGGAAGTTCAACATCCATGCTTTCGTTCATCGCCCCTATGGGCCCGAGGCAGCAACACAACGAAGCAGGTGCCCTTGGTATGGTCACCGGGGACTCGGTCCTCGACCCAGATGCGGCCTCCCGCCCCCTGGACGATGTTAAGGGCAAGGAAGAGCCCCAGCCCCTTCCCGGATGCTTTTGTACCTCCCCGCTCGCCCTTTCTGAACAATCTCGACTTCACCGCATCGGGGATGCCGGGACCATCATCGGCCACGTCGATCCTCAGATAGTCTTGCCCCTGAAGAACGTAGGGATTGATGGTCACGTCGATATGGACTTGCTGGAGCGAATGCTTGATGGCATTGCCGATAAGATTGGAGAACAGGTCCCTGAGCAACTCGTTCCCCACCACCAGGGCCCGGTCCGAGGGATGATAGGTTATCTCCACCCGGCCATCCTCTCGACTCGTGGCCTGATCTATGACCTCGTGGAGGAGGGCGTTCAGATCGATGGTGTCGTTCTCCAACGACAGCGACCTGGAAAGCTGGACCTTGCGGATAGTGTCGATGAGCTTTATCGATTCGTCCAAGGATGCCCTGGCCCTTCCCATCCAGCGCTCCAGACGATCGTTCATCCCGCCCGCATCGTCCATCAGCTGCAGATAACCGGAGGCCGATGTGAGGGAGTTGCTGATATCATGGGTCAGCAGGTCGATGTAGAACTCGGCCCTGCCCTTGGCCTCGGCCAGCTCCCTTTCCAACCGGATCTGGTCAGTGATGTCCTGCTGGACCCCTACCGCCCCTAGGGTCTCCATCCGCTCATTGACTATCGGGGCGGCGGAGTTGAGGATGGTCGCAGAGCATCCGTCCATCCGTTCGATGTCGATGACCGCCGCCAGCGTGGTCTGCCCGTATCGGAGGGCCTTGACGATCGGACATTCCAGCACCGGTTCCCCGGTGTCCGCCCACCAGGCCTTGAGCTTGCACAGGTCATCTATGCTCTCGGAAGGCTTCGGACGCCCTCCCCAGACCCTTTCGCGGAAGGCGTTCGATTCCAGCTCCTTCCCTTGGGCGTCGGTGATCAGGATGCCCACCGGGAGCGTATCGATGATGGTCCGGAGCCTGATCCGTTCCTCCTGGGCGCTCCGCTCCGATCGCTTGACATCCTGATAGGCCTGAGCGTTGGCGACCCCGCTGGCGATCCTGTCGGCAGCCACCAGCAGCAAGGAGTTCTCCCGAGGGCTCTCCGAATGAGGGCCGAGCCAGTCGACCCCCACGATGCCTCTGACCTTGCCGGATACGTTCAAGGGCGCTTTCAACATGGTCCGCAGGACGTTACCCTCTTCGTCCTGCAGCTCGTAGAAGGTCGACTGGTTGTTTTTAAGGACCAAGGCGTTTAGGAACGTCTCCGCCTCGATATACTCTTTAGAATCGGTGTCCCGACAATCGCCCACCTCTTTCTTCACGACCAGTTCGCCCCCCTCCTCTAGCAGCTGGGCAGTTCTGTCGGCCTCCATCTCCGTCATCAGGGTGCTTAGCATCATGTTCAGAAGGGAATCCAGATCAAGTGTGGACCCCGCCGCGCTGGTCACCCTCTCCAGGGCATGTAGGTCGTTCTCGGTCCTCTTCCGTTCAATGGCGAAAAAGATGGAACGGACCAGATCGTTCGGACGGATCTCGTCCTTGACCAAGTAGTCCTGCACCCCTGCCTGGATGGCCCTTCGGGCGAAGATATCGTCGGCACTGCCGGTCATGATGACCACGGGGATCATCGGCGCGACCTCCTGCACCGAGGTGACCGTATCGAAGCCATGGCTATCCGGAAGGTTGAGGTCCAACAGGATCATATGGAACTTCTCTCTGGAAAGGCGGGTCAGGGCGGGCGATAGCCGCGGCTCGATATGCAGCTCCAAGAAAGGGTCGCCTGCTTCCTCCAGGGCCTCTTCCACCAGGCCAGCGTCACCGGGATTGTCCTCGATGAGGAGGATCCGCATCGCTCCTTCTCTAGACCTATGCCTCAGCAGCTCCGATATCATCATTCCTACAGGTACTTGTAGCAAGCAAGATTTAATTGTATACCACCGGGAGGGCCGGCGGTCATCGCAAGCGGAGCAAATTTACATTTTCAGAGCCCCGGACACCAACCTGTCGACGATGATCCAAACATGAGGCGGAACGGCAGCGATAGCACATGACAACTCGTTGATGATCTGGCCATCATCAAAGCCATTCTCTTTGATATCTTGGTCACGAAGGGGGTTTTGAGATGGACGGCGGTCTAGCGATAGTTGCCTAAGGGTTCAGAGTCGTTCGTTCCGGTGGGGGAACCGCGCCATTGTCAGCCAAAAATCATCGATGGATTGGATTATCTTGTAGAACTGGTCCAGGTCCACCGGCTTGACCACATAGCTGTTCGCATGAAGCTCGTAGCATTTCATTATGTCCTCCTCGGCGTCGGACGAGGTAAGCACGATCACCGGCAGATAATTCAATTGGGGATCGGACCGCATTTCCCTCAGCATTTCCAGGCCGTTCATGACCGGCATGTTGATGTCGAGAAGGACCAGGTCTGGAGAGGGGGCGCTCCCGTAGGGGCCCTCTTTCCGGAGGAACTGCAGACCGTTCATAGCGCTTAGGGCGACATGGACGCGGTTGGACACCTTGGCATCGGACAACAACTCCCTGGTCAGCAATATATCTCCGGGGTTATCGTCGACCAGCAGGATCTCCACACTTTTTTTAGAAATGATGTACTTCGCCCCGCGGTGAATATTGGTACATACCGTTCGGTCGAACTGATATAAATGTGGCGCTTCACCTCTGCCCGTTCGTTCTTATTATTTTTTAATATTACAGCGGTGGGGTAGGACCCATGGCCTCATCACTGGTGAAGCCGGCCTTCCCAGGTCCCGGACCAGGGCGTTAGTTTTTTGCCCTTTCATGCTCTACCATTGAACGAGGAGACCAAATGGACCACGGACAGAAATGGGACCTATCGCAGCTCGTCAAGGACATCGCCCCCGATCACATCATTGCTCGGCTGGACCTACTTGTGGCCGAGGCGGGAAGGTTCCGAGAGAAGTACCAGGGAAAGATAGGCGGCCTAGATGCCGCGGGAGTGCTGGCCTTCTTTAACGATAAGGACTCCCTCTATCTGAGGTTCGAAGGGGATATGAATTACTGCCAGCTGTTGTACTCGGCCAATTCGACCGAGGCGGTGGCCAAGCGTCTGAACGATGCGGTGCGAAAGGCCGGCACCAAGGCCGGCCAGGAAATGGCCTTCGCCGACATCGAGTTCGGGGGCCTCCTGAGGTCGAAGCCTGAACTGGTGAACGATCCGCTGCTGAAGGAATACCATCACTACCTGGAGAAGGTGCTGGCCCGTGTCCCCCACCTGCTTTCAGAGGCCGAGGAGCGGTTGGTCATGGCCAAGGACCAGAACGGCGTGGACGCGTGGTCCCAACTGCAGCAGGATTGGCTGACCACCCGCATGTTCCGGATGGATGTGGACGGAAAGGAGAAAGAGCTGGCCTACGGCGAGATCATCAGCTTTTACTCCGATCCCGACCCCAAGAAGCGAAAGGACGCCAACAGCGCGGTCTATTCCCATCTGGGAAAGGACGAGATCGTGTGGGCGTCGGCCGTTCGGTCCATATGCAGTGATCATCTCCAGATGTGCGACTGGCGGAAGTACTCCCACCCCGTTGACCCGAGCCTGCAGGACAATGATGTGGACCGAGCGTCCATCGATGCGCTCATGCGGACCATGCAGCGGAACGCCGGGGTCTATCGCCGTTACCTGCGCCTGAAGGCCAAACTGCTGGGCTCGGAAAAACTGGGCAACTGGGACCTCTCGGCCCCCCTGCCGAACGCTCCGGACAAGAACTACACTTGGACCGAAGCGGGCCGGGTGATCAAGGCCGCCTACAACTCCTTCGACCCTCAGTTCGCGGAGTGGGTCGGTGACATGTACGATCGCCGGCATCTCGACGGCGAGCCGCGGAAGGGAAAGGCCAGCGGCGCGTTCTGCAGCTATTGGTACGGCGGCAAGAGCGCCTACATCCTGCAGAGCTTCAATGGTCGGCGGAGCGATGTTTACACTCAGGCCCACGAGCTGGGCCATGCCATCCATGCCTATCTGGCGTCCCGGGCTCAGAAGCTCAGCAATTTCAGCGCCGGTTCATGCATAGCGGAGACCGGCTCGATCTTCGGGGAGCTGCTCCTGACCGACCAATTGCTCAAGGAATCGACCTCCCGGGAGGAGCGGTTAGCGGTACTGGACACCGTGTGGGACGAGTTCGGAATGGCCGCCTTCCAGGTGAGCGCCCGGTTCCACTTCGAACAGAGCCTTTACGACGCCATCAAGGCCGGCCGGTTCCTGGACGGAGAGGCGGTGGCGGAGCTGTGGACGAAGGCCAGGGACGATGTCTACGGCGACGCGGTGGAATGGCTCCCGGAGATGAAGTGGGAATGGACCATGAAGATGCACTACTACATTCCCAACTACCGGTTCTACAACTATCCCTACGTCTTCGCCCAGCTTTTCGTGTTCGCCCTGTACCGCCTTTATCGGGAGCAGGGAACGACCTTCGTTCCCAAGATGAAGGCGTTGCTGGCGGCCGGGTCCAGTCGTTCGCCGGCCGACCTCGCGGCGGAGCAGGGCTTCGACATCAGGACCGAGGAGTTCTGGCAGAAGGGGATAGACCAGGCCGAAGAGTTCCTCCAGCTCATGGAGAAGGATGCCGGCCCCTAGGGCCGCATCTTCTTTTTTTTGGCAAAGTTGTTTGAGCCATGTCGTTGTTCTCGTACCGATAAGATGCCCCGCCCTTTCCTGAGCCCTTTCCTTGACCGGTTCGCCCACACCTACTCGATCGTCGCCCATGACCCCGCCACCGGGGAGATGGGAGCGGCGGTCCAGTCCCACTGGTTCTCCGTGGGCAGCGTCGTCACCTGGGGCGAGGCGGGGGTCGGAGTGGTGGCCACTCAGTCCATGGTCAACCCTGGTTTCGGCCCGGAAGGTCTGAAGCTGCTCCGGCAGGGAAAGGACCCGCAGGACGTCGTCGCGGAACTGATTGCTACGGACCCGGGCCGGGAGGTGCGCCAGCTGGCGGTCCTCGATGCCAAAGGGCGGTCGGCCGCGTTCACGGGGGGCCGGTGCGTCCCGGAGTGCGGTCATTTGGTGGGGGAAGGCTACTCGGTGCAGGCCAACATGATGGCCAGCGCGAAGGTCTGGCCGGCCATGGCCCGGGCGTTCGAGAGGTCGGTCGGTCCATTGGCCGAGAGGATGGTCGCCGCGCTGGAAGCGGCCCAGGCCGAGGGAGGAGATTTTCGCGGCAGCCAATCCGCGGCCCTGTTGGTGGTGAGAGGCACCCCGTCCGGCAAGATCTGGGAGGATCGCGCCATCGACCTGAGGGTGGAGGACCATCGTGAGCCGGTGGGGGAGCTGAAAAGGCTGTTGCAGGTCCACCAGGCCTACGAGGGGATGAACCACGGCGACCAGGCGGTGGAGAGGGGAGACATGACCACGGCCCTGCGCCACTACGAGGCGGCGGAAAAGAGATATCCGGACAATGAGGAGATGGTGTTCTGGAGGGCGGCCATGCTGGCCAGCAACGACCGTCTGGACGAGGCCCTTCCGCTCTTCGCCCGTGTCTTCGCTCGCAACCCTCGGTGGAGGGACGCGGTACCCGCCCTGGCCCGGCTGGGCCATTTACGGGCGTCCCCGGACCAGGTCGAGCGGATCATCTCATTGTGAGCTCGATGGGGGACGTTCCGTTCCCAACAGGCTCTCGGCGGTCCGGACCGCGCTCCTATGCTTGACGGAGCGCAGGTAGAGGAAACCGACCGAGGAGAGGGCGACAACGATTGAACCGATCATCCATGCCGATGGGATCCCGCTCGTACCGGCCACGTAGCCCAGGACCAGGCTGCCGCATAGAACGCCGCTTTGAAGGACGAGGGATTGGAAGGAGAGCATGGTCGAGCGTTGCTCGGCCGGCACCTCATCGTTGTACATGGCGCCATAGGGCGAGTTGGTCATGCCTAGGATGAGGTAGGCCAGGAGATAGAAGACGGCGAACAGCGACAGCTGGTCTTGGAGAGAGAGCAGGAAGATGCTGATGCCCAGGACCACCAGCAATACGGTCATCACCACCCCATAGTCATCGCGAGCCCGTCGGCAAACGGGCGTCGACAGGGCCGAGCCGACCCCGGTGATGAGGAAATAAGCCGCCGCCAGGACCCCCATCACCCAGGTCTGGGCATTCCCTCCCATGATCTGGCCGACCCGGGGCTGCCACAGCAGCTCCAGTCCCGATATCCCAAACCCGAAGGCCATCATGACCAGCAATAATACGAGGACCGTCCGGTTCCGCACCCCATAGGTGATCGCCGTGGAGATGGTCGAGGGAACCTTCCCGAAACCCGCTCTCCATCCACCCTTATGCTGAACATTTGCTGTCTCGACGATCAGGCGCTCGGTCAATACGATCTGGATCAGATCGGCGAACAGGGCGATGAGCAGATTTGCGCCGAAAATGGTCAAACCCAGCTCGGCGTTCAGGTAATGGCCCAGGGTCATGGGAAGCAGCCCTCCGATCAGACAGCCGACCCCCAGGCCCACAGGTATGAACACATTGACCTTGGCCAAGGCCTGCTGGAGATTGCCCTTGGGTACTTTGGATTTGAACTCATCGACGAACCAGGCATCGATAGAGCCGGAGGAGAGCGCTCTTCCGACTCCTAACAAAGATGCGGCCAGGGCCACGGTCAGGAGATCGAACGAGACCAGGAACGTGAGCAAGGCCGCGCTATGGACAAGGACGGAGAGGATGTAGACCCGCTTACGGCCGATGCTGTCGGCCAGCCCGCCGGTCGGAAGTTCCAGCAAAAGTGCCGTCCCCGAGTAAATTGCCAATATGGTGCCGGCCTCGAACAGCCCCAGCCCCTTGTCGAGAACAATGAGGATGAGCACCGGGAACAACAGGCCGGCGATGAACCAGTGGCCGGTCTGATTGATAAGGTAAGCTCTCAGCAGGCCCTTCCCGGCCTCCGATCCATGATCCCTACCCACGGGGCAGTAATCGCGGTCTGATTAATAAAAGCTGAAGATGGTGCCCGGGAAAGAGCGTCCGGGAGGATAACCGGTGCGGAAGGCATCGGCCAGCATTGCTGGCCAGGTGGTCGGAGAAAACCATGGCGGTACTAGTTTTGCACGCAGATACGTTGGGCAGGGCCTAAATAGACCGAACATGAGAGAGGGGAGGGCGGGCGAGAGCCGCCCGAACCACAGAGGAGAAAGGAACATGGCAGAGAAATCGACCCACGAGAAGAAAGTAGAGGCCGGCCGGGCAGGTGGATTGGCGCCCCACGAGTGCCGTGGAAGTGAGTGCACCCACCCCTCCCACAGCAGCGGCTCCTCCGGAGAATCTACCCATGAGAAGAGAGTAGAGGCAGGACGGACTGGCGGTCTAGCACCCCACGAGTGCCGTGGACGCGAGTGCACCCACCCCTCCCACGGCAAGCAAAAGTGAAGGGCGGGAGCACTAAACCCTTTCATAATCTGTTATTTTTCATGAGATCCCCTCTAAGTGTGACCCGTTAGCGATGTGAAGGCCCCCTCGTTCTTCTAGTGCCTCTGGCCAGTTTTATCATCGTTATCGTGACCGACCTTGCGATATCTGCGAGCGAGTGACCTGGCCGACCGCAGACCCTGCGGTCAACCCATTTATATGGTGAGGGTGGAAGTGGCTGATGACGGGCCAAACCGTCAGGAGAGAGGAACAGATGCCGAACAGATCAACGCACGAAAAACTGTCTGATGCTGGAAGGAAGGGGGCCGAGGAGAGATGGTCGGAGGGGCGAGAGATCAGCGACAGCACCAGGGCCAAGCTTTCCGAGGCTGGGAGAAAGGGGGCGGAAGCCCAGCCGCACGAAGCCAAGGTACGAGGAGGCGAGAGAGGGGCGGAGGTGAGATGGTCCCAAGGCCGCGAGATATCAGACGAAACGAGGGAAAAATTATCCCAGGCCGGCAAGAAGGGAGCGGCGGCCGAACCTCGCGAGGCCAAGGTCAAGGGAGGAAAGCACGCCGCGGAAGAGCGCTGGGGACCGGGAGGATCTGGCATCAGCGAGGAGACCCGGGAGAAGCTCTCCGAGGCGGGCAAGAGAGGAGCGGAGGCTCAGCCCAGGGAAGCCAAGGTCAAGGGCGGGGAGCGATCACACCGGAACGAATGAACCGGGATCCGACGAGGCGTTCCCCGCCCGTAAACATATTCACATTCTGGACGGTCACAGGAGAACCGTTCTTGGGAAAGTTATATTTTTCACCTGTTCGGTACAATGAAGAACCATGGGCGCCGACCAGGAACAAGTAAAAAGCAGGGCCTGGACCGCCCTCGGGGTGTTCTTCGTTAGTCTGGGGGCGATCGGCATCGTCCTGCCCCTCGTGCCCACAACGCCCTTCCTGTTGTTGGCCGCGGGTTGTTTTGCCCGGGGGTCTCCGAGAGCCTATCGTTGGTTGATGGAGAACCGTTATTTTGGCGCATATCTCAAAAACTATCGGGAGGGCCGTGGGATATCCAGGAAAGGCAAGATCGTATCTCTGACCTTCCTCTATTTGGTCCTGGGGACCTCGGCCTATCTGAGCCATGCCGGTCCGTTAATAATCGCCGTGCTGTTCATCGTGGCCGTGGCGGTCACTGTGCACATCCTGATGATGCGGACGATCAGGGCGTTGGATTGACCTGACGAGATAGGATCATACCGGTGGCATGAGCACGGTGTCGATGGCGTGGATGACCCCGTTCTTGGCCGGGATGTCCGCATGGATGACGTTCGCCTCATTTACCTTCACCCCGTCGCAGGTATCGATGCGGAGTATGGCGCCGTTGACGGATCGGGCCGTATGGTTCTTGATGGTATCCACCGCCATGATCTTTCCCGGGACCAGATGGTAGGTAAGCACGGCGATGAGCTTGACCTTGTCTCGGAGCAGGTTGTCCACCGTTCCCGGAGGGAACTTTTTGAACGCCTCGTCGGTCGGAGCGAAAACGGTGTAGGGCCCCTCATCCCGGAGCGTTTCCTCCAATCCAGCCGCGCGGATGGCCGCGATGAGCGTTTTGAAGTTACCGGCGTCCAAGGCTGTTTGAAAAATATCCTTTTCCTTGAATCGACTGAACAATGTCAGGTATCTGCCCCATCATATTCTATGGTTCTAGAGTAATAAGTATTGTGTTCCGCTGCTCGACTGACCCGGTCGGGTATCGAGCGATGCCCTTAGGGCGATAAGGCAGGCTCTCTCAGGTCCCCGATCGGCGCGATGGACCGGGAAACGCCCGCCTCGACCAGTGGAATGAAAGAGATCACTTCTTGGGCTGTTCCATGAATCGGGCAACCTCATCGTCCAGCTTCTTTAATGTAGACCGCACCACGGTGGGAGGTCTCACTTCGATCGCAAGCGCGTTCCGGGGGCAGAGGTGGGTACATCGGGCACAGCCTCGGCAAAGGCGCTCATCGACCATGGCCTTTCTGTCCTGCACAGAAATAGCATTCATCCGACAGAATCTATTCCGCACGCAGGACCCGCAGCCAGTGCATCGGTCCGTTCTCACGAGTATGTGCACGCCAGGGACCCGGGCGTACTTGAGGGCAAGCTCCTTGGACAGATTGGCGGCGGACCGCCCGATGAATGAAATGGGATCGTTGACCATGGACATCAGCTATCAAAGACCGATCGATCTTGAAGGACCGGACCTTCTCGTTCTGAGCACGAGGTCGTACTTATGCCTCACTATAGATGCTCTAGTAAATTGATACGATTCTTCAAGGATTGTCCATGGTCATCGGATCCCCCGCCAGCATTGACCTCCATTTTCTCCCAGATATCCGATGAAACGATGTATCAGAAGTAGGGCCTAATCTAAGCACGATAAGAATTAACTCCATCAACCAATGGTGATGACCGTTCGTTCCGCGATAACTCGAATTACAGGAGATGCCAAGTATGGGCCGGAAACACACCGGGGGCGGTGGGCGTTGAGCTGGGATCATGGAGCTAACACGCCATTGGAACGATCGAATCGCCGGAGCGAAGGAAAATCGATTCAAAATACATCATATTTTAGGACCTGGTTAATCAAACAATCGAAATAGATAATGATAAAACAGGATGTTCGGGACACCATTTAATTTAAATGACCACAGACAAAACCTTGGTGGTATCGATCAACGGCGTAAAATGCCCCATATGCAAAGAGCGGCTCACTGGCAATGATGCCGAGGAACTGAACAACAGATTGAGAATGCACATGGCCGACCTTCACCAGATGAGGGAGATATCAACGCCGACGCGGCAAGGCACGGCCATGCGACCGGCCTCCTTCACCGGCCCCGAGAGCAGGGCCGAGAGGGAAGTGACCACGTTCAGCGGGAGCGAGTCCGACCTCGGTCCGCGCGATGTGGAGCAGAGGCAGGAGGTCACTCAATTCCGGGATCCCCAACGAAGGGAGACCCCATTGGAGAACGAGGTAACGACGTTCAATAGGAGCAATCCCCCCGAGGAATCCAGGCTTAGTCGGGAGACGAACCAGTGGAAGTATCCCACGGCAGAGGAGACAAGAACCGAGAGGCAGGTTGAGACATTCTCCAGCAGAGACCCGAGTATGGCAAACGAGGAGAGCCGGGTCAGGGCCGAAGAGGTTAATGAGTGGAAGTATCCTGCCACCGGACCGGGGGGCGAAAGGGGACCTGTTTCCGAGGTCAAACATGGTGGTGGGATGGGCCACCGGATGATGAACCGTGGGCCGATGACCCTGATGCTGAAATGCCCGATCTGCGGCAACGTGGTCCACGGCAGCGACGACGACGACCTAACCGACGAGCTCCGTTTCCATTTCCGGGACGTCCACGACATCCGGCGCCGGTGAGCACGCCCGGCAAACCCCTTTCCTCAATTTTTTATCGATCACCCTCGCCGGAGCTCAGGCGGTCGCGTATCGGAGGCGCAGGTTCACCCCGCCCGTATTGGCATCGCAGCTGACCTCGAAGTTGGATACGGCCGGATAGTTCTGTGATGTCAGCTCGGCGCTGGTGCCGTTGAAGCCGATCTGCTCGCTCACGCTTACCCCGCCCAGGTTGGCATGGGAACGGACACGGGCCGAGGTATCCCCTAGAACGACCATGGTCAGGTCCACCCCGCCCAGGTTCGAGGAGGCGTTGACGGTCACGTTCGCTCCCATCGGTTCTGACTGGAAGAATTTGGCCACGACCCCTCCGGTCGACGCCTTCAGGATGATGCTGGCGCCGTCGGTGACGTTGACATCGGTCCACTCCAGGTTAACCCCTCCCAGGGATGCCTCCATGTTCAGCGGACCGCTGAGGGTGGCGTTGCTGGCCATGGTCAGCCTTGATCCGCCGGTGGAGGTCCTTATGTTGGCCGAGGTCAGCTCGATCCCGCTTCCGGCCTGAACGTCCACCGAGCCCAGATCATTGGTGATGTTCAGTGCCGTCCGCAGTTGACTGGAAATGAGCACCGTGCAGTTGATGTTGTTGGTGGAGAACGGCCCCAGGTTACTATTGACCTTGAGCGATGCGGACACCGATATGGCGCTTCCCTCGGCGCTTACCGACCAGCTCACGTTCACGGGCTGCCCCCCTCCCAACAGGCCAGAACGCTGGCTCCCGGTGACGGTCATTGCCGCGGCCGTCGAAGCACCATCAACGAAGCGCACCTCTACCGATCCCAGGTTGGTGCTCAAGGCAAAGTTCAGCGTTTCCGCGGCAGATCCAAGAGCCGCCTGGCGGGACTCGTTGATCCTGACCTCTTTGAAGGGTATGAAGATCAATGCCATCACCGCGAGGACGATGATCACTACTATCACGATGACGATGATCGCACCGATCAGACCCCCCTGGTCTCGGGACAAGCGTGACATTGCAGTCAATAGGGCAGGAAGATTGCTATAAATTTAAGCGAGGGCGGCCTGGGAAGATAGCCTTGCGGTCAAGAGCGGCACCTCGAATGGATAGGAATAATATGATGTGACATTATCGGATGTTCCATGGAAAGGCCGGAACTCCAAGGGGAGATAGATTCCGAGATCGCTCAGACCCGAGGGCAGATGGACCTCCTTAAGGGCCGATTCGTATCCCTGGGCGGAGTGCGGACGACCATGATCGTCCTGGCCGGCCTTAACCTCCTGGCCTTTGTCCTCAGCCCCACCTACGGCTCGATCTGGATCGCTTCCACGTTATTGGTCTGTTTGGCCTTGACGGCGTTGGCGTTCCTGCCGACCACCCGCACCACCGCCGGCATAGGGGGGATCTTCGTGCCGCTGAAGAAGCTCCGCAATGTCAAGGGTTCCAACAAGAAGGTCCTGGCCGCCTTGTTGCTCTCCTCATTCCTGGTCGGCGGAGTTCCCCTGGTCCCCGGGATGCTGGTCCTGCTGGGGTTGAGCATCCTGTTCGCCCTGGTCGCTCTGCTGACCATCGCCTCCCTGGCCCTACCGATGGCCTGGATCATAATGCAATCTCTGTTGATGGTCGGGTTCTATCTTTGGCTCTTCCGCCTCCGCCCGTTCTCGGCGGACTTCCTGCAGCATATCGTTAACACGGTGCTGACGTTGAGAGAGCGGTCCAAAGGACGGAGCCTTCGGGCGGAGGTCGAGTTCGGCCTGCTCATCACCATCTCGGCGATCGTGCTCATCGGAGTGTTCATCCTGCCAGGTTTCTCGATCAAGCTCATCGCCATGGAGCCTAGTGACCTGCTGACCCACTATGTCGTGCCGTTCCTCCTCATCATGGTGACCCAGATGATCATCGTTCGGGGTTGGCAGGTCGAGGAGAGCCGAAAATGGGCCGAGGGCTTCCTGCTGAACAAACTGGACATCCTCCAGCGGCTGAAGACGGAGGCGTTATCGGAGGAGGCCGACGTGGAACAGCTGAGGGAGCGCCTGCTGATCACCAAGATCATGCGCCTCCAGAGCCACGACCTCTTCGGCCGTATGCCCATATTTTCGTTCTTCCCGGACCTCGACATCCTGCTGAGCAAGGACCTTCAGGACGAGCTGGCCCGCATAACCCCTGACGAGGCGTTGCGGACCACCGGTTTCTAGTACGCTGCCTATACTCGGATCATCGTGCCGATGCCCATGTCGCTGTACAGGTAGGTCGAGAAACCCTCTCCGCCCCTGTCGACGGCCGATCGGCGGAACTCCCGGAAGACGTTGTCGGGAATGACCACGGCGACCGGGTAACCCTCGTCAGCGGCGTTGTTGTAGTCCCTGACCGCGCTCGGCCTCATCCAGCTCTCCTCCGTTTCGAAGAACTCCAGTCCGATGACCTTTCCATGCTCGGTCGTAATGCTCAGGATGCCCCATTCGGTGCGGTCGTCTGTATAAATGGTATACCTGACGTTGAGATCGGGGTTCCTGTAGGCCACATCCTCGGCCCGCTTCGACAATGCACTCCTAAGATCGAACATAAGTATCCCGTTCCGACGTCCGTGCTCATGGTATAATTAGGTTGCTCGTACATTAGAACGGAATGACCTTGGAACGGTCCACCGGGAGGTGGCCAACGAAACCCTCCAAGGCCCGCCGGGTCGCCTCGCGGGGTTCTTCATCGTCCTGGTAACCTATGCTCACCGTCATGGTGCCCCCGAAGGTGGAGATGACGAAGCAGGTGGTGGGCATATGGCCGCCGGGGTAGCAGATATAGGCGTCCTGCAGACCCGGCGCCGCCGGCAGCTCGAACCGTCCAGGATTGGAGATGAAGATGTCCGCCCATCCTCTTGCCTGTTGCTTCGCCATCTCCTCGACCATACTTTGCACGTTGATGCCGGCGAGATCGCAGCCCCGGTCGAAGGCCACCTGCTCCCTGATGCCGATCTGACGCCGCTTAAGTTTGGCCGTCTGGTCGACGATCCCTCGTAGCACCTCGGGCATCCCTTCGCCCTTGGCCCTAGTAAGGGGGTAACTGACATTGGCGGCCTGATTGGTCATCTCCCTCGAGCCGTTGGGCAGATAACGCCGCAGGTCCACTGGGAAGAACACATCAAGGGGCCCATCGTATCCGGTGAGGTCGCTCATCGACAGGAAGTAGGCGGCCATCAGGACGTCATTTATTGTGCCACCATTGGCATGGGCCAGGTCCCTGATCCTCTCGATGCCCTCGGCCGGGATGAGGGCCCTATGGAACGTGGACGGTGCTTCGGACGGGCCACAAGGGCTCGGCCACATCGGATTGATGACCCCTAGGCCATCTGGGATCTCACCATCGTCTTCCATCAGTCCGGCCGTCCAGAGCGTGTCCCGCTCCGGGAGGGCCCCATCTGCGGATGGGACGGACCGGGGCTCCGCATAGGCATCGAGCAGGGCGCGGGATAGCATCTGGAGCCCGTGGCCGTCGGCGGCGGCGTGGGCGAGGTTGATGACCACGGCATCCCGGTCCGCGGACCTCAGCAGGCGGACCTGGACCTGTTTTCCCTGATGGGGGTCCATCGGCCCGCTGACGAACGGTCGCAGGTCCCCGCCGCCGATCTCCACGATGTCAACCTCCTCGTCTCCCTCCCGGCGCCCCATGAACTCCCAGTACGCCGGACCACCATTGCGCACCAGCCTTGACGATAGGATGGGGTAGGCATCGAGACAGCGCGACAGGGCTACTTCCATCCGATCCGACGCCAGATGCCTATCGAACTCCATGACCGCGATCAGGGTCGCGTCGCCCATCAGCCGTACCGAATCGGTGAACAGGTCCAGGGATGAGGCGGGTCGGCGGTGCATCTGACGGTGAAGGGAGCTGACCGAATAATAATTGCTCCGCGGGAAATGTGAACTAATAGCGTGGCATTCGCGGGACGATGCCCGGCGGACCATGGGTCGATGTTGTACTCCAGATCCTCCCGAAAATCGCAGGACCATTTGTTATTAGAAATGAGCCCCCTAGTTCGTAACGATGATCGAGGATCTCACTCTCGACATGACAACCACCGCCCTGGTCGTGATCGACCTCCAGAAGGGGATCGCCGAGGACCCCTCGCTGAAGCCCTACTCGGCCCGGGAGGTGATAGCCAATGCATCAAAGATATTACGGGCCTTCCGTGAGCGGAACATGCCAGTGTTCCTGGTCCGGGTCGAGCTGGCTAAGCCCATAGCACTGGCACCGGAAAGCGACCTTCCTCCGCTGGACCCGCTGGATTCACCCCCCGGCTTCGCCGATTTGGTCCCCGATATGGCCCCCGCCCCTTCGGACATCATCATAACTAAACGGCAATGGGGTGCATTCTACGGCACGGAGCTGGACCTGCAGTTGAGGAGACGGGGCATTAGGACCCTTGTGCTCTGCGGCATAGCCACCGAGTATGGCGTGGAGGGCACGGCCCGGTCCGCCTACGAGCATGGCTACCGACAGGTGTTCGCCGAGGACGCCATGACGGCCGCCTCATCGGAGACGCATAACATGGTGGTCAACGCCATCCTCAAGCGATTGGGCCGGGTGCGGAGCACGGGGGAGATCTTGGCAGCACTGAACTAACATCGTTCAACTAGCCCGTTACTAATGAAAAATGGTGACCGACAGATCCTGGGCGGGGACCTTTTACTGCCCGTGTGGGGATCTACGTCCTTGCCCCTCGCTCGGCCGCCTCAACATGCTCGATGACGATAGTCGCACCGACCACGAGGCGGTGATCGACGTTACCTTGGATCGAGATGCCATACTGGTCATGGATAGAGACCCATTCTCGATGCACTCGGGCGACGATCGCCCCGGCCGCCTCCATTCGGTAATCGTGCTCCCAGAAATCACCATAGATGCGCAGCAGCTCCCTTCCGTCCTTTTCGATCCAGAATTCCTCCCCGAACAGCTTCGCCACCTTCTTCCGGATGGTCCCGAGCTCTACCCCCAGGTTATCGGTCATGGTGAATTGATTGTGCAGAGAGAACACCTTGCCCTCCATCCGCATGATCAATTGCCCATACCTGGCGTCCATGATCTGAAATATGGCCGGGAGCTGGACGATTCCGCTCTCCCCGACGGCGAGGACGTTACCAGACCCATCCTGGATGTCGTAATGCTCCCTCACTGACAGGATCTTCTTCTTCACTATGAGCTCGTTCGTGTCAAGAAAGGTGCCGTCAGAAGCGATCTGATTTCCGTACTGGTCAGGTCCGGTCATGACGACGCCTCTGGATACTTCATCTTTCTAATCCATGGCCTTGAAAGCATGTTCGTCGAACCAACCAAGAAGTATGGTGTTTGGACTATTAATCCGCAAGGATGATGAGCGGACCGTTCGATTCCAGAACACTATTGGACCGGAGATCTTGACCGCTCCATCCATGGGGAACAAGGATAGCGGAGCGCGGATCTCTTTCCAGACCGCGATGTATCATGGTTTCGCCCGTGGAATCGGGAATGACATGAAAACATCTTTGATACGGCGAAACAGAATGGTACCTTCACCGTCATGGTGAAGGCCATCCGATCGACCGGAACGTAGGGCCGTTCACCTGTCTGGCCCCCACCGATGATGCGTTCCCGATGCTCCCGCAGGGGACGATCGATGCGCCGATGCAGGACTCCAAGAAGCTGGTCACCGTTCTCCAGTTCCACACAATCAGTGGAAAATTGATGTCCAGCGACCTAAGGAGCAAGGACCGGGTCAAGACCGTAAGCGGGGAAGGGCTAACTATCGATGCTTCTGAGGGCCTCAGGGTCGGGAACGTTCTGATATTTCAACCAGACATCGAAGCGAGCAATGGGACCATTCATGGCGTCGATCGGGTGCTGATCCCCCAATCCATACGTGTTAAGGCATGAGCTGTCCAAACTCCCCCTCTCTTTACACAAAGGCAAATTATCTTTTCGCTCTCGCTTTGAACAAATATTTTATTATTAGAAAGGGAGCGGTGGGGATTATATGGGAATCAGAGAGCAACTACTCCGCATTTCCACCGCTCGTATGAAAGTAGATTTTTTTTATTATTTAATAGTAAATCACGATTGTAAACCCTGTAACTCGTTCTTTCATCAACGATCTTCCCTGATTCCCCCATCGATGCATAGAATATCTTCCTGCAAATCTCCTGTTCGAAGGCGCTCCGGCCGCCCTTACCTTCGGCCAAGCAAGGAGCGGGAGGGGTTCATCTGGATGGACGGGGCCTAACTTACCTTATAAATTGAATATCATTCCGAATCGGATGCCAGATCATATTTTCGAAATCTATCTATAGGCATTGATTAACGTTTATCTTATAATCAACCTGGATCGCCCACCTCTTGCATGGAGCAGGCGGGTCGTACCATCACAGAGGTTCACCGATGAAAAGATCTGACAAGGTTTTACGGGTTGGCGAGGCGCGCCCAAAGGATGCCGGCAGGGGGATCGTTCGGATAGACTCAGCGGTCATGGAGGCGACCGGCATCACTCCGGGGGATGTGGTCGAGATCGAAGGGAAGAAGCGGACCGCCGCGGTAGCGTGGCCCGGGCTCCCCGAGGACACCAACAAGGGAGTGGTACGCATCGACGGCACTCTCCGTCGGAACGCCGAGGTGGGCATCGATGACCGTGTATCCATTCGCAAGGTCACCGCCAAGGAGGCCACCAAGGTGACGGTGGCGCCGGCCCGCCCCCTGCGCATCATCGGTGGGGAGGAATATCTACTACAGATGCTGGAGGGCCGGGTGCTGGTAAAGGGGGACATCGTGGAGGTGAACACCCTGGAGGGCCGCATCGACCTGGTGGTCACCAACTGTTCTCCGGCCGCCGACGCCCTGTTGGTGAAGCGGACCACCGAGTTCATCGTAAGCGAAAAACCGGCCGGAGAGATGCCTGCGATACCCCGCATCTCCTACGAGGACATCGGCGGCGCGGGCGAAGAGGTCAAACGCGTCCGCGAGATGATCGAGCTACCGCTTCGCCATCCCGAGCTGTTCGAACGCCTGGGGGTGGAAGCGCCCAAGGGCGTGCTGCTCCACGGGCCGCCCGGCACCG
>CAYZEV010000048.1:0-20721 GCA_964477865.1 uncultured Methanomassiliicoccaceae archaeon | reverse complement strand
GGCGGGAGAACGTGACGTTGGCCGCGAAAATCCCCGCCCATAAGGGGGTCGCCCGGGGCCTGGGCCTCATCGTCGCTCCGGCCTCCAAGAACGTCCTTCTGGACGCCATGAAGGAAGGGTACATCGACAAGCTGATCCGCGCCGGCGCGACGGTCATCGCCCCGTCCTGCGGTCCCTGCGTGGGGACCTGCAACGGCATCCCCTCGGACGCCGAGACGGTCCTGTCGACCGCCAACCGCAACTTCAAGGGCCGCATGGGCAACACCAAGGCCGAGATCTACCTGAGCAGCCCGGCCACCGCCGCCTACTCGGCCATGCTTGGCCACATCGCCGATGTTCGGGAGGTAATGAAATGAGCAAGATGAGCGGCACGGCCCACACCTTCGGTGACAATCTGAACACCGATTACGTCATCTCCGGCAAGTACAAGTTCAAGACCCTGGACATGAACGAGCTGGCCAAGCACGTGATGGAGGACATCCGGCCGGGATTCTACGAGGAGATCAAGGCCGGGGACTTCATCGTCGCCGGTGAGAACCTGGGCGCCGGGTCGTCCCGCGAGCAGGCGCCCTTGGTGCTGAAGGCGGCGGGCATCGGAGCGGTGGTGGCGAAGTCGTTCGCCCGCATCTTCTACCGCAACTGCATCAACGTCGGCCTGCCGGTGATCGAGGTCGATACTTCCAAGATCGCCGAGGGCGACGTGCTGGAGGTCGACATCGCCCACGGGGTGGTCAGGAACGTTACCAAGAACATGACCTTGGAAGCGAAACCGCTCCCCCCGGTCATGATGACGATCCTCAACGACGGCGGACTGGCCGAGCACCTGAAGAAGCATAACGGCTTCGCCCTAAAGTGAACGCCCAAACTTCTTTCCTTACTTTTTCAATCGATGTCCTGGCGCATGCCGTCGTTGATCGCCAGCTCGGCGATGTCGGTGGCGTACATGATGGTCCTGATAACGCTGTCCAGGACCGCGGTCTTGGTCACCGCCCCCTTGTTGCCCTGGGCCTGCAGTTCGGGAATGAGCATCTCGGCCCGATGGGCCAGCCCCTTTGCGCGGTCGATGGCGGCATTCGATGCGGCGATATCTCTTAGGAAGAACGATTCCACCGATCTGGTCAACACATCGAGGGCCTCATCGCTCATCTTCTTGATCGCCCCCAGGTCCCGCTCGGACGGTTTCCTCTCGGATTGACCAAGGGCATGCTTGGCGATCTTCTCGGCGTGGTCGCCGATGCGCTCCATCATCCGGGCCATCAGCATGAGGCTCATCGATTCGTATATGTCCACCCCGATGCGCTCGGCCAGGCTGCGGTCCTTCTGGATCAGGTTGTACTGCTTGACCGTCATCCAGTATAGGCGGTCGACGTCCTGGTCCCGGTCTATGACATCCTTGGCCAGGTCCTCGTCCCCATCATTGTAGGCGATCATGGCATCTCGATGCATCGAGTCGACGATAAGGTGCATCCTGCGGACGCATTTCTTTTGCGGCAGCTCCACCGGATCGGAGAGGTCGTGCATGACCAGGGTGTTGGCCGTCTCTTCGATGACCTCCGGACCTATTACCAGCCGGGCGAAATCCTTGACCGCGTGCTTCATGTCCAACTCCATTCGCTCCTTGGAGCGGACCTCGATGATATTATAGCCGGCCAGGTAGGCGCCGATGAGCTTCCGGGTCAGGTGCTCGGTCGGCTCTCCCCGGTCCACGTTGACCATCTTCCTCATCGACTCCTTCTTCTTCCTCTCCTTAGGATCGATGGTGAGGGAGCCATCGGACATCACTTCCAGATTGACCTGATCGCCCGCCTTCAGGTTGTTAGAGGAGACCCACTCCTTGGGCAGAGAGACCGTAATGGTTGACATTCCGGTCTTCTGCACCTTTCTCGTTTCCATAACCTTCATGACCATATCTGTCCCTGCAAATACGCCCTGTATATACAAACAATACAGAACATTTTCCTATATTCATGAACATGTACAACTATATTCTATTTTGCATAACAATATAGTGCCATGTCCTGCTCGGCGGAAGTAAGGCTAGGTTGAGACATGAGATGTGGTGACGCCTCGTTCCTGACGAGTGCCGTCGCTCCTCGAATCGCCCCATCGCGGTGAATTGTCCCACTCCTGGCCTGGAGGGGTAATCGCATGGAAAAGCGTAATCTGTACATCGTAATCGCAGTTGTGGCCATTGTTCTGGTGGCGAGTGTTGCGGCCGCCCTGACAATGAACAACTCTTCCTCTAAGACAAAGACCAAGGTCAGCGAGATCGGCTCGGACACCATGCTTGAGCTGATGCAGCTGACCGCTGAGGATTTCAATGCCGGTAGCACGACCGCCTCGGTATCGATCACCGGCGGCGGTAGCGGCGTCGGGATCACCAAGCTGATCGAGGGGTCCACGGACGTCGCCCAGGCCTCCAGGGCTATGACCGAGGCGGAGAAGCAGAACGCGATCTCTCACGGCGTTGACCCGGTGGAGTTCAAGGTGGCCATCGACGGGATTGCAATTATCACCAACAAGGACAACAGCGTGACCGAGCTGACCCTGGACCAGCTTGCCAATATCTACAATGGGACCTACACCAACTGGAACCAGGTGGGCGGTGCGGACCGTGCAATCGTCCTCTATGGTCGGCAGCCTACCTCCGGGACCTACCAGTACTTCGAAGAGGTCGTACTGAAGAAGGGCAAGGTCGGCGGATCGGACTATGCAGCGTCCATGAAGCAGCAGACCGGCAACCAGCAGATACTTTCCCAGGTCGAGCAGGACGCCGGGGCCATTGGATATGTCGGGGTCGGCTACGCCAAGCAGGGCGCCGACAGCATCCATGTCCTCGACCTTAAGAAGAATTCGACCACCCCAGCCTACAACGCCCTCGATCAGAATGCCGTGCTGAACCAGAGCTATGCCCTTGCCAGGTACCTGTACCTGTACACGGACGGCGCTCCCACCGGTGCGGTCAAGGAATGGATGAGCTTCGTCCTCGCCACCGATGGCGGCCAGCTGATCGCCGATGTTGCTGGCTTCTACGCCCTGCCCGCCGATGTGCAGCAGGCCATGATCGCCAAGCTCGGCTGAAACCCTACCAGGCGCTGGATAAGTCCGCGCCGACGAAACCTCTTCCAGTGAACATTTTCACAACAGCTGGGGAATAACAATGAAAAGTAATGGAACGAAGATCAATAACCTCAAGGGGAGATTGGCCCATTTGAGGAACTTCGGGAGCTGGCCTCGATCGACCAGGACCGACTTCCTCACCAGCCACGCCCTCCTGATCATAGCAGGGGCTTCCTTCTTAGTTCTAGCCCTTGTCTTCTACACGCTCTTCTCTAATGCTCTTCCGGCGTTCATAAACTTCGGCAATAATCAGACGACCGATTTCTGGAGCTTCCTCACGGGCGATATTTGGAGGCCGAACTCCGACATCTATGGCATAGTACCGCTGGTCCTAGGGACCTTTCTGGTGAGCATGGTCGCCTCCGCCATAGCAATACCCATCGGGCTAGGTTGCACCATATACATCTCAGAGATCGCTCACCCGAAGGTCAGGGGGATCCTGAAGCCGGCGATAGAGATACTGGCCGGCATACCCTCGGTGGTCATAGGTCTGTTCGGCCTGCTCATCCTAAGTCCCTACATCCGGGACATCTTCGGGGTGGGCAGCGGCACCAACGCCCTCAATGGTGCGATCATGTTGGCCATCATGATGGTGCCGATCATGGTCAGCCTGTCCGAGGATGCCATCAATGCGGTGCCCCGCCACCTGCGGGAAGCATCGTACGCCCTGGGAGCGAACCGATGGGAGACCATGCGTTCGGTCGTCCTGCCGGCGGCCTTATCAGGGATCGTGGCGGCCATTATCCTCTCGATCGGTCGCGCCGTCGGCGAGACCATGGTGGTGCTCATGTGCACCGGCAACTCGCCGCAGGTCACTGGCAACATCCTCGATTCGGTTCAGGCCATGACCTCCGCCATCGCCATCGACGTCGGCGAGGTGGCCGGGGGCTCGCTCCACTACCATGTCCTCTTCGCCATCGGGATGGTCCTGTTCGTAATGACCATGGTCATCAACCTTATCGCCGATTTCATCACCGCCCGCTACTCGGAGGCGTATCGATGAACCGGAAGACCAAGCAGAACCTCTACTTCGTATTGTTCAGGGCCTGCGGGGCCGCGGTGGTGCTTGCCCTGGTGATCCTCATCGGCTATCTGGTGTACTTCGGCATCGGCACCATCAGCTGGGATTTCCTGACCGAGGCGCCACGGGCAGGCATGACCCGGGGGGGCATCATGCCCCAGTTGCTGGGGACGATATACCTCATGGTCCTTGTCCTGATCATATCCGTCCCCATTGGCATACTGTCGGCCGTATACCTCGTCGAGTACCAGCGCAGTCGATTCATGAAAGGGGTATGGAGGGTCGTGGTCCACAACCTGGCCGGTGTGCCCTCCGTGGTGTATGGGCTGCTGGGCCTCGGCCTCTTCGTCATCCTGTTGGACCTGGGAGCGAGCCTGATCGCGGCCGCCCTCACGCTGAGCATCCTGGTGCTGCCGATCATCATCGCCGCGACCCGGGAAGCGCTGCTGGCCATCCCGCCCTCGTTGCGGGAGGCGTCCATCGCCCTGGGGGCGACCAAATGGCAGACCACCCGCCATCACGTGATCCCATACGCAATGCCCGGCATACTGACCGGAGTGATACTGTCATTATCGCGAGCGGCGGGCGAGACCGCGCCGATCATCCTGGTGGGAGCGGCCTACTATGAGCCAGAGCTCCCCTCGTCGCTGCTATCGGCGTTCCAGGCCCTGCCCTATCATATATATGCTCTGGCCACCCAGACCAGGACCTCTCTCACCGGGCCCAACCTCTACGGCGCGGCCCTGGTGCTACTAGCCCTGGTCATCGGGATGAACTTGGTGGCCATCGTGCTCCGTAACAAATACCGCAAGAAATACAGGTGGTGATTCAACTGACCAACATACTGATCAAGGACCTGAACGTCAGGTTCGATAAGACGCATGCTTTAAAGAACGTCAATATGACGATTGGGGAGAACGAGATAACCGCCATCATCGGCCCTTCGGGCTGCGGGAAGAGCACTTTCATCCGGTGCATCAACCGGATGAACGATCTCATCCCCTCGGCCATGGTCACCGGCAGCGTCATCGTCGACGGAATGGACATCTACGACCCCAAGGTCGATGTGACCGAGATCCGGAAGAAGATCGGCAGGGTTTTCCAAAAGCCGAACCCCTTTCCCAAATCCATATTCGAGAACATCGCCTACGCCCCCCGCATCCACGGCACGAAGAAGAAGGAGGACCTGGACAGGGTCGTGGAATGGAGCCTGCGACGGGCCGCGCTGTGGGAAGAGGTCAAGGACCGTTTGACCAAGAGCGCCTACGATCTCTCAGGCGGGCAGCAACAACGTCTCTGTATCGCCCGGGCGCTGGCGATCAAGCCCGAGGTGATATTGTTCGACGAGCCATGTTCGGCCCTCGACCCCATCGCCACGGCCAAGATCGAGGACCTGTTGATCGACCTGAAGAAGGACTACACCGTGGTCATCGTCACTCACAACATGCAGCAAGCGGCCCGGGTCGCCGACAAGACCGCGTACTTCTACCTGGGCGACCTGATCGAATTCGGGGATACGAAGAAGATCTTCGAGAAGCCGGAAAAGGAACTTACCGAGCAATATATCACCGGGAGGATGGGCTGAATGCCGTCGAGGACAGTTTTCACCGAGGAGATGAACCTGCTGAGCCAGGAGACGGTCCGCATGGGTGACCTGGCCCGGGCCATGATCAAGCAGGGGGTCCAGGCCTTCCTGGAGGGCAATATCGAACTGAAGGCCGAGGTCGCGCGGATGGACAAGGAGATATACCTCGCCGAACAGACCATCGAGAAGCATTGCGTGGATATCATCGCCCTGCACCAGCCGGTGGCGGGGGACCTGAGGACGGTCACGACCTGCCTCAAGATCATCACCGACCTGAACCGCATCGGCCGCTATGGTCGGGACATCGCCGAGCTGGCCGACCATGTCGACCAGGGCAAACGGATCAAGAAGCTCGTGGCCGTACCCCTGATGTCGGAGCTGGCCATCGCCATGGTCAACGACGCCATCGACTCATTTGTGGAGAAGGACGACGGCAAGGCCCGAGGCCTTTTCCCGCGGGACGATGAGGTGGACAGCCTGTGGGATTCCATCTTCCGCGAGAGCCTGACCCATATGATGGAGGACCCCCGGAACATCAGCGCCGGCACCCACTACATCCTGGTCGCCCGCTACCTGGAAAGGATAGCCGACCACGCCTGCAACATCGCGGACCGCGTGGTGTTCATGGTGACCGGGAAGCGGGTCGACCCGTACGAACGGAAGTGGCGGAAGACCGAGAAGCCTGTCGATAATGATCCAGAGGGCGGCTACACCAGCACCGACGGCCACTACACCACGCATCTTTCCGAGAAGTGACGCTCAAGCCAAAAGGCCCGGGCCACCCCCAGCGGTCCGGGCCGGTACATTTTTCTTAAAAAGGGCTTGGAAATACCTTATGGCGATGAGGTTCGATCATACCGGCGTCCAAGAGCCTTCCACGATGATGCCGCCGATGCTATCGTTCAATCGGGCAGCGAAGCCCCCGGTGGCGGGGTGATTGTCCGAGAGGAACGACTCGGCGGTCCCGCTGAAACCCTTGTGCGGGACGATCGTCACTCCGCCGATCCCCCCGTTCGCCATCACCCCGGCCGATACGTCGCCGGCCAGGACGAACACCACGTGGGTCTCTCCGACGGTGTCCTTGGTGATCAGGGTGACGTTCGAGCCCAGGGGAACGACCTGATCGAACCGGGCGTCGATCAGGCCCGAGGATTCTCCGATACTGACGGTCCGGTCGCCCTGGACCGTGATATTGTTCCATCTTAACATGGTCCCCCCGGTGGCCGTTTTGATGGTGACATTTCCGGCCAGGGCCGTCCCGTTGTTCAGGGAGACCACCGCCCCGTCATTGGTGGCCGAGAGCCGCAGTCCGTCCAGAACGACCCCCGATGTGGTGGTCAGGACCACGCCGCCGGTCTTCACGCTGAGGTTGAGGTCGGCGCGGAGGCTCTTGTCCACCTGTACCGTGAAATAGCGTTCGCTCAGGGCATAGTAGGGCCAGGGAGCATAGGTATCGAAACGGACCGATGCGCTGATGTTCTTTCCTCCGCTGGCGGTATCGTCTTCCGCATCGATGGACAGCCTCAGCGGGCTAGCCGCCCCGAAGAATCCCGCCTGCCCCTTGACCTCGGCGACGACCCGGACCGCATCATCGACCAGATCGACGAACTCGACCTTCAGGTGCCCCGCCGTGACGGTGACGGTCAGATTGATCCTGTCCGCCCCCATGGCCAGGGGGACGGTCTGCTCCTCGCGGACGTTCACCGTTCGATACTGCAGGAAAAGGAACGGTATGGCCAGGATCGCTAACACTATGATGACGACCACAACGATGGCCAGGACCGACAGCGCGGCATCCTTTCCCCCGTTCCCTTGCCTCATGCGAACCTGGCGGTAAAATGCCCCCGCTCTTAATAAGAATGACCCATGGTTCTCAACCCTCTCCGGACCCTACTGCCCGGAGGCCTTTCCGGTCAGGGAGTCGATGTGCACCTTTATGATCAATAGTTTGTCGACCTGTTCAGGCACATAGTTCCGCGCGCCCGGCCCGTACAGCCGCTCCATCAGCAGGTCCAGGGCGGTGGTCTTGTCCTCGCGGGACTCCAGGAGCGACGCGCTCCCGGTGCCGATGACGCTCCGGTATCTGGTGGCCTTCCGGCAGACCACGTCCGCGCCGGCCGGCACGAAGCCCTCATGGACCGAAAAACAGACCCGAGCGTTGCGCCTCAGCACATCGATCTTGCGACCCTCCTTGGCCGAGTGGAAGTAAAGGCAGCTGCCATCATAGGCATAGGTCATCGGCACGACATACGGTAGGCCGTCATCGACCATGGCCAGGTGGCAAATGGTATTGGACCTGAGCAGCTGGTCGATCCGTTGGCGGTCGGTGATCTCGCGCTCCGCTCTTCTCATGGCCCGGTACATCTCCTGGCAGCTCATAGTTCTTGCCCAGGGGGGCGGGGTCTCAGGCCGGGGAGTTCCGGGACACCGCCAGACGCACCAGGGCGCCCACGCCCAACATGACCGCCCCCGACCAGACCAGGTTCACCAGAGGAACGACCTTGGCTTCCACCAGCACCTCGTCCCCGGTCATCCGGTCGAAGGATATGTACAGGTCCTCGGTCAGGGTCTTATGGACGTGCACATCCCCTACCAACCTCCCGCCTCCATCGGGTGGATACTCGTCGACCAGCACGGCCCTCTCGACCAGGGAACCGCCCGAATATATGTCCATCTCGACCGTAACCACCACGTTCGATCCCGGGTCGGCCTGGGCCTGGTCCACCGAGATCAGTTGTATCGTATAGCCGCCCACGTTCAGCTCCCCTCCCGGGGTCAGGGGGGCCGGGTATCCCTGGGCGGGCACCGCTGCCAGGATGGTCGAGACCATGAACCCGATGATAACGAGGAGGACGCCCAGGTGGATGAGGGATGCACCGGCCCGCCAGGCCCTGGTCCTCCGGGACCCCCGCTGCGGCATGAAAAAATATGCGGTCAGGGCGAGGGCCAGAAGGTACGACGGGAGCATCATCGCCAGCAGCCACTCGTAGGCCCCGGTGATCGCTCCGATCAGGGCCAGGGCAGCGGAGATCGCGATGATCGTTACGCAGATGGCCGCCGAGCGCCGGACGTCCGCGAACCGGCGGCACAAGGAGAACGCCAGCAGCGATGAGACGGCGATGGACAGTAATCCCACCTTTTCAGTATACTCGGCGAAATTGGCGCTCTGGTCCAGGCCGGCGTTCTTGACCAGGAGCAGGACCAGGAAGGCGGTGATGAGCAGCAGGACCCCCACCGTCGCCAGCATCAGGTACGTGGCCTCGTCGGTCCGACCCCCGCCCTCGACCTTCAGCGCCCGGTCCCTGCGGACCGCCACCACGGCCGTGACGGCCAAGACGACCACCATCAGGAGGAAGAACCCGGCCACGCCGCGGTCGCTGGTCAGCGCGGTCAGCAGGCGCTCCCCCACCGTGCCTTGCAACGATGAGCCGTAGGTATGGACGGACGACCCCCACAGCCCTCCGGTCCGGGTCAGGAAGGCGGAGAACAATACCGCCACGAAGGTGAGCGCCCCCAATACGGGCACCAGGACGGGGCGCTGCTCGGAACGGGAGTGAGAGTGCAGCAGCGCGGCCAGGACCAGCCAGGGGATTAGGGAGGCCGTCTCCACGGGATCCCAGGCCCAGAAACCTCCCCAGCCCAGCTCATAATATGCCCATATGCCCCCCACGGCGATGCCCACCGACATGAGGAGGAAGGCGGTCCGGGACCACGGCAGCAGCTGCTTCTTCCAGGGGTCGGCCGGATGCATCATATGTGCGAGCGAGGCGGCGAAGAGGATTAGGCAGAAGGCGTACCCGGCGAAGACCACCGGGGGATGGACGGCCATCTCCGGGCTCTGCAGGGCCAGGTTCATGCCCAGCCCGTTCGGGGCAGAGGCCAATTCCGCCGGGCTGGTGGGCGCGAAGATGCTCGAGGCCACCAGGACCAGGACGAAGACCAGTAGCAGGGCCGAACCGATCGAACGGAAGGTCCGGCGATAGGCTGGGCCGAACGCCCGCCTCCCCTCCCAGTAGGTCTCCAGGGCCACCGCTCCGGCCATGAACCAGGCCCATAGCAGCACCCCGCCCTGGCCGCCGGCCCACACCGCCACCAGCTTGTAACCGGCGGCGAGGTCCGTGCTGGAATGGGACCACACGTACCGATAGCTGAGGTCGGTGGTGAGGAATGCGGACGCCAACAGGAGGAGCGCCCCGGACAGCAGGGCGAAGACCGCATAGGCGCTCAGCCGGGAGACCTTTTCGTACCTATCGTCCCGCGATCGCAGCACGGCCGTCAGGCAGCAGGCCAGGGCCGCGATGGCGGCCCCGCCCAAGAGCAGGTCCCCGAGGTTCAACTATCTTCTCCTTGAATCACAATGATATGGGCCGCTCTATTATTATTCCCCCTCAGTCGGCCGAGGCGGGCCCGCAGGCGGCGGGACCCTTTGGCGAAGAAGACCCCGCCGAAGAGCAGGGGCAGGGAGATGAGGCAGGCGCCGCCCAGGGGGCAGGCGCCGCAGCCCACGGAGGTGCAAGGTCCGGTGAGCACATAGGAGAGGGGCGCGGTCAGAGCGGCCAGCCCGAACGCCCACGCTCCCTTCAAGCGGGCGATAAGCCAGTTCATTTCATCCCCCTCCCGCGGATGAACTGGTAGGCGTGGCTGGGGCAATTATTGACGCATTCACGGCAGCCGATGCACAGCGTTCCTTCGACCCCCCGGTCCTCCTTGATGGCCCACATGACGCACTTCACCTGGCATTTCTTGCAGCCCTTGCAACGGGTGTCGTCGAAGTCCACCCGGTAGAGGCCGACGGCCCTTCCCGCCCGGTGGGCCAGGCCGGAGAGCGCGCCCAGCGGACAGAAGAACATGCACCAGCCCCGCCCGCCCACCATCAACAGGCCGCCCAGGACGAGCCAGACCGCTATGGTCAGCAGGGCCCCGGTGTTCCAGAAGCTGGTGGTCAGCTGGTCGCTGAACAGCCCCAGGCTGAAGTACTGGAAGATGGACGAGGTGCAGTACCTGCCCAGGTCAACGCCGTAAACGCAGACGGCCGTGCTCTTTCCGATCATCCAGGCCAGGATGACGAAACCGGCCAGGAATCCATACCGCAGCCGTGCGGTGAGGCCGGGGTCCTTGAGCCGCATCCGGTATCGGTCGGGGACGGGGACGATGCGGCTCACCAGCTCCCCGAACGCTCCCACCGGGCACAGGTGGCCGCAGAACAGGGGGCCGAACAGGAAGGCCACGACCAGGGCTATGACCACGAACGAGGTGGCCACGATCCCCAGGGCCAAGAAGGCCCCGGGGCCGCTGATCAGCCATTCTAGTGGCAGTTTGTAGCAGATCGAATGGAGGGTAGCCTGCCCTCCCTCGCCGACCAGTAGGAAGGCCAGCTGGGTGAGGAAAGCGAAAGGTGCCACCAGCAGGAAGAATCCTGCGGTCAGGCTGAGGTACCGCCATTTATTGTTCTTTATCGTCCGGGGGAGCTTCATCCCTTCCACCTCCTTCCGGCGATCACACCGACCACCAGGAGGCCGATTATGGCCACGAAGCCGACGTCCGCCAGCTTCCAGTCGAACTGGCCGGGGGGGACGCTCACGACATTATGGACGGTCACATTGGCCACCGCCCGGGCCACCGCACCGCTGGGGGTGACCGCACGGACCTCGATCACATGGGCGCCGTTGGACACCGCCGTGGTGTCCACCGAGCACAGGTAGGGGGCGGCGGACAGGTTGCAGACAATGTTCGAATCCATGTAGACCTCGATGCACTGTACCGGCACCGCTCCGGACACGTTCACCACGATGGGAACGATCCCGGAGAGTTCCTTGCTGAGGTCAGCGAGGATTATGCCCGGCACCGCATTGGCGACCTGAATGGTCATGTTGGCCGAGGCCGTCCTGCCCCTACCGTCCGTCGCGGTGATGTTCACCGCATGCGCTCCTTCAGACAGTAAAGTAGTATCGATGGCCCAAATGAACGGGCCCGTCAGGATCGTCCCGACGCTCGCCCCGTCCACCTTCAGGGCGGCGTTGGCTATGGTCGAGCCCTGGATGAGCGCGGTGATATTGATCGTACCCGATACCAGCGCCCCGTCGCTGGGAGTCTGGATGAGCACGATCGGCGCGGGGTTGGTGAAGTACGCGGTGATGGTCTGGTTACCCACCCCTCCGTTGATGTCCGTCGCCCTCACCTCGATGCTGTGGGCCCCGTCAGCATAGGCCAGGGTGTCCACCGTGAACGAGTAGGGGCCTGAGGTCATGTTCGCCCGGGCGGTCCCGTCGATCAGCAGCTGGACCTTGGCCAACGTAACGGTGCTGCTCACGGTGGTGTTGATGCTGGCAGAGCCTTTCAGTTGGCCCCCGTTGAGCGGATCGGTGATGGTGACCGCGGGGACCTTCGGCGCCGTTCCCAGGTTGTTCACCGTCACGGTGAGGCTCTGGGCCGCGGTCGCCCCGCCGCTATCGGTGGCGGTGGCGGTCACGGTGTGCTGCCCGTCGGCAAGCCCCGTGGTATCCCAGGCCCAGGTGTACGGCGAGGCGCTAAGGGTGGCCTTCATCGCCCCATCGACGCGGATGTCGATCTTCGAGATCGACTGTTGCCCGGAAGCGGTCGCGGCCACGTTCACGGTGCCCACAACAGTAGCGCCGTTCGTTGGCGACGTGATGGTGACGCTCAGGGGCGAGTTGTTCACGGTAAATGTTCTCTGGGCGGTGCCCTTGCTACCTCCGCCGTCGGTGGCGGTCACCAGGATGGTGTGGACCGCATTGGTGTAGACGTTGGTATTGACGGTCCAGGAATAGGGGGCGGCCGCCTTGGTACCGACCACGGTACCGTCGATCTTCAGCTCCACCGAGGCGATGTTCTGCCCGCTCCCGGGGGTGGCGGTCGCGGCCACGGTGATGCTGCCGGACACGGTCGCCCCGGAGGTCGGTGAGGTTATCTGCACCACCGGCGGGGTGCTCGTCGGAGCGGTAACGGTGAACGAGAGGCCGGACGTATAGTCCTTGGTATAGGCCGTCCCGGCGCTGTTCTCCACCTTCGCGTAAAGCTTGTACGCGCCGGGGGCGCTGGGCGCCTTTACGGTCCAGGTGAACGAGGCGCTCCCGCTGTAGCCGCCAACCTCGTAGTAGTTGTTGGCCTGCCCCCCGCCGTTGGTGACGATGGTCCAGCCGTTCTCCTGCGGCAGGGTCCCACTGGACCCGGACATCTTCGAGAGGAGCATCACGCCCAGCATATTGCCGTTGCCCTGTCCGCCGTTGACGGTGACCGTCACGGTGGTCTGCTGTCCCGGGGCGATGGAGGTCGCGGAGGCGCTCATGCCTATGGTTGCACTGCTCGCAGTGCTGTGGCAATCACATTCCCCATATTGGTAATTGGTATTTCCACCACCTCCACCCCAGCCCGCGACCGGGGAGAGGAGAAGCCCGAAAACTATGGCTATGGCGGCCAGTATGATTATTGGTCGTCTAGTCACTACTATCGACTTTCTTAAAAGGCCATCATTTAAATCACTTTCGTTTATTCTATCAAGAGTCGTAGATTAATCATTCTATAATAGTGGACTGATTTTTCCATTTATAAAGGCCGACATTCCCATATCGATCATCGGTACCCTGGCGGTGGCTCGGTCCATCATGAAAGGATCGGCCGTACCGTCCCCATTCTCCTCACGCCTTTTTTCCAACCCGCTCGATGAGATCGTCCAGCGGCTTCAGCGAGACCTCGTTGCCCCCCTCGGCGCTCTCCCTGTAATCGAACGGGTTGTCCAGGTCCTTGATGAGGAAGATCATGTACAGTATGAAGAACGTGGCCAGCCCCATGATGAACATCGATTCGTAGAAAGGCTCGATCTTCAGCATCAGCAGGCCGATGATCAGCAACAGGGCCAGCGCCTCGACCACCGCATAGCCCGACTGGATGAAACTGGTCTCCCTGATGGTATGCACCCGGTTGATCATCCGCCGCACATTGGTCTGCTCCTGCTTCATCCGGGTGATGAAGTTGGCCTGGGTCAAGGGCTCGAACTGGGCAAAATAACCGTTCATGGAGCTTAGCTTCAGCATGAGGTTCTTGGTCCTCTCCTTCTTGTAGAACCAAGCACGGATGGAGAGCAGGAGGCCTTGGTAGAGGTCGAGGAACTCCTCTGTCACCGCCGACCTCTTGTTCATGTTCAGGATGTAGGCCTCGTCATAGATGGCCTCGAGGCTTGATGCCAGGTCCCCAGGTATCTTCTCGCTCTCCTTGTAATCGGACAGGACGCCGGTGATCAGGAAGCCGATGAGAAAGGTCGTGGCGGCGACCATGCTGACGAACAACGCGTTCAGCGATATGATCTCCAGATCAAGGTAATGAAAAGCAAATTTCAGGGTTAATGCCGCGAGGAGGATTGGCGTGATGATGATCAGGATGTGCCATTTCTTCCTGAAGCCCTTAAACCCATCCATCGGACCGGGAACCATGCGTTCGTTTAAAAGAATATCTATGGGCCCTCAGGGGGACTTATTGGACCGAGACCGTTGAGATGAGGTTCGGACCAAGGCCGTTCGATCCGATCACTTGGTACCAAGTAGGGAACGGTCAATGCACGGTCTTGGCCAGGTATATGCACCAATGTTTTTGAGGCCCGAAGCATCGTGCATTTTTAGCAAAGCATTATATGAAATGTTCTAAGAATATAAATCCAAGTGGAGGAGAACGGGTGAGAAAGACATACCTGGTGTCCGTCTTGGCGATGATAGTCCTGCTGGCTTTGCTGGCCATTCCCATCGAAGGGAACGGGGGGATATCCAGCAGCAACCGTAACAGCAATTGCAACAGCTGTCATTCCTCGGATGGGAGCATCAGCGTGGGGCTCTCAACGCCGAACACCCAGGTCACTCCGGGCCAGCAGGTGACGGTCACGGTCGCCACCACTGGCACCAGTCCCAACAGCGGAAGGGTGGGGATCGTCCTCAGCACCCCGTCCGGAGCGCAGCCGTCCTCGGCCGGGTGGACGGTGGTCAGCGACCCTGGCCGATCCACCTCGTTCAACAATTACGTCGACATGTCGGGACCGTCCGGCGGCACCTATACCTGGACGCTCACCGCGCCGACCGCGCCGGGCACCTATCCCCTTATGGCCCGGGCCGCTTTTGACAAGAACGGCAATCAGGTCTATCGCGATGCTTCCTCCCAGCTGAGCTTCACGGTGGCGTCGACCGCCGCTACCCCGCCCTCGGTGAGCCTATCGTCACCGGCCAACGGGGCCCTGGTGACGGGCGACCTGGTCATCAACGCCGCCGTCGCTCCGGGCACCAACGCGGTCAGTTACGTGCAGTTCACGATCGACGACGCCCAGGTCGGCAACATATCGGCAGCGCCCTACTCATTCACTCTCGACACCACCGCCTACCCGGACGTCCAGCACACCATCGGCGCGACGGCCGTGGACAGCAGCGGCCTTTCGGGCTCCGGCCAAGCGATCGTGACCTTCAACAACACGGGGCTGGCCAAGGTGACGCCCGTCGTGGTGGTGGGCTCTCCCGCCAGCGGCTCGTCGGTGAGCGGGGTCATCACCGTGAACGCCACCGTGAGCGGCGTCAGCACGGTTTCCTGGGTCCGCCTTTCGGTGGACGGGCAGGAGATCGCCAACCGGTCCTCCTCCCCATACGACTTCGATCTGGACACCACCAAGCTCAGCAATGGTCAGCATAGGATCAACGTGACCGCGGCCGATCCCGGGGGCGCGCTCGGATGGAAGGAATTGACCATCAACGCGCAGAACCAGGGTGCCCCTGGATCGGGCAATGGGAACATCGTGAACGAGATGGCCCTCACCATCGTCGCCGGATCGCTGGCCGTGGTTGCGGTGTTCGCGGGGCTTCTGGTCCTGATCACCTCGGCCCTGCGCCGAAGGAGGGGTAAGTAATGGTCGATGCCGCGGCCCTCCACGCGCTGACGGTCGAGCTGCACACTGGCTTCCTGTTCCTGGCCGCCGCCACCATCGTTCTAACGGCCCTTGGCCTGGTGCTCCTGAGGTTCTGGCCCGCCAAGGGCGGTAAGATCTCGGAGCTGGTGAGAGCGGCGACCGGCTATCTGGAGCCGACCGGACTGGTCGCCGCCATCGCCGGGGTCATCGCGCTCCTCGTATCGGCCTTCACCGGAATGACCGCCTGGGGCGGGACGGATGCCGTTCTGGACGATCCGATAACCCGGAACAAGATCGTTCTGACCGTCATCATCACGGTGATGTGGTCGCTGGCCGTTCTGACCCGGCTTCGCTTCGGCCGGGCCCTCTGGCGGGTCCCTCTTCTCGCGACCCTCTACGTCGGCACGGTCGCGGTGGCCTTCGGCCTCACCTCGTTCATAGGCTCCATGGGGGCCCACCTGGCCGAGGGGGGCAGCATCATCGATCCATTGCTGGGATCTCTGGGCATAGACTACGCTTCCGCCCTGGTGATCGGCCCCACCACCGCCCTGATCATCGCCGCTTTGAGCGTCGTGGTGATCATCGCCTGCCTAGTGGTGTCGCGTCGCCGGGGGGGAAAGCTGGTCGAGCTGGTCAAAGAAAGCTCAGAAAGATCACGTTGGCCCGGGCCGGGCCGGTGAGCGAACGCTCAGGCCCGCCGGGCGTAGATGGCCGCCCTCATGGCCGGGATGAGGAGCAGCAGGGGCGCTAAGGCGAAGAGCATGAGCAGGCTGGGGCGGCTGCTCAGATCGAACAGCAGGGCCACCATCCCAGCGGCCAGGATGATCGAGCCCCAGGTCCTGAGCTGGCGGCCCCCGAACTGGTTGACGGCCGTCCATTTCTCCTCGGACTCGAAGGCGTGGCCGACTCGGACCCCGTACCACCGGTTCATCCGCACCTCGCCTCTGATAAGGGGGCCGGCCAGAAGGATGACCGACGCTCCCACCAGCATGTCCATGAGGCCGATAAGCAGGCCTGCCGCGTCCATTCTTGATCACGCCTTCTGGTAGGACTTCCACTTCCTTTCCAGGTCGGGGTCCTGGATGGTCGCCAGGACATATTGGGCGAACTCGTCGCCGGTGGCGCCGTTGGACCGTCCGGTCATGATCTTCTTCTTCTCGTACTGGGTGCAGACCTCCAGGGCCATCTCCAGCTTCTTCGCCTTCTCTACGAAGCCGATGTGGTTCATGAGCATGGCCGCGGCCTTGATCATGGAGGAGGGGTCCGCATACTGGCCCCTTCCCTCATCGACCATGCGCGGAGCGGAGCCGTGAATGGCCTCGAACATGGCGTACTTCTTGCCGATGTTGGCGCTGCCGGCTGTGCCGACGCCGCCCTGGATCTGGGCCGCCTCGTCGGTCAGTATGTCTCCGTACAGGTTGGGCAGCACGATGACCTTGAAGTCCTTGCGGCGGTACGGGTCGATGAGCTTGGCGGTCATGATGTCGATGAACCAGTCGTCCCACTGGATGCCCGGGTACTCCTGGGCCACCTGACCGGCGATGGCCAGGAACTTACCGTCGGTGGTCTTGACGACGTTCGCCTTGGTAACGACGCTGACCTTGTCGATGTGGTTCTTCTTCGCATAGTCGAAGGCGAGCCGGATGATGCGGTCGGTACCCTGGGTGGTGGCGACGCAGAAGTCGATGGCCAGGTCGTCAGTCACGTTGACGCCCCTGCTGCCCAGGACGTAGCTTCCTTCGGTGTTCTCCCTGAAGAACATCCAGTCCACTCCGATCTCTGGTACGCGGACCGGCCGGACGTTGGCGAACAGGTCCAGCTCACGTCGCATCGCCACGTTGGCGCTCTCGATGTTCGGCCAGGGGTCTCCCTTCTTGGGCGTGGTGGTCGGTCCCTTGAGGACGACGTGGCATTCCTTGATCTCGGCCAGAACGTCATCGGGAATGGCCTTCATGACCTTGACCCGGTTCTCGATGGTCAATCCCTCGATGACCTTGATCTCGACCTTGCCGCTCTTGATATGGTCCTTGAGCAGCTCTTCGAGAACGGTCCTGGCGGACGCGGAGATGTACGGACCGATGCCGTCCCCGCCACAGATGCCGATCTTGATCGTCGCCAGTTTGGTATAGTCGGTCCAGTCCTGCCCGGACTTCATGGCCTCGACCCTCTTCAGTTGTTCCTCGAGGATCTTGCCGAAGTGCTCCTTGGCCTTCTCGATCGCCTTAACGTCGACCATGGTCATTCCCGGTCGTTATCAGGGAACAGCTATTTTAGCGATTCCCCCCTCTATCTGGCCCCCCGCTGGCTGAGCGGTATCGCCTCATGCCTCCTACGACGGTAACATCCAGTGTCGCTCTACGAAGGAACGAGCACAAAGGGGAAATGGCCCACGGTCTATTCTACCATGGGGAGAAGGATGAGACGCTTGGAAGAGATCGGACTGTTGGACCGCCGGGTATTGGTCCGGGCGGACCTGGAAGGCACTGGTCCGGTCCTGGGAAGAAAGTTGGCAGCCGCGGCTCCGACCATCGCCCACATTCTGTCCAAGGGCGGCCGCCCCATTATCGTCGCCCAGCTGTCGCCGGTCGGAGGTAAAGTGCCGACCATGCGCTCAACGGCCGAAGGGTTGTCGGCCCTCTTAGGTTGGGAGGTCCGGCTGATCGGGGGGGACCCCCCTACCTGGCAGCTCGCTCTGAACGGCAGAGATGCGGATGGGATCGTCCTGTTGGAGAACATGCTGCTCCATCCGGGTGAAAGCGACAACGATCCTGCTCTGGCGGAGGAGCTGGCGGCTCTCGCGGATATCTATGTGAACGATGATTTTTCCACGACCCCGCATGTTCTGGCATCCACCGTCGGAGCGGCTGACCGGGTCCATGAAAACGCCATCGGACCACGGCTGTGGAACGAGCTCGATACGGTGGACCGATCGATGAACGACCCCCTCCGTCCTCTGGTGGCCATCATCGGCGGTAACGATGTCCCGGCCAAGCTGAGAACCGTGCGGCACATGGTGACCAGAGCGGACCGCATCCTGATCGGCGGCGCGGTGGCCTTTGCCTTCCTGGAGGCCCAAGGGATGGAGGTTGGCCTCTCCGCAACGGGCGATGACATGATCTCCGAGGCTCAGGAGATCATAGAGATGGCCGAGGAGGAGGGGACCGCTCTCGTCCTCCCGTCTGACGTGATCATGGCCAAGACCAAGGACGCCGATGCCGAGGGGGAGGAGGTCTCGGTCAAGGACATCAACCCCCATTGGATGGGACTGGACATCGGACCCGCGACGGTGAACCGCTTCCTGGCGGCCATCAAGGATGCCAAGACCATCATCTGGAACGGCTCGATGGGAGCATGGGAGATCGAGCAGTTCTCCCAGGGGACCATGGCCATGGCCTTTGCGGTGGCCAATTCCCATGCGTACTCGGTGGTCGGAGGCAGCGGAACCGTAAGCGCCTTAGAACGTTCCGGAGAGGCCCCGGGGGTGTGCCACATCTCGCTGGGAGGCGATGCGTTCAGGGCGATCCTCTCAGGAGAGATCCTGCCCGGCGCCGAAATATTGGGATGGCGCTGTCGCGAACCTCTCTAAGAAAAAAGGGTTGGAAGAGGCTCAGAGCCCGAGAGCGGTCGGGGAGAGCGTGCGGAGGGTCAATGAGGAAGTGGTGTTGACCGTCCAGGTCCCTGTGGCTGGAGGGTGCATCACCATGATTCTGGCCATTGTCACCTTCGCCCGAATCCCGGTGATGCTGGGGGCGTACCTCGCGGTGAAGTAGAGAAGGTACTAGCGACCGAAACCCCTTCCTCCCTTTTTTTCTGGCTTAGCAGCGGAACTCGCGGAAGAACGCCACCGTCTCCAGGTAATCGGCCTCGTCCTCGTAGATGTTCATGAGCCTGCCCAGCTCCAGGGCGAGGTCCACATACCCATGCGGCTGCGCGGTGACGATATTGCCGTCCACCACCACCAGGTCTGGGAGGTAGTTGCCCTCGGCGAAATCCTCGGGGTGCTCGTTCGCCAGGGTGGAGGTGAAGTTCTTACCCTGGAGTAGGCCGGCCCGGGCCAGATGAACCGGCCCGCCGCAGATGGCCGCCAGCACCTTCCCCTTAGCATCAAGCTGGCGCAGCGTATCCGACAGCAGCTCGTTCCCCAGGATCGGCCCGGGCTCCCCGCCGGGGATCACGAACAGGTCGACCGTGTCGAGGTCGAGCATGGCCAGGGGCATGTGGGGCTGGGTTATGAACCCTTCCGCGGAGGTGGCGGCCCTTCCGTCGGTCGAGACGGTAATGACGTCCCCTTTGTGTTTCATGAAGTAGCAGGTCAGCACCACTTCGAATTGAACAAAGCCATCATAGATCAGAACCGCGGTCCTCATTGAGGGCCGAATGCATTGACCCTTTTTGTAACTTTCAATGTGGGATCAAGAAGGTCCATGATTGAGCCTGTGGGATGAATGGCCATAATCAGCACTTTCGGTCACCTCCCCGTAACACGTTTATAACCTCGGTTCATCGAGGTGTCGATGCTCCTGACCTTCATGATCAAGCATGATCGAGATTTTCGTGCCGAGCTAGCGAAGGCCAGGCAAGTAGCAGAGTTCGCCGTGCAGACCGGCAGCATATCATCCAAGGATGTCAAGGAGATAGGTTTGCCGTCGGCGATAGCCAATCAGGTGCTCAGAAAGTACGCCCGCAACGAAAAGATCAAAACAGTCAGTAAGGTCGTTCTGACAGTGCCAGGCCAGGGTGTTAAGAGATCCGAGAACCAGATATATATTCCCTGCCTGAAGATCCGCCTGAACATCAGCCATCTACCTGAATTCGAGAAGGTCAACCAAGTGGAAATCGGGAAGGAATTTGCTTACGTCACGGTGACCATAAACGAGCCACCGTTAAGAGATGTCGAGCAGTGGATGGGCATCGATCTGAACTCCACCGGCCACATCGCAGTGGCCGGTATTCCGAGCACGGGCAAGGTCCACAAGTTCGGCAAGGAAGCGCCGCATATTCACAGAAAGTACTCGAAGATGCGGCGGCGCTTGTATCTCCACGGCCATCCTCGCGTCGCAAAGAAGAAGATAAAACACAAAGAGAATCACAAGGTCAAAG
>CAYZEV010000047.1:0-20830 GCA_964477865.1 uncultured Methanomassiliicoccaceae archaeon | reverse complement strand
AGAAACCCAGGCTCGATAAACAGTTCGAGGAAGTGACCGAGGGACAGGAGCTGACCGACAAGGAGAAGCTAAAGACCAAGTGGGCAGCCCTCGAAGCCCTCGTAGGGAGCGAGGAACGCATCGCTCTCATCGCCAAAGACCTCGTCGATCACTTCGAGAAGCGGTTGGGGACGATGGACGGCAAAGGGATGGTTGTGTGCATGTCCCGGCGCATCTGCGTCGAGCTGTACGACGAGATTGTCAAGCTACGCCCGCGGTGGCAATCCGACGACGATGCGAAGGGCGCCATCAAGATCGTCATGACCGGTTCCGCGTCCGACCCGCTCGAGTGGCAGGGGCACATCCGCAGCAAGAGCCGGCGGGAGGAGATGGCCAAGCGGTTCAAGAACCCGGACGACGAATTCAAGCTCGTCCTCGTGCGGGACATGTGGCTCACCGGGTTCGACGCCCCGTGCCTGCACACTATGTATGTGGACAAGCCGATGCGTGGCCACACCTTAATGCAGGCCATCGCCCGAGTGAACCGCGTGTTTAGGGACAAACCTGGTGGTCTGGTGGTCGATTACCTCGGCCTGGCGGACCAGCTGCGGCAGGCGATGGCCGTGTACACGCAGAGCGGCGGCCGCGGGACGACGACTATAGACCAGGAGGAGGCGGTCGCCATCATGCTCGAGAAGTATGAGGTGTGCGTGGACCTCTTCCACGGCCACGACTTCACGCAGTGGCGCACCGCGACGGAGCAGCAGCGCATCCGCATGCTGCCATCGGCAATGGAGCATGTGCTCGCCCAGCAGGACGGCAAGGAACGCTTCCTGAAGGCCGTCGGTTCGCTCTCCAAGGCATTCGCCCTCGCCGTGCCACACGAGGACGCACTCAAGATCAGAGATGATGTCGGCTTCTTCCAGTCGGTGAAGGCCGGCCTGAACAAGATCAGCCCCCGCACCGGCACGGGCGACAACCTCGACACGGCCATCCGGCAGATCGTCTCCGGGGCACTGGTCTCGGACCAGGTCATCGACATCTTCGCCGCCGTCGGCCTCAAGAAGCCGGATATCTCGCTATTGTCGGAGGAGTTCCTGGTCGAGGTCCGCAAGATGCCGCAGCGGAACCTGGCCGTCGAGCTTTTGAACAAGCTCCTCCGAGACGAGGTCAAATCGAATGCTCGAAAGAATGTTGTTGAGGCCCGCTCCTTCGCCGCCTTGCTCGAGCAGGCCATCTCAAAGTACGAGAAGCGGGCGATAACTACGGCCCAGGTCATCGAGCTCCTCATCCAGATCGCCAAGGACATGCAGGAGCGTCAAAAGCGTGGGGAGGCCCTCGGCCTCAACGAGGCGGAGCTGGCGTTCTACGACGCGCTGGGCACCAACGACAGCGCGGTCAAGCTGATGGGCGACGATGTGCTCTCCCAGATCGCCCTGGACCTAGTCAAGACCGTCCGGGAGAACGTCACCATCGACTGGGCCGTCAAGGAAAGCACCCAGGCCAACATGCGCAAGATGGTCAAGCGCGTCCTGAGGAAGTACAACTACCCGCCGGACAAGCAAGAAAGCGCTGTGAAAACGATCCTTGAGCAAGCAGAAGCTCTGTGCCAAGCGATGGTGTAACGCCTAGGATGGTTATGCCTACCTTCGACTCACCCCATGAGGAGTTCGTTTACAACGACCTAACCTGGATAAACCAGGAGTACCAGTCGCAGGGACTGACCGCCTCGAGCACCACCCTGAGGAGTTTTCTGACCAAGATTGAAGAGGAAGCAGAATGGGACCACGGCCTTTACTGCGAATATCTAGAAGAGTTCAAGCTGGAGAATGGGCGAAAGAATCCGGCATACCTGGATGGCATTATGCAGCTGGACGGTCTATTCGATGCTGCGTGCTCCATTAATTCCTCCTTCAACCCCTTCGATTATTGGGGCGACGCTATGAACCATATCCGGGAACCGAGCGTCTTCGGGCAAATCTATAGGCTAATCGACCGTGAGAGCGATCCCAAAGGCCGGCTCCTCCTAGCCGGGTACGCCCACATCATCCAGTATGAGACCAGGGGGGACTTGGCGGACAGGAGGATTGGGATGTGGGCGTCCGCAGCCATAGCTGATTCCGGCCATGCCAGATTGTCCAGAGTAGCTCGGGAGAAAAAAAGGTTCTTCACAATCCTGCGGGCAGGTTGCCTTGACGCAAATTCCGATATGTTCCACCTCAGGAACGCATTTGCGCACGCCCATTTTCAGTTCCAGTCCGAAGACACTGTCCTCCTCTGGGACGAGCGGGATGGGGAGAGGAACTATGAGATTACCCTAGGCCTCGGAGACCTGTTCAACATCACGTCAATCTTCAGAAATAAGCTGCTCCTATGTGAGACATACCCTCGCCTCTGGGTGTTCGAGAAGGCCCTGCGGCCGATTGGTCAGGTTGGCCCAATGCAATAGGGAAAGTGTCAATTATGTTGTTGAGTACCAGGCCTTTGATGCCACAGAACCAATGGACACATTGATAACCGCCGTCGTGCAATAAAAGGCGGGGATTCAATGGTCTGGCTATCAAAGGGTGCCGTCGAGGACGCTTCGGATGCCGCAGCGGCGATAGTGGGGGCGGGGTTGTCATGGAGCTCCATCACGCCATGGGCATCACAGGTTTATCAGTCACAAGTAAAGAAACCACACCTGGACGTCTTCGATAACAACTATGGAATGAGCCCGAGTCTGCTTATCAAGGGGCTTCTCGACGACTATAACAGTAGCAAGCTGGGTGGCCGATACCAGACCATGTGCCTGCACTTCTGGAAGCGGACAATCAAGCCGTTCGTCTGGGCCTGCATATACAAGACGCCCAGCATCACATTGCCCGATACGGCCCCGTACGAGCTCTCTCCCCAGCTAATTATCCTACTGGGGGACCTGGGCATTAGCGCCGGCCTCTCCAACGGTGTGAGCGTTGATGAACACATGCCTAGCATACACTACGTCCGCACCATCCCCGCCCTCCAGACAAGCATCCTCCAAACGATGCAGAAATCAAGCGACTGGAGGCTTCAACCACACTTCTTCGACCCAGCTGCTTCCCCGGCCCCTGGATACGGATCGTACCCGCCCTCGCCGGTAGCCTCCGCCCAAGATGTAGCGAAACACTGGTACGACAGGCCCCGGGTGGTCAAGTTCATCCCCAGGGGTAGGATAACCCACAGCATCGAGAATGATGTAATCAACGCTCTCGACGATGTGGCCCCTCTGTTCAAGCAGATACCTTGTTAGGTGGAGCGGAGACTATCCATTGCTACTTTTCCGGCCAGTTCTCGGCCGTCGGGGTAGTGAATGAAGACATTTTCGCAAGCTAGGCTACCTGTGTAGGCCCGCTCGATGTACCAGATATCAATCCCGTCCGGCATGTTGTTTTCTAAGCGAGCGATGTGCTTCAGAATCGGGGCCCGTTTTAACCGCAAGAAGTTTCCCTCCTTGCGCTTGTCCCTGTGGAAGGCGGAGACGAACATCACGATGGAGCCGCTGGAGCGTGCCTGACCGCAACGGGCGCCGTGGTCCACGAAATCGATGAGCTTTCTGCTATCGTTGTCGATGTGAAGCTTAGCGGTCTTGGCGCCCATGCTAACGGCCCTCAGGAAAAAGACCTCCCCGTCCGCATCGACCTTGGCGAACCCCTTATTGGCCAGGGTGAACTCACGACCGTGGAACATCTCGATGGCGACCCTCTCCGAGCCGTTCTGGACCATCAAGTCGTGGTGTCCATTGGTCCCGTTGTCATCCCGGCTTAGGCGGCCCTTGTTCTCTCCACACCTCTCGCACCGATAACAGACGTAGGTCGGTTGCTCCCTAATGACCTCTGTCCCGAGGTGCTTCTCCTTACCGGTATGTGCTAAGAGCCGGTGAAGATCGAAGTGCAGCTCCTTCTCGCCGTAGTATTGGAATGGTGCAGCAATGAACCGTCGGGCCAGCTCCTTAATATGTTCGTTTGTTACGGCCAGAAGCGACACATTAGGTGGACTCATATGAAGGGTATCGGAATGTGACTGAAAAAGAGATAGTCATGTGGTCGGATCACCTAGCATAATGGTGAGCCATAAGCGGTTGCGGATGGCCATGTACGCCTCGACGCCCTTAATTGGACGTTTTCCCCACATGGGTTACCGAGAAACGACGTGGGTCAAAGTTGGGGTTTCGCTTCCATACAGTAAGACGGACCTTTCCCTCTCCTTTGCTTGCCTGGATGCCCACAACGTATCCCCCAGAATCTTGAACCGGATGATTTATCGTCCCTTCATTTAAGGGCTGGGTATTGAGCACCTCATCGTACTTGGGGACCTTCGGGTTATCTGGTTGGCGAATCAGACGAAGAATGTGAACTGTAAATTCCAGATCCCCCGCCACGACCACCCTCAACTGATTGGACGTCATAAAGTAAGCCGGTTGCGTCTGCTTGGACCAATCTTTGCCCTTGCCGAACTCAAAGGTTTGCCCTTCGATCATCATCCACTCTTGGCTGAATTCCTGACGGGTTGTCTTCAACGGGAGGTTCTCTTCCATGACGACCTTTTTCTCTTCTTCTAGATCTTTAATTCGGCCTTCTAATTTTCCAATCTAGCCGGCCTTGTCCTCAATGGATCCATTTAGTTTTCTGGTATTAGCCACATACTTCCAGCCTAACCAAATCACAAAAATAATCAGGGCCACTAGGCCTGCGAGAACGATGGACCAGGAAACATATTGATTGTAAAAGGCAATTAATATAACTATAAAACTCCCCAAGGGGCCTACATATTCAATCATATCCTATACCCATCAGAAAATGTCCCTCCAGCGACCATTATTCGAAGTAATTTATTGTAGAGAGATATAGCCATCGGTAAAGGACGACGTTCACGCCGCCATGTGGTCTAACAATGCTCAGGCGGATACAGATGGATGCGGTCTTAACCCAGGCTCGGAACGCACCAAGGAACGGGGGTTGGTTATCCTCGCCATTTCATTTATTAACACCGGACAACCGCCATTGGAGGATTTCCGGGTGGTCTGAGGTACAAGCAGCGAACGCTGGCTTTTTACACACCTCTTCCACCCTGACCATATTGTTGTTCCACACACGGGACACTTCCCAATGATCCTGAGCAGTTCGGTTTTCTCTGTATAGAGTTGTCCAAACTTCTTCGTGTTGAACATGGACCACCAAACAGTATCATCCTATTTTTCCAATCTGCCACTACACGCACACTATCTCACCGAACAACGTCGGTGTGATCATTCAATGATAACTCAAAAAGCATAGTAGTAGGGATAAGTATTTGGAATTTATTCACATCAGATAAATAGATAAATCATATTCGTGTTTTGTTCATTAGGTTGGGGAAGTTAATGGGAATGAGCGGTTATAGTGATTTCAAGAAATATGGTGGACCTTTCCTCTGGGTCCACATCGATTATGACTACCTCGATGTCCGCGACCTGATAGAGACGCTCATCGACCTTGAGATGGCAATCCGCCTTTCAGCAAAAGACTCCCTAAGTGAGCGGCCAGAGGTAGGATTAGAGTATGGTCAAAGTGAACGAGAGATGATTTTCGCTGGCCCTCGGTATGATGAGGGTCTTTTATCCTTCGAAGTTGACAGTAACCTGGAAATAACCATTGCAATGATTGAGACCAGGAGATCGGTGGATATTGCCGTGTTGGTTAGCCTTTATTCGGCATCCATTTTGACGACCCAGTTCGTATTCAATACATACAACCGTTTTAACGAGGAACAGAAGAAAAGGCGAAAGGACCCAAATCACCAAAAATCGCACAAAATCCTGTTAGCCGTAAAGACTGAGGGCGACGACCTCGACGATAGCAACGTCGAATATGACCCTCAGCCATAAATCACTGATTAACTTAATTTGCGATGGACTTGAATAGGAATCACATGTCGACGGCCAGTTCGCAAATCCTCTTTGCCACAAAAAATTCGTCCAACAATTCAGGATTAATCAGGTTCTTGTAATCGGTGAAGTGATCTGCCAGGTCTGTATCGAAGATGTTCAGCATATACACTTGGACAGATTCTTCCATGTCTGTTGCATCGGTTAACATCTCGCACCACTCTTTACCGTCCTTGAAAATTCTGATTCTCCAGAAGAACAGAGGGTGGGACAACTCGAGTATGCGCTTTCTGACGTGCGGAGGCACGTCCGGCCTCTGCTTGACGTTCGCGATTTCAATCTTGTAATCGTTAACGGAAGAAAGAAAGATGTCCAGATCCAGCTGCATGTCCCTATCGTTGTAGAGCCGCCTGATTATCGTGCAGAGCACTTTTGCGGGAGTTAAGACAGATGGATACGGGACCCTGATTATTGGATAGACAGGAACAATCATGGAGCAGGGGCGCATGGGTGGCTCTCCCACTTCCCCGTCCTTTACGGCCCTAACGATTTTTAACGTCGGTGTTCCATCATCCAGTTCGGTTATTACCCGATATTTACAGAACGGGCCAATCTGGTCATCGTGCGCATAATAATAGGCAATCTTCGATCCCCTATATTTGTTCACCTTGGAGGAGTAAATCCCTGCCTTGCCTTCCCACAGCTCCATCTCATTGAAACCGGGGCCCTTCGGGTCCAAGCGATACCCCAACAAGGTAATTGCATGCCCCTCCCCTCTGTCGTCCAGGGTGAGTATGGCAGGTATCCCCGACCTCAGGTATCCGTACGTAGCGGCCAGTAAGGGCATTCTGTAAAGCCAACGACCCTGCTTGTCTTTAGAGTAGATGTTCCTCAGCTCTGGCTCGAAGTCGGCCTTCCTTATGGCTTGACAGATCTGGTTTGCATCGAGGCCGTGGGATGGTATCGAGCGTGAGGTGGTGGCGTACATCGTTGCATTGTTGGTTATCTCGAACAGACCTGGCTGGTTCTTATTGCAGTGGTGGGCGGTTTTTTGAAATGCAGACCATAGGGCGCTGGTAGCGCAGGCAGCCACAACCCTATCTTGCTCAACAAATCCGAGGCTCACCACATTCAATGGGAGACCGTTCAGATTCACTGGATACTTTCTAACACACCTGATAGACCGCTTGCCCGTCTCGTCCTCTACACAGGTCTGTGTGACGGTTCCGTCATACGTCTTCAGGACAGTGCGGCCAAGAATCTGCTTGGGCAGGCGTTTTACGGTTATGAAGCCGTTGTAGTTCGCCTGAGCCTTGTTGATGAATTCCCCGTTTTCTCCTTCGCCCGACAGGTACTCCCTGAACTTGGTGATGAACTCGAGGTCATCGAAGTATTTGAAGAAGTGAATCCGTTTGCAGTACTTGCTGTAGTCCACAAAGCAGGTTGCATAATAGTGGGTAAAATCATTTAAATAAAACTTATCTATATATTTATCTTCTACCAACATTATGGTAGTATCTATGTCCCGAAGGTACTCGAGTAAATAGCTTGTTCCCTTGTCGAGCTTGTTTCTTATGCAAACCTCGTGGTTACAGAGGGCTCGTAAAAAATTAAAATCATCGAGTGGAAAAACGTCCCAGCCTTGTCCGTCCACTCGAACACCGCCAAACGCAATTCAGTTAGCGGCTGATGATCTGCTTGAGTGCCTCTTCAGGAACCTTTAGGCTCTCTTTGACCAGTTGGTCGAATCGGCGAATCTGGGCTAGATCGTCATCGAAGCCCTCGTCGCGCATCTTGCGGGCGGTAACGTAGGTGGCCTTAGTACTCCTCCGCCTATCCCTGCTCGCTCTGTTAATCCTCGACCTGCTGTTCATTTTACCCACCATGTTTTGTAGCTTTTATTATATATTTTTAAGGGGCGAACGCGGACCGCCTTTGGTCTATTTATTGATTGTTACGCGCCACATAATAATGTGTGTGTTTAAAAGCTTGCTCATTCCACTATCGTAAAATGAACAATCGGCTGCGTTGATGGCTTTCCCGTTCATCGGCCAGTCTGTATTACTATATGGTATAATAAATATTGTTAGACAAATCCGAGCTTACTCGTCGGTCCATACCTCCAACTACGCTGATCGCCCCATCGACTAGGATGCTAGCCGGTGTACTGGGGCGATCCTTCACGCCCCACTGTAGTGCTCATGATCCTTATCGTCCAGGAACGCCCTGAGCTTGACTTCGCCAGGGGCCATTTTGTCGGGGGGCGACTTGTCCTCCATCCAGATATGGACATAGCACTGCTCTTCGTTCTGGGCATATGCTAGAATCGGATGCGTTCCTGATTCGGTTGGATGAGCCTCGAAGGTGGCGTCGAAGCATACCGACCGACTGTCCTTCAGCTCGAGCTTGAGAATCATGGGTTGGTCGCCGGAGAAGTACGGCGCCACTCCGGGCCGGACGATTGCCCGCTTCACCATGCTGTCCCGAGGCAACTCCCGCGAATGGTTGAGGTCATTGAGGGTGTGTATGAGCAGTCGCCAGAAAATGGGGTCCAGAGTATCGGTGGTGTGTCTGCTGTATATCCTGAACCTCTTAGGGTCGGTGCCGTCGTCGAAGTCCCACTTCCCGAAAAGGAGTTCCTTGAGCGCCGATGGCGATACCTGGATGAGAGCCAGCAGGGGGATAATCACATTCCGATATTTCCCCACCTGATGATAATGCATCAAGCCGCTTGGTCTCAGGTCCAAACCATACAGCTGAAAGCTTCTCCTATTCATCGTAGTGCTGGTCTTCATCACCCTTACCAGTTCTTCCGCGTTTAGCTCCCCCGCGAGAATTGGAAAGTCCAAAGGGATGAAGTCTGGATACATATCGACAAGGCGCTCTGGATCAACGTTGGATACATCGGCGAAGTCGAATCGCAGCTGCGTCACCTGTCTCTGCCTTAGCCATGCTGCCTCCTCGGGGGCCCATAGGTGATAGCTGAAACCGTGGCGGATTATGACCTTGCGTCCCTCCAATAAGGCCGCTAAATACTCCTGACTAAGTTGCTTTTGAGCGTATGGGGATCTGAGGAACAACCAAGCCGTTTCTTCATCTCCTTTGCATAGGAGCTTATCGGCCAGACGCTTGAACGTAGTTCGGTCTTGCCTAAGTGCGTAATGATTTGTTTTTCGATTCCGACCTCTTCGGGGCGGTTCCTTCACTATAGAGTTCAGAATACCTTGTTTGACGAAGCGCTCACATAACGGTTTGGCCCAAGCCCTTGTTATTGCATTCTCGGTATCCTTCTCAATCCTACCCGGGCATGCGGTATACTCGGCATTTTGATATAGAAAATGGCGAAGGAGTAAGACCTCCTTCCTAGTGATCTGCTTCCGCATCAATGTAAATTAATGCTTATAATATATTAATGACTTCCGTCACTCTCTTACATACTGGATTGGCCATTTCTAAAGCGCTTGTAAAGTCATGAATGAGGATTATGCACTTTTCGAGGGTTTATGTTCCGCTAAGCGATAGTCCTTTTGGAGGCACCAATATGGTAAAGATGACCCAAGAGGACGCGTCGAGGATACAGTCGCACGCGGACAAGACCGATCGGAACGAGGACTTCAAGGAGAGATCTCAATCGGCCGCGGCCAAGAACGAGACAGAGGACGAGGATTGAGCACCTCCTTCTTTTTTGGTGGTCGCATGGAGGCAAGCCTACCGTTCTACGGCCCGATTGCCCTGCTCATCGACGGGCAGAACTCATCGCCGGAGCTGATAGGGGAGATGCTGGGGGAGATCTCCAAGTACGGTTCCATCATCATTCGCAGAGTCTTCGGCGATTGGACCAACGGCCAGATGGTCGGATGGCGGCAGAAACTGGAGGAGTATGCCCTTTCGCCAGAGATGGCAGGGGCCCACCCGGCCGGGAAGAACGCGGCCGACATAAAACTCACCATCGACGCCATGGACATCATGAATAAGGGGGTCGTCAAAGGCTTCTGTCTGGTGTCCAGCGACAGTGACTTCACTAGCCTGGCCACGAAGATGCGCGGGGAAGGATTCTTCGTCATCGGCATAGGCGAACAGAAGACCCCGTCCTGCCTTAGAAGCGCCTGCGACAAGTTCATCCTGACCGATAATCTTAGGCAGTTCAGGACGTACCCAGGAGGAAAGGAAGCTAGCGTGGGTTCCTCGAAACCGTCATCATCAAATCTCGGTACGGTGACGATGGACCCTCGCCCAGCCATCGAGGCGCTACCTTTAATCCTACGAGCGTTCGATAGTCTGGTGAACGAGAGCGGCAGGGTCCATCTGTCGCACCTCATGGAGACGCTCAGACGGCTGGATTCTTCGTTCGATCCCCGGACCTATGGGAAGAAGAAGCTCATAGATCTCATCGCCGAGCTGTCCAACCATCTGACCTTAATAAAACAGAGCAACGGGACAGTTTATGTAAGGCTCAAGAAGGGGCCGGATTCGGCCAAATAAAAAGAAAGGGGTTTGTGCAGAGAACTCGCTGATTGAAGGTTCGTCTCGGACCACTGGCTAGTATGAATGGCTAGGGCCGGCGCCCGCACTTCTGTTCATCTAAATTTTCCAGACCATTTTGCGGACTACATGACATTGCGCACCGATCGGACATTGTCATCGGCCATCTGTTTCCGCCCGTCTGCGTATGCCGTCCAGCTACACCCTCCGGACCACGCCTCCTCCCGATCGAATGAGATACCAGTATGGTGCAAATTGCAACCGCCCCCGAGGACCGTTGGCCTGCGGCCTGGACGGCCTTACGTTACCTCAACGAAGGAGCGCCTGGCTCCCTTTTCATCCGCTGCTTGTTCTTTAATAATCGCCCGGTAAATACGGTGCGGGGAAGTAAGTTGAACGTCAACATCTGGACCGCCGGGCACTACAAGATCAGGAGAAAGGTCTTCGCCATCGCCAACCAGTACTGGATCGAGGACGGCAGGGGCACTGTGCTCGGGTACACCAAGCAGAAGCTGATGCGGTTCCGGGAGGACATCCGCATCTATTCCGACGAGAGCATGACCTATGAGCTCTTCAGGTCCATCAGGAGCAGTACATGGATGCCTGGGGCACCTTTGCGATCATCGACACGGCGACGAACATATGCGTCGGAAAGATCCGCCGCCGGCTCATGTCCGACCTGTCCAAGGACGAGTATTTCCTGCTCGATCCCGGCGGACAGCAGGTCGGCCGGGTGGTCGAGGACCTCGGCCGAGGTCTTGCCCGCAAGTACCTTCCCTTCGGCGGCCTGCTGACCGCGCGGGTGATGGTCGAGTTCTACGGGCGGCCGATCACGGAGATCAGGCAGCAGTTCAGGATCATCGGCGACGAGTGGGACGTGGACGCGTCAATGTTACCGCCCCAGTTCGATCGGCGCGTGCTGCTGGCGGGGATCATCATGATGGGCATGATCGAGAGGGGCCGAAATGGATAGTTTGACCACCCCCTCTTCCTAGCCCGGTCCCACAAGCCCTTGAAGGCCCCGGCGACCATTCCGACGACGGCTCTTCAGGGACTTTCTCTCCTCCTTGCAGCATCATCCATGCTCCCGCCCTCGGCGGCCAGTCTGACGATATTGGCGATCCGCCTGCTCCTCGTCTCCAGCCGCTTGGCGGTGGCCAGCCACCACAAGAGCTGTTTCTTCTTCGAATCGGAAAGCGCGCGGAAGTTACTCTCCGCCTCGGGGTTAGCGCTGAGCGCCTCGGCCAGCTCGGCGGGGACGACCATCTCTTCAATGCTGTCCAACTGGCTCCAGGAGCCGTCCATCTTAGCCTCCTCGATCCTGGCCATGCCGGCCGGGGTCATCTGCCCCTGCTCGATCAACCTGGCCACCCGTTCCTTGTTGGACCGGGCCCAGGTGCCGCCCTTCTTCCGGGGCGAGAACAATTGCTTATACCGTACCTCGTCCAGGCGATTCACCAGGCCGTCGATCCAGCCGAAGTTCAACGCCTCTTCGACCGCCTCCTCGTAGGTCAGGGCCTGCTTCCCGCTCGATCGCTTATAGTAAACGACCCACACCCCGGACGTCCGGTCGTGATTGCTCTCCAGCCATCGGCGCCAGTCCGCCCTGTCCTTCGGTTGGATGATGTCCGCGTCCCTACCCGAGGCCATGTTCTAACCTCCCCGGAACGTCATCGCTCAACTCGAAAAGGGCCAGCTTGAAGCACTTGATGAGATCGACCCCCTCCCGATCGATGCTGAGGTTCACCTGCCAGAACTCCACCCCGTGCTCGGCGGCCTCCCGGGCGGCATCCTGGATGCGAACGGTGTGCTGGTCCGGCATGGGCGGAGCGAAGACCGGAGCGTCGTAGAGGAAGCACATCAGCATGATGGCCCGGGAGCCCGTCCCCACCGACGCGGCGATGTCATGGAAGTGCTTGATGATGCGCTCGAAGTCGAGGAAGGGCGCCGCGGTCTTCTGACATTGAGGATGACCGGAGCAATCGAGCATGTTCAGAGGGGTCTTGACCTCCACGTAGTCCCGCCCGTTTATCCTGAAGTCGATGCGGGAGGTCCCCAACCTAACCTCCCGCTCGATCCGGGTGACATCCCCGGTCATCGAAGCTAGAAGCCCCTGCTTGAGGAAGTGATCGACGTAGTCGTTGGCCCGCCCCTGGTCGATGCCGATCCATCGCTTAGCTTTCCTGTCCGCCGGGTCGAGGGAGACCGCCTCCACCGTGCCGCCGGTGGTCCGCCCCGGGGCATCGCTCAGCGAAAGAAGGCAGGGGATGTCCTGGAAATGCAGATTGCCGATCCGCCCGGTGCTGGGGCAATGGGCCTTTATCGTCCGGCTTTCGACCTCCACATCCATGATGAACCGGTTCGGACGGGCCCGGACCAGACCTTCCCTCAGCGGGGGCTCGAACCGGTATCGCATGAACAGGCAATCGTGGTCGGCATTATCTTACTCTTTTGCTACCAGAGCGGGGGTCTTGGCGGACAGGCATAAACGTTAATAGACCAGCTTGCCAAATTGTCCTGAGGAGCGTTAAATGAACCACACGATCGTGCATTTCGAGATCCCGGCGGACGACGTCGACAAGCTGAAGCGGTTCTATGGCAACGTCTTTGGCTGGAAGACGGTGGACATCCCCCAGATGGAGTACGTGATGTTCCAGACCGTGCCGACGGACGAGAAGGGGATGCTCAAGGAGCCGGGCATCAATGGCGGGCTGTACAAGCGGACGTCGAAGGAGCAGGTACCGGTCAATTACATCAACGTCGAGTCGGTCGACGAGTTCATCGAACGGGCGATCGAGAACGGGGGAAAGCTCCTGGTGCCGAAGATGCACATCCCCACCGTCGGAGACACCGCCTGGATCGCCGACCCCGAGGGGAACCCGCTGGGCCTGATACGGCCGGAGATGTGACGGCATCGGGTCCCCGGATAATCCGGTCCACGATCGGGGCGCGTCGTAATTATGGAGAGCGCTCCCGCAGATCGAATGATCAGAACCCTTTCCAGCGTTGCCGGTGGTTGAACCGCGGCTGCTCCTGGGCATCGATCCTCTTGGACGAGGGGGCGGGGACCGCGGCGATCATGGGGGGCGATCCCTTCGGCGCTCGAGCATAGGTGGAATCCATGCAGGTGCGGTCGTGGGTCAGCTTCATCAGGAAGACGAACCACAGGAAGTAGGCCATCAGGATGACCAGGACGGCAGGCCAGTAGAGCGGGAAAACGAAGGTCACCGAGGCGGCCGTGAGCAGGGTGATGAACACCAGCGACGCGACGTAGGTGCTGATGTAAACGTGGTTGCCGGGCATCGTTCCGAGGTTCGTGTAGTTGATCTGCTTGACCACCGGGCGAAGCTGGAGCTGGAGCACGATCCACAGAAAGACGGCGGCGGCCACCGAGACGCCGAAGGCGATGTAGTGCTCCTCGCCGGACGTCAGGATGACCCCGAGCACCGAGGCGACGAAGGCGACCTGGGCGACCAGCAGCCAGCGGGAGCCCTTGTAGATGCGGAAGCCGCTTCCCGGTAGGATCAGCTTGCTGAGCGTTCGGGAGATGATCCCGGCGGAGTACTTGATGAACCGGGGCATCTTGCGGCCGAGCAGGTCGGCGATGCGGTGGCTCCTCCCCATCAGGAAGGGGCAGAGGGCGCTCATGATGAAGGTGAAAGCCCCCGCCAGCGGGTAAAGCTCGGCGCCCTTGGTGGTCGTCGCCGCCTGGCGCCCCACGCTGGCGTAGAGGACCGATTCGGCGCCCCGGGCGCACATGGACGTGGAAACGGCGGTGGCCTGCCTGGAGCTGTAGCCCATGAAATAGGAGACCGTGGCGGTTATCAGCACATCGTCGATGAGCACCAGCACGACCGCCACCGCCACAATGCCCATGACCGACGGGAACAGCCCGGGATCGATGAGCATGCCGAAGGCGATGAAGAACACCGCCACGAAGGCATCCCGGAACGGGGCCATCTTCTCCTCCATCCGCTCGGTGATCTTCGTCTCGGCGAAGGCCATGCCGATGAAGAAGGCCCCGATCATGCCCGGGACCGAGCAGAGCACGGCCACGGCGGCGGACAGGCAGACCATGCCCAGGGCGAACAGGACGAACATCTCGTCGTTCTCCATCTTGACCAGGTGGGTGATGGTCCTGGGAATGACCAGGAAGGCGAGGATGGCGAAGAAGATGACGAACACCGCCGCGCCGACCACGAAGCCGGTGAGCGTGGTCTCGACGCCCGTTTTCACCAGGAGCCCGCCGACCAGCGCCAGGAAGATGGCCGAAATGAAGTCCTCCACGATCATGACCCCGAGCAGGAAGTCCGTCTCGGGGTTCGACAGCCGCTTCAGCTCTATGAGCGACTTCATCGCCACCGCGGCGCAGCTCATGGACACGACCGCGGCGAGGAATATGGTATCGATGAGCGGCCAGCCCAGGGCGGTGCCCAGCAGGATGCCGGTGAAGAGATTGACACCGATGTTGATGACCGAGAGGATGATGGCCGGCCGTTCCACCTTCCGGAGCTTGGTGATGGAGAACTCCAGGCCGACGAAGAACATCAGGAGGATGATCCCCAGCTCGGAGATGACCGATATCAAGTCGGTATCCCGGATGAGGCCGTCATAGCTGAACCCGCCCAGTTCCAGGTGGATGAACGGCCCGATCAGGATGCCGGCGATGATGTAGCCGAGGATCACGCTCTGCTTGGAGCGGCTGGCCAGGGCTGCACCTATGAAAGCGACCAGCATGATCGCCCCGACCTCGAACATTATGCTGCTCTCGTTCAGCCCCGTCACCCATCCGCGGACCTGAAGCTAGGAGGGCCGCCATGGACCGGTGGATCGGGCGATGGCCAGAGCGCCGCCGCTATCGTCCTACCAGGTCTTCGCTAGCTGCCCTTCTGCCGCTCAGAAGTCCAGTGCATCCCGGGCGAAGTAAGGCATGTACGTACTTGATGTTTTCTAGGCCGGGCATCGACAGGGAAAAAAAGACTTTAGCCTGACCTCGCATTGTACAAGGGATGAGGCGGCCGTGGCACATGTTAACCGCGGAACAGGTGATGGAGGACCTCTCCACCTCATCGGCCGGCCTGTCCCCGGCCGAGGTCGAGGCGCGCTTCGAGCGCTACGGCCCCAATGAGCTGACCGCCACCAAAGGCCCCACCGCGCTGACCCTCTTCGTCAAGCAGTTCCTCGATCCCCTGGTGCTCATCCTGCTGGTGGCGGCGGCCATCTCCTTCAGCATCTGGCTCCTCGAAGGCGGGGTGGAGGAGCTGTTCGATACCGTGGTCATCCTGGCCATCGTCGTCATCAACGCGGCCCTGGGCTTCTACCAGGAGTACAAGGCGGAGCGGACCCTGGAAGCGCTCCGGGACCTCTCCTCCCCCCAGACCACCGTGGTCCGGGACGGCAAGGAGATGGACATCCCCTCCAAGCGCCTGGTCCCCGGGGACGTCGTCGTGCTCGCCACCGGCGACAAGATCTCCGCCGACGCCCGCCTCGTCGAGGCGGTGAACCTGGAGACCGTCGAGGCGTCCCTGACCGGCGAATCGACCCCGGTGTCGAAGGTCGCGTCCGCCACTTTTCCCGAGGACGCCCCGGTGGGGGACCGACTTAACATGGCCCACTCCGGGACGATCGTGGGCCGCGGAAGGGGCCGGGCGGTGGTGGTGGCCACCGGCATGTCCACCGAGCTGGGAAAGATCGCCGGGCTGGTGGAGAAAGAGAACGAGCGCACCCCGCTGCAGAAGAAGCTGGCCCGGCTCACCGGGCAATTGGGCATCGCCATCCTGGGCCTGGCGGTGATCATCTTCCTAATAGGCCTGGCCCAGAACGTGCCCTTGCTGGACATGTTCCTGACCGCGGTGGCGCTGGCCGTCGCGGCCATCCCGGAGGGCCTGCCGGCGGTAGTGACGGTCTGCCTGGCCCTGGGCCTTGCTCGCATGGCCAGGAAGAACGCGGTGGTTCGCCGGCTTCCCGCGGTGGAGAGCCTGGGCAGCGCCACCGTGATCTGCACCGACAAGACCGGCACGCTGACCACCGGAGAGATGAGCGTGACCGAGGTCGCCCTGGTGGCCCGTACGGTCCAGGTGACCGGAGAAGGCTACGCCCCGGTCGGGGAGATCCGGGACCACGGCGACCGGGCGCAGGTGCGCGATGAGCTGGCCTGGCTGGTGAGGGCGGGCGCGCTGTGCAACGACTCCAGGCTGGTCAAGGAGAAGGGATGGGCCATCCAGGGAGATAGCACCGAAGGAACGCTCCTGGTGCTGGCGGCCAAGGCCGGCGTGAACGTGGACGACCTGAGGGCCGAGTACCCCCGGGTGGGGGAGGTGCCGTTCGACTCGGAGACGAAACGGATGACCACCGTGCACGTGAGGGACGGCGCCCGGTTCGCGTTCACCAAGGGGGCCGCCGAGAGCGTGCTGCCGCTGTGCGTCCGGGCCCTGATCGACGGGCGCCCGGTCGATATGTCCGCGCAGCTGCGCCACCAGCTCGCCGGAAAGGACCAGGAGATGGCCGGCCGCGCCCTCCGGGTGCTGGCGGTGGCCATGAAGGAGGGGGCCGACGACGGACCGCCCGACCGGGGGCTGACGTTCCTGGGGCTGGTGGGCATGATCGATTCCCCCCGGCCGGAGGCCGTCCGGGCGATCGAGCGGTGCCGGAAGGCGGGCATCCGGGTCATCATGATCACCGGGGACCACGAGCGGACGGCCGAGGCCATCGCCCGGCAGATGGGCATCGGTGACGGGGTGACCGCCGCCATCTCGGGCAGGGAACTGGCCGCCATGTCGCCGGTCGAACTTGCCACCCGGGTCAGGAAGGCCAGCGTCTACGCCCGCGTGTCCCCGGAGCACAAGGTCAACATCGTGGAAGCGCTCCAGAGCAACGGCCAGGTGGTGGCGATGACCGGTGACGGGGTGAACGACGCCCCGGCCCTGAAAAGGGCGGACATCGGAGTGGCCATGGGCATCACCGGCACCGACGTGGCCAAGGAGTCGGCGGACATCGTGCTCACCGACGACAACTTCGCCTCCATCGCCGGGGCGGTCGAGGAGGGCAGGGGCATCTACGATAACATCCAGCGGTTCGTCGGCTATCTGCTGTCCTGCAACGGCGGGGAGATCGCCCTCATCTTCGCGGCCACCATATTGTTCACCGAGCCGGGCCTGCTCCCGTTCCTCCTGCCGATCCAGATCCTGTGGGTGAACCTGGTCACCGACAGCTTTCCGGCCCTGGCCCTGGGGGTGGAGCCGACCGACCCGAAGGTGATGGAGCGCTGTCCCCGCGACCCCCGGGAAGGGCCGGTGACCAGGAGGGCCGCCGTCCGCATCCTGATAATCAGTGCGGCCATGGCCGCCGCCGGCCTGTTGGCCTTCCAGCTGAGCCTGGACATGAGCGCCGACGCCGACCGGGCGAGGACGGCGGCCTTCTGCACCCTGGTCCTGACCCAGCTGTTCATGGTGTTCTCGTTCCGCTCCGACCGGTCCTCCGTGCTCAGGACCGGGCTGAGGGGCAATCCCCGCCTCGTGTACGCGGTCCTGATATCCCTGGCGCTGCAGCTGGCGGTGGTGTATGTGCCATTACTGAGCAGTGCGTTCAGGACGGTGCCCCTGGAAGCGGAGTGGCTGTTCATCGTCCCCCTTGCCCTGCTCGGCCTGGTGGTGAACGAGGCCGCTAAGCTCATCGGCAACCGCTTGCATGGGGATGGTACCTGCGAGGTGAGAACGGATGGAGATTGATGGCTCATATGGCGAGGGGGGCGGACAGATCCTGCGGACCGCGGTGGCGCTGGCGGCGCTGACCGGAACGGAGGTCGCTATCGACAATGTTCGCGGCAGACGCGGAAAGCCCGGATTGGCGGCCCAGCACCTGACCGCGGTCAGGGGCGTGGCCTCGCTGTGCGACGGTGAGGTGGACGGGGGGTTCGTGGGCTCGACCTCCATCATCTTCCGGCCGGGCCACATCATCGGAGGCGCCTACCAGCTGGACGTGGGAACGGCCGGCAGCATCACCCTGGTCCTGCAGGCCTGCATGCTCGCTTCCCTGCGGGCCCCCATGGCCACCGAGCTGGAGATCCGGGGCGGCACCAACGTCTGGAGGTCCCCGCCGGTGGACTTCTACATGAATGTCCTGCTGCCCATGCTTGGAAAGATGGGTTTCGACGTCGAGCTGGAGGTCCTGTCCCGCGGCTTCTACCCGCAGGGGGGCGGGAAGGTACGGGCGGTCCTCTCTCCCTGCCCGTCGCTGGCCCCACTGGACCTGGAGGACCGGGGCCGGCTGGAGGAGGTGGGCGGGGTGGCCTTCGCCCAGAACCTGCCCGAGCACGTGGGCCAGCGGATGGCCAACGCGGCCCGCAAGGCCTTCCTGGGCCAGGAGCTGAAGGTGAGGACCGATCGGACCTCGGGGCATTCGACCGGAGCGGGGCTGGCGCTGTACGCCCGATACGCCAACACCGTCCTGGGGGCCGATGCGCTGGGCGAGAAAGGGGTGCCGGCGGAGCGGGTGGGGGAGGATGCCGTCGAACGACTGAAGGACGAGATGGACGGGCCGGGCACCCTGGACGTCCACGCCGCCGACCAGCTGCTCGCCTACATGGCCCTGGCCGAGCGGCCGTCCCGCTTCTTCGTGGCGGAGGTGTCCTCCCATCTGAGCACCCAGATGTGGCTGCTGGAACGGTTCCTGCCGGTCAAGTTCGTCGAGCACGACAGGGACGAGGGCGCTCTGATCGAGGTGTTCCCTAACCGTACATCCCGGGAAGGATGACCTTCCTGAGCTCGTCCTCCTTTCCCGCCTTCTCGTACATGTCCTTGAGGCCTTTCTCGATCATCTCGGCCTCCTGGAGCAGGGGGCTGATATCCAGCGAGTCCTTGAGGATGAGCTTGTTGATCGCCCTGGTCACCGCCGCGGCGGCGCGGGCGTCCGGAAACTCGGTGCTCGCCTCCGACAGCAGGGTGATGACGTCGAAGGTGCGGCTGACCCCCTCGTTCAGCAGGATGCCGGACAGGCCGACGATGACCCCGCCCTCGAAGATGGCGATGTCGTTCGCCCTCAGCATGTCCCTCGCCCCCGGGGTGGAACCGACCCCCAGCACCGGGCTTCCGGCCTCCTCCCTATTAGGAGGGCGGCCGCTCTGCTTGGCGCTGAGCCCCTCGGGCGAGATGAGCAGGCGGCACTTGTGGTCCTCCACCCAGTCCATGATGGTCTTGCCCAGCTCCTTCAATACGTGAGGGGGCGGCTGGAACTCGGAGACGAACACCACCAGCCGCTCGCCCATCTCGTTCATGTCGCCGGCATAGACCCGCACCGGGCTGTTGGGGACCCCGTTCTTGATCATGGACACGGTGGGAAAATTATCGGAGTCCACCACCGCGATCTGTCTGAGCTTGAGCTGGGTGACCAGGTAATTGGCTACGATGGAGCCGACCAGCCCGATGGACGGGAAGCCGTCCAGGACATAGCTTCCCCGGAGGTTCATCTCCTCGATCTCGACGATCCGTATGAAGCTCATATTTTTTCGATTCCAACCGCTTCCTAATAAGACGTTGGTGGGAAGTATTATGGACACCCCCCGGGATTTTGGAACGATGAGGCCCACGGTGACAGTGAACTGCGCCATGACCGCCGACGGCAAGATCGCCGGCCGGTCCCGGAAACAGCTGCGCATATCCTCGGCCGAGGACCTGGAGCGGGTCAAGCGCATGAGGGCCGCCACCGACGCCATCCTGGTAGGGGTGGGCACCGTGCTGGCCGACGACCCCCACCTGACAGTGAAAGGCAACCCTCCGGAGAAGAACCCCCTCCGGGTCGTGCTGGACTCCCGGGGCCGCATGCCGGAGAACGCCCGGGTCCTGGACGGCCGGGCCCGGACGGTGGTGGCCACGGCCGAGGATTGCCGGACCTCCTGGCCGACCGCCGAGGTGGTGCGCATCGGTCGCCGTCAGGTCGACCTCGAGCTGCTGCTGGACCATTTGTATGGACTGGGCGTCCGGACGCTGATGGTCGAAGGGGGCGGAGAGACCATCTTCACCTTCTTCGAGAAGGGACTGGTCGACCGCTACTGCGTCTTCATCGGCAGCCTGATCGTCGGCGGAAGAACGTCCCCCACCCCGGCGGACGGGGAGGGGTTCGAGGACGAGCGCATCGCCCAGTTGAGATTGATCTCCAGCGAGCACCTGGGCGACGGGGTCCTCTTGACCTACGAGGTAGGGAATGGGGCGCCCTAGGTTCCTGGCCGACGAGATGCTGGGCTCCCTGGCGCGGTGGCTGCGCATCATCGGCTATGACACCGCCTATGTCCGGAACATGAAGGACACCGAGGTGCTGGAACAGGGGCGCCGGGAGGACCGCATCCTGCTCACCCGCGACCGGCAGCTGGCCGAGCGGGCCGGGGACCGCGGGCTGCTGCTGACGAGCACCGACCTCGGAGAACAGCTGTCCCAGGTCTCCGCCGCCTACAAGATCGGCTTCGATGAGCCGATGACCCGTTGCACGTTGTGC
>CAYZEV010000046.1:12384-20847 GCA_964477865.1 uncultured Methanomassiliicoccaceae archaeon | reverse complement strand
GGATGACCGGGATGGGCAGTCCGGCGGGGCGTAAGTGACCTGGGAAATCGGCGGCCTTGTTCCTGGAGGTCTTGCAAGGGCAGCCGGGTTCGATGACCGCCAAAGGGGGGTCAATCAATCCGATATCGATGGGGAGACCGTCGTCGTCGTAGGTGTCGGCGGGGATGACCTTGGTGGCCGATGTCTTCCTGACCTCGTCGGGGGACAGGGACGAGAACTTGATCGAACCGATCCTCTTTGAAACGCCTCGCATCATCTTAGGTCCTCCAGCTGAAGGCGCATGACGACGCCAAGTGACAGCAGCTCGTCCAGCAGCAGCTTGAACGCATAGCTCGTCTGCACGAGGTGCACGTTCGTGTTATTGCCGCAGACCGGACAGCGGATCGCTCCCCTCCGGTCCATCATGGCGATGTGACCGCAGTTGGAGTTTCCGCATACATAGAGGAACGTCCCATCGGACTCGTCGAGCAGACGGTCCTTGATGACCATCGCCGCGCCGTGACCGATCAGGCAATCCCTCTCCATCTCACCGAACCTCAGACCGCCCTGCCTGGAGCGGCCCTCGGTCGGCTGTCTCGTCAGGATCTGCACCGGACCGCGGGAACGTACATGCATTTTCCCCGATACCATGTGGTGCAGCTTCTGATAGTAGATCACACCGGTGAATATCTCGGCCTCGATCTTCTTGCCGGTCATGCCGTCGTACATGACCTCCTTGCCGCTGGTGTTGAAGCCAGCGCGGCCCAGGGACTCCCTCAGGGCCTGTTCCCTCTCGCCGGAGAAGGAGGTGCCGTCGATGGGCCTCGCCTCCATCGCACCGACCTTGCCCCCGACCATCTCCAGGACGTGGGCGACGGTCATACGGGACGGGATAGCGTGGGGGTTGATGACCAGGTCCGGGGTCACACCGTCGCAGGTGAACGGCATGTCCACCTGGGGAACGATGAGACCGATGACGCCCTTCTGGCCGTGCCGGGAAGCGAACTTGTCCCCGAGCTCGGGGACCCGCTCGTCCCTTACCTTGACCTTGACCAGGCGGGAGCCGTTCTCCGACTCCGTCAGCATGACCGAGTCGACCCAGCCGCTCTCGCCGGGACGGATGGTGATGGACGTTTCCCTTCTCTTCTGGGGAGTGAGGAAATCGGTCTCCTCCTCCAGGAACCGGGGCGGGGAGGTCTTTCCGACCAGCACATCGCCGCCGTTGACATTGGTCTCCGGGGAGATCAGCCCGTCCTCGCCAAGGCTGGCATAGGACAGGTCGGCCCGGGCGCCCCGGACATCGGGGGAGGGGATCTCGAAGTGGTCCTCCTGCCCGCCGGGGTACCGGCGCTCCTCGGCCCGATAGGTCCTCAGGAAGGTCGAACGGCCGAGGCCGCGCTCGACCGACGCGCGGTTCAGGATGAGCGCATCTTCCATGTTGTAACCGTGGTAGGATATGACCGCGACCACGAAGTTCTGCCCGGCCGGGCGGTCGTTGAACGCCACGAAGTCCATGGGCTTGGTCTGCACCATCGGCTTCTGCGGATAGTGCAGGATGTGACCGCGGGTATCGGGCCGCTTGCGGTAGTTGGTGCAGCTGAGGCCCAGCGATTGCTTGGCCATGCCCGAGCCCATCGTCACACGCGGCGACGAGTCGTGCTCGGGATACGGCACCACGCCGGCCGCCACTCCCAGGATGACCATGGGGTCCACTTCCATGTGGGTGTGCTCGGAGGTGAGCATCAGGGGTATCTTCATCTCACCGTTGCAGTGCTTGCACCGCACGATGGCCTCCTTGACGTCCGCTCCCGGGTTCATCCAGTCGACATCGGTCGGGGATAGGGCGCGGCCGCAGTTGGTGCACCGCTCCGGCGGGTCGTAGGGCTCCACGGCGATGAAGGAATCCTCCTCCTCCTCGGCGTCGATCCATTCCATGACCCCTTCGCGCAGCAGGTCGGCCCACTTGAGCTTCCCGTCGCGCAGGTCCTCGATGTGCTTGCGGGTGATGACGGTGCGAGCTTCCTGGATGACCAGCAGCGGTCTCCTCAGGCGGCCCTCATCACAGTTGATGATGACCTCGCTCATCTCCTCGTCGTAACGGATGTTGATCTCGTTGGAGAGCAGACCCTGCCTCCGGCCGGCCCGGATCTCCGACACCAGCACGCGGGGGTTCTCCACGTTTCCGACCAGGTCACCATTGACGTAGACCTTGGCCCCGCCGATCATCTCGCCGGCCTTGACTTCGACCACGCCGCGGTCGCGGAGGAGCCACTGGACGTCCTCCTCGCGGAATCCTTCGGACACGTCGATGATCAGCGCGGCGTTCTTCACCAGGCCGCAGTTCTGACCTTCGGGGGTCTCGTTCGGACACAGCCGTCCCCACTGGGTGGGGTGCAGGTCACGGGCCTCGAAGTGAGGCTGCGACCTGGTGAGGGAGGAGGTGATCCTCCTCAGGTGGGACAAAGTGCTCATGTTGGACGTGCGGTCCAGCAGCTGGGACACGCCCGCCCTTCCACCGACCCAGTTGCCGGTGGCGAGGGCATGGAGCAATCTGTGGGTAAGCAGGTCGGGCCGGATGGCCGAGGCGATCCGGAGGTCCTTCTTGCGGGCGAAACTGCGCTCCAGCTGGTACTTCAGGTCCTTCATCAGGTTGGTGAAGGAGACCCGGAAGAGGTCCTCCATGAGGTCCCCCGACAGCTTCAGACGCTTGTTCGCATAGTGGTCCTTGTCGTCCTCTTTCCTCATGCCGATGCTCAGTTCCAGGACCGAGCGGGCGATCCTGCCGAGGAAATAGGCCTTTTTGATGCGGTCCTCCTTGGTGTCACCAAGGTGGGGCAGCAGGGACCGGTCGATGATGGACTCCACCTTCTTCTCCCGGTATTCCCTGGCCTGCCCGGTAGCGAACTTGCGCTCCAGGAAGTTCAGGGCGTCCTCGGTCGTGAAGACACCGTTTGGCGGGTAGAGCTTCTTGTCGTGGCACTCCTCGATGTTGGCGTACAAGATGTTGGCCATGTCGGGGACGCTCACGATGGCGTCGTAGATCTCCTTGTCATTCTCCATCCCCAGGGCCTTCATGAGGATGACCAGGGGGATCTGGCCGGAAGCGGCCGGGACGGTCACCATGAGGATGCCGTCCTTCTTCTTCTCCACCAGGGTCAGGGCGCGGTAACCTTCCTTCTGGGAGAATACCTTGGCCACCTCGAGCTGGGTGCCATAACGCTCATTGTACTCGACCAGCACCCTGTTGGGGGCGAGGTCTTCCAGGGAGATGAGCACCCTCTCGGTCCCGCCGATGATGAAATAGCCGCCGGGGTCCGCGGGGTCCTCGGCGTACTCGATGAGCTTGTCCCTATACTCGGACGCGCTGATCTCGCGCTCCTCTTCCATGTTCTCCTTGAAGAGGTTGCAGCGCTTGGAGCGGAGCATGATCGGCAGGTCGCCGATGTGCACTTTCTCTGGCGCCTTCTCGATCCCGTCCTCGGTGATAGTGAACTCCAGTTCGATGGGAGCAAGATAGTTCAGATTGCGCAGCCTCGCCTCCATGGGGGTCAGGCGGTGGGTGGCGCCGTTGGCCTCCCGTACCACCGGGTTAAGGATCCGGATGGTGGGCCGGCTGTACTGGGGATCGATGTTACCGGTCTTCTCATCCCGGCGGCGGCCGACCCGGATCTCGACCTTGCGGCCATCGGTCCGGTCCTCCTCCAGCTTGATTATTCCCCTGCTGGTATCGTCGGCAGAGACCCGGAGGTTATCCACGATCTTCTGCATGCGGCTGTTGGGATTGTCCATTGTTGATAGGAAATCGTTAAAACTCGAAATATGGTGGTTAACGATGGACCGATCCTTGAAGTAAAGTTCGATTAGATCACGCAATTCAGTTTCACCCCTTGAGCTCCTTGCTGATGACCAGACGGTATAGGATAGACTCCTCGGCGGTGTCACTCTTCCTTCTTATCTGTATTATCCTACCGGGGATTATGGGACCCTCGATACGTTCCATGAGCCGGATGCAGGCATCATCCCTCCGGATCTTGGGTAGCTGGTCCTTGGTTATCCTCAACTTGGCCAAGACTTTCTCGGCCTCCTGCTCCGATAGCAGGGAATGCTCCGGCACGAGATCGTGCTCTAAAACATGTAAATCCGACTCGACCACCTAATTCACCTCGCCCTTTATTGCTTGGAAAGCGTTTTTACTAAGAGTCAGGGTTATAAAAGACCACCGCACTGGCTTGACGAACGTTGTACCTTCCATCGTTCTACCTCTATCAAGGGCGGGCCCGCGGGGATTTTCGGAGCGCACGGGAAGGCCGTGCACCTTTCGAACCCCGGACCACCTGGTTAAAAGCCAGATGCTCTTTCTAGGGAAGGCGATGTATGTTAGCGCCGCCCTCCTACCTAGCTGAGCTACGGGCCCATTGCAAGCTAATAGGCTTTGCAGAACCCCATGTAAAGCCTCTAATTATTTAAAGATTATCATTGGAAGGAACCCAGACGTTCCGACCGCGACGATATTCGAACCCGGACCCCCTATCGCGCCCGGTTTTCACGTCTTTTTACCCTCACTATATGGTGATCGGGGTCCACCGCGCTTCTTGTCCTCCCGTTCCCCGAGCCTTTGCCGTACCGCATCGCTCCGGAGCTCCCTGAGCGCGTCGGCGGCGATCCACCGGCCGGTCCGGCCGCCCGCGGCCTGGATCCGTTCGCCGCAGACGATGGCCTCGGCGTTCAAGGCCAGGTTCCTCTTCCCTATCTGCCGCAACGCCCAGTTGACCGCCTTCTTGACATAGTTGCGGTCGTCGGAGGCGGCCCGCTCGATCAAGGGCAATAGGTCCAGGAACATGCCGTCGGCCGCTTCCTTATCATGAACGGCCAGAACGGCCATCAGGGCGAAGGAGGCCCGTTTGACATAGGTCTCCTCCCGCCCAGACCACTCGACCGCTTTCTTCCAGTTGGAGGCCGCATAGGAGAAGAGGTTGCTGCAACACTGGTCGCAGAGGTCCCAGGAGCGGAAATCAGCGGCCCAGGCCTCCATCTGATCTTCCGACACCAGGGCGGGATCGTCGACCATGGTGGCGAGGAGACGGGCCTCGTGGACGTCCGTCCTCCACAGCGCCGCGGCCAGCTGATGGTCCTTCCCTAACCGCTTGGCCATCGCCCGGAGCTGCGGCACCGAGGTCCCGCCCAGGGCCTTGTCGGTCGCGATGCCGTACCGGGCCATCCCCGCCAGGTACGCGGGATCGGACCGGCCCCTCAGCTCGCCAATGGCCTCGGCCAAACGGTCGTCGGTGCTCATCCTTTCGACCCGGGAAGGCCGTACGTGACAAAATAGGTACGCCGGCACAGGCTTATCTTTCTCTAGTACTGTCCCCTCAAGGTTACCGTGAAGATCGCGCATATCTCCGACCTGCACTTTGCCAGCTCTCTGTTCGTCCAGAAATGGGCCGATAACGTGGCCAAGAGGATCGAGGAGGAACGTCCCGATCTGCTGGTGGTCACCGGCGACCTGACCACCGAGGGCTACATCCCCGAGTTCGAGATGGCCAAAAGTTTCCTGGACCGGCTGGAGGCCAGGGACCGGCTCATCGTCCCCGGCAATCATGATGCCCGGAACCTGGGCTACGCCATCTTCGAGGAATTGATCGGCCCGCGCTTCCCCTGCTTCAGGGGAGGGGGGGTCACGGTGCTGGGCCTTGATTCCACCGAGCCGGACGTCGATGATGGACATGTGGGCAGGGAGCACTACGGCACCATCCGGGAGAACCTCTCGGGGCCGAACGTTCGTATCCTGGCGCTGCACCATCACCTCATCCCCATCCCCGGCACCGGTCGCGAGCGGCAGATACCGACCGACGCCGGCGACCTGCTGGGCGTCTGCAAGGAGGTCTCGATGGACCTGGTGCTGTCGGGCCACAAGCACCTGCCCTGGACCTGGAACCTCGACGGCTGCCATTTCATCACCGCGGCCACGTCCACCACCCGCCGGCTCAAGGGCCGGTCCCGTCCGGCCATGGGCATCCTGGAGATCGAGGGCCGCGAGCTCACGATGACCGAGATCAAGACCGATGACCTGACCAGCACGGTGACGCTCCGGACCAGGCTCAGGGACCATTGATATCCTAGCGATACCTACTCCCTGACGATGCCCGTGCAGGGGTCGGAGAAGAGCGGCAGGACCCGTGGAAGAACGATCGCCGTGATCGGCTACGACGAGGTTGCCGCCGACCGGGAAGATGTGGACGATATAGGGGCGGCCCTGGACCGGATCGGCCGGCGCCGGGTCACCTGGATCATTGTCAAGGGAAGCCTGGAAGGCCGGGACCTGGTCACCATCCGGGATCGCTTGAATCTGCACCCGGTCGTGATCAGCGAGATGTCGGAAGGGCATCCGGGCCGACCCAAGCTGATCGACTTCCAGGACCACATCTTCGTATCGTGGAAGCTCCTGAGGCTAAAGGGCGCGGTGATCGAGGAACAGCGGTCCATCAGCCTGCTGGGCCGAGGATACCTCCTGACCATCATCCCCTCGGACCGGGACTTCCAAAGAACGATCGAATCCCTGAAGAACGACCATAACCAGATAAGGAAGATGGGCACCGACTACCTGCTCTACGACATCATCGACACGGTGATTGATGAGTACTTCACGGTGTCGGAGGAACTGGGCAACCTGATCGAGGAGGCCCAGGACCGCATCCTGGAAGGGGCGGGAAAAGAAGCCCTGATGGACGTGGAGAGGCTGAGGCGGGCCCTCATCAAGGTGCGCAAGGCCATATGGCCCCTGCGGGAGTCGGTCAACGCCCTGGTCAAGGGGCAATCGGACCTGGTCGATGACTACACCGCCCCCTACTATCGGGACGCCTACGACCACACCATCGAGCTCATGGACACCGTGGATACGCACCGCGACATGCTCTCGGAGATGCTTGACATGTACCAGAGCCAGGTCAGCAACCAGCTGAACAAGGTGGTCAAGGTGCTCACCCTGATCTCGGTCATCTTCTCCCCCCTGACCTTCATCGTGGGCCTGTATGGCATGAACTTCGTATACATGCCCGAGCTGAGCACTACCTTCGGCTATCCGCTCGTGCTCGTCCTCATGCTGGTGATCTCAATAGCCATGGCGTTGCTTTTCCGCAGAAAAGGATGGTTCTAGACCCACCGGCAAGGGCTTATATACCAAGACAAAACTGTATCGGCTCAACTTTCGGTGAGTTTCATGGAAAATGAGAAAATTTGCAGTTCATGCGGCATCAGGTTGGGCAAGAACGACGGGATGACGTTCTTCAAGTGCCCCAATTGCGGAGAGGTGGAGATCGGCCGCTGCCCCAAGTGCAGGGACCAGGGCATCGCTTATACCTGCACCAAGTGCGGGTTCACCGGACCTTAGGTGCTAACATGGGAAAGGTCGCCGCCGTCTACAACCTGATCCCGGAGAGCCCAGAGGTTCCTCCCGAGGAGGTCATGAAAGCGATACCGCAGGTCCTTCCGCAGGGCGTCCAGATCAACAACATGGTGGTCAAGCCCTTCGCGTTCGGGCTCAAGATCATTGAGGTTACCTGCGTCATGGACGACGTATCTGGGATCATCGATAAGCTGGAGGAGGCCCTCAAGACCGTCCCCCAGGTCCAGAGCGTGGACAGCGTTACCATAACGCTGATCTGAAATATCTTCCGGCGCCGGGCGCCCGGTCCGTTCTTTTTATTTTTCTTATACAGTTCCCATTTCTACCTCATAGCGGGCCGTGCCGTCCCATTGGGCCGTGAGGTCCGATAGATCAAGATCGAGGACATGGCCGCCCCGGGTCCGATCATCGCTGATGAAGTGGAAATGGAACCCCGCCGAGCTCAGCCCCGCCGCGTCCGAAGGGCTCCAGATGCCCACCATCGTGCCGGCCAGGTTCTGGTATCGGAACACCGTCTGCTCGGCCAGGACATCCGACAGCGGAGGGTAGGGGAGGACCTGCCGGGGTACCGAACGAACGGTGATGTTGTCGAAGGTCCCATCGATGCGCAGGACATAGAAGGTGCTGTTCGATGGGAGCGCGCCTTCGATCCATGCCTCCATCTCGCTCAGGTTCAGCGCGCCCTGGAGGTCGACCGTGCCATCGACATCGAACCGGCTGACCTGGGCGAAGGGGGTGGTCTCGGTGGTGGCCGCGACCCTGACCGTGCCATCGGTCAGGGCCTGATAGCATCGGCCATCGATGACGATCATCTCTCCGTCCAGCCCGTCATAGGTCCCCAGGCCGATGTCCCCATGGGCGAGCAATCCGGCCACCGACCCTTTCCCGGCGAACTGCCCCTCCACCAGGCCGTTCAGGGACCCGATCTGGTAGATGGTCTCCCGGTCCCTGGGGGCAGGAGCGGTGAGAACGAAGACGCCAGTGACGATCAGTACTGTGATCACTACCGCAACAAGGGCGATCTGGCCGGGCCGGTTCATCAGGCCATTTATAGCATATTGATTTATAAATGGCGGCCCTGG
>CAYZEV010000046.1:0-12374 GCA_964477865.1 uncultured Methanomassiliicoccaceae archaeon | reverse complement strand
CTAGCATCGATTACTTCCAGATATTATCCGTATGGCGTCGACCCTGATATCAAGGTTCCAGGAGCTCGAACCCCGTCGCGGGGTCCCTGACCCGTTTCGCCCCCGTGCCGATGAGCTCGACCATGACCACCTCGAGTATCAGCCAGACGACGACCCCGCAGCGGATGCAGCCCACCGTCGCGCCTCCCTCCCGCCCCAGCGCGGTATGCACGTGTAGGCTCGGCCTTCCGGCCTCATCGGGGAAGATGGTGCCCACCGCGGCCATCTCGTGCGCCTTGGACAGAACGTGCTCCAGGGGAACGATCGGATCGGCATCTCCATCCTTTGGTCCGACCACCAGTCGGCTGCCCTTGTCCGCGGCCCCGACCATCAGCACCGTCGCCGCGGCGACGTTCTTTTCCGCGGCGAACCTTTCGAGGACCTCGTGGACGACCTCGCCCTGCTCCAGCCTGATAATAAAGACCCTGCCCGGCCTGGCCTCGGAATATCTCATCTTAGCACCAAGAAATAGGAAAGGGGTGTTTGGAGAAAAGGTTTTACTCCGGAGGGTTCCGGATGTAGCCGGTGTCCATGAGCAGCTTGGTCTCGCCCCTGGCCCGCGCGATGGTGGTCTCGGCCTTGTGCCAGAGCTCGTCCCGGCTGAATTTGACCCGAGCCACGCCGGTCTCGATGGCCTTCATGGCCACTGCCACGGCCTCCCGGGGGAATACCTCCCAGTCATCCATGGTCGGGACAATGTACTCCTCTGAGATACCCTTGTCCTCGGCGGTCTTGGCGATCTCCAGGGCGGCGGCGATGCACATCTCGTCGGTGATCGTCCTGGCCCTGACGTCCAGAGCGCCGCGGAAGATGCCCGGGAAGCCCAGCGAGTTGTTGACCTGGTTGGCGAAGTCGGAACGGCCGGTGGCGACGATGCGCGCGCCCGCCTCCTTCGCTTCCCACGGCCAGATCTCCGGGATGGGATTGGCGGTGGCGAACACGATGGCGTCATTGGCCATGCCCCTGACCCAGTCCTTGTGAATGACCCCCGGCCCGGGGCGGGAGGCGGCCACTACGATGTCCGCTCCCTTCATGGCTTCCTTGATACCGCCGATCACGTGCTCGGCGTTGGAGTGGGTGGCCATGAACCATTTCTCGGCGTGCGATTTCTTGATGTCCTCGCGTCCGGCGTGGAGCGTGCCCTTGCTGTCGACCATGACCATGTTCTTGATGTTGAAGCCCGCCGAGACCATTACCCTAGCGATGGCGATGTTGGCGGCGCCCGCTCCAACCAGGGCGACCTTGGACTCGCCGATCTTCTTGCCCACGACCTTGTGGGCGTTGATCGCCCCGGCGGTCTCGATGGTGGCCGTCCCCTGCTGATCGTCATGCCATACCGGGATGTCCATTTCCCTTCTCAGGCGGTCCAGGATCTCGAAGCACTTAGGGTTCTCGATGTCCTCCAGGTTGATGCCTCCGAAGGAGGGGGCCAGGTACTTCACGGTCTTGATGATCTCCTCCGGGTCCTTGGTGGCGAGACAGATGGGGAAGGCGTCCACACCTCCCAGGTACTTGAACAGAAGGGCCTTCCCGTTCCTGACCGGCAGGCCGGCCTCCGGTCCGATGTCTCCCAGGCCGAGGACCCTGGTGCCATCGGAGACGATGGCCACCATGTTGCCCTTGCTGGTGTGCTCGTACACCTTATCAGGGTTCTTCTGGATATCCTTGCACGGCTCAGCTACCCCGGGAGTGTACCAGATGGCAAAATCCTGGAAGTTCCTGACCGGGCACTTGGGGGTGATCTCGATCTTTCCCTCGTAGAAGGGGTGGTATTTCATGGCCAGCCGGGCCGGCTCGTACGCCTTTTTCAACAGCTCTTCCTCGGTCTTCTTGTCCATCGTCATGTGAAACTCGCTCCCCGGGTTTGACATTGTCTAGCAGGGCCCGGACCTCCCCGAAATCCCCCATTTTATTATATAAGGATTTTGTGGGTTTTGCCGATGACGCGGCATAATCTGCTACGGACCGAGCTAATATCTACATATTTCGTAATAATGACTCGTATTTCGGAGCGATATAGGGTCTCGCCGTTGTCCGACCTCGCTTTCGCTCCATCATCCCACGGTCCACAGGACCCGCCCGCAACGGTTACAGCCCGAGTCGAGCCTTGGAACGCCTCCCTTACTGCCGAGCCGTTGCCCCCGCGCCGATCGCAGAACCATCCACAGGCACCGGCGGGCGGAGGCCATCTTAGATATAGGCTGGTCCTCTTTCTTCGGTCCGATGGCCAAGGTCCCCAGGGCACTGATAGTCGATTGCTACATCGATGAGCCGGCCTGCCTGGGCGTACCGCCATACCTATCCCCACAGATCAGGGCGGCGGTGGGGGCGGCAAGGGAGGCGGGCGCTGAGGTCACCTACCTGACCATCGACCATGTGCGGCAGGGAGCGCCTCTGCCCAAGGCAGAGGTGAGCCTGGTCATGGCCGGGTCGGCCGTACCGGGCAAGTACCTGAGGGCCATGCCGGCCTCGGGGAGAGAAGTGGAGCGGATCAACGGACAGCTGTCGGGCATCAGGGTACTGGGCGGTCCGGCGGCCCTGGAACCTAAGCTGTGGGCGGGGAAGTTCGACCTGTTGGCGAGGGGCGATCCCGCGGCGGCGGTCCATGACCTCCTGATCGGCAAGGAACCGTCGGACCGGTGGCGCTCCATGGACGAGTGGAACTCCTGGCTGATGGCCGGGGCGGATACGGTCCTCGCCCATCCGGACTTCCCCCAGCCCCTGGTGGCGGAGATCGAGACCTACCGGGGCTGCGTTCGCTACCGGTCGGGCGGATGTTCCTTCTGCGTCGAACCGATGAAGGGGGCCCCGGCCTTCCGCGACGAGGAGGACATCATCGCCGAGTGCCGGAGGCTGCACTCGCTCGGAGTAAGGAACTTCCGTTTGGGAGCGCAGACCTGCATCATCTCGTACCAGGCCGACCTGTCCATGGGCGATCCGCCCCGGCCGAACCCAGCGGCCGTGGAGCGGCTGTTCGCGGGCATCGCCGCCCTGGGCGTGGACGTGCTCCATGTCGACAACGCCAACCCGGCGGTCATCGCCCAGTACCCCGAGGAGTCCGGGGCGGTCCTCCGAACGCTGGCCAGGCACTGCACCAGCGGCAACGTCCTCGCCCTGGGCATGGAGAGCGCCGATCCTGCCGTGGTCAGGGCGAACAATCTGAACTCGACCGCGGAGCAGACCATGGAGGCCATCGCCCTGATCAACCAGATCGGCGGAGAGATCGGTCCCACCGGACTACCTAAGCTGCTTCCAGGGCTGAACTTCATCATCGGCCTGGAGGGCGAGACCCCGGAGACACTTGAGATGGACCGGGAGTTCCTCCGCGATGTGCTGAGGCGAGGCCACCTGCTGCGACGGATAAATGTCCGTCAGGTCATCCCCATCCGGAGGGACTTTCCTCCGACGGTCGGCCATGCCGAGTTCGTCCGGTTCAAGGAGATGGTCCGGGTGGAGATAGACCGGCCGATGTTGCAGCAACTGGTCCCCCGGGGCCGGGTGCTGAGGCGGGTGTACACCGAGCTGAAGGACGGCCACACCACCTTCGGCCGGCAGATCGGCTCCTATCCCCTGCTGGTCGGCATACCCTATCCGCTGGAGATCGGCCGCTTCATCGATGTCAAGGTCGTGGACTGGGGGTTCCGCAGCGTTACCGCCATCGAGCACCCTCTTAATGTGAACACCAGCTCGCTGAAGGCGCTGGAATCGCTCCCGGGGATCGGCCGGAAGCGGGCCATACGGCTGTTCCTGAAACGACCGCTGAAGAACGTTAGGGACCTGGCCAAGGCCCTGGACGACGACAAGGTGGCGGAGCAGACCCTCGAGTTCATTACCTTCGAATGATGCGAAAATGGAATTGGAGACTATTTATCATCGCATGACCTGACTCGGGACGATGGAGACGCTCCACCTCGCCAAGTATCCTTTTCTAAGGGACGCCTCCGAGCACGTCAAGGACCGGGGGGTCACCCTGGAGGACCTGCTCGGCCATGAGGCGTTCCGGCAGGCCCGGGCCAGAGGCAAGGCGCGGGTGGTGGACGCCCTGGACGACGGGGTGGTGCACTTCCGACCCATGGGAAGCGAGGAGGAGCAGCTCGAGGAGATCCTCTCCTACCCCATGGCCAGGATGTATGTCTCCTGCGTCAGCGACAAGTTCCTCACCAAGCGCTACGCCCTGGCCGAAGGCGTGGCGATGTACGAGCGGCTGGAGAAGGAAGAGCTGGACGTGGTCGAGGACGTGGCCTTCCAGCTGGGGGTCGCCCTGAACACCGACAAGGACTCCCTTCGGATGCACTTCACCGACTACCTGAAGTTCACCTCCCGGATGCGCAGCAAGGAATGGAAGCTGGTGAACACCGAGGTCAGGGAAGGCTTCGTTGCCCTGAGCCAGGTGAGGCTGGCCCGGGTGCTGCAGCAGGCCCTTCAGGACCGCATCGAGGCCGAGCTTCCATTGCCGGTCAACGACCAGATCGCCCAGGTACTGGGCGGCGACCTGAAGGAGCTGAAGGAGCGCACCGCGGTCAAGCGCGATCAGTTCAAGGCCGAGGACTTCGGCAAGGTCAGCGTGGAGAACTTCCCGCCCTGCATGAAGCATCTCATCGGCATGGCCCAGGCGGGGGAGAACATGCCCCACTCCGGACGCTTCTCTCTCACCGCCTTCCTACACCACGTGGGCCTTTCTCCGGACGATATCCTGGCCCTGTTCGCGGTGTCCCCGGACTTCGACCAATCCAAGACCAAGTACCAGGTGGACCACATCACCGGGGAGACCTCGGGGACGGAGTACACCCCGCCGGAGTGCGCGACCATGAAGAGCTATGGTATCTGCTTCGAGGCCGATGACCTGTGCAAGCACCCCCAGGCCTACGTCAAGCATCCCCTGACCTATTACCGCATCAAGAACCGGCCGAGGAGGGGGGCGAAAGGAGCGGGACCTAGTCCTTCACCTTCTTCCAGATCGCCACCGCCCGCTGAACGGCAGTGATGTTCCCGACCACGGCGAACCACAGCATGACCAGTTCGAACGCCGAGATGGTGAACCAGCCGAGGTCCAGGCGGCTGAAGCCGCCCATCATGAAGATGGCCTGCAGGAGCGGGGCAAGGATGAGCAGGACGACCCGATCGGCCCGTCCCAGCAGACCGGCGTACAGGCGGCCGGCCCCGATGGCCTGGGACTGCGTGCCCATGTAGCTGGTGAGCAGGACGCCGACCAGCGCCAGCATGCCCAGGTAGGGATTGCACCAGGCGCTTACCGCCACCGCCCCGATCATGACCACGTCCGAGTAGCGGTCCAGGATATGGTCGAGCAGGTCACCCCGCTTGGACGCCTTGCCGGTCAGCCGGGCCACCTCCCCGTCGATGGCGTCCAGGAACCCGCTGACCAGCACGGCGATGGCCGCCAGGGGCAGGAGCAGCTGCCAGTACTGCGGACTGAAGAAGATGAGCAGGCCGGCCACCCAGGCCATGACGAAGGACAGCCAGGACAGGGTGTTGGGATGGAAGCGGGACAGGGCCTTGGCGATGGGGACGAGGATGAACTCCACGCGGTCGCGCTTCGAGTCTAGAACCAGTCCAACACCTCCGAGCTCCAGTCAACATTCCCGACCTCGTACTTTTTCCTTTCCCCCTTCAGGATGTCCTCCACCGCATCGGCCACCTCGTTCGGGCTCAGGGCCGTCGTATCGATCTCCACCGTCTCCCGCCCGGACTCCACCGCCTCCACCAGGATGACATCGAGGGCTTCGGCCTGGACGTTCTCCCGGACCTTGGCGGGCGGCCATCCTCTGCTCAGGAGCCGCTTCTCCAGCACCGATGGGCGGCATCGCAGCACGATCACCAGGTCATTGGCCACCAGGTGGGAGAGGTGGCCGAGCAGGAGGAGGTCTCCCTTCGGCAAAAGTTCCGGGAGGCGGGCGCTGAGGACCTCGGTGTCCACCTCCAGGCTGCCCCTTTCCTCGTCCCGGCCGTCGTATAGCCCGTGCTCCTTGATCAAATCGCCGAGCTCCGCTATCGCACGGCCCCTCCGCTCGAGGATGACCCCCACGCTGCTCTTTCCCGTTCCCGGCGTGCCGGTGATAGAGACGATCACGATGTGTTGAACGGAAAGGAGTACTAAAAATCTATTAAGAGGCGGGGGCGGACCCCCGCCGTGTTGCATCCCCGCGGACCTTCTCCAAAGCCTATTGGGTGCCGTAGGATTTGCCTGAACGTATTAAAGGGGTGGTGGAGCATGCTACAGTAAGTTTTTTATAGGCTAGTTCAGGCCAGACCGCACCTGGTATGGATCATTCCTCCCCTCCCCCGAACGTCCCGGACCGGCCCGCCCTTCGGCGCCGCTCCGCGAGTGGAAAAAACATATATTGCATCGCCGGGCGTATGAAACGTCATCAAACAGAAGAGGTGAGGAACCGATGATGAAAGAGACCCAACAGCAACAGGTCACGATGTGCATCAATGCGCTAGATTTCACCAAGGACTGGGGCACCTGGAGGGAAACGCTCCAGGAAGGCATAGCCACCGCGAGGGGCATCGGAATTCCTGACGAAGATATCAAGGACATGGCCGTCAGACTGGGAGACTTCCTCGCTGAGAAGGTGTGCCCCGCCACCAAGGAGGAGGAGCTGATCAAGGAGCTTTGGACGGTGGCCACACCCGATGAACGGAAGGTCCTGGCAAACGTCATCTTCCGCATGCTGGCCTGATCATTTCCCGCACCGTTGGAGAAGGGCGTCGGCGAACAAGAGGCGGGAGTAGGCGTCCAGGCGGTACTCCTCGGCCCTCCGCGCCATGGTGGGGGGGTATTCGCAGGTGAAAGGGAACCCGTATTCAATGTCCATCAGGGTAAGGCCCTCCGGGGGCGCCAGCCCGAAGGAGACGTCCTTGCCTTCCAGCGCCGCCCTGACCTCAGCGACGGTGGCCTTGCCCTCGCCCACCTTGGACATGGACGCGACCATGCGCCGCACCATGTTGCGGAGGAACTCCCGGCCCCGGATGTCGATGACCAGGATGCCGTCGGCCTCCGCCACCTGAACGCTGTCGAGCGCCTTCACCGTCGAGCGCCCGTCCGGCTTGCAGAAGCGGTGGAAGTCGTGGCGGCCCTGGAACGCCGCGCCGCACTCGGCGACCTTGGCAGGGTCGAGACCCCTCGCCGGCAGAAGGTAGCGATACCACCGACCCTTGGCCCGGCGGGGGCTGAAGGTCGCTGGTACCTCGGCCGCTCCGTAGAAGTACACGTCCTCGGCGGCGGAGTTCATCGCCCTGAGCAAGGCCCGGCTCGAGAACGAGGTATCGAACGCCGCCACGTTGCCCAGGGCGCTGACCCCCCGATCGGTCCGGCTGGCGAAACGGAAGCGGGACGAAAGTGTCGAGTCTATGGCGCCTATCGACCGCAGGGCGGCGATCGTCTCCGATTCCACGGTGCGCTCGCCGGGCTGCCTCTGGGAGCCCATGAACGACCGACCGTCATAGGCGAGCTTGACCGCGGCGCGCCAGACCACGTCAGGATTAAGTAGAACTGGCCTATTAATGGTTCCGAGCGGCATGGGTTGTTTTAGGGTCGTACTGGTCGAACCGGAGCATGAGGGCAACATCGGAGCGGTGGCCCGATCGATGGCGAACTTTGGGTTCGAGGACCTCTGCATGGTCAATCCCTGCCCCATCGGGGAGGAGGCATTGAAGCGGGCCAAGCACGCCGGGGACATCCTGGTGAAAGCGGCCATCGTCGACACGGTCGAGGAGGCGGTGAAGGGCTGCTCCCTGATCGTAGGCACCACGGGCATCGTGACCCACGGGCCGAAGCACTACATCCGCATTCCGATGACGCCCGACCAGCTGGCCACCAAGACGGCGGACTACGAAGGGCGCATCGCCCTGCTCTTCGGAAGGGAGGGGCTGGGCCTTTCCCAGGAGGAGCTGTCCCGCTGCGACCTGCTCACCCACATACCCTCCGACGACAGCTACCCGGTCCTTAATCTCTCCCATGCGGTCACCATACTCCTCTACGAGCTGTACCTGCTCGGGGGCCATAAGAGCGCCCGCCCCCCGGTGTCCTCGGAGGAGGAGCGGGAGCTGATGTACAAGTTCTTCGCCGAGCTGCTGGAAGCGATCGATTATCCCGCCTTTCGCCGGGAGAACACCGAGATCATGTTCCGGCGCATGATGGGCCGGGCCGTCCCGACCAAGTGGGAGTTCTGCACCATCATGGGCGTTCTGGGGGACGCGGCCAAGATCATCGATGGGCGGAAGAGGCTTCCCGACAACAAATGATCAGCGCTGGCCGCACTGGCCCGCCAGTTCTTCGAGGGCGTCGTCCAGCTCCTCCCGCTCATGGGAGCGGCCGTTCGGCCTCTGGGGCAGTTCCTTGATGCCGGTGATCACCGCCATGACCCGGATGATGTCCTTGCACTCGGGGTCGACCCGTGCGCCGAAGATCACCTGGGCCTGAAGGTCCAATTGCTCGCTCATGCCGGTAAGCACCCGGGTGGCCTTCTTGACCGAGAGCCGATCCCCGCCGGTCACGTGGATGAGCGCGCCGGTGGCGCCCTCGTAGTCGATCTCCAGGAGGGGATTGCTCAGCGCCTCCCGGACCGCCCCGTCCGGATCGGTGCTCTCGCCGTAAAGGATGGTCGACACGCCCTTGTGCCGCATGATCGTCCGCAGGTCGGCGAAGTCGAGGTTCACCAGCGACGGCAGGGTCACCGCTTCCACCAGTCCCTTGATCATCTCCGAGATCAGCTGGTCCATGACCCCGAAACCCTGCTCCATGGGCAGGTGGTTCACCATGTCGATGAGCCGATTGTTATCGAGCAGGAGCATCATGTCCGAGCTCTCGTTGAGCTTGCGGATCCCCTTGCGGGCCGCCTCCATCCGCCGGCCCCGCTCGAACTCGAACGGGGTGGTGGCCATCGAGATCACCAGCGAGCCTTGTTTCCTGGCCTGTCGGGCGACCACGGGAGCGACCCCCGTCCCGGTCCCTCCGCCCATGCCGGCGGTGATGAAGGTCAGGTCGACGTCCCTCAGGATCTCGTTGAGCGGCTCCAGGGCGTTCTCCATGCAGGACTCCCCGACCTCGGGGACGCCCCCCGCCCCCAGGCCGCGGGTCACCTGGTTACCGATGAGCAGACGCTGGTCGGCGTTGACGGTCCGGAGGTGGCTCTTGTCCGTGTTGATGGCCACGGTCTTGACGCCGCGGATGCCGATGTTCATGAGGCGGTGGACGCTGTTGCAGCCTCCCCCTCCGCACCCCACGACGAGGATCTTCAGCTCGGCGCACTCACGCCGTAGCTCTTCCTCGGTATCGTCATGTCCTAAACCCATTCGCCCACCGCCCCACATCCATCAGAAGTCGGATCAATGCGGCTAGTGCATCTCCTCCATGGCCCTGGTCAGCCTCTTCCGAGTATACTCGCGCACCGCGTTCCGGATAGCATCGTCTATGGACACGGAATCACCATCCTTTACCAGGCATTCCAACTCGACCACGTTGCCCTTGGGCAGCTCCACAGTCACCCGTTCGATGTGGTCCGGAGTGAAGTGACTGTCCACGAAGCTCTCGATGGCCGCTCGGATGGCGTCAGAGATAGTGGGGAACTTACCCTCTCTGACCAAGGTCTCGAGGGCACCCACCTTGTCGCTGGGTATCCTGATAGTGATCCTTTCCGTGTCGCTCATGCTTGTTCGCTCGAAAGATGTGTCCGACAATATAGGTACAATTGTCAGACAAATGTCATTATGTAGTATTTACTATATAAGATTATATGGGAGCGAGTTCGCAGAGCCAGTCTGGCCGGTTACAGCTCTTGGTTCATTTATTGCCGTTCTTGTATCAAAAGGGCCGCTCTCGATCGGTCGACTCGAAGAAGGTCGGTATAAATACGTTTGTTGATGTGGCATGGTGAGCGCTGGCTCACACATCAAACGCAAAAGCTTTATAAAGGTATATAAATACCTTGGCCAGGTGACCGTATGGCCAAGATCAAGATCGAGAACGTTGTTGCTTCCACTTCCCTTGGTGAGGAGCTTGACCTGCAGGCGATCGCACTGTCCCTTGAAGGCGCTGAGTACGAGCCTGAGCAGTTCCCCGGCCTCATCTACAGATTGAAGGAGCCCAAGACCGCGACCCTGCTGTTCAGGAGCGGAAAGGTGGTCTGCACCGGGGCCAAGAGCCTGGAGCACGTCAAGGTGGCCATCAACAAGGTAGCAAAGCAGATCGAGAAGGCCGGCATCAAGATCAAGATGGAGCCCAAGATCGAGGTCCAGAACATCGTGGCCTCATCCGACCTGGGCCAGGAGATTAACCTTAACGCCATCGCCATCTCCCTGGGCCTGGAGAGGGTGGAGTACGAGCCCGAGCAGTTCCCCGGATTGGTCTACCGGTTGGATGAGCCCAAGGTGGTCGTCCTGTTGTTCGGCTCCGGCAAGCTCGTTTGCACGGGCGCCAGGAAGCCCCAGGACGTCGAGGCCGCGGTCAATAAGATCACCGAGGAGCTGAAGGCGGCGGGGCTGCTGCGCTGAACCGCATTCCGATATTCGACAACCATATCCACCTCCAGCCCTCCGGAAGGGGGCTGGAGGCCCTCCGGGACTTCTCCAAGGCCGGAGGCACCCATACGGTCCTTTGCCACCTTCCCTATTCTGAAGTGCCCATAGCCTCTCCGGAGGACTTCGCCAAGTCGTACCAGATAACCATACGAATGGCCGAGCGGGGGAATGCCGAGACCGCTGTCAAGGTGTTCGCATGCGTCGGTCCCTACCCCGTGCTGCTGCTATCGCTGTCCGAACGCTTCGGCCTGGCCAAGGCCGTGGAGATCATGAAGGGCGGCATGGAGGAAGCGCAGAAGGTCGTTCTGGCGGGCCTCGCCGTGGCCATCGGCGAGATCGGCCGGCCCCATTTTCCCGTTCCGCCGGAGATCTGGGAAGCATCGAACGAGATCATGGGCTACGGGATGGAGCTGGCCCGGGATGCGTCCTGTCCAGTGGTGTTGCACACCGAGACCAGCGACCCGGCGGTGATGCTGGACCTGGCCCAGCGGGCCGATAGAGCGGGGCTCCGCCGGGAGAACGTCGTCAAGCACTACTCCCCGCCCCTCGTCCTCGACGAGGAGAACCATGGCCTGTTCCCATCGGTCCTGGCGGGCAAGCCGGCGATAAATGAGGCACTCTCGAAAGGGGACCGCTTCGTCATGGAGACCGATTTCCTCGACGAGCCGTCCCGGCCGGGAGCGGTCATGAACATCAACACGGTACCGAAGCGCACCAAGGCGCTGCTTTCCTCCGGGGTGCTGACCGAGGAAAGGGCCCTGCGCATCCACAAGGACAACCCCGAGCGGATCTACGGGATAACGATAGATTGACTATCTAATAATGGAGAATGAATCGAACTCCCCGGTCGGCTCGGTCCACTTGGCCTCGAATCTCTCCACATGGGCCACCGGATGCTCCTTGCACAGCCTGTGGATCACGTGCTCGATGTCCTTCTTCTCGCCCTCGAACACCGCCCGTACCGACCCATCGGGAATGTTCTGGACCCACCCGTGCACACCCTGCCGAATGGCATACCGTCTGGTATATGCACGGAACGATACCCCTTGGACCTTCCCAAAGAACTGGACCTCGGCTCTGGCGTTCATTCTCCTACCTGCCGACGATGGTATGCCCGGACCGGTCCTAAAATTATCGGTCGTCCAAATGATGGGTCGATCGGCTCACGCCGGTCTAGGGCGATCGACGAACGTTCCCGGTATTCTGGGCGGCCATCATACCAGTGTCCTTTTACGAGTTCATCGGGAGCGTACACGCGCTCATTCAAGCTACCCGCATCAGGGGGAGACGCCCCGCTCGCAGGCAAAACGGAGGATGTACCTGCGACCCCTGTTCTTTCATTCCATCGCCCATTCCGACCGTATCGGCCCGAACAATGGCTGGATGGTATTGGATCGACCTTTCCACACTTTGAGGCCGGAGGAATGTGGTTGTTCCAGGCCTACGTTCATAAATAAAGTTATTTATATGGAATAGCAGCATTTCGCCCATCAAGGGATGCACAATGAAATCTTTGGTCGAGGAAGCGCTGGCTAGAGAGAGCGCTACTGGTTCATCTTACGGACCGGCGGTCGGATCGGCAAGGCCAGCAAACCAGCAGGCCAGTTCCGCGGACGCAGAACTGCTAGAACTGTTACAGAAGCTCAAGACGAACATCAAGATCATCGGCTGCGGGGGCGGCGGGTCGAACACCATAAACCGCATCGCCCTCGAAGGCATCTCCGGGGCGGAGCTGTACGCAGCCAACACCGACGCGCAGCATCTGCTGGCGGTACGGGCCCCTCATAAGATCCTGC
>CAYZEV010000045.1:0-21284 GCA_964477865.1 uncultured Methanomassiliicoccaceae archaeon | reverse complement strand
ATTCGCCGCGGAACGGCCGGGGGCTGTTTTCCAGGTGCACGACCCCGCCCTTGCCGCTGGTCTCCACCAGCATGCCCAGGGTCCCGACGCTGCCTGGATTGCTGATGTCCTTGCCCGAACGGACCAGGTGGCGCTTTCCGATCTCGTTCATGATCAGCATCTGGCGGCGGCAGATGTCCGCGTCCTTCTTGGTGGTGGTGTCCCAGGCGTAGGGCAGTGTCCCCGGGAAGAACCCGTCCAGGTCCATGGCGAAGATGATATCATCCCCGACCTGAGCGGTGTGCGAATAGATCACCCCGTCCTTCCTGGCCGTGCCCAGGATGGCCACGTCGATGGCGTTGTAGGCGCAATCCGGGTGAGTATGGCCGCCCACGATGGGGACGCCGAACTTAGTAACGGCCGCCTCCATGCCCCTCATCACCTGGGCGCAGACCTTCTCATCCTTCATCGCCACGATATCCACCATGGCCAGGGGGATCCCGCCCATGGCCGCGATATCGTTGATATTGACCAGAACGGCGAAATAGCCTGCGTAATAGGGATTGGACTTCATCAGGGATTCCATGATCCCGTCGGCCGCCAGAAGGAGAACGTCGTCATTGAATCCGATGACCGCAGCGTCATCGCCATAAGCGGCGAGAACGTTGCCCTGCGGGATGTGAGGGAAGAAACGGATGACCTCGGAGATGGCCTTCTTCCGGGTCACTCCCGGATAATTACGTATGCCATCGGCCAGAGCTTGAAGGTCCATGACCTGTCAATAGAATGGTGGATTAAATATTTTCTTCCTTGGAGATACTGGCTTTGGCCGTTTGGAAACAGTTTTATTATTGCCTTTTTTTAGAAACCCCCGACGATTCGGCAATCAAGGATGGGGCAATGGACCTGCCCTAACTACAAAGTCCGCTAACGAACGGTCGAACATCAGAACATTGTTCCCAACTTATCATTACGGCCCGCCAACGGGAGAGAGGTTTAGCTTCGTCTGCTTTGTCTCGCGGACGAGGTTCGAGAATCCCAAAAGCTCGCAGATCATCATGCTTAACAGCTCATCGAATTTATCGTTCAAAGCTGGATCATCGTGAACATAAGCGAGGTTGCTCTCAAGGGTTTTCATCCCCGCTTTCTGCAGGAACTTCTTGACCTCCTGTCTTTCCTCGCTGCTCGCCTGATGAGCGGGGGGCGGGTCCCTTACCCCCGCCCTCTTTAGTTCTTCGAAAAATATCGGGCGATGAAACAACCGACCCAATGTGAGCAGTACAAGAAGGTCGGCCTCGGCCCCAGTGCTCAACCTACGGGAGCACTCACCGACGACCTCGTAGACGTTCTTTTCCTTGTCCTTAACGGGGACATAGACCTTGGCTGGAGGCACTTCCTTCTCTCGAAGATAGTTGTAGTCCGTTAGCGCCCTAAGATAACCGGTCAGGATGAGCCGGTGAAGGCTGATACCACGCGTCTCCAGCTCCCGAGATAAGGCGCTGATAGATTTTCCGTCATTTTTTAAAATGTCGAAAATATTATCCTTCAGGGCCTTATCTGGATTGAACATGTGGTAACCAATATGGTAACAAACATGATAAATAAATAACTTAGGTGAACTTTATTCATTATTATTAAGTAGAATCGATATCTGGCTAAACAAACTAATGCCCATCTGATGCGGTACCCGCCGCTCACGGATCGTTTATGGAAACCCTAGATAATAGTAGGATAATGCGTTGAAAGAACGGGTCAGTAGGGCCATCTGAGGCCGTTTTTCAGACCGATGGATGTTTTTGTTCACTTGGCGACGATTATAAAAAATGATATTATTTTATCGCACTTAACATATCTTAACTCAGACACCAATGTAGTTCCAGTTATCAAGAACGGGAATATGTAAACGTTTCTAAACACACCTTAAGAAGGTCAGATTTTGGTTCTTGCGTCCAGCTGGCTCATCCATCTGGTAACAAATCAAGTATGCAATAACGATTGTAATGGACATTTATGCAGTTATCGCATACCAGGTCCAGTTCAAAAATACCTTTAAACCATAGCTTAGATAGACCCTTTTGCTCTGATTGCGAGATTGGATGGGGCAAGTGTGATATGATGAAAGCAACTGAATCAGTCCAAAGGTCGACCGAGATCTATTCGGACAAAGAATCTACCGAGCTATCCTTGTTCGTTAGAACATCCGATGAGGAGCTCAAGAAGTGGGATCGCGCAAAGATCTATGATGCCCTTATGCGCGAGACAACCATCAGCGAGGATGCCGCGGCAATCGTCTCTCGGGAGGTCGAGAAGATGATCTCCGAGCTCGAGATCGATGTTATCACCGCTCCCCTGATCCGGGAGCTCACCAACGCAAAGCTCGTCGAGTACGGGCTATCTAAGATACGGAAGCAGCACACCCGCCTTGGGGTTCCGCTCTACGACGCTAGGCAGATAATCATGACGCCTAACAAGGAGAACGCCAATGTTCCCCACGGCCCGGAAGCGACGAACCTCACCCTAGCGGAGAACATCAAGAAGGAGTTCGCTCTCCTCGAAGTGTTCACGCAAGACCTCGCCGATGCCCACATGCGCGGGGACATTCACCTGCACGACCTGGGCATGATCGACCGGCCGTACTGTTCCGGACAGAGCATAGAGTACGTAAAGAGGTACGGTCTCAACCTGCCGAACGCCATATCTATCGCCAAGCCGGCCCGGCACCCTGAGGTGCTCATCGAGCAGATCATAAAGTTCTCGGCGGCCCTGCAGGGACACTTCTCCGGCGCCATCGGATGGGATGCGTTCAACCTGTTCCTCGCCCCTTACCTCGTTGACGTTGACGACAAGCGCATGAAGCAGCTCGCTCAGATCCTCATCTATGAGTTCGCTCAGCAGGCGGTGGCCCGCGGCGGTCAGAGCATCTTCTCCGACCTCAACCTCTATTGGGAGATACCGGACCACTTCGTGGGCGTGCCGGCCATCGGGCCGGAGGGCAAGTTCACCGGCAAGAACTATGAGGACTACCTGCCGGAGGCGCAGCGGTTCGTGAACGCGCTGTTCGATGTGTACATGGAGGGCGACGCCATGGGAAGACCGTTCTTCTTCCCCAAGCCTAACGTGCACATGACCGAGAAGTTCTTCAAGACCGAAGGCCACGAGGAGTTCCTCAAGAAGATCTCCGCGGTCTCGGCGGAGAAGGGCAACACCTACTTCGTGTTCGACCGGGGCGGCACCGCCAAGATATCGGAGTGCTGCCGTCTCACCTTCAAGCTGGAGCAGTCGGACCTGGATGACGCCCGGACCCCCTGGAAGATGCGCTACTCGGCCATGCAGAACGTGACCATCAACCTGCCCCGGGTCGCCTACGAGGCCCACCAGAACGACGCGAGGCTGTTCGAACTGCTGACCCAGAGGCTGGAGATGGTGGCACAGGCCCATATCCAGAAGAGGGAGTTCATCACCCAGCTGTTCAACATGGGCAAGAACGGGCCGCTCTCGCTGCTGACCATGAACATGGACGGCGAGACGTACTACCGCATCAACAAGTCCTCCTTCCTGGTCGGGATGGTCGGGCTGAACGAGCTGGTGCAGTACCACACCGGTCAACAGCTGCACGAGTCCAAGGACGCCATGATGTTCGGGCTTAGGGTCATCAGCCATATGAAGACCGAATCCGAGCGCATCGGCCAGGAGTTCGGGCTCAAGATGCCGCTGGAACAGACCCCGGCCGAGTCGACCGCATACCGGTTCGCCAAGCTGGACATGAAGTATTACCCGCTCCAGTCGCCCACCGTGATCAGGGGCAACAAGTCCACCGGAGAGGTCTATTACACCAACTCCACCTACATCAACGTGGCAGCGAACATATCCGCGATCGAGCGGGTCAAGCAGGAAGGACGGTTCCATCCCCTCATCGACGCCGGTTCCCTCACCCACGTGTGGCTGGGCGAGTCCAAGCCGCCAGCCGAGAGCATCGCCGCGTTCGTGATCAAGACCTTCGAGAACACCAACAACGCCCAGATCTGCTTCAGCCCGGAGTTCACCTCCTGCCTCGGCTGCGGTAAGACCGCCCGCGGATTGAGGGAAACGTGCTCCTACTGCGGCTCCTCGGATATCGAGGGCATCACCCGCGTCACCGGCTTCTTCTCCAAGACCCGGGGCTGGAACAAGGGGAAGATGGGCGAGCTGAAGGACCGGGTCCGGAACACCATCGGTTGAGCTCTAAACCATTTTTCCCTTCTCTTTCTTTTTTCTTTGTTTTAATTTCTCTATATAATTAAATTGCGTGGTTCTACACCATCAAAACATCATGATTGATTCTATGCCGCCCTCTCTTTTTTGAAACTTTAACTACTCATTTTTAGGGAATGTGTTGATCCCGAGCGTGCGGTCAAGCTCGGCCACACCCTACCAGTCAAGTATGGTGATGACGGAATGCGGTTCATGATTTATTCCCAAAAATGTGTAGAGTTAAGGTTTGAAAAAGGATATGTTCACCCGTCATTCCATTACTTTTTGTTAAATGGCATAATGGAAGAGGTGAGTAACAATCACGACAATGTTTTAAAAGAATTGTTACGCGCTCGGATGATGGGTTATCGATCACTACGCCCAATTTCGGCGTAATTGGTGGATGCATATGCGATTGTAGGCCTTTTTTGATATGCAGCGGTTGGAGCAGATGCCCAATGGACAGTCGCCATGCCTAGAGCAGGTGGTCCGATAGAATCTTCAGCCCTATGAGGATGAGGATCACTCCCCCGACAATCTTGATTCTCTCGCCGAAGACCTTCCCCAGTCTGCACCCGAAGACGAAGCCCCCGAAGCAGAGGGCGAAGGTCACCGCCCCGATGATCATGATCGGGACTATGATCGATGTCTCTAGGAAAGCGAAGCTCAAGCCAATCATCAGGGCGTCGATGCTTGTGGCGACAGCAAGGGTGAGGGCGGCAAGCAGCGTCAGGTTGCCCCCCTCCCCGTCGCCGTCCCCCTTCACCGCGTCGTAGATCATCTTGCCGCCGATGAAGGCGAGCAGCCCGAAGGCGATCCAATGGTCGACCCCTGTTATGAGGTCTGCAAAACTCAAGCCCACAGCCCAACCAATCAGGGGCATCAACATCTGGAAGCCCCCGAAGAGTGCACCTAGGAATAGCGCGGTCTTCAGCCTGTCCCCGCGGGTGCACATCCCTCGCGCTATGGAGACTGCCAAGGCATCCATGGCCAGCCCGACCGCGATGAGGAAAACTGTGATCAAATCCATAATGACACCGCTTGAACCGCTAAGAACGACAGTAAGTATTCGCTCCGCCATTCCGTGAGGCGTGGACCATCGCCCTACGCTCTGGAGCCGCGAGATGTGGTCGTGCGTTATAACTGCTTCGGCGACTTGTTGGTTCGTTGTGTCGGTTAAGAGGGACCACACGGTGGACCGAGCCCACCCCCCTAATCAATTGTGAACACGAAGACCTGCCCATTAATGCAAGCCCCACCAACTTTTTTCACACTTGGATAAGTAATCGCCCGCCGTTCCGGTCAACCTAAATACCGAGGCGGGTTAGGGCGCATGACCGGAATGGGATAGACCTATTACAGAAGTAACAGAAACGGCATGGATCATATTCATCGTCAGCATCGTGGCGCTCCTGGCTCTCGACCTCGGCGTCTTCAATCGGAAGGCCCACGTCATCAAGCCGAGAGAGGCGCTCATACAGGTAGCGTTCTTCGTGAGCGCCGCCGTCGTGTTCAACGTGGGCATCTTCTTGTCACTGGGCTCCCAGGCCGGCCTCGAGTTCACCACTGGCTACCTGATGGAGCTCATGCTCAGCGTCGACAACCTGTTCGTCATCATCCTGATATTCGGCTCCTTCTGCGTGCCGGCGAAGGACCAGCACAAGGTGCTGTTCTACGGAATCCTCGGGGCGCTGGTGTTCAGGTTCGCATTCATCCTGGTCGGTGTGACGCTGGTGGAGTCGTTCGACTGGGTGCTCTACGTCTTCGGCGCGTTCCTGATCATAACTGGCATAAGGATGGCGGTCAAGCAGGAGAAGGAGAATGTGGAGCCGGAGCACCACATCATGGTCCGGTTCTTCCGCAGGCTCTTCCCCGTCACCAAGGACTACGAGGGAGACAAGTTCTTCGTTCGGAGACCCGGCAAAGGAGCAAGGGCCGGCAGAATGGTCCTGTGGGCCACCCCGATGTTCATCGCCCTGTTGGTCGTGGAGAGCACCGACATCATCTTCGCCGTCGACTCCATACCTGCCATCCTCGGCATCACCACGAGCTCGTTCATAGTGTTCAGTTCGAACGCTTTCGCCATCCTCGGCCTGCGGTCGATGTACTTCTCGCTGTCGCACGTGATGAACCTGTTCTGCTACCTGAAGTACGGGCTGGCCGGCATCCTGTCCTTCGTGGGCATCAAGATGCTGCTCCCCCTCGTGGACCCCCACCTCCACATCCCCGTTTTCGTCTCCCTCGCCGTCATCGTCGCGATCCTCGGGGTGGCCATCGGCGCTTCGCTGATCAAGACCAGGCGCACTGGAACCTGCCCGGTGGTGGAAGAGATGCAGGTCGAGACCTGCCCCGCCCTCAAGGGCATCGGGGATTCCAAGGAGAAGAATCAACAATGACCTTCTCCATCGGTCAACGGGCCGGGGAAACGCCTTTCACTCAACTACTTTGCTCGAATGAAATAACCATCTGGTATTTCGCTTCGACCCCTTTATTAATCCCCTCCGCTTTAGCTATTGTTTAGGATGTGACGATTTGAGCACCACATTTGATGACGCTCTGAAGATCGCCAGGAAGAGCATAGGTGACATGACCGGGGACATGACCCCCGAGGTGTTGAGTTTCGAGCTGCAGAACGGGTTCAACTTCAGGTTCCGGACCGTAAAGGGCAACTACAGCATCACCATCGACCAGAGCGGATCGGTCGGAAGGTTCGTGCGGGAGGATGCACCAGCTCCCCAAGCATCGGCCTACCGAGACCGCTCCGACGACCATGACCGCAGCACGCGGTCGCCTCAGGGTGGAATAAGCCAGCAGGCCGCGGTGGAGAAGGCCCTCAGCCACGTCGGTGGGGGCCGGGTCGAAGAGGTAAAGCCGTCCAATGGTGGCTGGGAGATTGAGATAAACCGGGGGATGATAAAGGGCAAGACCGAAGTTTACGTGGACGCCAATGGCACGGTGCAGTCAAAGAAACGTTCCCGCATGGAAATGCTGGACTTCGAGTTCGATTGACCAAGCTACTTTGCTGAAGGACCTTTCGGTCCTCTCCTGAAAGTAAAGCGAGATACCAGAGGGCGGTAAGGTTGGATGAGCCAGCTGTGGTAACAATGACCTGACCGTGCATGTAGGTGTGAATCGGGCCCTATCAATAAATGGCGGGCGATGAGGTGGATTTGTTGTTGGGACGATGGGGGCCGATAACTGCTCATCGAGGGCATCAGAAAAAAGGTCCCATTCCCATTGGAGGGCAACGAGGATGGTCAAGATGATGGACCAGGAGCATGAGCGCATTTTTTGGAATCGGCGTCAGTAATGCCGTTGATGAGTTTTTGACAGTCCTCAATTAGTTCAAGAGAGGCATCCCATAGCACCCCGGCAATGATCACAACGGCCACACCAGCAGGAACGATCTGATCCCAAAGTAAGACCGTTAATTCTCTGATTCCCTGGAATAGATCCTTCATTTTTACCTTGATATCTTTAAGGAAATTATCCAGAGAGTCCACAACCATTCTCAGAGTTACCACGAGGGGGTCTCGTACATCATTTTTATTTGCGACGGCGATGATCGATACCACGCCCCCCAACGCCAAAAATCTTTTCAAATATAGTGGCAATTTCTCATAGGTCCCACTAGCTGATGTCGCGATATTGTTCAGGAATCTTCTCAGCGATTCAAAGACCTCAGTTATCATATCGTAAAGCAGAGCAATTAGACATTCGACCTGTTTTACTACTGGCATTCCCGCCAGCGATAGTATATAAAGGGACAATGTTCCTCCTTCCGTTACCGAGACAATATTAGCGTAATCCCTAATGTCCCATCTTTTAACGATTTTTTGATCTACGTAAGTGCTATCGTCCCAGCTGATCTTTTCATTTGAATTGGAGGTTAAGGTCACTGCGAGAAATGGGACATCATCCGGAGTGATATTTCCGATCGCATCGGCTGCCGTCCTCATAGAACTGCGCATCGGACCGGACATCGTTTTTACGAACGACAGAAGATAGTCGGCATGGTTCAGCGCCCTTTGCCGGTCGGCTCCGTTCGGTAGGTCTTTTTCTATCGCCTCCATCACCTCATTCCGGATGTTCGCATGCGCTACCAATTCCACATATGGACCGCAAAATATCCTTGGGGTTGCCGATCGCTTTCCCTTTGCCACCCTGAACGCATCAGAAACGATGATGTCCGAATCGACGTTAAATGATAATTGAAACGAGAGATCAATCCCGTTCACACCCACCCATTCAAGGATCTCATCTCGGACCTTGCGATGCAATTCAAGGGGGAAATCCTTCGAAATATTCTTTATTCGTGCTTTGCCCTCTCCCCTCAACGCGCTAAAAACTTCACGATCTTTTTTAGTATAGTCGGTAAGCATTAACCTGGTCGCCTTTTCTCCATCGGTCATTTGAACGCTGTTCATACCACATGGCTATTATTAATCATCTGAAGGAGTTGTTCATGCGACCAATGATCATTATTCAAACACATTCCAACACCAGGCCCATCTGATTCTTGAAAAAACTGACCAACCTCAACTCTGCTCCTACGGATAGGTCATCATCCACGGCCCCCCATCGATCTATCATTGAGATGGGGCGAAGAAGCCCAATCGTTCTGCGTTCAAGGTCCTTCGCGACCCGCAAGGTTCCGGTCCAACCATTTAATAGTGGACCGCCTCATTGAAAAATGCTACAACGCGAGGCGATCACGATGGGACATGTGAAGGTCGGAGAGCACCTTTGGATAAAGGTCAGCCGGCGAAGCCTGTGCGATAACTGCTCCGCCGAACTGTGCATATATAACCACGGCTCGAGGGTGGATGAGTGCGACCGGTTCACCCCGGCCCTGGTGGCGTTCAAGAAGTGCGAGGACTGCGGCTCCGTCTTCGAGGTCAACTCGAACTTCCGCGCCCTCGATTACGATCTTTGCCCCCGGTGCAATGCCGACCGGGGGCGGATCGCGGTGCATTCCTGATCAGAGGATCCGTGGTCCGATGATCTGCCATAGGATCAGGAAGAGCACCAGCAGGGCGAAGCCCCACGTTATGCCATTGACATAGCGCTCCCTCGTCTTCTGGTCCGCACCTTTCCTGACCTTCCCGACCAAGGAGTCCAGCCAGTCCTTGAAGATGAACCCGCCGTCCAGGGGGACGGCCGGCAAGGCGTTGGTCATCCCCACCATAAGGTTGATCCAGAAGATCCAGTACAGGCTGTTGGCCAGTATCCAGAATATATCGGCCGGCATCCAGGCGAACACGCCGCCCGGCACCAGGATACCGGTCAGCGGGCCGCTTAGGGGTTGGAGGCCCAGGAAGGGCAGCGCTATGTAGCGGAGCGTTCCAGTGACGAAGTCCCCGGGACCGTTCATGTTGGCATACGGATGGGCCATGGTGTTCAGCACGACCTGTGGGTCGGCCACGCCCAGACCGCTGTAGGAGATGAACACGCCCAGATAGGCGATGGGAGCGGAATCCGTCCCCCTCTTGAGGGTGGTGATGCTCTGAATGGAGGTGACGTTCTCGTATTGGCCGGAGGTCGCGTTCAGGGCGAGCACGGAAACGGGCACGGTCGCCCCGGGGGTCACGTTCTCCAGCACGGACCGGAACTCCTGATAGTTGCGCATGAGCTGACCGTCGAGCGAAGCGAGGATCATCCCCGATTGAATGCCCGCGTTCCTGGCCGGCTCCCCTTCGCTGGTGGAGGTGACGTACATGCCGGAGACCATCGAAGCCTCCATACTATTGCCTGAACGATAGTACACGATGGTAGTGTTGGTGCCGGGGTTCGGAGCGGACAGGTTGTTGAAGCCGTTCGAGGCCACCGGCGCGCCGTTGGCCTGCACGATCTGGTCGCCTATCTCGATGCCCGCCATCGAGGCGGGAGAGGAACCGGCGATGCTCAGGACCACGGGCCCCTCGCGGACCACCTGGGCCGAGGATACCACGACCATCGAGAACAGGAAGGCGCAGAACAGGGCGAATATCACGTTGGTGGCGGGACCGACCGCGTAGACCGATGTGCGTTTCTTCTTTTCGACCTTTCCCAACGCCTCTTCGTCCGGCTCGACGAACGCGCCCATGGGGAAGACCAGGAAGACTATGCCCAGGGCCTTGACCTTCATGTCCCCGACCCGGGTCAGGATGCCGTGGGCGAACTCATGGATGAACACCGCGATGACCAGTCCCAGGATGCCATACCATAGAGGTATGATCGGATTGAGACCGGGTAGACCGATCAGCATCTCGGGTGACGGCGCGCTGGACGCGGGTATGCTGGGAACGAGGAACGCTTCCCAGATCAGAAGGGCCATGATGAAGATCATGACCGCGATGACAACCCCTTTCCCGATGGCCGCGTAGGCCAGCCAGAACCGGCGGGGCTTGGCCAGCTTATCGATGAGGTCCCTGCCCCGCTTGGTCCGCCACATGATGAACGGCCCCCAGGTGCTCATGTTGAATTTTTCGAGAATGCCCTTGGTCTTCAACACGAAGACCAAAATCAAGTATGCGATCAATACGATCAGGGCGATAAGAAGTCCGTCCATCGAGTCCCTCTGGACGCACTAATGGTAATGCACTATTAACCTTTTTGCGACCGAAAAGTCTCTCTTGGCGAGCGCCATTATGAGCGAGCCGGGGCAGCATACTGAACTAACGGCTCGACGGAAAAATGCCCCTTCTTTACGATTCAACGTCGACCGTTCTAACGATCTCATTGATCGAGTGCGAAAATGGAATGATATCCGCCCGCTAGGGCGTTGGTCAGTTCCGCCAGTCGAATTAAGGGGTTTCAGTGCGACTGCCCTGGCGGCTCCCGGGCCCACACATCCTTCGATATGTTCTCGTAGATCGAGGCGACCTCGTCCATCTCGAGCTGCTTCTCCTCGAGTATGGCTGCCAGTCGGAAGATCTGGTCCTTCTTCAGGATCCAATAGTGGATGCGCCACATCTTGCCCTTCTTGAGGTGGACCTCCTCCTCCGTCGTGGTGACGAACCCCTCCTCCTCCAACATGTAGAACACATCCCGGTCCTCGGAGGTGAGACGATTATCTATGACCGAATCAGTGTAACCGAAGAAGCTCATTATGTACTCGGCCAAGCGCTCGATGTCGCTTTCCTGCATTCCCTTCTTGCCCAGCGTGTTCTTCAATGCTAGGACAAGCTCCTCCATGCTTACCACCGACATGTTATTACAATTGTAAGCCGGGCCTTATAATACTTTCCAGATTTTGATTCCTGTTGGAAGATTATAGTTCTAGAATATGAGAATCAACATGCAACTACAAAAAAGTACCGTTATTCGTCCTCTTCTCGGTTTCCAAGAGGTCCGTTCTGACCCCAAATTTTGATGAAAATGTAAAGTTCGACCAGGATGGCCAATGCGGCCAGCATGCTGGCCCCGACCAGGTCGATGCCAAAGGACCACTGGGCCTGGAAGAAGATGACCACGTCGAGGAACATCACGCCGATCCAATACCAGGACCGGGCATAGCGGCGGAGGAGCCAGTCCCGCCAACCAAGTTCCTTGGGCTGGTCCTCCTCCTCCGCGTCCGGCGCCTTCCGCTCCACTACCAACTTTCGCTTGTGGGCCATAACTATTTCTTGTCCCAGAAATGACAGGCCACGTAGTGCTCTCCACCGATGTTCATCAGGGGTGGCTTCTCGGTCTCGCAAATGGCCTGCCGGCGTTTGCATCGGGTATGGAAACGGCAGCCCGAGGGAGGGTTGGCGGGCGAGGGTATCTCCCCGGCCAGCGGTATCCTTTCCCTCTTCAGGTCAGGGTCGGGCACCGGGATGGCCGACAGGAGAGCCTGAGTATACGGATGGATGGGGCTGTTGAACAGGTCCTCCTTCTTGGCCGACTCCACGATCATCCCCAAGTACATGACATTGACCCGGTCGCACATGTAATGGATGGTGCTCAAGTCGTGGGAGATGAACAGGTAGGTGAGCCCGAAGCTGTCCTGCAGGTCGTTGAGCATGTTCAGGATCTGGGCCTGCACCGACATGTCCAGCGCCGAGGTCGGCTCGTCCAGAACGACCAGTTCGGGATTGAGGGCGAGCGCCCGGGCGACCCCGATCCTTTGCCTCTGCCCACCGGAGAACTCATGAGGGAAGCGGTACAGATGTTCAGGGTTGAGACCGACCGCTTCCATGAGGCCCTTGGCCCGCTCGCGGATCTCGGCCCCGCTGGCCACACCATGTATGAGCAACGGCTCGCTCACGATATCCTTGATGAGCATGCGTGGGTTCAGGGATGAATAGGGATCCTGGAACACGATCTGCATGTTCCGGCGCATCTGTCTTAGCTCCTCCGGGGAGCGCCCTTCCAGGGACCACTGGTCCCGGATCTCCTTGAGGCCCGCTTCGACATCTTCCAGCTGGTGGCCCAGCCCGGGAGCGGTGCTGGTCTCCATCTCCTCCTCGATCTCGGCCTGACGGACCTCTAGCGTGTCCAGTTTGGACCGGACGTCCACGGGCATCTTCCAATAGATGTTGCCATCGGTCGGCCGGGTGAGATGCAGGATGCAACGGCCGGTGGTCGTTTTTCCGCAGCCGCTCTCTCCAACCAGCCCGAGGGTCTCGCCCTTACGGATGTAGAATGATACGTCATCCACGGCCTTTACTGACTTCGAATTCTTGGATAGAAGTCCACTGCGGATGGGGAAGTACTTCTTTAGTCCCCGGACATCGATCAGAATATCCTCGTCGCTCATTCCTTCATCTCCGAGTACAGGTGACAGGCTACAGTGTGCCCAGGCCGGATCTCCCTCATGAGAGGCTTTTCCTTGCCGCATACATCCATGATATAGGGGCAACGAGGATGAAAACGGCAACCCGGTGGTGGTTTGGCCAGGTTAGGGACATTGCCCTCGATGGTCTCCAGGCGAGGCAGCTCGGTGTCGATACGAGGGATGGCCGCCAGCAATCCCTGCGTATATGGATGAAGGGGTTCTTTGAAGATCTCGTGGTTCGAGGCCAGTTCCACGACGTTACCGGCGTACATTACGCCCACACGGTCGCATATCTCAGCTATGATGCCGAGATTGTGAGTGATCATGAGAATGGTCGTCCCCATGTCTTTCTGCAGCTCCCTCATGAGCTTCAGGATCTGGGCCTGGATAGTGACGTCCAGCGCAGTGGTAGGTTCGTCGGCGATGAGCAGTTGTGGTTTACAGGCTAGGGCCATGGCGATCATGACCCTCTGTTGCATCCCTCCGGACAGTTCGTATGGATAAGAGGTCGCCACATTGACCGGATCGGGAACGCGGACCAGCCGCAGCATGCCGATGGCGCGCTCGGTGGCCTCGTATTTCAGAGGCTTCTCGTACCGACGTACCAGGGGGACCCTTGACATATAATAGAGCAATCCGTCGTCAGGATTGGCCTTCAGGCGCTCGTAAAGCTGGCGATACATCTTCAGCTTGAACCGGCTTACGCTCGGTACAAACCGCATACGGAAGCTGCCATTGCACTCGGGACAATAGTCCAGATACTTTTCGACCTTAGTATGACAATTGGAACATTGCAGCTCGCCCTTCTCATCGGCCACCTTCATTACATGCTTGTACTCTCGCAGAGAGCTGTCCTGTCGGTCGAGCCTTTCCAGCACTGAGGTGGCCAGGTCGGTGCGCTCATGAAGTAGCAGGACCTCGGATATCTGATCACCCGCGGTGAACACCGGGTTCAGAGAGGCCATGGGCTCCTGGAAGATCATGGATATGACCTTACCACGGATGCGCTGAAGGTCCTTGTTCTGCAGATCAAGGATATTGATCTGACTGAGGCTGAGAGCATACTCATTGCGAACCTTAACCACTTCAGGGTCGTCCCTTCCCTTCTGCTGCTCCAATTCCCTATAGCGGTAGTAAACGTCCTTCAGGCCAGGGATCAGATAGTCCCCTGCCACGATGGCCTGCTCGTACTCCGCCCGGACCTTGGTGACCTCGGGATCGTCTTTACCCTTTGCCACCTCCTGATCCATGAGCCTCTCGAAATGCATTTTCAGTCCAGGAGGGAGCCCGAACATGATGCGGCCCCCTTCTACCTTACCGGGAGGGCTGGGCACGAGCCTCATGATGGAATTGGCGGTGACGCTCTTACCGCAGCCGCTCTCCCCTACCAGCCCGAGGGTCTCTCCTTTCCTGATCTTCAGGTTGACCCCATCAAGAGCATAGACGACGCCGGACTTGGTGTAGAAGTTCGTTTTCAGGTCCTCGATCTCGACTATGGTGTTTCCGTCCATGCTCTCTACCTCCTCGACCGGGGGTCCAGTATATCCCTGAGACCATCGCCGATCAGACTGCATCCCATGGTGAACACCAATATCATGATGCCTGGGAAGGCGATGACCCACCAGGGCGTGTATGCCACTCCGTTGTAAAACACCGTACCAAGGAACCATTTCTGCCCATCGGAGATCATCCTGCCCCACTCCGCGTAACCGGGAGATACTCCGAAACCCAGATAAGATAAGCTTGCCGAGACCAGGGCCACCGCGCCAAGGTCCAGGGTGATATTGACGATGAGGGGTGATAGGGAATTGGGCACGATATGTTTGAACAGTATCCTGTTCTTCTTTGCGCCTATCGCTCTTGCTGCCTCGACGTAGGTGTTCTCGCGTATGGTGAGCACTTGCGCTCGTATGAGCCGAGCATACCCTGGCCACCACACTATGATCAGCGCGAACATCATGTTCTCCAGACTTCGCGTCATGATCGAAGCAATGGCCATGGCTAGGATCAACGCGGGCATGGACAGGAAGATGTCCGTGAACCGCATGATCGCCTCATCGATCTTTCCTCCGTAGTAACCGGAGATGGCACCTAGGACGAGACCGACCAGTGCTGCTGTGAGCACGACGAAAAGGGATGTGATTATGGTTGTTCGGGCGCCCCAGACGACCCCGTAGTACATGTCTACCCCATTGGTGCCGGTCCCCAGGATGGGCTGGCCCTCCTGAAATGGCGGTTTGGGGAACTTATTGTCATATGGTATCTGCAACGGGTCACCGTTGCCGTGAGGTGCGGCGAGAAGGGGGGCAGCGATTGCGATTATCACGATGAACGCAACCATGAACACGCCAGCCATGGCGGTCCAATTGCCCCGGATCATTTTCCAAGAGGTGTTCCATTCCCGGACCCGAGGTCGAAGCTCGGCGACGAAGTTCTTCGTGTCGAAGAGGCGGTTCGAGTAGCTGGGTCCTTTCTTGGGGATAAGTGCTGAGGTCTTCTCGTTCGCTATGGTCATATCCTCACCCCAGCCTGACCCGAGGGTCCAGATATGCATACACTACGTCTACGATCAGGTTGACCATGACATAGATGAACGCTACTAGCAGACAGAAGCCAAGGATAGATGCAGTATCCATTCTCCCTATCGAACTTGCCGACCACTTGCCCAGACCAGGCCATGAGAAGATAGATTCGGTGAGAACGGCTCCACCTAGCAGGGCGCCGAACGCGAGACCGACCATAGTCGTGGTGGGGATGAGGGCGTTCTTTCTCGCATGGACGTTGATGACCGTCTTCTCGTCCAGGCCCTTGGCCCGGGCGGTCTTGACATAGTCTAGTCCCAGGACCTCGAGCATGCTGTTCCTCTGGATCCTTAGGATGACCGCGATGCCGCCCAATGACAGAGTGATGGCCGGGAGCACAAGATGCCAGGCCACATCGACGAATAGGCTCACATTGCCCAGGAGCAATGAGTCCACCAGGTATACTCCGGTCAATCCGTTAGGAACTGTGCCGGCGACAATGAACGACTCGCTGACCCTACCTTGGATCGGGAACATATGTAGTTGTGAATAGAACAACTGCAGCAATAGCAGAGCCAGCAGGAACACCGGGAGAGAGACCCCGAGGAGCGAGAGCACTCTTGTCCCATGATCAAAGGGTTTGTTCTTTTTGATGGCCGACTTGGTCCCTAACCAGATGCCGACCGAGACACTGATCAGCATCGCCACCAAAGCAAGTTCGAGCGTAGCTGGGAAATAATAGATAATGGCACTAGTGACCGGTTGAGCTGCCGTCTTGGACCAGCCCCAGTCCCCGTGGATAAGCCCATCGAACCAGTACCAGTATTGTGTCCAGACCGGCTCATTAAGGTGATATTTTTCCCTTACGAGTTCGATCTGAGCAGGGGTCATCTTTTCGTTGATATAGGCTGCCACGGGATCGCCCGTTACTCTGGTCAGCATGAAAACGATCAGAGAAACCCCTATCAGAACGGGTATTACTAACAGCAATCTCCTGAGGATATACCTGGATAGCCGCATTCGAACCACACCGTCAACCCGCACGATGCTATATGAAGCCTTTTATTATTGCGGGCCTAGATACTAATGAGCCAGAAGATAGAGATGTCCGTACAAATAAGTATCATTAGTTTTTTAAAATGGTGAATGCTAAGTCTGGAATAGGGCCCCCCAACAATGCCCCAGATTCATTGATCCATCATTCCGTTCCCTATTCCATAATGCCCGTATCGACTGATCAGCCATGCCGATGGCGGAGCCATGGGTATCTATTGAACCGGATCATACCAATGTGCCGGTAGAGATGAGAGGAGTACGGTTTTAGAAAAAGAGGGATTGAAAGAGGTTTTAGGGGTTTCCGACCCTACCGACGATCACGGAGAAGGAGCCTTCGCCAGGTCGTAGTAGTACAGGTTCGAGAACATCGGGTTGAAGTAATAACCCTGGATGTAGTCGTGGCCAACGAAGAAGTTGGTCGCCTGGGTGGTCCAGACGAACACGCACTCCTTCTGCATGTCCATGCTGATGTTCTTGTATAGCGCAGCCCTAGCGGTGGTGTCGAGTTCGGCGGCAGCCTCGCCAATCATTGCGTCAAGGGTAGCGTTCTCGTAGTTCACCATCGATGCGTAGGTACCGCCGGACAGGTAGAACGGCTGCACATAGTCATCGGGGTCTGCATAGTCGGGGGCCCATCCCAGGAACATGGCCGGCATCTTGCTGGTCTTTCTGTATTCCAGGTAGACGGACCACTCAAGGGCGGTCACGGTGACATGGATATTGTCACTGAGGCCCTCTAGGCCGGACTTCATCAGCATGCAAGCGGTCTCCCTGGCGTCGTTACCAGCGTTGTAGAAGACTTCTAATTTGAAGCCATCGGCAAGCCAATTGCTGGTGCCATGGGTAGCGTTCTCCAGATACTGCTTGGCCTTTACCAGGTCATAGTTGTAGATAGGAACGCTAGCATCATAGCCGAACATGCCCTGGGGGATAGCACCGTTGGGCTGAATGGCCATACCCTGCAGGGTCTCTTCGATGTACAGGCTGTAGTTGAACGCGTGAGCGAACGCCAGCCTGACGTTCTTGTCAGCGAAGAAGTCCGAAGGGACATTGGTCAGTTCGGAGTTTGCACCGGTCAGGTTGAGCTTCTGGTTCAGGCCGAGGAAGTCGATGTTGAAGGTAGGATTGCCCTTAACAACGGTGATGTTGGGGGCGCCTTCAACGGAGGCCCTCTGAGCGCGCGGGATAGCGGCTGCATCGAGGTCCCCATTCTTCAGGGCCATTATCCTGGAGTTGGTATCGGCGACCTGAGAGATAATGATGGTCTCGATGGTGGCCGGAGCCCTCCAGTAGTGGGTGTTCCTCACAAGCTTGATGTAGGAGTCGACCTTGATCTCAGCGACCTTGTAAGGACCGGTACCCATGGTGTTGGATGCCATGTAGGTGTAGCCGGTCTGGGTCAGACCGCCGTGGGCCTCGACATAGGCCTTGGAGACGACCGATCCGGCATTGAAGGCCAGAGCGGCCAGGAACGCAGGGTACGGGGCGGTCAGGTTGAACTGGACCTTGTTCCCGTTCGCCCAGATGTGCTCATTCAGAACAGCCTGGCTGATGCTGGGCACAATGTTGCCGTTAGAGGCAAAGGTCGAAGCGGGGTAGATGGTCGAGTTGTAGTAGTTCGGTATAAGGCACTGGCCATACATCCAGAACGGGCCATGGGGGTCGTTCAGCATGAGGGCGCGGTCGAAGGAGTACTTCACATCGGCGGCGGTCATGGTGGTCCCATCGCTGAACTTGACACCCTCTCTGATGTTGAAGATATAGGTCAATCCATCAGCAGAGATGCCACCGTTCGCAACGGTCGGGACAGCTGTAGCCAGCATCGGCTTCAGGGTTGAAGCGGAAGCGCCGTCATAGAAGACCAGGGTCTCATAGACGTTCTGTAGGATCTCTCCACCGACAGTCTCATAGTCGACGGCGGGGTCCAGGCTTTCATAGTTACCGGAGATGGAGCCGTATCTGAAGACATTAGCGTCATATTTGCTCTTCGCAGATCCACTGGAGAGCAATATTGCGGCTCCGACGGCGGCAACAAGCAGAACAGCGACAATGACGATCGCTACAAGCTTCTTGCTCACGCCGCGTTTACCTGCAGCAGGTGCAGCACTTGAACTTCCTTCCATTGAATTACCTCAGTTATTCCCCCAAATCTAAAAATTATTGGGAGAGATTGGCCGTTGATAACAACTTTGAGCTATTTATAAATTATTGAAGTATTCATAAAATCATGTATATAGCCAGTATGAAAATCTAAACTTATTATTAAAAAAATAAATATGAAAAAAAGGGGACATATTATCATGTTTCGAAACAAATAATTGTTCTTGTTCGGTCAAGTTTTTCCTCCCGCTTTTGAACGTTGCCAATGTATTTTATTGGACAGAGTCGAAAGGCTTTTGTCTGTTTTCAGAATGACCGTCGATGGGCGTTTCTAGTGCATTTTCCACAGGGGCGGTCCGTCGAATAAGCATCAAAATCCCGGTCGGTTCTGTCGGAAGATCAGGGTCGATCGATCTCCACGCTCGGGGGATTGAGGGCCCATATCAATTCACCGGCGATCTCCAGCTTTCTTAGCTTGATCGCTCGCTCCCTCCCCTCCTTCGGCCGCGGGTTCGTCATATCGAATCCCCGGAGATGCAGCCGGGTGGCGCCCATATGCCTCGCCAGCATGACCGCCCGGTCCCCATCGGTGAAGCCTCCGAAATTATAGACGCCATCGAAGGGCTTGGCCTGGGTGGTCGGCGTGATCGGCCCGGTGAACCAGGGAACATATCTTCGGACCGTGGCCTCATTATCGCCGTGGGCCAGCACCACGACGACCGCCCCCTGGGCGTTGGCTGCGATCTGATCGGCCACATCCCCGTCCAGGTCGGTGACGATGATGTCGGGGATCTTTCCCAGCACATGCATCAGTTTTGACGTGGCCCCGTCCGCCGCGATCAAAGTACCCTTTGTCCCCCGCTGCCTCAGGTCCAGCTCCAGGCCCGGACCGTCACCGAGGATGGTCACCTCATCCCCCACCTTCCTGCGTAAGCATTCCGGCGGGCATACGTCCTTATTACGGCAGATCTCGGCGAGCGTCCGGGCCGAGCTATCATCGTCGTCGATGGAAAAACCGAACTCCTTGACGATGCGCCGGTAGTGAGGTTCCCATTCGAGATAGTCCAATCGACCACCTACTCGGATAGCTCGGTGGACTCAACCGGCTCCGATTCCTTGCGACCGTCACCGTCCAACGACCGGAGGGAAGTGTTCAGCAGCCCGCCGAAGACGGCCAGGAGAAATCCCGATACTATCTCCAGGACGATGACCGCCTGATCGTAGGTGTGGTATCCAAAGAAGGTCTGGGTCGCATCAAGTGCTCCCTGCAGGATGAAGCCGATGGCGAACACGGTGACCGATGCCACCACGAAGGTGTAGGACAGCCGCCCCCGGGATAGGTAGTGATTGATGAACATCCCTATCTGATAGGTGAAGTAGGCGAACACCCACATCCACAAGGTGCCGCTCATGAACAGGAGGGACTTGAGGAGCAGGTCATTGTCCGGGTTCACCGTGGCCGCATCGATACCATACAGCAATCCCAGTAAGAACAGGAGCGATGCCAGCACCGCGAATGGAATGAGGGTGCTCCCGGAACGAACCGCCCGGCGAGTGTTCAGGGACCACTGTCGCATTCGGTCACCCAGCTTGTAGGCGAACTGGATGAGATAAAGGCCTACGACCGCCCAGATCATGGCCAGACCCATGCTGGTGAACGACACGTTGGGCTGATTCTGATAGAGCTGGATGAGCGGATCGAGGAGGGCGAATATGCCGAAGACAAAGAAGGCAAGACCAATCGGGACCAGTATCCGCTTCCGGATCTTGTCATCGTGGAGCATCTTGATAAGGACGTAATAGGCGCCCTCCACGGTGGGCGCCTGCTTCACGAATACCTTGCGGACCGAATCGACCTTGACACGGGATGAGACCACCGGATAGATGTACTCGTCCTCCGCACCATCGGAGACCAGCACTACGCGGTCCGGCCGGACCGCCTGCAGCACCGTTTCCAGTTGAGTGGCGAGCACCAGATCGCTCTCATAGCCGACATCTATGTCCCCGCAGATGGTCGCGATCTCCACATCCATGCCCTTCTTGAACATCTCATCGTACATGCTTACGGAAGCCAACAGTGTGTTGATGTCCGAGTCCTCGGCATCCTTGAGGCCCAGGGCCATGGCCGCATTGAGGTTCTCTTCTCTGCCGATGAACGGGCTGTTCAGGCCAGCCTTGGCACCGAAATCATCATCTCGGTCGACACAGAGAATTAGGGTCTTCATTCCAGTTGCCTATCTGGTTCCCTCGTAATGAATTTTTCCGGTATCCTTGGGCGCCATGGCAGCCAGCCGGTCAGGCCATGCAGAAAGGCTCAATGACGATCATTCCTAGTGGGATGGGATATTCCCGGCGATCCCCTGAGGATAGGACCGTCGTTGAGGTCCGCCATACGCCAAGAGCTGGACCTTTCAACGAACAGGGCCCTTTCCCCATAGAGGACATCGTAAAACTTTCGATGGGTTCCGATGGGCGTTCGGTCGTACCTTTAGTGGACCGTCCTACTATTAAAATTCAATTTTGCTGGCAAAATGATTATAATAATGAATGGCGATGCATCGCGAAGGCAGCTAAATGGAGAAGTCTTCAGGTCTGAAGGAATGCCCACGGTGCGGACTACGCAACCGACGAGGGGCTTACCAATGCGATTTCTGCGG
>CAYZEV010000044.1:0-22130 GCA_964477865.1 uncultured Methanomassiliicoccaceae archaeon | reverse complement strand
TGGCAAGCCGGTAAATGGTGTAAGAGGTTTTCGCACCCTGCCTGTTAGAGGAAGTACGAGACGATGGCCAGAATAGCGAAGATGACGATCAGCCATAGCACGAACCTGACCGCGATCCTAGCCACACCAAGAACGATCATGATGATGACCAAGATCACAAAGATGATCAATAGTTCAGTTATCATTTCGGGTTCCTCCGATCACTCCACAATACAATATGGGCGCTTGATTAAATGGGTTATTTAATAAAATGACGGGGTTTAATTGAAATTCATAGATCAGGAGCGGTTGACCTCAGTCTATTGCATTATGAAAGATAGAAGATATTGGGGGTGGATGAAGAGCTTCGACCTCCCCTACGAGGCTCCCCGGTCGTTCGGACAGTCCATAATGTCCAATAGCTTGGGCGATAGTCATCGATCGGTCTTCATCGGTCGGATTAAATCTCGTCCAGATTATCATTATCAAAAGATATAATCACATTTAAAAACGACTGACCCAATACCACCTTATGCAATTCTGCCTCCCCACCTCCACCGCCTCCCGTCCCCTCGATGCTCGCGCCCATGAAATTCTGGTCCTCCACCGTATCAACGGCTTGGAGGTATGCGTCTACCGGGACGTTCAGTTCCGTCTCGATGGCGACCTCGCCTACCTTTCCCCGCGCTTCTCATCCCCCATCCCCCTGAACGAGTTCCTTGACGCCATCGACTCCACGATGCCGAAGTTGACCAGGCATGGGCGAAGGCAATACCAATTGACCGAATGGCACGATGGATAGTTCTGAACCTCGTTACAAAGAGGGCCCTTCACTGACCTACTGGCACCCGAGGATATCGTCCCATGGCGGCAGGAATCGGAGGGCCTCAAGGCACCCCCGGCACCGAGCCCCTCGCCCCCAATAATGTGGCTGGGGCGATCGATCATGCTCGTACCGACCGGTCCATCCCTTCCATTTCTACATCGACAGTAAACTATCTCCCCCCGGAACGCCTTCCCTGCCGGGGGCATCATCCTGAACGGCGATCACCATAGGACCATGGACCGGGAGCAGCTGAGCAAACTGCGTTCACTGGTGGAGGAAGGTCTGTCGCGCACCAATATCTATATCTTCATTCTCGACCCCGCGGCCCGGTTCCTCTACATCAGCCCGTCCGCCGCCCGCTCCTTTGGCCGGTCGCCGGAGGAGATCATCGGCCGCACTGGCCGGGACATCGGTGTGCCGGAGGAGTTCGTCACCACCGTCGAGAGGACCGTCCGCGCCATCATCGACGGCGGCCGCACCGTTCACGGTGAACTGGCCTTCCGCATCAGGGACCAGGACCTCGTGTACGAGTACGACGCCACCCCACTGAACGACGACGGGAGCCTCTACGCGGTCATGGTCCTGGTGTTCGACCGCTCTCTGGAGCGCCGCGGCCACACCCTGCTCGAGGCGCTCAACGACATCAACCGGCAGATCAGCAGCCTGGCCGACCCGGAGGTCATCATGAACAAAGTGGTCGATCTGGCCGGTGCGGCCATGGGTGCGGACCCTCTGGCGCTGGTGCTCCGCGATCGGGGCGAATGGACCATCCGCAACGTATACGCGCTCCCGCCCCGCATCGTAGGCCGGCGCATGGAGTGGGCCGAGGCCCTCATCGGCGGCAATATCGACCCGGAGGCGCCGTGGGTCATCGATGACGCCCGGAACGAGCCCCGCCTCGACCAGGAGCTGGTTCGTCGCTTCGACGCCCGCTCCATCCTATCCGTCCCTGTGCGGATCAAGGGCGAACTGGCCGGTTGCATCATCTTTCTCCGTCAGGGGCGGGTACGACCCTACTCGAGATACGAGGCGGAGTTCGGCCGCAAGCTTGCCAACTCCGTGTCCGTCGCGCTAAGCAATTCGACCCTCTATCAGGAGACGAAACGCGCCGACGAAGAGAAGGCCGTCCTGCTGGTCCAGCTGGCGGAGGAGAAGGAGGTGCTCCGGGTCATGATGGAGAACGCCCCGGTGGCCATCGCCCTGTTCGAGGGCACGGAACCGCGGCTGGTCATGGCCAATGACTTCTACCGCCGCACCATCGACCGGCCCATCGGCGAAGGACCGCTGGCGGGCCGCTACCTCCGGGACCTGATCGGCGAGGAGGAGTACCGCCGGGGCATGGAGGCCATGAAGCACATGATGGCCACCGGCCGGCCAGCGGCGAACGCGGAACTGCTCCGCCACCCTCCCGGCGAACCGACCCAATACTATCAGGTCGCGCTGCTGCCGCTGGGACGGGCCAGCCCGCCGAGGATGCTGATAGTCGCCTCCAACATCACCGAGGCGGTCCAGGACAAGCAGCGCATCGAGGAGCTGGCTATCCGGGCCGACGGCGAACGCAAGCGGCTGCGGGCCATCCTCGACACCATGCCGATCGGTGTGATTGTGGTCGACAGCGAGGGCACCATCCTGGAATCGAACGAGCTGCGGGACCGCATCTGGGGCGGAAAGGCGTCCAAGGGTCCCCTGCCCGCCGACCTCAAGGCCCTCCGGGGGCGCTATGCCGATACGGGACTGAGCATGGCCGTGGCCGACTGGCCGGTCAACCGGGCGCTGCGCACCGGGGAGCGCGTCCTGGGGATGATGGTCGATATCCAACGCCTGGACGGGTCCCCGGGCACCACCCTCGTATCGGCCGCGCCGATCGTCAACGATGAGGGGGAGAGGATCGGGGCGGTAGGTGTGCTCCAGGACATCACCGAGCAGCGGCGGCTGGAGCACGATGCGGTGGATGCGAAGGAGCGCGCCGAGCTCTACATCGACCTCATGACCCACGACGTCAATAACATCAACGCGGCCATCTCCGGTCACATCCAGCTGGCCGCCAAGGAGCGGGACGGCCAGCGGGCCGATCATCTCGCCCTCGCCATCGCGTCGGTCGAGGAGAGCACCAAGCTCATCGACAATGTGCATAAGCTGCAGCGGGTCGAGTCGAGCGATGTGGCGCGCAGCCTGATCGACCTCGGGCTCACCATAGAGGACGTCATCGACGAGCAGCTGGACCGGCCCGATAACCGTGCCCGCATCGAGCACCGGCCACAGCTGAGGCGCTTCGTGTTCGCCACCGACCTGCTCAGGGATGTGTTCTTTAACCTCATCGGCAACGCCGCCAAGCACGCCGATCGGCCGGTCACCATCGATATCGCCCTCTTCAGGGCGTTCGAGGGCGGGAGGGAGTTCCACAAGGTGGTGATCGAGGACGACGGGCCGGGCATCGAGGACGAGGTGAAGAGCAAGGTGTTCGTGCGCCAGTTCCGCGGCACTAATCGGTCCAAGGGCAGCGGCCTCGGTCTCTACCTGGTCAAGAAGCTGGTGGAGGACTACGGCGGTCGGGTGTGGGTGGAGGACCGCGTTCCTGGAGAGCATGCAAAGGGAGCGAAGTTCGTGGTCATGCTGCCAGCGGCGACCGTAACGCGGCAGGAACCGTAGGTATGAGTTCAATACTGCCTTAATAACGTGAAGGAATGAGGCTCGAGCATCAACGGAGTATTATGGAGAATGGTACACTATTCTATCGCTTCCCTGAGGCAGTAGCTGTCATCCCAAAGATGTCTCGCCCCCTGCCCCCGGATCCTTTCATGGAGGCGATCATCGGTGTAGCGGCCTCGAGGAGTTCCGGGCCGTAGGCACACGATCATCAGGACCTCTCTTCTCCTCCATGATCTCATTCTCACCGAGGATCAATAAAACATGAAAAATCAAGGATAATCGTTCAATTTTGCATTTGATTTGATGTTGTTTTGGTTGACCGTGTACTCTTTTTACAGCCGACATTAGGGGCATGATGTCCTATCTCCTTTCCCCAGTTCACACCTAAATCCACATGGACGACCGATTTTCGGGGTATCTTATGGTCGATAGGCCATCAATCTAGTTATGCCGATCACATTATCATGGAACCGATCGTCAAGGATATGCAAGCAAGCACATACAAACAATAGTTTCAGATTTGTCTGACAATTACTGGGCTGTAACCTCAGCTGTCTTCAATATTGTAGGGCAGGCATACTTGACAAGTGCGATGACCAAGACGGCGGTGAAAGGAGGATCTAGAACTTTCTTATCGATCTCCTGGCAAGTAGGTCGACGTACGACATAATGCGCTAAGGACGTGATTCGGCTGCCCCATATCCACCCATCATTTCCTCTTTTCCACTGCCATCCAATTACCTATCTGGCAGCTCTGACTATAGGTGGCTCCTGTCTCTCTCAAAAGGTCACATGATCTGGAGATCCCAAGGGACCCAACCTCGGATATTTCCAGTTTATTAAATTGCAATTAATAAAGTCTAGACAATAAGTGTTATAATATCCCATTCATTTCTCCGAATAATACTCATCAGAAGGTCTGGAACTTGAGCAAACCGACCATTTGTGTCATTGGGATGGGGTACATAGGACTACCCACGGCGATCATCTTCGCGAACAAGAACTTCAAGGTCAGCGGCTGCGACGTCAACCAGCGGATCGTGGACGCCGTCAACAGCAAGGCGCCTCTGATCTCCGAACTTGAGCTCCAAGAGCGGCTCACCAAGGCCGTCGATTCCGGGAACCTTAAGGCGTATACCGCGCCGACCCCCAGCGACGTCTACATCATCGCCGTGCCGACGCCGGTTCACCATGAAACGAAATCGCCCGACCTTCGCTACGTCGTGTCGGCCACGCAAAGCATCCTACCGATCCTCAAGAAGGGCGACCTGGTCGTCCTCGAATCCACCGTTCCACCAGGCACCACCGACACTATCATCCGGGACATGGTCGTCCAGGCCGGGTTCGTGGCTGGCGATGAGGTCGACATCGCCCACGCCCCTGAGAAAGCGATCCCCGGAAAGCTGTTCTACGAGCTGGAGCACAACGACCGCATTGTTGGTGGCATAGATGAACAGTCGACCATCCGGGTGGCGAACCTCTACCGTTACATGACTGAAGGAACGGTCATGACCACCGACGCCACCAGCGCCGAGATGGTCAAGCTGGTGGAGAACACCTACCGCGACGTCAACATCGCCCTGGCCAACGAGTTCGCGCTCCTTGCTGAGAAGTTGGGTCTGGACATCTGGAAGATCATCGAGTGCGCCAACCACCATCCCCGCGTCCAGGTGCACCAGCCCGGGCCGGGCGTCGGCGGACACTGTATCGCCGTGGACCCCTGGTTCCTGGTCGACGCCGCTCCCGAGACGATGCGGCTGGTCAGCATGGCTCGTAACATCAATGACGCCATGCCTGCGCATGTCGTCGATTGCATAGTCAAACTGACCGCAGGCATCAAGGAGAGGCCCAAGGTCGCCGTTCTAGGTCTTACCTTTAAAGCGAACATCGATGACGTTCGGGAGAGCCCGTCGGTCACCGTCTGCAGGTTATTGGAAGAGAAGGGCGTACACTACGCCGCCTACGATCCGTGGGTGACGAGGAACCTCGTCAGGGGTCAGACCCAGGACATCGAGGAAGCGGTCGCCGGCAGCGACATCCTGGTCCTTCTGGTCGGCCACGAGCGCTTCAAGGAGATCGAACCGGCCATCCTCGGTCCACTGATGCGGCACCGTGTCCTCTACGACACCAAGAACTGCGCCGATCACGATTCGTTCGCCCTGGCTGGGTTCAAGGTCCACATCCTCGGAGGCAGGCCTTCGGACAGCATCGAAACGGCCGATAGCCCCATATGCGACTCCGCCGGTATACCGTCCCATGTCGCCGGCCACTGCGGAAAATGATTCAGGTCCGAAGCAGCCGCTCGCTCCCCTATTGAGCAGGCTCAAGCAGACCGCCTGGAAGCAGCGCAGCCGATGGCAGCTCCGTTCCCTTCTGCGGAGGACCGGGAAGACGTTCGACCTCCCCCCGATCCATAGTGCCGCAGTTCCGAAGGATGCCAGCGGGATCACTGCCGCCTGCATTCTGGACGACTTCTCGTACCGGGCGTTCCAGGACGAGATGCATCTGGTCCCCGTCCGCGAGGACACCTGGCCTGAGGCGTTCCGGCAGCCCATCGATATGCTACTGGTCGAGGCGTTCTGGCGCGGGTCCGGGGGATCGTGGCGGGGCATCGCCTACGACTATAATGTCAAGGAGCGGGAGCTCGTCAAGCGCATCGCCCGGTGGTGCCGCCAGGGCGGCATTCCCACGGTGTTCTGGAACAAGGAGGACCCCGTCCACTTCGACGAGTTCGTCGATATCGCGGTGGAGTTCGACCACGTTCTCACCACCGACGCGGGCTGCATCGAGCGGTACGCTCGGCGGGGAAAGAAGGCCGAGGTCCTCCAGTTCGCCGCGCAGCCCTCGATACACAACCCCATAGAGATCTGCCCCCAGCGGACCGACAAGGTCTGCTTCGCCGGCTCGTACATCCGGACCTATCCCCAAAGGATGCGGGATTTCGACATGATGGTCGAGGCCATCGGTGAAGGCAATCTGGACATCTACGACCGAAACCTCGAGCGAAACGATCCCCGGTATGCCTTCCCGGAACGCTACGCCCCGCTGGTCAAAGGCACCTTGAAGGGCGACGAGATCGTCCGCGCCTACAAGGGCTACCGCTATGGGCTCAACATGAACAGCGTCAAGGGCTCGGAGACGATGCTGGCCCGCCGGGTCTTCGAGCTCATGGCCAGCAACACGCCGGTCATCAGCAACGCGTCGAAGGCCATCGACAGCACCTTCCCCGGACTGGTTCTGGCGTCTGACGATGTCGAGGCGATACGCTCCGGGCTCGATCAGTTACGCCGGGATGAGGGAGCGTACCGCAAGAGGCGGGCCCAGGCGCTCCGGGCGGTCATGGGCGAGCACACCTATCGCGACCGGGCTGGGCAGATCTTCAAGCTCGTGTTCAAGGCGGACGCCACGGAAAAGCTCCGACCGGTGAGATGCGTGGCTCGTCACGGAGACGATGACGCCGTTCAGCGCTCGTTCCGCTTACAATCGTACGGGGAAAAGGAGCTGGCGTTCTTCAAGGACGAGGCAGAGCTGGCCGGGCTGTTGCGGGACAGTATCACCGCCGGGCAGCTCGTGGCATTGCTCCGGCCGACCGATCACTACGGCCCGTTCTATCTAAATGACATGGCCCTGGCGTTCTTTTATTCCGACGCAGCGGTGGTCACCAAACTGTCCCATTTCCGGGGCGGGAGCAACCTCGGAGGCGATGGCCACCAGTATCGATGGGTCGAGCAGGTCAGACCGGCGGTCATGATCGATCCGTCCCGCCTTAGCGCTGAGGATGCTATCGGCCTGCTGGCCAGAGGGGCGATTATATCGAGCGGCAAGTGCCTGAGCGTTGACGAGTTTAACTATGTGGAAGACCTTCCCGCGAAGGACGATGTCCCCTATTCGGACGGGTAGTGTCAAGGCGGGAGCGGACCATGGCCGATAAGCGGGAAACGGCGTTCGACCAGATCACCCGATGGTACTACCGATTATATGCCCGGTACGACGCCGCGGCCATAGCCGACTCTCTTCTAGGCCGTGGGTTACTACGAGCCATCGGCATCTTCGGCTCGGCCGCCTTCGTGGTCCGCGGTCACAAACTGAAGCCCTGGTTCGTCCGCCGGGCCATGTATTCGGTGCGGAAGATACTGCCTGAAGCGTCGCATCGTCACGAGGGCAAGTTCCCTCTGCCTCCGGGAATTACCGATCTGAAGGACCTCAAGGTTGCCTGCGTGGCCGACGGCTTCACCGCCCTGGCCTACTCGTTCGAGTGCCGCATGGTTCAGCTGAGGTCGGACGACTGGCAGGAGAAGGTGGAGAGCTTTCAGCCCCACCTGCTGTTCGTCGAGTCGGCCTGGGACGGCAAGGGGGAGTCCTGGAAATGGAAGGTATCGATTCTCAGCCCCGAGATCGTCGAGCTCGTCCATTGGTGCAAGGTGCGAGGTATCCCCACTATATTCTGGAACAAGGAGGACCCCCGACACTTCGAGACCTTCATCCGGACGGCCGCGCTGTTCGATCACGTCTTCACCACCGACCTGGACAAGGTCCCCGACTATCGGGAGAGGCTGGACACCGACCAGGTGCACCTCCTTCCGTTCGCCGCCCAGACCGCCATCCACAATCCCATTGAGCTGTTCGAGCGCAAGGACTCGTTCTGCTTCGCCGGTTCCTATTACACGCAACAACTGGATCGCAACACTACCTTTTCCAAGTTCGTCGAGGCGCTATCCTCAATGGGCGAGCTGGAGATCTACGACCGGTACATGAGCACCAAGGACGAGCGGATGATATTCCCCCGGACCTACGACCGTTACATCAGGGGGACGCTGCCCCCGGCCGAGATCGAGCGAGCCTACAAATCCTACATTTACGGCGTCAACATGAACACGGTGAAGACGTCCCGCTCCATGTTCGCCCGGCGGGTCTATGAGCTGATGGCCTCCAACACCGTGGTGCTGAGCAACTTCTCGCTGGGCCAAGTGAATTTGTTAGGCCAGCTGACCGTCTGCACCGATGACATCGGGCAATTGAAAGCTCAGATAGCGCATCTGCAGGCCGACCGCGAGTTCCGCGACAAGTACCGCCTGGCCGCTCTGCGTGAGGTTATGGTCCGGCATACCTACCGCCACCGCCTGCAGTACCTCGCCGCCCTGGTGTTCGACCAGCCGCTGGACCTCGGGATGCCCACTGTCGCGGTCATTGCTGCTCCCCGGGACCAAAAGGAGCTGCAGCGGGTGGTGGACCAGTTCAAGGCCCAGACCTACGAACGAAAGGAGCTCTTCCTCGTCGCCCCGCCGGGACAGGCGATGGCGGTCGAGGGTGTCAAGGCTATCGGCACCGAGGACACCTCTACCATGGCGGTCGAATCGCTGGGGACGGACCTAGTCTGCCTGTTCGACCCCCGGGACCACTATGGGAAGAACTACCTCGCCGACCTTGCACAGGGCGCATGGTGGAGCGGGGCGGAGGCGGTGGGCAAAGGGTGCTTCCTGTCGGGAAGTGAAGCGAGCATCGTGAACGACGGGCGGGAGTATCGCTTCGTTGGCAGCCTGCCCTGGAGAAGCGCGCTGGTGTCCGCCGCAACTATGGCGCGGACCACCGTCGGCGATCTGATTGATAACCTCGACGGCGGTGAGATAGCCCTGCCGATCTGTCTGTCGCTCGACCGGTTTAACTATTGCCGGGACTTTGTTGGAACCGCATGTCCTGCCGCAGAGGACCTGCCTATCGATGATCGCGGAATCCCTCTGGCCGAGCTGGACCACCGATGGTGATATGCGGTAGGGCCAGGGTCCAAATCCCTCCCCACACTCTCATGAATTTGCTACACGATCCTAAAAAAATGCAAGGTCGTTTCTTCCACCATCGCTAGGATTCTGCCATCGTTGCACCCTTAGGTGCTTTGAAATAATCAGAGTGTGCAAATTAGACGTTAGGGGCGTGACCCAGCAATGGCAACGAGCGCTATACAACAGATGGACACGAACGCGATATTGGACAAGGTCGTGCCAGTGGCTCAGATGGTCGCGGTCGAGGCGATGAAGGTCGGCGGCATGCACTTCACTGCGTCCTTGAGGGAGGGCGGGGCAGCGGCCAAGTTCGTCAAAAATTCGAAGAACACCTACAAAGGCAACCCTATCGTCGAAGGGTTGCTCCAAGCTTTCAGCCAAAGGAAGAATTGGGAGCACAATGAAAAGTTAGACTACAAGAACCTGAATGATAAGGATGTCATGAAGGGAGTGGATGAGATCGAACCCATTCTTGAGTCGGCCGGTGAGCATGGGAAGCAAACAAAGGACTTCATATTTGGCCTGGCGGAGGCCATGGTGAGCGCCAGCGGGTCAGGTTTTATGGGGACGGGTGAAAGGGTCAGCACGAACGAGGCCAAGTTCCTCGATGAGCTCAAGGCACACCTGCGGGTCTAGGGACGATCCTGCGATGGCACGCCAAGGCTGAAGCCAGCGGCCTAAGGTAAGGTGGACTATCTCCGTGCTGATCTGACTCAGGATTCTACGACCACTCGTCCGTCGGCCTCATCACATAGTTCGGCATGGCCAAGGCTGAGCCGTGGGCGGCCTCCAATACGACCGCCCGGTCCGTGCTCTGGTCCGTCTGCTTCTTGAGAATTAGGACCTCGCCGGGTTGCAGGTCCATCACGAACGCCCAGGAGTCTACAGCCCCCTTCTTAGCTGATAATGTGTGGCCCGCGTCTACCAGCGAATAGGTGGGCTCCGACCTCGTGAACAAGGTGAAACCGTTCAGTGCCTGTGAGGTCGGATTGGTGATGCGGACTTCGGTCGCGCTCTCCTCGACCGTCACCTGCTGAACAATGGTGGAGCGGTCGGACGCCTCTCGGACGGTGGGTGACCAGACATTGTAGTCCCTGGTCATGTTCAGGAAGGCCTGGAATCGCGGCAGGGGAAGCCACTGGTCACTGGTGAACACCTGCTTGGGGTTGAGGGTGCTCCAAGGGTACTGGTCGATTCCATCGTGGTCCGGGAACACGCTGAACTTGCCATCGGTGGTGTTCGCGTAGAAGTAGTAAGCGAAGTAATCGTGCACGACGAACACCGAGCGGTCGTATGCCCACGCCCGAAGGTACGAGCCCGTGTCGGCCTGACGACCCTGCTCCATTATCATGTCATGTCCGTAGCCTTCGCTGATCCGGAATGTGGGGATGTCCTCGAACCCCTCGACATCGTAGTTCATGCCATCGGTGTTCAGATCATAGAGTAGCGAATTGGAATGCGAGCCATTATTCCACCAGGCCGCGCCGATCTCTTTGATCAGGTCCTCGGTGTAATAGGGTGAGCTGGCATTGGTCCCTTGCTGGCTGAGGTCCTGACGGACGGTGCCATGGTCAGACCAGTTGGGAATCGGCCCGAACTCGGCGGTGAGGTTCTCGATGGCGGCGATGACCCGTTCCCGCGTCATCGTGGAATAGCCGCCGGCATGAATGCCGATGTCCCAGCCAGCGTCCTGTAAGGCGTGCAACGCGGCCACGTAGTTCGCTGACTCCATCCCGTACTGGTAGACACTCCCGTTCCACCACGCGTCGTAAGTCCCCACAATGCCGTACTCCTTGGACAGATTGGCCATCTCCATCATCTGTGCGGGGTAGGCGCGATCGGCGTGCATGTGAAGGGTGTAGGCAAAATCCTTGCCATCCGGTAGGATGGTCTTGTGCAGCCCGTCCAGATAATGCGCCCGGGTGCCATTTCCCAGCTGGAGGTTGGTCATGGTGACCGGCGACATCAGGGGGAAATCCGTATTCTCGCTGATATCGACAGCTCCCAATCGAGCATGGAATCCATCGGGCAATGGTATCTGAAAAGCACTCTCCACGCCATTGACCTCGACCAGGAGCGCCCCGTTCTTCGCTTGGAACAAGACGTCCACGCGGTCTGAGCGGTCATGGAAATAGTCTGCCATCTGAATGTCGTCCTGTCCCCCGATGGATGACGTAAAGGTGATATTGACGCCGTACCGGCCAGGTTCCACGGTCGCGGAGCATCGATCTCCGTTTCCCAGATCAAAGGAGGTACGGACCAGGGCCGTTCCATAATCGTAACGGAAGACGCTCTTCATGTTGAAGCTGACCGCTACGGTGTCGGCGGCCACGTCCTTGGTAATGCGGACATATTCAGCGGAACTGTTACCGTAGAACGTCATCCCCACCTTGCTGTATGTGACGAGCATGTTGTGTATTGCCGGCGTGACCGTGACGGCTCCTGGCTGGCTGGTGAAGTATTCGTTGACGATGGGGTCCTCGATGACGTAACCGCCGGTATGCAAACTAGGCTGATGGAGCCAGGTGACGAATGTAAGTGCCCCCAATGTGGAGGCGAACACTACCGTAACTGCAATCACCAGGACGACCAGCTTACTTGGCCTGAGCTTCAGACTTTTTCCAATATGGGGCATATGACGATGGCCAGCCACGCAGAACCGTTTCAGCCTATTATGACTTGCCGCCTCGGTCTAAATCTTGGAACTGATATTCAAAATGTCCCGATCCGTTTGGGCTTCGCCCTAAGCTCTATTGTTGTTTATGACAATGATGCTCGCCATCAAATCCTCTTGATAATCACCGCACATCGTCGGGGGTAAGAAAAACCGTCTGGATGAGTAATAATTACTGGTTATTGGATACTAAAGTTTTAATAACTGCATTCTTTACTGACCGAATGAATATCTTGGAAAATAATAGATATTATTATCCAGTGATCGATGTGAGGCTCGCCAATGGATGATTCCGTCTATGATAAAGTTTTGAGCATCGAGCTCCCCGAGGTCAATGAACCGTGGCGAAGCGGAAGCATCTCTATAGGACTTTCAGATAACTTACTCAATGGAAAAATTGAACTCTACAATGGGACACTCTACCAGTATGAGGGTGAGGTGCAATGGGGGCACCATTGGGAATCAAATGATAAAACAAATCGTCTGTACCTACTGTCCCTCCATTATGTGGGCGAGCTACTATCTGCTTATACCTATACCACCAACGAGAACTATCTTAGAAAAGCTAAAGAGATCTTAAAAAATTTCATTCATAACTATCATATAAAAAACCCCGAGCTAGCTTTACAGTCCAGCAGTGATCATGCTCACTATACTAGGGTACGTGTCTATGTAAAGGCGATACAGTTATTGAGAATGGTACCTGAAGAAAGAGATCTCTGTAAAGGAATAATCGATTCATTAATTAGTCATTTGGCATGGATGTATGACGACAAAAATCATGCTCCAAATAATCATGGCATCATGACTAATTTTGGCATCATCATTGCTAGTGCCCAGCTTTCTCCGATGGAAGAAAATGTTAACAAATGGTTGACCAAAGCATACGCTCGCCTCACTAAGCTCATTAGAACCACATTTGACGAGGATGGCATGAACAATGAGAACACAATTGGATATCATAAATTCAATATCTCACTGTATAGGCAGGTCGTCAATTTTTCACAGCAGAATAATATGGGTGAAGATTTTATAAAATTAGCAGAACCTATTATAAAGAATGCTGCCGTGGCACTTCAATATATTATCTGGCAAGATGGACAGATACCCCCCATCGGCGATTCTCCGGTAATGGCCTCAGGGGTAAAATCCATCAACAAGATAAAATGGTTCAAAAAATCGAACTTTGCTGTTATAAAGGATAATAATCTATATCTGACTATTAAGTGCGGTTTCACCACTTCAACACATAAGCACGTTGATGAATCCAGCATTACCATTCGCTATGGTGGTAAAGACATTATTATTGATTCAGGATCATATTCTTACGATAGGGAGCACCCCTATCGGATCTATATGGAATCTGCCAGGGGGCACAGTGGCATTTATCCATCTTTCTTGGATGGGGTCCGATCGATCAACTACTGCAAAGAACATCATCAATCTTCTCGAATAGATGTATTGGAGGAGAGAGATGGCACAATTTATGTTAGGTGCTTTTACGGCTTAAAGAAAGAGAAGTTTTGGGCTTTGCGTGAAATTTATATCGATATGAAAAAGTATCGCATCCAGGTCGTTGATACATATAGCTCCGAAATGCCTACCGAGGTTAGGCAGCAATATATCTTCCATCCAGATGCTACAATAGAAAAAATGGGAGATTCGACCTTCCATTGTCAAAACGGTGACGTTGTTTTCAATATCTCGAATAGTTCTTCTCAGGCATCTGACCTCTATAGGGGCGAAGATACACCACTAGTTCGTGGTTGGTATTCAAGCACGTATCAGGAAAAAAAACCTACATTCGGTTTAGATTTTTTGGAAAAAGGAACCTACGGCCGATTCAATACAACTGTCAGTATCGGACCGCAGGATTTATCAAAGGATGTGCCCGCCCCCTCCTTGCCCGAGGATGAAAAGACCAAGGTCTTGATCTTTGGAAGTTGTGTTACTCGTGACATCTTCCGGGTCGACGGTAATAATGTGACCATATCGGACTACTTTGCCCGGCAATCGATAGCGTCAAGCGTAACAGAACCATGCGCTGTCGATTCAAAAAATATCGCATTAGAATCTAACTTCCAGAAACGAATGGTAAAAAGAGATTTTGACAAATCTTTCTGGAAAACCTTGAAAGAGGTAGCCTTCGATTTCTTGTTAATCGATTTAATTGATGAACGATTCAATCTATTACAAATCGGCGATTCGAAAATAACCAAATCGAGCGAATTTGCGAAATCAGGATTATCTAAAAAAATGGGGCCATTCGAAGAGATATCAAGATCACAATATTCCGATGAGCAATGGGCCATTGACTGTAAGAGATTCTGTGAATTGTTGTTGGAAAATGTCGAAATAAATAAAATCATATTGGTTAAGGCTTTCTGGGCGCAAAAATATTTGAATGGTGAGGGTAGTGTGGTGCCATTCGATGATAGTACCAATTTTAAGGCAGAGACGATTAATAACGCGAATCAAAGGCTTGAATACTATTATGATTACCTGGTCTCGAATCTGCCAGGCGTACGGATTGTAGAAATCAAGGAGCCGGTTGCTGACATGCAGCATATCTGGGGCCTCTCTCCATTTCACTATGAAGAAAAGCGATACCGTCAATGTAGGATGGAATTAAATCAGATATTTCAAGGTATTGTGAGTGACCAAACCAGGACTGAAGCCCGAGGATTTTAATGACCCAGGACTTTGGCGACACAAACCTTTTATTGAATAATGAAAAAACAGAGGGGCAATCGGAGCAAGGGAAAAAACGTAGAAAGAAAAATAGCTCTGGGAATGAAAAAGTCATAAAAGAATTGAAGGTAGGGAATGAACAACTAAAACAAATGGCATCCGAGTTAGCCATTGAAAACGCAGCCCTAAAAAAAAGCATCATATCATACGTCGATGAAAGTAAGAAAAAAAATCGGCAATTTCTAATTCTAAAAAAACAAAATGAGAACTATCTTTCCAGTGTCAAACAAATGACAATGGAGCTAAATCGAACGAAATTGGAGTTGCAGCGGGAAAAGGGAAAGGCAGATCTTCTTGTCATCGCAATGAGCAAAGAGCTGGTGGAGGAAGAAAGATTAGTTCGGTCGCAGGGACAGTTACAGAGGAACTATGATAGGCTCAGTTATAGGTACCGCTCCCTTGCTGATTCACCATTAGGAAAGTTGACATTTATCATGTGGGATTTATACAATAAAATCGCCAAAGATGCTGTCGGCAAAAAAGGTGATTAATATCATTCTCGACAAGCTTAGCTCAAAGGGTAAAAATGAGTTAGTAATGTCGAAAACGTCCAGGATTGATGTATCCAAAGAACTCGGAAGAATAGCGAGTTCAAGGGCCTGGATCAATTCTCTTTCTTCCAGTGATACTCAAATTAGAACCTTAGTTAAAAGACCCGAGATGCTTCCAAAAACAATAAAGGAGATCAGAATAGCTGGAGTTTTTGATCTCTTTACCGAGTCATGCCTAGGTGATGTCTGCAAGGTCAAAAATCTATCTATCAATGACTTTAAAAAGGAGGTGATCGACTTCGGTCCGCACTTCCTTTTTATCGAATCAGCATGGAGGGGCAAGGATGAGGGATGGAATAAAAAAGTCTCGAACCCATCTGCAGAGATGCTGGAACTAACTAGCTTTTGCCGGACTAGGTCCATCCCCATCGCATTCTGGAATAAGGAAGATCCCGTCCACTTTAAAGAATTTCTTGGCACGGCGAGAATGTGCGATTATGTCTTTACGACCGATATGGACAGTATCAGCAATTATATGGCCGAATTGAGGCATGGAAATGTGTATCTTCTTCCTTTCGCCGCTGCTCCTGGAATCCATAATCCCATAGAAAAATTCGATCGCAAAGGGAAATTTTCATTTGCGGGTTCATACTATGCTCAGTACGGTGGGAGGAAAGAGGAGTTCGATCTTCTCATCGATGTATGTGCTTCGACTGTGGGCATAGATATCTTTGATAGAAATTATAAAACATCAAACGCGAGATACCAATTTCCTGAAAAATATCAACAATATATCCTGGGCACGCTACCTTACGACGAAATCGACCGAGCCTATAAAGGATATAAGTTTGGAGTAAACGTCAATTCAGTAAAGAATTCCCAGACTATGTTCGCACGGCGCGTGTTCGAACAAATGGCCTGCAACTGTCTCACAATAACTGGTTACTCAAGGGCGATTCGCAACTTTTTTGGGGACATCATCCCATGTTCGAGTGACCCTCGTTTATTAACAGAAAAGATCGAAGAGCTAGTGAACGATCCTACGGAGTATCGGAAGTTAAGGCTCCTTGGATTGCGGACCGTCCTAGCCAATCATCTTTACGTTCATCGTCTCGAGCGTATTGTCGAAAAGTTGTTCGACAAAAAAATCGAAAGCCCCTTCCCAACTGTTTTGGTGATATCCGATCCGGTGGGAGAGGAACAGATTAGGCGAGTACTAGCCCATTATAATAAACAAAAGACCATTAATAAAAAGTTATTGCTTTTATTGGAAGATGAAAATGATATCCAGATCTCGGACCGATCGATCGGGATAATAAAAAGACGAGAATTCGAAGAGATGATGTTGCGAGATGTCTGCAACGCTCAATTCGTCAGCTATTTTTCCCCACAAGATTACTACGGAGCTAATTACCTGACCGATCTTTTGCTGACGCGACAATATTCGGATGCAAAGGTCATTGGAAAAAGCTCATCATATCGGTACGCGAACGGTTCTTTCGAGCTGGTCGACAACGGTAAGCAATATAAAAATGCAGAATCGTTGATGGGTAGTTCAAGTTTAATCTCAGTTGAGCTGGTTGATGACGCTACACTAGGACAGTTTATTAATCTTATTCATGAAGACGCGATATCTTTCGAAAAAATGTTCTCTATTGACGAGATGAACTATTGTCGGGGATGGGGAGGAGAAACATGCCCCAAGGTGGATGACATGGTGCTCCTTGATTATGGCCGCCCAATATCTGAGATCTACCGTCTTTCAGATAACATTTCAATTAATGATCAAGCTGGTGGCCTAGGCGGCAAAGTGATAGATGATTTCACTGGGCTACTTGAGAAGGTCGACTCTCTAAATGTCCAAGCATCTCAGCACGGTAAGGGGATCTCAATATCCACCACACTTCCCGCAGACAAATGGGTCTATGTCAGATTCAAGAACCCCCTCCCAATCGAGCAGATAACTCAGGATAATAATATTGCTGCGTCAATTAATATCGAGGCCACGGGGAAGATAAATTTCTTTTTAGCCCTGGTGTGCTTGGATGAGAACAAGAACAAACTTGGGTCTCTTTTCGTCAAACAAGGCATAACCTTGAACGACAAAATCCCTCAGGGAACAAAAATGATATGGCCCTGGATCAGGGTCAGCAATAGTGGAAACTGCATCCTGAGGAGTTTATCATTCGCCAGTGCCAAAAAGAAGATTGACGTGTGGTTAACAAAAACCACCAATCTTCTCATCACCAACGGATACCCATCCTATGACGACCTATACCAAAAGGTCTTCGTCCATAAGCGTGTTCTGGGGTATCAACAAGAAAATATTCCAGTCGACGTCTTCTGCTTTCATCCGACCAAGGAGGAGGGATATAGGGAATTTGAAGGCATACCGGTCGTCACAGGCTCTAACGACCTATTGAACTGCGTGCTCGATGCTCGCGTCCACAATCAGGTTCTAGTTCATTTCCTAACGCCTGAGCTGTGGAAAGTTTTGAATAAATACCTGGATCGATTGAAAATTATTATCTGGGTACATGGTGCGGAAATTCAACCATGGTTCAGAAGGGAATTCAATTTCCGGACCGCGGAAGAATTGAACAGAGCTAAGGAGATCAGTGAATCTCGAATGAAGTTCTGGAAGAAGGTTTTTGAACTAAACCACCCGAACGTTCACTTTGTCTTCGTATCCCGTCAGTTCTATGAGGAAGCGACTTCTGATATCGGTGTTAAACTGGATGATGCAAAGTATAGTATCATTCACAACTTTGTTGATACTGCTCTCTTCAGTTATTCTCCTAAGGTTGCAGATGCTCGATTGAAGATCCTATCGATTCGCCCCTTCGCAAGCGCAGCATATGCTAACGACCTCAGTGCCAAGGCAATCGTCGAACTTTCCACAAAGGACTTTTTCAGGAATATGGAGTTCCGCATAATCGGGGATGGAGAACAATTCGAAGAAATCACCGAACCTTTGAAGGCCTATCCAAACGTCGTTCTAGAGAAACGATTCCTCCACCAGGATGAAATCGCATCGCTCCATAAACATTATGGTGTGTTCCTGGTCCCTTCGAGGATAGATACTCAGGGTGTATCGCGCGATGAAGCGATGTCCTCTGGCCTCGTTCCAGTGACCAATCGGGTCGCTGCGATCCCCGAATTCGTCGATGATTCATGCGCCATCCTTGCGGATGCCGAGGATTACTTGGGTCTAGCAAACGGTATCGAGCGGCTTTACAACGACCCGGACCTATTCCTGCGAATGTCCCAGGCTGCTGCCGAACGAGTTAGGAATCAGAGCAGTAAAACATATACAATCAACCGCGAGATTGAACTTATACGATCAACGAGTGTCCCATCGGGTGAAAAAGGGAGCAAAAAGCTCGAACAAGAGGTCAATAGGGATTCGGAGCTACTGGCAGAATGAGGTCCCTATCGATATTGAGCAAATACAAAGATTACATCATATACTCCTCACGAACGTCGCTGTCCAGCCGGTACTCCAAAATGTATCTGGGAGTTATCTGGTGGTTCTTGGACCCTTTGTTGCTAATGGCGGTGTATGCGTTCGTTTACCTATTCATCTTCGACCGCACCACGCCGCACTACTTTGTGTTCCTGCTCACGGGCCTGATCGTTTGGAGATGGTTATCGGGCAGTATCGCCCAGAACACCACCTCCATCTCGTCCAAGATCGGGTTGCTTGAGCAGACCCCTGCCCCGAAGCAGATATTCCCCCTCATCACATTGATAGTGGAAACGACCCTGTTCGGAGCCGCCTTCTTCCTCATTATCGCAGCAGCCATCATCGACCATGTCCCGATCACGTGGCACTACATCGAGCTGGTGCCATTGGTCATCATGACCTTCGTGTTCCTCTATGGTATCGGGCTCATCGTTGCACATGTGGGTGCATTCGTAGCTGACCTCCGGCCAGCGCTGACCTACTTCCTGAGGTTATTCTTCTACATCTCGCCTATATTCTATTCTCTGGCGATACTGCCGCCGACCGTGCAGGAGTTGTACTATCTAAATCCCGTTACGACGATTGTGCAGAGCTTCAGAGCAGTGATAATCGATGGTAATTCGCCCGACTATCTCGGAATGTCCGCAATATTGCTTATAGGATTGGTGCTTCTGGCAATCGGATGGAAGCTGATGGAAAAACATGACAAGGACTATGGTAGGTTAAAGTGAGTGGTGGTCAAGATATCCTCAGTTTTTGAGCTGGACTCTGTCTCATTGTGCTTCAAGAACGTTAGGAAGCGGAACCTGCTGTACCGTATGGGTCAGGGAACGAAGAGATCCAATTGTCCTAACCGGTTCACCGCTCTTGATAACATTTCTTTAAGCATAGAAGGGGGCCATACCGTTGGTATTATTGGAAGAAATGGGGCAGGAAAGACCACACTCCTGCGGGTACTAGCGGGCATATATGCGCCGGACAGCGGCTCCATTATAACCAATGTCGACTCGGTTTCCCTCCTCGCCCTGGGGATTGGTTTCGATGCCAACGCCACCGGTTATGAGAACATCTACCTCAGTTCTCTCCTGCAGGGGCACAGTAAGAAGGAGGTTGATGCTAAACTGGATCAGATAATTGATTTCTCGGGTATCGAGGAGTTCATCGATAATCCGGTCAAGACATACTCTTCGGGGATGCGTTTACGACTTGCTTTCTCAATAGCTGTGCAGTTTGAGCCAGAGGTCCTCTTGATCGATGAAGCCCTCTCCGTTGGTGATGCTGAGTTTCAGAGGAAATCAGCTAAGAAGATGAGGGATTTGATTGAAGATAATAAGCGGACCGTTGTAATCGCCTCGCATAACCTGCCCCAGCTCGCAACCATGGCCGATGTAATCATTTGGCTTGACCGAGGCAGATTGAGGATGGTGGGGGAGCCCAAGGCTGTGGTCGACGCCTATTCTAAAGAGATAGCGGCTACCCGGATGTAGACATTATTTTGTCCTGCTTTTTCAATCCGCTTCATCGACCGCTACCCTAGCGTTGTGTACGTATCGATAATCAAGTGCGATAGCACCGCAAAGAACAATCCCGCAAAGAATGGTGAGCGGAACGTGGTCTGCCCTACGCATACCCTCGATAAGATGGTCCAGGTCAGGAAGAACACCAGCAAGCCCGTAGCACAGGCAAAGATAAAGTGCATCGAGAGGCACCTTATGATAAAGTCGATTTGGGTCCCCCACTCTACCATTTACCTTCCTCCTCACTCTCACCTTGCTATGCTTCCGGACATGGGGATTTTCCAAGGCCATCGTGCCGACCAGGGGCATGATGCTGGCCACCTTCCCCGGTCGGCTATCGTTCTTGCCTCTCCTTCTTCCCCCGAACGGCAACCCCACACCCGCGCCCGTTGATTTTGGAGCAGGAGGGATAATAATCTTTGTTCGACGGCCACCCCGCTCAGGGCGGCGTGCAAAAAAGGACATTACAGGATCATATCGAATGAGCCTGGATAGGTCCAGGGCCGGTGCGATGGCATCTCGTTGCGACGCCGATGCGCGACCTATCGCTTCCTCAATCCCTGCCAAACGCCGTGGATCCCCGCCCAGTTCTCCTTCTTCAGCTTGAAGGCCAGGTGGCGCAGGTAACCCACGTCGAACCATTGCTGATAGCGCTTTTCCAACAGCTCGCGGTAGTTGGGCACGTATCTTTCCACAGGCAGCCATTCCGCCCCGTTGAGGATCTGGTGATAGTCATACTGCGACGCGGCGGCGAGATGATGGAACCACAGCTTGTCGTAGATGCCGTAGCGCATGCGGATGACGAAGTTCTCCACCTCGATCCGCGAGCTGGGGTTGTTGGACAGCCCCTCGCCGGACCAGAGGTAGTAGCCGAGGTTCTCGGGGACCACCGCGCTCTTGGCATGCAGCGCCAGTCGTACGGCATGATCGAAATCGGCCGAGGAGCGGAACTGCTCGTCGACGTAGCCGGCCCGGTCGATCAAGGCCTTGCGGAACATGTAGAACGGGCCGTAGATGAACCGCCGGGTCGCCTCGGACGGGTCCACGCTCCCTTCGTCCCGGTAAGGTCCGTCCTCCTCGCCGAAGCGGGGCACCACCTTGTACTTCCCGTGGACGATGCCCACGTCCGGATGATGGTCCAGCATCTCGGCCTGCCGCTCGATGGAGTCGGGGGTCCGGAGATCATCCAGGTTCCATACCGCCAGGTAGTACCCGGTGGCGTTCCGGATGCAGTTGTTCCACGACGCCGAATAGGTGACCACCTTCGGCTGGACAGTATATCGCAGATGCCCGGGATACTTTTCCTGGAACTCCCGCACCAGGCGCAGCTCCTCCGCCGACGGCTCGTTGAGGTCGATGACGATCTCCAGCCGCTCGAAGGCCGTCTGCTCGAGCACCTTCTCCAGGAACAGCGGCAGGTACTTCTCGCCGCGGTAGCACGAGGTCAGGGTGGAAACGATCGGCCGGGCGTTCATCGCTTGCCCTGCTCCACGTACCAGTCGATGGTCTTTCTAAGCCCGGCCCGGAAGTCGGTGCCGGCCCGGAAGCCGAACTCCTGCTGGGCCCGGGTGGTGTCGAGCATCCGGCGGGGCTGCCCGTCCGGCTTGCTGCGGTCCCACGCCAGCTCACCCTCGAACCCGGTGAGCTCCTTGATCAGCAGCGCCAGATCACGTATCGATATCTCGAACCCAGCGCCGAGGTTCACCGGCTCCGGCTTCTCATAGCGTTCGGTGGCCAGGGCGATCCCCCGGGCGGCGTCCTCGACGTACAGGAACTCTCGCGTCGCGGTCCCGGTGCCCCACAGCTCCACGCTCCTGGCGCCGATCTCCTTCGCTTCTACGAACTTCTTGATCAGCGCGGGGATGACGTGCGACGACCGCGGGTCGAAGTTGTCCTTGGGGCCGTACAAGTTCACTGGCAGCAGATAGATGGCGTTGAAGCCGTATTGCTGGCGGTACGATTGCGCCTGCACCAGCAGCATCTTCTTGGCCAACCCGTAC
>CAYZEV010000043.1:0-22596 GCA_964477865.1 uncultured Methanomassiliicoccaceae archaeon | reverse complement strand
TCTCATACTGCGCGATACGCGATTCAATCTCCGGGTCCTGCTCCTTCTGGAACTCGGTCTTGGGGATCGGCAGGGGAAGCAGACCTCGTCGTGGTTGGTAGCGTCCAGCTCCTGCCGGATGAATGTGTCGATGTACTGCATGACCTTCCAGCCGTAGGCGGGCCAGACGTTCATACCCTTGATCGGGTAGCGCTTGTCGGTGAGACCGGCCTGATCGACCAGGTCGTTGTACCACTCGCTGAAGTTCTCCTCTTTCTTCATTTTAATGACCTGCCATGGATCGTGAATGTCGATGGGGATGTTCCGCTGGCGAAATAACCTTATGCTCAGCGGAGGGCCTTGGCGATCTGCGGCGCTACCGAGATGACCGACACCTCGTTCTCGATGGTGTTGGTCGAGTAGACCGCGTTGCAGCATTTCCTCAGGCGGTCCAGCGCCCCCTTGGCGAACAGGCCGTGAGTGCACACGGCCGTCACGCTCTTGGCCCCCAGGATCTTGAGCTGATTGGCGGCCGCCTCGATGGTGCCGCCGGTGGAGATGATGTCGTCGACGATCAGGGCGTTGCGGTCCTTGGCATCGATGTTCTTCGGGGCCATCCGGACGACCTCGCCCGAGAGCCTGGTCTTCTCCAGGTTGTCGCAGTCCGCGCCGATGACCCGGGCCACCTCGTTGGCGCGCTGCAGCGCTCCCTCGTCCGGGGCCAGCACCAGGTCCACGCCGTGGCCTTTGAAGAACTCGCCGATGGACGGGGCGGCATGGACGTCGTAGGCATCACCGCGGAACCAGTCCAGGATGATGGGCTTGTGCACGTCCACGGTCACGAAACGTTTGGAGCTCATCTCCATCAGGCGGACCATGACCTTGGCGCTCAACGCCTCCCCTTTCTTGAACCTCTCGTCCTGCCGGGCATAGGCGAAGTACGGCACCACGCTGGTGACCTTCCGGGCGCCCAGCCCGATGGCCGCGTCCTGCAACAGCAAAAGCTCGACCAGGTTGTGGTCGGGGGATGAGTTCTGGACGATGATCACCTCGTCATCGATGTTCTCTTCCTCGATGCGCACGTAGCATTCGCCGTCCGGGAATCGCGATACATGGGGCTGCATGTACTTGCAGCCCAGTTCCTTGGCCAGGTCTTGGGCCAGCATCTTGGAGGAAGTGCCGCCGATGACTATCATTGCCAGGGGCATTAGCTACTTTGTTATAAAGAGTTCCGTTTTATCAAGCGTCATGCCCGGCCAGCATGGGTTCCGACTTTCTAATGAGAAAATCTATTTATCGGCACCCCCTGATACCTTGTCGGGATGCACATGGACACCGAGGCGGCCATTCCGCCCACGGCCGAAGAACAGCCGAACGACAGTACTACTTCTATTATTACCGATAGTACAACTTCTATTGAGAGCACGACCGAAGTCCCAGTGCCCCCGCTGGAGCCAGTTATCGCTCCCGTGCACCTGGTCGCCCCTCCTCCGGCTGCGCCTACACCGGTTACGTCTGTTCCTGCCGCGCCGGCTCCGATCGAGCGGCCGCCGGAGAAGATGGACCCGGTGGGGATCATCTACGGCGACGTGGGCACTGCCAGCTTCAACCTCAGCGTGATCAATAACGTGGAGAAGATGGAGTACATCCAGGTCCATCACGATGTGGACGGATGGGTTCTCGGCCAGGTCATGGACATGCAGCGGAAGACCGATCTGTCCCTGGACCGGGCCAAGATGATCTCCCAGGGCGAGGACATCCTCATCCACGAAAAGGTGACCGCCTTTGTGAACGTGGTCGGCTACCGTGACGAGCGCGGGCTGCTCCAGATGCCCCGCACCCCCTTCAAGGCCGGTCTGCCGGCCTACAAGGCCAAGGACGAGATCATCAAGAAGGTCATCGGCCTCAAGGAGCACACCCCCACCGGCGCCTATCTTGGCCTGCTGTTCGGCCACGATATACGGGTGGAGATGGACATCAACTCCATGGTCCAGAAGCACGTCAGCATCCTGGCCAAGACGGGCGGCGGCAAGTCGTTCATGTGCGGCGACCTGGTCGAGGAGCTCATGAAGCACAACGTCACCATCATGGTCCTGGACCCCCACGGCGAGTACGGGGCCATGAGGGACCTGGGTCACGTCGGGACCTCCCACCGCAATTTCAACGTCACCGCCCACAGCTACGAGGACCATATCATCGAGTTCGCCACCGATACGGCGGTCAACCCCAAGGCCAAACCGCTGCGGTTCACCCTGGCGAACATCGAGGCGCACGATCTCCTCTCGCTGACCAGCATCAAGAACGGCAAGGCCTATCTCTCCTCGCTGAGGAAGGCCATCGATGCGGTCAAGAGCGTCAAGAAGGAGTATGCCCTGAAGGACATCATCCGGGTGCTGGAGAGCGACGACGAGGGCAACAGCGCCGCCCTGGTCAACGAGCTGCAGTTCCTGGAGGACAGCAAGATATTCGCCCCCGCCGGCACGCGGATCGATGAACTGGTGATCAAGGGAAAGATGACCATCATCAATCTGAAGGGCACCGAGCCGGAGATCGCCGCGCTGATCGTCAACCGCATCTGCACCGCGCTGTTCGAGCTGCGCAAGCTGGGAAAGATCCCCCCGATGATGCTGATCGTGGAGGAAGCGCACAACTACTGCCCGCAGCAGGGCCTGGCCGCCTCGTCCAAGATCTTCCGGACCATCGCCGCGGAGGGCCGCAAGTTCGGGCTTGGCCTCACCATCATCAGTCAGCGGGCGGCCAAGATCGACAAGAACGTGTTGAGCCAGTGCAATACTCAGATGATCCTCAAGGTCACCAACCCAAACGATCTGAAGGCGATCACCTCCTCGGTGGAGGGACTGACCGCCGGCATGGCCGACGAGATCCAGCGTCTCCCCATCGGGGTGGCCCTGGTCGTCGGCGGCAGCATACAGATGCCGCTGTTCGTCGAGGTGCGTCCGCGGGAGAGCCGGCACGGCGGCGAGAGCGTAGAGATAATCCCGACCAAGGACGACGACTGATGAACGACACCATCTCGGAAGAGAAACTGGCCAAGTATCTCGACACCACCAGGCGCGCCCTGGACAAGCTGAAGATCGCCGCCCCGGAGCGCTCGTTCGGGCGGAGGATGGCCGAGGACTTCCTCAACATGGCCACCTCCTATTACAACGATGCCCTCCATTTCCGTTCCTCAGGAGATTACATCAACGCGTTCGCCAGCGTCAACTACGCGCATGGCTGGCTGGACTGCGGAGCCCGCATCGGCCTGTTCGATGTGGGCGGGGACGACAAGCTCTTCACCCTGTACGAGTGACCTCAGGCCTCGAGCCTAGATGACCCGGGGTCCCTCTATGTCGAGGGACAGCCGGTAGGTGGGACCATGACCCTGTAGTGCCCGTTCCAGGGCGTCCAGGTCCCCGGTGGCGAAGACCGAGTTGCCGAGCATGATCATCGATCCCCGGCCGATGGCGTCCACCGCCTCCAGGGCGCTCACGACCCCGGGCGTGGCGATCCCGATGGCCTCGGTGAACCGGCGGCTGGTCCGGAGGAAGTTGTCCACGGTCGGTTCGTTATCCAGGAGGCCGTAGCACTCCCTTCCTGCCCGGTCGATCCTCGACCTCAGCTCCCCGTTGCCGAGGACGTTGGCGGTGCGCATGCTCCCGCCCACCACGGCGGCGACGATGTCCAACCGGTCGGCGAGCCGGTCCACCTGCCCGTAGGGCGGCAGGCCCTCCCGCCGGCGGAAGGTGAGGCCCCCCCTCGTCAGCGCGGCCACGTCCCCCAGCCCGGTCCGGTTGGTGAGCTCGGCCCGGTGGGCCGCCTCGAACGCCCGTTCGGCCGGCAGCTCCAGGACCTCGGCCAGGGCGAGGGCGGCCGACAGGGCCCCGGCGGCGCTCATGCCGAAGCCCGCGCTCGCCGGCAGGTCCATCACCGTGTCGATGGCCAGGTCGAAGGGCCGGCCGTCCACCAGCCAGGTCACCGCGGAACGGGTGACCGGCGCCTCCGTCTCCCGCCCGTCGATGGCGATGAGGACCTCGCCCCTCCCCTCGGAGGCGGTGACAGTGCTGGTGGCCCCCCGGTCCACGCACAGCCCGGCCCCCCGGGAACCGGAGCGGAGCGGATCATCGTTCTCGCAGGGAAAGAAGAAACCGGTCAGGTGGCCGGGACAGAACGCGGTCGCTCTCATCACTGGACCTTCAAAGCCTCGTCCAGGACCTTGTCGGCCAGTTCCCTTTTGCTGCCTTCGAACGGGACCTGTTCGCCCCGGGCCGTGATGATGACGGCCTTGGTGCGCCCCGGAGCGACATTGTTCAGGTCGTTGGCGACGATGATGTTCAGATGGTACTCGTCCAGGCGGACCTTGGCCCGGCGGACCAGCTCCTTCTCCGCCAGCCCCACCTCGGCCTTGAATCCCACCAGCACCCTGGTCCTCTTGCGTAGCGCCGGCAGCACCTTGGGCAGGCCCTTCAGCCTGATCTCCAGCTCCTTCCGTCCGGACGGGATCTTCCCCTTGACCTCCACCGGCGCGTAGTCGGAGAGGGAGGCGGGAACGATGACCATATCGTGATCGATCGACTCCGCCATGGGGAAGAGGTCCTCCACCCGCCGGAAGGTCCGGCGCTTCAGTCCGACCGGCACCGGCACCTGCATGCGGCCGGTCCACAGCTCGACCTCCGCCCCGCGCTCGGCCGCGGCCTGGGCCATCAGGACCGCGGTCTCGCCCGTTCCGGTGTTGGTGACCACTCGGACCTGGTCGATCGGTTCTTCGGAAGAGCCGCCGATGATCAGCACCTTCTTCCCCCTGAGGTCGGCCTTGGCGAACTGGGCGATGACCCGTTCCACTATCTCATCGACCGTGGCCACCCGCGCTTTCTTGCCCTGGACCGTAGGACCGATGAACATCGCGCCCATCTCCTTCAGCGCCCCGATGTTCTTCTGCACCGCGGGGTGCTCGTACATGGCCAAGTGCATCGCCGGAGCGATCAGTACCGGCAGCTTCGACCCGATCGCCACCGTGGCCATGGTGGTGACCGGCGTATCGTCTATGCCCAGGGCCATCTTGGAGATCGTGTTCGCCGTGCACGGCGATACCAACAACAGGTCCGCTCTTCCGGGGTAGTCGCCCAGCAGGCTGATGTGCTCCGTCGCCCCGGTCAGCTCGGTGATGACCGGGTGGCCGCTGGCGAACTCCATGGTATAGGGAGTCATCAACTTGGCCGCCTCGGCGGTCATCACGACCTGGACATCTGCGCCATAGCGGATCAGCTCCCGCACCAGTTCAAAGGACTCTACCGCGGCGATGCTTCCGGTCATCCCCAGGACGATGTTCTTGCCCTCAAGCTGCCGTCCCTTGGCGCTCCGGATGCTCTCGGAAGGATGCATGACGGCACATCCGGCAGGAGAAGATTTAACTTTTGCTAGGGAACGACCCCCCTTCTTGGAACAAGGGGATCCTCCGCTTCAACCCTTGAGCGAACTTCTCGGTGTTTTCGTTCTTACAGAAGACGATCTTCCTCTTGATCGAATATGGTATCTTATACTCCAAATTTATTCTGGTATGAGATCCTTATGGATAGGTTGATGGACCGGTTCATCTTTTTGACTTTAGTTTTATCCATATTTACTGTGCCCTTTCTTCATGCCATCTCCAACGACGCCACCGCGCAGACCGATGGAGACTTTCAATTCTTTGTGGGCCCGGAAGGCGGAGCCATCATAACTGGGTACTCCGGACCAGGAGGCGAGGTCGTTATACCCTCCCTTCTGTACGACGGCACCATGGCCTATCCCACGGTGGCCATTGGCGTAACGGCGTTCTACGGGTGCTCGACCATCACGTCCATAATCTTACCGGACAGCGTCACCGCCATCGGGTCGTACGCCTTCTCTGAGTGCATCGCCCTTACTTCGGTGGTGATGCCGGGAAGTGTCGGCGCGATAGGTTCGTACGCGTTTAATGAATGTACATCGCTAGCTTCCGTTGTAATACCAGGCAATGTCACCACGATCGAGGAGGCGACGTTCTCCTATTGCTTTTCCCTGGCGTCGGTGGTCTTTCCGGACGGTCTGACCAGGATCGGTGCCTACGCGTTCATCTATTGCCCTTCGCTGACCTCAGTGAGCATCCCGGGTAACGTAACCATCATCGAGCAGAATGCTTTCTTCAACTGCCCATCCCTGGTCTCTGTGGAAATACCTGGAAGCGTCAATGCGATAGGCAACCAGTCCTTTTCTCTATGCACAGCTCTCACCGCTCTGGTCCTTGGCGAGGGAGTGACCTCCATAGGTTCAGGAGCCTTTTCCGAGTGTGAGGGCCTGTTCTCCCTCGATCTCCCAGAGAGCATCCTCACCATTGGAGACCGAGCTTTCCAAAAATGCATCTCCCTGCGATCAGCGGTCGTCCCCCGAAACCTTACCCATATCGGGGATCATGCATTCTCCGGTTGCGACAACCTCACCGAAATGACGTTCCTGGGCAACGCACCGACCTGCGCCCCCGATTGGGTGTCCGACCGTTCCAGTGCTTTGACCATCTATTATCTCAATGGCTCCGGGGGGTTCACCACTCCTGAATGGAGCGGAATGAAGACAACCAGGATCGATCAACCAGAATCCCCCCGGCTGCTCACCGCTGTCCGCCATGGGGAAGAGGTGACGGTCACCTGGGAGATCGAGGCATCGGGTATGATAGGGGCCATCAGTGGCTACGAACTGTACTGCGGGACCGGCCTCGAGAGCGAAAATTGGACCATGTACGGCGTGTACGGACCCGAGGTCTCGAATGCTACAGTGGATGGGTTGGACGTCGGGACCACCTATTATTTCGGGATGAAGGCCATCAATATCGCAGGAACCTCTCCGATGTCCAATGTGGCCTCTATAGCGGCGAAGCCTGTGGATGGAGGAGGTGAGGGTTCGTTCCTGGTGCCTTTTGTGCTTGGGCTGGCATTTCTGGTCGCTCTCGCCTTGCTTATCCTCCGGCGGGGAAAGGGCTGACCTCAGATCCCTCGAGATGCCTATCTCTGTGCTAGCGACCAAGCCTTCTCGAGCACGAGCTCGAAAGGTAACGCGGCGTCCACCACAACGTAGGATGCGTCCTCCTCCGCTAGGCGATCATACATCGCCGCCACCTTCCGTAGGAACTCCACCTTCTCGAACTTCTCCTTCTCCTTCCTTCCGGCCAGGCGGGCCAGGGCCCGGTCCGGGTCGATGCGCAGGAGGAAGGTGACGTCGGGACGCAGGGCGAACGGCTCATTGATCATCTTCAGCCATTCCAGCGCCCTCGAGCCCAGGTGGGGGCGCAGGGTCACGCTCTGATAGGCCAGTGTGCTCCCCACATAGCGGTCGCAGACCACCGAGCTGCCGCTCTCCAGCCACCCGCTGATCTGGGCGGTGTGCTCGGCCCGGTCGGCGACGTACAGCAGCGTCTCGGCGAAGGCGCTGTGGGCCTCCTTATTCGCCCGCCTCACCTGATCGCCCATCCACCCGGAGGTCGGCTCGGCCGTCCATTCCACCGGCCGACCGGTCGAGGCCAGCCTATCGGCGAAGAGCCGGGACACCGTGCTCTTGCCCGAGCCGTCGATGCCCTCGAAGACGAAAAACCGGCCGGCCGGCCTCGCGTCAGCGAGCGTCATTGACATCTTCAGCACCCGGGGCTCGGCCGCCGATGCTCCCTCCAGATCGTCCCTCATGGTCATGTTCTCACCGTGTGTCGAGCAGCAGGGAACAGGACTCGCATTTCCGTCCCTCGGCGTTCGCCCTCAGCCCGGACAGGTTGCCGGTCAGCTTCCTGCGGAGGCCCAGATAGCTCAGGATCAGCTCCTTGGCCGCGTAGACCTCGTCCAGGCGGCGCACCGCGGTGTTCTGGGGGGCGTCCTTGAGCACCTGGGCATCCTCCTTGGCGATGTCCAGCATGGTCTGGGCGAACCGGTCCAGCGTCTCCCTCGTTTCCGTCTCGGTGGGCTCGATCATCAGGGCCTCCTCGACCAGCCCCGGGAAGTAGATGGTCGGCGTCATCGTGCCATGGTCCAGCAGCCGCTTGGAGATGTCCAAGGCCCGGACCCCTCTCTCGTCCTTCAGCTTCCTGGCGGAAAGGACGAACTCGTGCTTCCTAAGTTCCTTGAACGGCATGTCGTAGACGGGGGTGAGCCGCTTCCGCAGGTAATTGGCGTTGAGGACCGCCTTGTCCGAGACGTCCCGGAGCCCGTTGCCGCCCTGTCTGAGGATGTAGGCGTAAGCGCGCACCAGCACCGCGAAGTTGCCGTAGAACGCGCGGACCTTGCCGATGCTCAGCGGCCGTTCGTAATCGAGGCGATAGATGCCGTCGTCGAGGGCTACCCGGGGTACCGGGAGGAAGCGCTCGAGCGGTTCCTTCACCCCGACCGGCCCGGCGCCTGGGCCTCCCCCGCCGTGGGGGGTGGCGAAGGTCTTGTGCAGGTTGAAATGCACGATGTCAAAGTCCATGACGCCCGGGCTGGTCCGGCCCATGATGGCGTTCAGATTGGCGCCGTCATAGTACAGCAGCCCCCCCGCCCCGTGCACGATCTGGGCGATGCGCTCGATGTTCTCCTCGAAGATCCCCAGGGTGTTGGGGTTGGTGATCATGAACGCCGCGGTCCGTTCCGACACCGCCGCTTCCAGGGCCTTCAGGTCGAGGCAGCCGTCCGGGCCGGTGGGGACGACGATGACATCGTAGCCGGCCATGGCCGCCGAGGCGGGATTGGTGCCGTGGGCGCTGTCGGGGACGATGACCTCCCGGCGGTCCTCCCCCCTGGCGTCGTGATAGGCCTTCGCGATCAGCATGCCGGTGAACTCACCATGGGCCCCGGCCGCCGGCTGCAGGCTCACCGCGTCCATGCCCGAGATGGCGCACAGCGCCCGCTCCAGCTCGTACAGCAGTCTCAGGGAGCCTTGGGTCCCCTCCTCGTCCTCCAGGGGATGGACGTCGGCGACCGTAGGCAGGGAGGCCAGCACATCGGCGTACTTCGGGTTGTACTTCATGGTGCAGCTGCCCAGCGGGTAGAAGCCATTGTCCACCCCATAGTTCATCTGGGAAAGGTTGGTGTAATGTTTCACCACCTCCCGCTCGGACAGGTTCGGGATGGCCAGCTCGGTCCGCCGCAGATTCTCCGGCACGGGGACCTCTTTCTTTCCGCGGGGCAGCGAGAAGTCGGTCTCGCCCTTCATCTCGAAGATCAGCCGCAGGTCGTAGTTGGCCTGGCGGTAGCTCATGCCACATCCCCCAGCGCGGCCACCAGCTTGCCTATGTCCTCGTCCGTGGTCAGTTCGGTCGCCGCGAACAGCATGCAGTCGCCCATCTCCGGGACGTGCTTGGCCAGGGGCAGGCCGCCGATGATGCCTTTTCTGAGCAGGACCCGGGACAGCTTCTCCGGCTTCACCGGGGTCCGCACCGCGAACTCGTTGAAGTGCAGGGAGCGTAGCGCCGGGCATTCGAATCCCTTGAGCGAGCACAGAGCGTCCATGGTGGCCTGGGCCCTTTCCATGTTCAGCTGGGCCAGGGACCGCAGGCCGTCCCTTCCCACGATGGCCAGGTATACGGCCGCGGCCACGGCCATCAGCGCTTCATTGGTGCATATGTTCGAGGTGGCCTTCTCCCGGCGGATGTGCTGCTCCCGGGTCTGCAGGGTCATGCAGAAGGCCCTTTTTCCCGAGATGTCCCGGGTCAGGCCGATGACCCGCCCGGGCATCTTCCTCACATGCTCCTGCCGGCAACCGAACAGGCCGAGCAGGGGGCCGCCGTAGTTCATCGGGGAGCCCAACGACTGACCTTCTCCGATGACGATGTCCGCCCCGTAGTCGGCGGGGGCCTTGAGCACGCCCAGGGAGATGGGGTCCACGCCCACCACCAGCGCCGGGCCCTTATGCTCTTTCTTAATCTCGGTGACCTGCCGGTCTATGACCCCTAGGAAGTTGGGGACCTCGATATAGATGCCCGAGACCTCTCCATCCACCTTGGCCCGGAGGTCCTCCAGGTCCGCCTCGCCGGTCAGGGGGTCGAAGCCGTAATCGACGACCTGCATGCCCGCGCCCTTGACGTAGTTGCTCAACACCGCCCGCTTGTCCCAGCTGATGGCCTCGGGGATGAGGAACTTCCTCCTGCCATTGATGCGCTGGCACATGGTGGCCGCTTCCCCCAGGGAAGTGGCTGCGTCGTAGTTCGAGGAGTTCACCGCCTCCATGCCGGTGAGCTCGGCGATAAAGCTCTGGTACTCGAACAGGGACTGGAGCATGCCCTGGCTGATCTCCGCCTGATAGGGCGTATAGGAAGTGAGAAACTCCGAACGGGAGATGATGCTCTTCACGGCGGAAGGGATGAAGTGATTGTACACTCCGCCTCCCAGAAAGCAGGGACGATCGACCGCGGTGACGTTCTTGGAGAGCATGGCCTGGACGGTGGTGATGACCTCCATCTCCGATAGTCCGTCGGGAAGTTCGATGCCGGCGGTCCGGATGGAGGGCGGGAGGTCCGAGAACAGCTCGTCCACGCTCTGGATGCCCAGCTCCTTCAGCATGCGCTCGTCGACGCCCATAGTGCTCGAACCTCTAGAGCGTTATGGAGATATTTATGCTGAATGGAAAGGCCAGTTGCCATTGGCTTACGGTTCACAAAGTGATTCTTAGCTTCATGATGTCGTTCTCGAACTGGACCACCTTAATGTGGTAGCCCCTGAACTCAACCTGCGAGCCCACATTTACTAGGAACCTATCATGATATTTCCCATAATCGATATCAAGCCACCAGGAACCGGAAAAAGGGCCCTCCGAGCACCGGAAGTAGTAGCTCCCTGACCCTTTATGGATTATCAGTCTATCGTCTGCTACCCCGTTCAATGGGACATCGACGTTCTTATCATAGCCCATCGGAATTAGAATGACCATAAGGATGGAAACGACAACGATAATGGATATTACGAGGAGAATCGCTCTCTTGATATCTCTATCCAGCTCATCTCCCGGTGCCCTCCCCTCCTGAGCACCTGCACGGAATGAAATATTCTCTTCGATCTTTACCTTCCTTGCCATCTACCTGACCTCACCTGATGTCGTTCTGGTGCGTCACCAGGTAGGTGATGAATGACGGCAGCGACTCGATGTCCTTGATCTCCTTCTTGCTGATCATGGACAGCCGGGCGCGGAGCCGGTCATCGAACCGGACATCGTTGGCTCTCAGGGCGTTCCTCAGCAGTTCGGCCAGCTGTCCCCCCTTGCGGTCCCAGTCGGTGAGGATGATGGCCTCCTTGCCCCGCCGGGCCAGATCTTCGGCCACACCCAGTATGCCCCCGGCGTCCTGGACCTGGACGATGTCCCCGCCCACGCCCAGGCAGGTCAGCGCCGCCCGATCCTTCTTCCCCTCGACCAGGATGACCATGCGGTCCGGCCGTTCCTTGAGATCGGTGAGAAGCTTCTCGATCTCCTCCAAGGTGTCCTTCAGCTCCCTCAAAGCCCCTCCAGCCTGGCCCTGGCGCTCTCAAGGTCGATGGGAACGAGAACGGTCTTGTGGCGATCGGCGTGCCCTCGCCGTATTTCAGCCTTGGCCCCGAACAGCTCGGACAGCAGATCGACCACCGCGCGGTTGGCCCTCCCCTCCGACGGGACCGCCGCCACCTTGATCACCAGGCGTTTCCTCCACTCGTCCACCTCCCCGACCTGGTCCTTCTTGGCGTTGGGGGTGACCATGATGTCGACCTCCACCCCGCCCTTCACCGGCCGCAGGATGTCCGAAGCGTCCACGGTCCAGATAGCGGGTCGGCCGTGAAAAAGATTTCTCTCGAACAATGTTGTAGGTCCGTGGGGGGAGTTCATGGTGACCTGTCGCCGCCTCATTGGAGCGTGAACGATTAATACCTCGACCGGATTGGTCCAGCGAATGAGGATGAACATCGGAGGGAACGAGGTCCTTCTCCTGACCACGGGAGCTCTTTGGGGCACTGCCTATGTGGCCATCAAGGTGGGCCTGGTCTCCGGCGATCCTTACATGTTCGCCCTTCTTCGTTTCGTCCTCGGCTCCCTGGTCTTGATGGCGTTCGTCCTGTACCTGGGGAGGTTCGATCGCCGCCTGTTGAGGGACCGGACCATGTGGTTCGTCGCCTTCCTCAACGCCGTATGCATCGCCCTGCAGAACGTGGGCATGACCATGACCACGGCCACCAATGCCGTCCTCCTCTTCAACATGAACGTCGGCTTCGTCGCCCTCCTGGCGGCGGTGATACTGAAGGAACAGCTCGCCAAGAAGGTGCTGGGAGGCCTGTTCATCGGTATGGTCGGAGTGCTCCTCATCTCCACCAACGGGGACCTGTCTAGCGTTTACAGCGGAACCTTCCAGGGAAATCTCCTGGTACTGCTCTCGGGGGTGGTCTGGGCCTTCTGCACCGTGTACCTCAAGAAGGTGCTGGACCGCGGTACCGACGTGCTGATGGTCACCGGGGCGATGTTCCTGCTGTCGGTGATGTTCCTCGTGCCCATCACCTTGACCTTCGCTGGCAGTTACGCCATGGACGGGGTGGCCTGGGCATCGGTGATATGGGTCGGAGTGGTCTGCACCGGCATCGCCTATCTGACCTACTGCATCGGGCTGTGCAAGGTGAGCGTCACGGTGGCGACCATCATCCTGCTGTCGGAGGTGGTCTTCGCCATGCTGTTCGCCATGGTCCTCCTGAACGAGATACCCACCGGTTCGATCGCCCTTGGCGGGGGCCTGGTCGTGCTCTCGGTGATCATCATATCCATGCCCGGCCGCAGGGCTGGTCCCCAATGACCAGGAGAGGAGGAACACCATGGTGACCGGGCGAAATAGGTCACCCTCCGTGGTTGATCATCAGCATATTGTGGCCCGTTAGATATGGGCATCCGCTTCGTAGATTGAGTTCCAATTGAACTCCACCGCCGCATCATAAGCCAACATTATCTGGTAAGACCACAGCAATGCCAGTATGAACAGGGCCCATAGATTGACGTTTGTTACAGCCCAAGTGAGCACGACGGCCGTTCCGAGGTAGGCGGCGCCCTCACGATACCTCTTCGCATACAATGGTCCGGAACCGATCACCGCTACGCTCATCCCCGCGGCCAGAAGGGGCCTACGCCATGGCATGTTCTGACGATGGGGAGGGAGGACGGGACGATGGAAAAATGCCGAGGCCCTCTGCAGGAAGGTCGGCTTCCTGCGCTTCATGATGCCATCCGCAGAATATCTGCACTTGGAGCAGGACCCTTCAACTAATGTCCTGAACCCGCAGGCCGGGCAGTGGGCAAGAGGCATAGATGGAGATGATATAATTGAGTAATATTCTTTTTCTGCGCCCTATAGAACGCCAACCGCCAATCGACGGTCCAGGTCCAGCCCCTTTATTACTATAATAGGCCTGGCCTTCATTTTTATCGGGAATATCAGGACGTTAGAACGTATATCCGTCCGGATATAATCAAATACGGCCGATTGGATGGGCCTTATTGATGTCGCCTCCCGCGGAGTTTCTCAGCTTCGAGGACCTGACCGAGGTCTACCGTAGGGAGCAGCGGTCCAAGGCCATATCGGAAGTGCGTCGCGACTTCTACCCGGCCATGCGAGAGTGCCTCGAGAAGCTCAAGAGGGAGAGCGAGCGGGAGTTCTCCGCCGATCAGTTCTCCACCAAGGCCAAGCTCGCCAGCAACCAGTTGATGAAGTTCCAGGAGAAATCGGCCCAGGTCTTCGAGTTCCGCATGGGCAAGATCCTGGACATGGCGCTAAGGGCGGCGGAGGGGAGCAAGATCGAGACCTCCCGGCTAACGGTGGAGGAACGGGAGATCTACGACCGCGTGTTCACTCTGCTGAAAGAGCGCCGGTCCATACTGATCGAGAGCGGCAAGGCCCGCCCGGCCGATGCGGAGGAACCGACCATGGTCGCCGCCAAGGTGCCGGACATGATCGTTGAGGCCAACCGGGAGGAGGAAGAGTTCGATCCGTCGGAGAATCACGAGGAACCTATCCCCATGGCGACGGCCCCGATCCTGCCGCCCCCGGTGAAGGCGCCCGTCCCGCCGTCCGCTCCGACCGTGGTCAGGCCGGCGGCGGAGGCGGCCAGGACGCCGGATGTCCCGCCGGCCACCGTGCCCTCGCCTCCGCCACAGAAGGCCCCCGCCCCGGCGCCGGTCGAGGCGGCCCAGAAAGCCCCTGATTTTGTCGTACTCCGCATACTGGAGGACATCCCGGCCTTCGCCGGACCGGACCGCAATTATAGGCTGAAGAAGGAGGACCTGGTGTCATTGCCTCCGCCGATCGCCAAAGCGCTGATCGCCCGGAAGAAAGCGGTCGGCATCCAGTTCGGGGCGGAGAGGAAGGTCTAGATCTCCATGGAGCGGAGATCGTCCGGGGTGAGGAGGCAGTCGATGCGCTCCTCCTCGCAACCGAGGGTGCGGGAGACCGTGCGCCTGGCCAGTTCCGGGGTGTTGTTGTTCTTGCTGATGTGGGCCAAGAATATCTGGCGCTCCTCGCTGAAGGTGGCCCACAGCGCTCGGGCGCAGTCCACATTCGACAGATGGCCCCGGTCCGATCGGATCTCGCCCTTCAGCTTCGGAGGGTAGGGGCCGTTGATCAGCATCTGGACGTCGTGGTTCGCCTCGATGATGGCCAGGTCGACCTCCTTCAGCGCCGAGAAGACCTCCGGGTTCACCCGTCCCAGGTCGGTGGCCAGCAGCATCTGCTTGTCGTCGAGCTTGAGACGGAACGCGTTCGGTTCGGCGGCATTGTGGGAGATCGGTAAAGGATCGATGCTGAAGCAGCCGATCTCGAACCTCTTCATCGTCTCGAAGATGATCGAGCCGGAAACGGCCCCGATGTTCGAGCAGACCAGGGTAGATTCGTTGCAGCACACCGGGACCTTGTACTTCCGGGACAGAATACCGGCACCGCTGACGTGATCGGAATGTTCGGGAGTGAGAAGTATCGCATCGAGCTTCTTGGGGTCCAGGCCGACCTGCTCCATCAGCTTGGCGATCCTCCGGCCCGATATGCCGGCGTCGATCATGACGGTAGTTTCCTCTGAGGCGATCACCGTGCAGTTGCCGTCACTGCCACTGGCGAGAACATGCACCTCAATACAGCTCAGTCCGCATCCCGGACCTGTCAGAAGTCGCTTGGTAGAAATAAGTAACGATTCCACCAGCTGGAGACTCGTGCCATCGCAGAACCTGGGCCCATCCTGCCGCTGCTCCAGAACCGCATCCTGACAGATGGGCCATAACTTTCTGCTGGTAGCAAAATCGCCGGCCCGCAGGCCCGACTCGGATGAGGGACCCGGTCGGACGGACCCTACTGGAATCTGCTTGAGGCCTCCATGGGTCAGCGCATCACGGTCGGGCACCAGGACGAGCGCCGTTCGCCCATCTCGCGGCAGAGGGCGATGAGCACGTCCTGCCGGGCTATCATGCCCACCAGTTTTCCGTCCTTGGTGACCGGCAGACGGTTGAAGTTCATCCGGACCATGGTGTCGAGGGCCTTCTCCACGGTCTCGTCGACATCGATGGTCACGACCTCGTCGTTCATGGCATCTTCCACCTTGGTGTCGCCGACCCTCTTGTAGCGCTGGCACAGTTCCTCGTCCCTCACGATGCGCTCGTAGGGGAGGGCCACGAAGGATAGGGACCTGACCTCCAGGCCCACCCCTTCCTTGCTGGCCGCGAACTCGAGGATATCGCTCTCGCATAAGATCCCGACCAAGCGATCCTCCTCGTCCACGACCGGGGCGCCGGAAATGCCGTTCTTGGACATCAGGGTGGTGGCCTCGCAGAGGGTAGTACCCTTTCTCAGCTTGATCACGGTGGGGGTCATCACCTCGTTCACCTGGGTCATGACGTCGTCTCGCGACCCCGGCGTATTTATGTATTGCCTGCGGGCGGCCAAAATCATCATACCTGTGCAAGATTCGGGCCTTAGGATTAGAAAGGCTTATGTATGATTACCATATTTCACGGCCTACGCAGGGGCCAGTACTCTAGCCAGGTTAAGGGACCGGACTCTTAATCCGTCTGTCGTGCGTTCAAATCGCACCTGGCCCGCTACATATTCTCCTTTTATTCCGTCATTCTCATGCTTCTGGATGCCAATTCCGCATGTGCTCGACATTCGTCTGGAGATAAGCACCCGGTCCACCCCTTCCCCGAATCCAGGAGGGAATCTGCGGTCCATATTATTGATGTTCGATCCGAGAAGCGATGGCGTTTTCGGTCCGGGCGGGCGAGCAAGCTTTATTCATCGCCTTCTCCCTCACCACATCAAGTAAAAGCTCGGAGACGACGACATGCATTACGTTTACTTCATCGGCACCGCCGGCAGCGGCAAGAGCTCCTTGGTCCAGGCCTTCCATGACTGGCTCTCGAGCAACAACATCGACAGCATCATCGTGAACCTGGACCCCGGGGCCGACTTCATCCCGTACCAGGCGGACGTCGACATCAGGGACTGGGTCCACCTGGACGAGATCATGAAGGAGTACTCCCTGGGCCCTAACGGGGCGCAGATCGTGGCCGCGGACCTCATGGCCGTGAACTCCAACGAATGGATACCGACGGTCAAGAAGATGGAGACCGAATATTGTCTCATCGATACCCCCGGGCAGATGGAACTGTTCGCCTTCCGGCAATCCTCGACCGCCCTGGTGGAGGAGCTGGGGCGCGAGGACAGCTTCCTGGTCTTCCTATCCGACCCGACGCTGGCCCGCACCCCCAACGGCTTCGTCTCCGACATGCTGCTGTGCGGGATCACCCAGTTCCGTTTCTCGCTGCCCATCCTCAATGTGCTGTCCAAGTCCGACCTGTTGAAGGATGAAGAACTGGAGGAGCTGGCCAACTGGTCCCGCGACTCCTACTCCCTCTACAACGCTCTGACCGACAAGGACATGAGCTCTCAGGCGGTCATTAGCATCGAGTTCCTCAAGGCCATGGAGAGCGTGGGCATGTACAAGGAGCTGACCCCGGTCTCGGCCATGGAGGGGACCGGCATGGAGGACATCTATAGCATGGTGCAGCAGTTCTTCGAGGGAGGAGAGGACGCCGGTTCCCGTCATTCCTCAGAGTAGGGCTTCGCCGTCGACAGAGTACTCGGCCTGTCCGTAGCTCACCAGCTGGAATCGGACCTTCAGCTTTCCCTTGTCGAGGAACACGTAGGCATCGTGGAACATCGACTGATAGACCGGGATATCCTTGCCCTCGAGGTTGGTGCGGTGGGAGACCCGTTTTATCAGCCCTTTCTTTTCTAGAACGAGCAACCGGGAGAAGGTTTCGGCCACCGGAACCCCGGATGCGCGGCATATCTCCAGGGCCGAACGGGGACGATATAGGGCGGTCAGGAGTATCCTCGCCGACATCTCGTCCACGAAGATCTTGGGGACCTCCACATAGTTCATTGGGTGTTAATTATATGCCGGATTATTTAACAAGTTAGGCATCATTATCTTCGTTTGATTATACCTCTAAATAATTTATATTAATAGAAATTTGGAAGCATATCGGACCTTGCCAAGGGAATGGGGTTATCTGGGCGATCTCAACGATCCCACGTTCGAAGTTCATGGGTCCGGTTTACGAAGGGACCGCTCCGCTCACGGGCTTATTGTATTAATGAGAAAAATGGAAAAGGGTTGCCGGAAAGGGTTTCAGGCGAACATTACGCCGGACTCGACGACATCGGTCGCCTCGTTGTCCAGGACCTTGATTATCGCTCTCTCGAAGTCCGACATGTTGATCTTTTCGCGGTTATCGCGGATGGCGAACATGCCCGCTTCGGTGCAGATGGCCTTCAGGTCCGCGCCCGTTGCTCCCTCGGCCTTCATGGCCAGCTCGGGCAGGGTGATGTTGTCCTCGATGGCCATCTTCTTGGTGTGGATCTTGAGGATCTCCAGCCGGCCTTCGTAGCCGGGGATGGGTATCTCGATGATCCGGTCGAACCGGCCCGGCCGCAGCAGCGCCTCGTCCAGGATGTCCGGGCGGTTGGTGGCGCCGATGATCCGGACCTCACCGATGGGGTTGAAGCCGTCCAGCTCGGATAGCAGCTGCATCAGGGTCCTCTGGACCTCGCGATCGCCGGAGGTAGCGACCTCCAGCCTCTTGGCCCCGATGGAGTCAAGTTCGTCGATGAACACGATGCTGGGTGCCTTGTCCTTGGCCAGCTCGAACAGTTCGCGGACCAGGCGGGCGCCCTCTCCGATGTACTTCTGGACCAGCTCCGAGCCCACGAACCTGATGAAGGTCGCGTTGGTCTGGTGAGCGACGGCCTTGGCCAGCAGGGTCTTCCCCGTGCCAGGCGGTCCGACCAGGAGTACGCCCTTGGGCGGCTCGATGCCGATCTTCTTGTACAGCTCCGGCCGGAGCAGGGGATATTCAACGGCCTCGCGGACCTCCATGATCTGCTCTTCCAGACCGCCGATCTCACCATAGGTTATGGTCGGCTTGTCGATGATCTCCGCACCGATGACGATGGGATCCAGGGACGCAGGCAGCACGCCCATGACGGCGAGGGTCTGCTTGTTCAGGGCGACCCGTGCTCCGACCACGAGGTCCTCCACGGGAACATACTCGGAAGTTGATACGATGAAATCAGGACCGGTGGAGCTCTTGACGATCACGCGGCCGTCGACAAGGACGTCCTTGATGGCGCCGATGATCAATGGCGGGGACTTCAGTCTTTCCATCTCCGCGCGCATCCGCTTGAGCTCTTTCTGAAGCCGGAATAGCTCGCTCTCGACGTAGCGTTTCTCCCCTTCTACTCTGCGGATCTCTTCAAGGAGTTCGCCGTTACGTCTCTCCAGGACCTCGACCTTGTCCCTCATCTCGGTCACGAGCTCTTCTAGCTGGGGTTCTTTCAAACTGGTCACCTCGGCATCGCTTACATTAAGGCCTGAGCTATATGACTGTTTCGTATGAAGGCTAGCGCAGCCAGTCATACGTTCATAATGAATCCCAGACCCGACAGGAGCATGGCCCCCGCCGCTCTTTCTCTAATAGTGCTTCATTGCATTAATAATGCTATTCATATTATTCGCAGACTCTATAGTGCACCTCAGGGCATAGCAATTATATCGTGGTTCATTATTAGTGAATCGAACGGCCATGATATGCGAGATATGCGGTAAGGAGTCCGAGTTCACCAAGGCTATTTTCATCGAGGGCACCCAGCTCAAGGTGTGCAAGGAGTGCGCTCGTTTCGGAGAGAGCTCGGACGGCAAGGGGGGCGGCGCCAAGAAGAAGAGCACGGCCGCCGGTCCCACCCGGACCATGGTGGCCGAGCGCCTGCAGGCCCGGGAGAGGAGGATGAAGACCCGCTCCATATACTCAGACGAGGAGACCTCCGATCTCATACCTGAATATTCGAAGACCATCAGGGAGGCCCGGATGGCGCGGGAATGGAAGCAGGAGGACCTGGCCGCCAAGATCAACGAGAAGGCGAGCGTCATAGCCAAGCTGGAGAACGGCACGATGAGGCCGACCGACGCCCTGCTCAGGAAGCTGGAGCATGAGCTGAACATCAAACTGACCGAAAAGGTCGCGGTGGTGAAGCCGGAAGGCGGTCATGCCCAGGGCAAGACCATGACCCTGGGAGATATGATCAAGAAGAAGTGAGGCCTCACCGGCCCAATATCTCTTTTTTCACCGGCTCTAGGAACGGCGAGACGTCGATGCCCAGGTCATTGGCCACCACCACCGCGGCGACCTCCACGTCCACGCCCAGACGTTCCTGGACCCTGTTGACGCGGGCCACCGCGTCCCGCTTCTTCAGGCCGCTCTTCTCGGAGATCGATTGGACCAGCTGGGCGAAGAGGGACATCTCCTCCTTGCCCCCGGTGAGCACGTCCTTGCTCGGCCGGAACGATAGGGACACCTCCACGTCCTTGTAGTCGAAGTTGGGTTTCAGGAACTCCTCGGTGCGGGTCAGCAACCCCCGCTTGATGGCGATGTCGAGGAGGGCCTGGGCCTCCTTCGGGGTGAACCATCGAAAATCGAAGGACACCGTGAAGATGAACTCGGTGTCCGTGATCACGTTCTTACCCTTGCGCTTGAAGAGTACTGCCAGACTGGTCTCCAGCTCGCCCATTAGCCCGCTCCGATCATCCTGGTCCAAGAGCCTCTTAGCCTATATTCCTTTTTGCCCCTCCGGACCCGGTCCCGAAGTTCGGGGTTCAGAAACCTTTCCAGCGATTGCGGTGGTTGAAGGTTGGCTTTTCCAGGTCCAGCGGCACCGGCGCCTGGGACCCCCGCTGCCTGATCAGGGCGTAGGCCGAGGCGTCGCAGGTGCGGTCATAGGCCAGCTTCATCAGGTTGATGAACCACAGGAGGTAGGCCAGCGCGATGATGAGCACCGAGGGCCAGTATATCGCGTACATCAGGGCGATGTTGACGACCATCAGCAGGCCGAGACAGGCCACCGCGGCAATGTACCTGCTGATCAGCTTCTGCTTGTCCGGCAACGTCCCCAGATTGTTGTAGTCGACCTTCTCGACGACTTTAAGGAGGTCCTTCTGCAGCAGATACCAGACGATGATGCACGATCCGGTCGCCAGGATGTAGAGGACGAACATGGTGGTCCCGGTCGTCACCACGATGGCCAGGGTAAGGAACATGAATGCCAAGAACGCCGCCAGCAGGGGGCGGGACAGGGTGAAGATGCGGGAGCCGGGCATGACCATCTTGTTCAGCGTCCGGGAGATCACCCCGGACCCATAGATCATGAACCGGGGGGCGCGTTTGGCCACCCCGTCGGCGTAAGCATAGCTCTTCTTTATGAAAAGGGGGCACAGGGCGCTCATGATGAAGGTCACCCCCCCGGCGATGGGGTAAAGCTCCGCCCCCTTGGAGGCCCCGGCGGCATGGCTACCCACGCTGGCATACATGATCGATTCCCCGCCTCGGGCGCTGAACGCCGCCCCCACCGAGGTCGCGGCCCTTCTGCTGAAACCCACCAGATAGGCGATGGCGGACATGATGAGGATCTCATCGATGATGATGATCACGACCGCGATGGCGATTATCCCCAGCACCGAGCCGAACAGTGAGGGGTCGATGAGCATGCCGAAGGAAACGAAGAACATGGCCACGAAGGCGTCCCTCAACGGGGTGATGATCTTCTCCGACCTTTTCATGACCTTCGTTTCCGCGAAGGTCATCCCGATAAAGAACGCCCCGATGAGCGGGGGCACCCCGCAGATCTCGGCGAAGGCCGCGGACAGGCAGATCACCCCGAGCATGAACAGGACGAACATCTCGTCGCTCTTCATCACCTGGATGCGGGCGATGGCCCGCGGGATGACCAGGGCGGCCATGATGACGAAGAACACAAAGAACACCACCATTCCGAGGATCATGCCGGAGAGGGAGAAGTTGGCGTCGGTGTTGATTATCAGGCCACCGACCACGGTCAGGAAGATCATCGACAGGAACTCCTCCAGGATGATCATGCCCAGCATGAACTCGGTCTCCGGCTTCTCCAAGCGACCGAGCTCCATGAGGGTCTTCATCGCCACCGCCGAGCAGCTCATGGCCAGGACCGCGGCGAGGAAGATGGAGTCGATGAGGGGCCAGCCCAGGGCGGTGGCGAGGATGATGCCGGTGAATAGGTTCACCCCGACGTCGATGACCGAGAGGATGACCGCCGGACCTTTGACTCGGCGGATCTTGCTCATGGAGAACTCCATCCCCACGAAGAAAATGAGGAGGATCAGGCCCAATTGGGAGATGGTCTCGATAAGGTCCCTTTCCTGTATCAGACCGTGATAGGCGAAATCGCCTATCTGGAAGGAGATGAACGGGCCGATGAGCACTCCGGCGGCTATGTAGCCCAGGATAACGCTCTGTTTCGTCTTGGACGCCAGCAGGGCGCCTACGAACGCCACAAGGAGCATGGCCCCTATCTCTAGCATCAGCCTGTTCTCTTCCATCATCCCACCTGACGTAGACCGTCCAGACCTGCGATGGTGGGCGTCAGCGATCGGCTCGAGCCGAAATTGTTCTAACCCACGTTAAGCTCGCCCGCGGCCCGGGTCCAGTGCATCCCATAATGCTGTATGGTAAGTTCGTTCATATAAGTTTCCAAGAGCGGCGGACCCCCTGCGATCGACCACGGCGGGCCGATGGCTGAAGCATTGGCCAAATTTTCCTTCCCGACGGCCCCGTCTCTCAATCCAGATGTCCTTTGATTTCTCCTCCTAGAATCCTTGGAAAGAGCCCCTTACGCACTATAGTTATATAGAAGAACAAACATTCATCGGAAGCTTAGCTAGAACCTAGCTTAGAAATATAGAGATTATTGGAGGTAAAAATCATGGGAATGGGAAACACACCTATACTCATCCTCAAAGAGGGGACCAAGAGAGACAAGGGAAAGGACGCCCAGTACAACAACATAATGGCTGCCAGGGCCATCGCTGACGCTGTGCGCAGCACCCTCGGACCACGCGGCATGGACAAGATGCTCGTGGACACCTTGGGAGATGTCACCATCACCAACGATGGTGTCACCATCCTCAAGGAGATCGAGGTAGAGCACCCGGCCGCCAAGATGCTGGTCGAGGTCGCCAAGACCCAGGATGAGGAATGCGGCGACGGAACAACCACCGCCGTCATACTGGCAGG
>CAYZEV010000042.1:1839-23570 GCA_964477865.1 uncultured Methanomassiliicoccaceae archaeon | reverse complement strand
GTTCCTGTATGTCCTAGCGGTGGCCTTGACCAGGGACATCTCCGAATACTACCTCCTTAACCGCGTCTTCGTCATCGAACCCCATCCCTGGATCTACAGCATCGCCCACCATGTGGTGTTCTACTTCCTGACCTTCTTCGGCCTGGTGCTGCTGCTCTCCGCCTTCGGCCGGCGGGGGGTGAGGAAGGCGATGAACTATGTGTCCACCTTCTTCTGGATCATCATCCTCCCGCCATTCCTGGACCATTTCCTGTTCGGCTCCAACAGCAACTACGCCTACTTCTCGCCGACCGACTTCCTGAACTACATCCTGCACTTCAGCGGGGCGGCCTTTCATCCGGGCCAGGGGATCGAGATCGTCGTGGTGGTGTTCGCCCTTATCGCCTACGTGGTGTGGGTCAAGAGGGGCAGCTTCGGTTCGGTGGGGGGGCGGGTGGTCGCCTCGTTGGAGATCGGGCTGCTGGTCATCTTCACGTTCATGTCCCTGTTCATCATGGCCACGCCGGGCGCCTATCTCCCGGTGGGCAGCCTGGACGGCAAGCCGTCCTTTCCCAGTTTCGACGTGACCCGTTATTTCCAGTTCCACCTGTTCATCTTCGCCTATTACCTCATCCTCCTGCTGGGGATCCTGGCCGCCCTGGCCTATATCAACAATCCCCGCATCTTCAAGCGGCTGGCGCTGAGCCTCCGGCCAGTGCAGACGTTGTTCTTCATGGGCATCGTGGCCGCCGGCATCGTCACCGGGTGGTCGAGCGCGGCCGGGAACGTGTACATCGAGCGCATCCTCGACAAGCCTTACTGGGTGAACCTCGAGTTCGTCATCATCTCGTTGATCAGCGCCTCGCTGGCGTGGCTGGTGAGCACGATGTGGAACGACCTGAGCGACCAGGGGGCCGACTCCCCGGACCGGCCGGACCGGGCGCTGGCGTCCGGCCTCATCGGGCGCCGGGAACTGGCGGGCATCTCGCTCGTCCTCATGGCCCTGTCCCTGCTGCTCGGGGCCCTCCTGTCGTGGGTCCTCCTGGCCCTGCTGGCCGCGATCTATCTCCTGGCCTTCATCTATTCCCTCCCCCCGGTCCGCTTCAAGGAGCATGTCCTCAGCCCCCTCCTGATCGGGGCCGGGGCGTTCCTGGCGTTCCTGTACGGTTCCGCCACCCCCCTGAGCCCGATACGACTCCGTTTGGACAACCCAGACCTGGTGTGGCCGGACAGTTGGACCGTCCTGCTGCCGACGCCGACCATGCAGGCGGTGGTCATCGGCTTCTACATGTTCATCGGCCTGGTGGTGGGCTCCATGGTCACCGACATCGATGGGTATCAGGAGGATACCCGGGGCCGGGTGAGCACCATCTACACCCGGCTCGGCCTGGAAAGAGGGAAGCGGGTCGTGGCGGCGCTCATCTTCCTGACCTCCCTGACCCCGCTGGCCCTGTTCCATCAGGCGAGCGATCTACTGCTCTTCCCCCTGCTCGGCGCGGCCGCCGCGGTGGCCTTCCAGCGCACCGGCCGGTCCCGCTACGTGCTGCTGATCGCGATGGTGGGCATGCTCTACGCGGCCTGGCGATTCCTTCCTTCCCTGGCCTAGGTGAGCGAGGAGAAGAAGTACCGCGGAAAACGCCGGACCACCAGACCGAGCAGGCGGTCCCACCCCTCCTCGCCCCGGGAGATCCTCAGGCAGGTGGCCACCAGGTCGGGGTCGCCGTGCAGCTCCCTCATCAGCGCGGCGGTGTCCACCACCCCCATGAGCCACTGGACCGGCGGGGAGATGGCCCGGGACGCCCGTATGACCGGTAGGATGTCCGCCGCCACGTTCCGGCGATAGCGGGCCAGCGGTACGCCATCGTGGATCAGCCCGGCCACCGCATCGCTGGCGTAGGCGGCGCTCTTCAGGGCGTTGGTCATGCCCTCTCCGGACATGGGGCTGGCCAGGCCGGCGGCATCGCCCACCAGAAGGCAACGGCGAGTATGCAGCCGCTTCCTCGGCACCACCGGGATGGGATGGGCGGCCGTCCAGGGGTCCAGCAGCTCCCCGTACCTGTCCTCGATGGCCCTCTGCAGGTCCCCCAGCGCCGCCCGGTACCTCTCCCCGGTCACGTCCTTGCCGGCCACCCCGATGTTCGCCCCATTCTTCGCCGCGAACATCCACCCGTTGAGGGGGAACTTGAAGGCGTACGGGAATCGCTCTATGGGGGTGCCCAGCAGATGGAACTCCATGCGCCCGCCGGGATCCTTGGCCAGGCGGCCGACGGTCGCCACGCCCATCCCCTGCCTTCTGCCGGTATAGGGGCCGAACAGCGAGGACGTCGTATGACTGGTGGCGCCCTCGGCGATGATCAGCGTTCGGGCGCGGACCTCCCTGCCTCCGATCACGAGGACGACCCCGTCGTCCGTTTCCTTCACCCGCTCCACCGGGGACCCGCTCCACACCTCCGCCCCGGTCTTTTGCGCCTTCTCCACCAGATAGGCGTCGAAGGTCCGCCGGCGCACCGTCACCGCCGCCCGCTGCGGTAGGGCGAAGTCCTCGCGGAAGTCGCGGTGGACGATGGAGACCTGGGTGATCTCCTGCTCGATGACCGAGTCCGGCAGCGGCTCTCCCAGCAACGCCTGGGCCCTTTCCAGGAGCCCGCCGGCGCAGCACTTGTCGCGGGGGATGCCGTCCCGCTCCACCAGGAGCGTGCGCAGACCGCGCTGGGCGCACAGGCCAGCGGCCCTAGCTCCCGCTGGCCCTGCTCCCGATATCACCACATCGAGCACTTTTCCCACCGAACGCCTACTTCTTGACCCTGCGCAGGCGGTTCACCGCTTGGCTCGACCCGACGATGACCACGATGCCCAGGATGGGCGCCATGATGCTCAGGTCGATGTAGCCGGTGGTGATGTTGATGACCGCCTCACCCCTTGCCGCCAGCGAGCTGATGGGTATCTCCACGAACTGCCAGTAGGTCGATTGTTGCTGGTTGTTGGTATACTCCCACAGCGTCGGCCCGGCACCCATGGTCCTCCCGATCACGGCACCGACCACCAGGATGATGTCCAGGTCCTGGTCCCCGTCCAGGTCGCCAAGCTCCACGCCGTGGACCTCATAGTTGCCCGAGGACGGGCACATGATGGCCAGGTTCGGGGTGGACACGGCCTTTGTGTTGTAGGTGCCGTAGGGGCTCTGTTGGATGATGAACAGGGTCCGGTCCGCGGTAGTGGCCCCGCCCGTGGCCACGACGACGTCGTTGGGCTCGTTAGGGACGTAGACGCCCAGGCGCTTCTTCATGTCACCCACCGCCAACGCGGAGATATAACCCGACGACGAGGTCCATACCTTGGTGGGGGCCACCGTCCACTCCACCGTCGGCGAGTTATGGCTGACCACCAGCTGGTCCAACGATAGCGTGTCCAGCACATTATCGGTGACCGCCCGGTTCAGATCGGTGATGCGGATGTAATATACCGAGTTCGGGGTGTAGGTGAGGTTGAAGTTCAGGGTGGTCAGGGTCGTCGAGGTGAAGTCCCCCAGATCGAACCAGGTCGCGTTGTCCGGGGAGTACTCGATGTGGAACCCCTCCGACCCGCTGACCTTGCCGACCGCGGTCAGCACCTGATAGGCCGCCGCGGCGTTCGGGATCTGGTACACCCAACCCACGGCCTTGGTCTGGATGAAGGTCACCTCGACCCACACATAGTCGAAGTGCACGGCTTTCGCGCTCCCAGCAGAATTGATGAACCGTATCTGCAGGTTGTTCACGATGTTGGTATAGGAGCTACCGCCTACGCTGGTCAGATCGAAGGTGGCCCATTGGTCGGCGGTCTGGGCGCCGGTCGGCTGGATGCCCGTGGAGGTCCAGGTCGAACCACCGTCGAAGGAGTATTCTAGGAAGGTGTTGCCGTTGTAACCGCTCTCGACATTATACTTGACCACTAGGCTGGTCTTGCTTATCGTTGCTGAGATGTTCTCGGCGGGCAGTAGGAAATTGTAAAGGCGCATCCTGCTGTTCTGAGGTACATCGTAGTACTGGCTATCGTTGTAATAGGTTCTGGTGATGTCGGAGCCAGTATCATCGAGGAGCTTGCTCCCGGTGGAATCATAGGCTGGGTACAGCACGTTCTTCTCGGTCAAGGTCTCGAAGAGGTTATTGACGGTCGCCAGGTTGGACAGCGGCCCGACCTTGGTCGCAGTATAGTTGACATCCATCGGGTATTCCGCACTGGGATAGTCCTGCGGTACTGCCGCACTTACGCGCTGAGTGTAGAACACGTACACCGATCGGTCGGAGGCCAGGGTGCTGGTCCTGATGATATCGGGGTAGCCATCGCCGTTCATGTCGGCCGCCCGGACCTTGGGGGTGATCTGGGTGTGGGCCCAGGGCATGTTACCAGTAACGTCTGGAGGCGTGCGCAGGGAGTCGCTGGTGCCGAAGGCCCCGGTCAGGGAACCGGCCTGCTTGATCCATTGGTTGATCCAGACATTGGTGTCGCCGGTCTCGTAGACGCCTACGACATCAAGGTACCCATCCAGGTTGAAGTCCGCTATGGCCAGATCGGTACAGGCCGGATTGCTGTCCTTGTTGGCCGCATCGTTCGCGATCCAGGAATCGGTGCCATACAGGGTGGTCCTCTGCCAGTTGCTGGTTCCGTCGTTCCAGAAGACGTAGACGCCGCGGTTGAAGAACATACCATAGCTGTTCGTGTAGTCGGCGTCGCCGGACCCGGTGGCCGAGGTGAACACGACCACATGGATGAAACTGGCCACCACATCGGCGCGGCCATCGCGATTGAGATCGGCCACCGCCAGGGCGGTGCACATCTCATTGAGGCTGTAGTACCCGCTATAGAACCGGTTGGTGCTGACCGCGGTGGACCACACCGAGCTGTCCTCATTATCGTTCCCCTTATCGGTATCGTAGGCGGTCTGTGGAGTGGCCAGGGCGTCGAACGGATACGAGATCGGTCGCGCTGACGACCAATCGGAGCCGTCGCTCTTCTCGCTCTCGTACCAGAAGAGGTTGGACAGGCTCGAGTCCTGGGCACCAACGACCAGATCGTTCCGGCCGTCGCCGGTCAGGTCCTGGAGGGAGAGACCCAGGGGCCCGCTGCTGGGGCTGGAATCGATCACTTTCTCGTTCCACTGGTCGCCCCCCTTGAACCAGGCGATGGCGTTGTTCGACCAGGTGGCGCCGGAAGCGCTCCAGCTGAACGAGCCAGAACCAATGGCCGCCGCCACGTCGGTGGTGCTCAGCGGCGCAGTCACTGCGAACTGGCAGCTCAGTAGGCTATACGATTCGCCAGTGGTACCGCCCGTCCCGGTATCGAAGAAGACGCCGATCTTCAGCGTGTAAAAGTTGGTCTTGGGAAGCCACCAGCCCTGATTGGCGTCCTTGAGCACGATCTTCATGGTGTAGATGCCGGCCGTGGCGGTATTGCTGCCAGCCGAGGCGTTGCCCATCGCGGTGCCGGTGATCCCGTTGGTCTTGAAGAGCGAGGACAGGGGCGCGCTATAGGCCACTTGAGCTCCGGCCGCGGGAACGGCCGGAGGCGACTTCATAACGACGTAACTGCCGCTGTAGTCATCGATCTCGATGCCGCTGAGGTAGACGGTGTTGGTGTAGGTATCGACATCCTTGGTACGGATGAGCAGGTAGACGTCATCGGTATGGTTGAATACGGTCGTCTTGACCAGGTTGTTGCCCTGCAGCACGTAGGTCTGCAGCTGGGGATAGGACGGACCGGACACGTTGAGGTTGTCAGCAATGTTAACGGTGATGCCCCTGTTGTCCTTCATCAGTATCTGGACCGGATACCGGTAGGGATCCGATGGTGCCGTGAAATTGAACACGAACTGCCGGAAGGTGGAGAAGGTCTGCCCGGACTGGAACGCCATGTTCGAGGACGGCGGGAAGATGGGGTTCACGCCCAGCAGGGGCTGGAAGACGTAGAAGGAGTTCTGTGAGGCGACGTTGACCAGCGTATCGCTCCAGACCTCTATCGTGATCCCTTCGCTGACATTGAAGTCGCGGGTGATGGCGCCGTCGGAGGTCCTGCGGATGTAATAGAAGGTTATACCGGTGGAACCGCCGCTCGAACCGCCACTGACATCTGGAGGGAAAGTACCATTGGTGAGATAGTCTAGATAGTTAGCGTACGGGCCATAGCCGCCGGCCGGGTTCACCAATACGGTGAGCACCAGGCTGGCTGTGGATTTATGACCGTTGGTATCGGAGGCGGTGATGAGGACGGTAGCTCCGGTCCACTTCAAGGCCGCGGTGTACTTCGAGGAAATGAACTCATTGAGCGTGGCATTGTAGTCCAGCTTGATCGCGGTGGTGATGCCCAGGGATGTCGCGTTCACGTACACGCTGTCCTTGTCGAGGTTACCGTACGGATCGCTGATCTGGGCATAGAACTGGACCGAGGTTCCATCGTAGACCGGCGAGGGGGTGAGGCCCCTGTCGCCGATGATGGGGTAGGTCATGGCGGCCTGCTGGCCGCCGATGAGGTTGCCGGTGTAGACCACCGTGTTGGCCTCGGTGTCCACGACCATGATGCTGAGAGTGGTGTTGCTGTAGACCCCGGTCACCAGGTAGGTCCAGGTCGACCCGGGGGTCCAGAGGTTGTTCAGGATCGGGGTAAGGCTGTTGGATATCTTCAGGGTGCGTGGGGTATTGTCCTGAAAGAGGTAGATGTTGGTCTTATAGTCGGCCAGGGAGTCCCCGCCCTTGTGGGTGATGGTGACCAGCGCGGTGTGGGTGACATTATCAACGACCGGGGTGGATGCCACGAAATCCGTGTATACCTTCTCCTGGGGGCCGGGCATCGAGGAGACGAAATATAGGATACCTGTGAACAGGGTGACGGTGATGGCGAGGATGAGCAGGTTGCCGATGATCTCCGAGACACCAAGGCGGCTCCACTCCTTTCGCTTGCGGAACGATGATTTGGACGCATTGCTGTCGCTGCCGCTCGAAGAACCAGGTCGACCCGACGGTCGACCGACAGACCTAAGATTTAACCGTCCGGTCATAAATTCACCACGGGCCCCAATCCCGATGCGGGGCCTGATACGCTTTTTGTGTCTATAAATATGTATACACCCGAATTTCAATTAATCAGAATATTTATTCCATTCGAATAGAAATCTTGCTGGTATTATAAATCGGCCGTTCCATACGGAGGTTTATGATCGAGATCGAGGTCAAATGCCCCGTTGACGACCTGGACGCCGTCGAGAGGGTATTGAGAGAAAAAGGGGCCCGGTTCGAAGGCGTGCTAGAGCAGACCGATCTCTATCTTTCCCATCCCTGCCGGGACTTCGGTCTCACCGATGAGGCGCTCCGGCTCCGGCGGGAGAACGAACGCCATGTCCTCTTCTACAAAGGACCGAAGTTGGACAAGCTGACCAAGACCCGGGAAGAGCTGAGCACCCCCATCCCCGACCCGGAGTCGTTGAAGCTCATCCTGAAACGGGTGGGGTTCGAGAAGGTCATCGAGGTCGAGAAGGTCCGGCGGGTCTATGTGCTGAACGAGGTGGAGGTATCGCTGGACCGGGTGACCGGCCTGGGAGGCTTCGTGGAGCTGGAGGTGCAGGACCAGGAGCAGGAAAAGGGGCGGGCGATGCTGTTCAGTGTAATGAAGGAGCTGGGGTTGGAAAGGACGGAAAGGAGCTCCTATCTGGAGCTCCTGATGCAGAAAAAATAGCTTAGATGCTTTCCAACGCCTCGGCCAGGAACTTCCTGATCTCCGGGTCGTCGGGTATGCTGATGGAGGACTTGTACCTCTCGGAACCGTCCTTCATGGTGTATCCCCGGCTGAGGGAGATGAACTCGGTGACCCCGGTCTCGCTCACGGCCTTCTTCCTGGCGACCTCCAGGAAATTGTTCTTTCCGAACGGGACCCGCTCCGAACTGACGACCTCGAACTGGACATTGCGCTCGTTTTCTCTCTCGTCGCTCATGTTCATTACCTCGGTTAACGACGTTGTGAACCGTGGGCGGAACGATAAAGGTTTGGGCTCCAAGCACCCTTTGACGGAACGGCCGACCGGACTTGGCCAGCATAAATTATTAACGCGCGGTTCCGCCTTCGACAGATAGAAATAGCACCCTGCCGATGGAATGGACATGTCTTTGGAGGGGGATGGGCCAGCAGGACCTATTCAACCCCGTTTCTGTTCGAGCTGCGGTGGCACTTTGAACCCCGGCTCGAACTTCTGTTCGAAATGCGGTAAGCCCCTGGCCCCGGTCGCTCCGCCATATTATCGGCCGTACCAGGCGCCCCAGGCCCTTACCTTGAGGACCTTTGTCATGGGCGTCGGAACGTATGCCGCCATCGCGCTCCTCGTGCTCATGGCCGCCAACGTGATCATCACCGTCTGGGGGGCGGGACTGGTCTACCCCCATATGGACCGGTCCGTCGGCCTCTTCATCATCACGCCCTTCATTGTCAGCGTGGCCCGGTTGAGCGAAGGATTGTTCTTCCTTTACTATCTGTTCCTGATGGTGGCCATCGTGGCCTCGTTCATCTGGATGCTGAAGAAGAGCTTCGCCCCCCTGAGCGAGGAGCTGTTGGCGAAGACCCCGGCCCGGGGCCACAGCCCGCTGTATGTGATCGCCACCATCTTCATGGCCGTGCTGTCGTTCAACATCATCTTCTATCTGTTCGTCCAGAGCTCCGGCGTGTCACCGACCACGCCTTCGTTCGATGCGCAGGAGCTATGGCAGATAATCTACGGCTTCGCCCAGGCCTCGGTGTGGGAGGAAGTGGTCTCCCGCATCCTGCTCATCGGCCTGCCCCTGCTGCTGATCGATGCTCTACTATCGTCTAGCAATCCCGACCATAAGATGCGCAAGCTGCACAACTATGTCCTGGGCGGGGGGTTCGCCATCGGCCGTAAGGAGGCCTTCTTCCTGGTGTTCTCGTCGATCATGTTCGGGGCGGCCCATGTGTTCTCCTGGGACGCGTTCAAGATCTTCCCCGCGGCGGTGGCCGGGCTGGCCTTCGGTTACCTGTTCCTCCGCCTCGGGGTGTACGCGGCCATCCTGCTGCACTTCGCCTTCGATTTCCTGAGCGTGCCCCTTAGCGTGTTCCCGGACAACAACCTCCTGACGGTCGTGCTGGGGCTCACCCTCATCGTATGGGTCGTCGTGGGGATCCCCTACCTGCTGCTCTACGCCTCCAAGGGCGTGGGCTGGCTCCTGGGCAAGCGGGTGTGGCCGGACGTGCCCAAGGCGACGCCCCGGCCGAGCTACGGGGCTCATTACGGCAACTACCAGTACGCGCCCTATCCTCCCGCTCCCTACGCTCCGTATGCCGGCGGTAACGCCCCCCCGCCGGTCATGACCCCGCCTCCCCCCCAGGGCCGGGCGAGCGACCCGACCGCCTTCGGCTTCACCTGCCGCAACTGCGGGAACCGCGAGGCGCTGTACAAGGACGGGACGCTCACCTGTACCCGCTGTGGCATGAAGAACTAGAGGTGGGACAGCAGGGCGGTGAGACGGTCCCGGCTGATCAGGGCGTCCTCCAGCCCCCGGGACTCGATGACGTAGCGCCCCTTGTAGCCGGAGAGGGCCTTCAGCAACCAGGGGAAGTCCACGGTGCCGTCGCCGATGGGCAGATGCTCGTCGGTCTCGCCCTTATTGTCGTGGACGTGCAGGTTGATGATGCCCTTCTTGAGCTTCACGAAGTCCTTCAGCTTTCCCATGGTATGGGCGTGCCCAACGTCCAGGCAGATGCCCAGCTCGGTCCCTTCGATCAGCTCCAGGAGGGCGTCCGGGGTGGTGGCCTGGGAGAACGGGGACCGCGGCATGTTCTCCAGCGCGACCCTCACGCCCAGTTCCTGGGAGTAGGAATCCAGTTTCCGCAGGCCGTTCCTGGTGACCTCCTTGACCTTATCCCGGTCCACGAACCCGAGGGGGGTCAGGAAGGCCGGGTGCACGGTGTACACGTCCATGCCCAGGCGGCGGCAGGCCCCCAGGCCGGCGAGCAGCTCCCGCAGCGCCGCCTCCCTCATGCGGGGATTGAGGGAGCCGATGTTGATGTCGCTCATGGGGGCATGGGCGGAGTACTCCAGCTCGTACGACGGGGTCAGCTCGAGGAACCGCTTCTCGATCTCCCTCAGATCGTGCCGCCCCTCGGCCACCACCTCCCAGGCCTGGAAGTTGCGGGCGATCGATTCCAACGCCTCGGAGAACTCCAGCACCGAGAAGGCTGGCGAGGATACCGCGATCATGCCCGGACCTCCACCGTGCTCTCGGCCAGGACGTCGATGGCCTTCTCGATGTCCGCGTCCTCGATGATGACCTCGATGCCTCCTAGGGCGACCTTGTCGTCCAGGAATGATACTTTCCCCACCAGGGCGACCTGCTTGTTCAGCACGAACCGGGTGCTCCCGTCCCGCATGCCCCGGAGCATGACCGAACGGGCGCTGTCCCGGATGTGGTTGTCGATTATCATCTCCCTCAGGCGGTCCCCGTTGTCGGTGCGGGCGGTGAACGTGGAGTCGCCCTCCTCGATCTCCGCTGCGGGAAAGATGTTCAACAGGGCCTGGCGGACCTTATCGCGGTCCTCGGTCGGATAACAGGGAGTGATCGCTGTGATGATGGTCATGTTCGCTCCAATGTTCAGCGCAGAATAAGAAAGTTGGGTCAAAATCTAATTAGGCCCCATTGCCTTGTGGTGCCGGGATGAGAGACGGCATTCTCGACGCGCTAGCCAACGAGGGCATTCTTCTGGAACCGGACGCCGCCGAGCTCGTGCTGGCCCGCTCCGATCCCCTGCAGTTCGTGCGCACCGCGCTGGCCTCCATGCAGCAGCAGCCCCTGGTCCTCACCCTCAATGACCTGCGGCCCTACTCTGATACGGTGGCGGTGAGCCGGGTGGCCCCCTCGGCCATGGAGGTGCTGAGGCAGCTGCGGCCGGCCCCCCTGCCCCAGGACGACGGGGACGTCTGCATCCTGAGGGACATCACCGGCAACTCGACCTGCGAGGGCAATATCATCGACTTCGCCCGGTACTTCAACGACCGCTTCAGGAAGATCAAGAAGATCCTGTCCCAGCGCCGCGAGCTGGTCGGCTGCCTGTCGGTCCCCAAGGCCACCAAGTATGACCGGGAGGTCAAGATGATCGCCATGGTCAACGAGGTCCGCACCACCAAGAACGGCCACAAGCTCATCGAGGTGGAGGACGACGAGGGCCGGTGCCCGGTGCTCATCCTCAAGGACAACCCCCTCGCCCAGGAGAACATCGTCACCGATGAGGTCATCGGCATTGTCGGCAAGACCTCGATGAAGGGCGACATGGTCGTGATGAGCGAGCTGATCCGGCCGGACCTGCCCCTGCGCAAGGGGATGCAGCCCACCGACTCGTGGGCCTCGGTGGCCTTCATGTCCGACGTCCACGTCGGTTCGAACACCTTCCTCCAGAAGCCGTGGGAGCGGATGATCGATTGGATGAGGACCGAGGGCCAGGAGGAGATCCGCTACCTGGTGGTCCCCGGGGACGTCGTCGACGGCATCGGCATCTTCCCCGGCCAGGAAGAGGAGCTGGAGATCGACGACATCTTCGCCCAGTACGAGGCGCTGGCCGATCACCTCAAGGACATTCCGGACGGCATCCGCATCATCGTGCAGCCCGGTAACCATGACGCGGTCCGCCCCGCCGAACCGCAACCCACCTTCCCCAAGGACATCACCAAGCTCTTCGATTCGTCCATCCAGTTCATCGGGAATCCCTGCTATATGGAGATCGAGGGCCGCAAGATCATGACCTACCACGGCCGCAGCCTGGACGACTGGATCGGCAACATCCAGGGCCTCAGCTACAACAACCCGATGGAGGCCATGAAGGAGATGCTGAAGCGCCGCCACATGGCCCCCATCTACGGTGGGAAGACGCCGCTGGCGCCGGAGAAGGAGGACTTCCTGGTCATCGAGGAGGTCCCGGACATCTTTGTCACCGGCCATGTGCATGGCGCGGGGATCGGCGAGTACCGCGGCGTGCGGATGATATGCGCCTCGACCTGGCAGTCGCAGACCCCGTTCCAGAGGATGCACAACTTCAACCCTGATCCGGCCAAGCTGCCCATCGTGCATCTGGGGACCGGGCAGACCAAGATGATGGACTTCAATTGAGCACCGAAGCATCGGTGACGAAGTCACTAATATCGTAAAAGCCATGGCTGCGTTGGTGCTAAGGTGGCGCAGGTCCGGCTAGCGACCATGTCCGAGCAGGACTACGATCATTTCTTCGAGGTCACGGTGAGCGAGTATGCCGCCGAGAACGTCCAGGCCGGCTACTGGAGCGCCGCCGACGCCTCCGAGAGGTCCCGGAAGGAGCTGCTCAAGCTTCTGGTGGACGGCATTAGGACAAGGGGGCACCGCCTTTATACCGTCCATGACTGCGGATCGGGGTGGGTCATTGGGCACGTCTGGATAAAAGTGGAGGAGGGGCTTGGCGGACGTACCGGGTTCATCTACGCCATCTACCTGGAGCCGGAGTTCCGAGGCCGGGGGTTCGGAAAAGCGACCATGGGAGCGCTGGACCTGGAGGCGGGGCGGTTGGGCCTGAGGGCGCTGGCCCTGCATGTGTTCTCCGCCAACAAGGTCGCCCTGCACCTGTACGAGGGTTCCGGTTACCAGACCCGCAGTCTCAACCTGGTCAAGGAGTACCACCGTTAGGGCGTTGCCACAGGGATTGGGGCCATCAGAAAAGGAACAACACGATCAATATGTATCCCAGCACGAGCATGGCCAAAGAGATGATCCAGAAGTAGCGGAGGAGTCGTCCTCGCGCTACCGGATCCTGGAAGTTGAAAATTTTTTGAAAGAGTTCTTCAGGCGACTTCAACTTTGGCCTCGGCCTTGTCCTTGATGCGCTTCAGGCGGAAGGTGCTCTCCCTCTCCATCTCCTCGAGACGGAGCTCGATGAAGTCCTCGGCTTCCTGAAGCTCGGGAATGACCCTGAACTCGAGCGCGTTGACACGCCTCTTGGTCTTCTCGATCTCATCGAGGAGCTTCTTCATGGTGGTCTCGATCTCCGCTGCCTGGACCAAGGTCTCCACCAGGTCCTCGAACGCCCGGGTGGCCTCGTCGATGTAGGTCGAGGTCCCGATGACACCGTAACCGCGCTGGTCCACGGTGCTCTTGAGCGCGTTGGTCTCGATCTCCGGGACCACCAGACCCATGACGTTCTTGGAGCGCAGGGTGACCTCGGGATGGAGGCGGAGAGCGAAGGCGGCCGAACGGACAGCGATGGCGCCGTCCACGGCCTGGGCCACTCCGATCTTCCTCATGGCCTCGTCGTAATCCTTCACGACCTTGACGCGAACCTGCTTGGCCTGCTCCAGGATCTTGAAGAACTCGATGATCAGGCCATCCCTCTTCATCTTGAGGATCTTGTAGCCTGACTGGGTCAGCTTCTTCCTCCGCTTGACCTCGAGCAGCTCGGAGCGGGTCGGCTTTACCTCCATCCGTGGCATCTTCACTCACTCTTTCTGTGGGCGGGGTGGTACTTCTCGATGTACTTCCGGTCGATCCTGGACAGCTGGTTCTCCGGTAGCATAGCCACCAGTTCCCAGGCGATCTCCAGGGTGGTCTCGATGTCGCGGTCCTCGTCGTGACCCTGCCTGACGAACTTGTTCTCGAAGGCGTCGGCGAAGTCAAGGAACCGGCGGTCCCTCTCCGACAGCGATTCCTTTCCGACGATGGCGACGAGACCCCTCAGGTCGCGGCCCTCGGCGTAGGCGGCGTAGCATTGGTCGGAGACGGCCTTGTGGTCCTCTCTGGTGAGGCCGGGGCCGATACCGGCGTTCATCAACCTGGACAGGGAAGCGCCCACGTTGATGGACGGGTAGATACCGGCGCGGTTCAGATCCCTGGACGCCACGATCTGGCCCTCGGTGATGTATCCGGTCAGGTCGGGGATGGGGTGGGTGATATCGTCACCGGGCATGGTCAGGATGGGGATCTGGGTGATCGAACCCTTCTTCCCCTTGATCCGGCCGGCCCTTTCGTACAGGGTGGCGAGGTCGGTGTACATGTACCCCGGGTAGCCACGGCGGCCGGGCACTTCCTCACGGGCCGCACCGATCTGCCTGAGCGCCTCACAGTAGTTGGTGATGTCGGTCAGGATGACCAGCACGTGCATGTCCAGCTCGAAGGCGAGGTATTCGGCGGTGGTGAGCGCCAGCCTCGGAGTGATGATCCTCTCGATGGCGGGGTCATCGGCCAGGTTCATGAAGACCACGGCCCTCTTGAGCGCGCCGGTCCTCTCGAAGTCACCCATGAAGTACTGCGCCTCTTCCGCGGTGATGCCCATGGCGGCGAAGACGACGGCGAACTCCTCGTTGGAGCCGCGCACCTTGGCCTGACGAGCGATCTGCAGGGCGATGTCGTTGTGGGGGAGACCAGATCCCGAGAAGATGGGCAGCTTCTGCCCACGGACCAGGGTGTTCATCCCGTCGATGGACGAGATACCGGTCTGGATGAACTCCTTCGGTTCGGCCCGGGCCCACGGGTTGATGGCCGCGCCGTTGATGTCCAGGCGGTCCTCGGGCGTGATGGCCGGACCACCGTCGATGGGGTCACCGGCTCCGTTCAGGATCCTGCCCAGCATATCGCGGGACACCGGCATCTTCATGGCCTCGCCGAGGAACTTTACCCCGGCGGCCCTCTCCACGCCAGCGGTTCCCTCGAACACCTGGATGACCACGTATTTGCCGGAGGTGTCAAGCACCTGGCCCCTCTTCTGGGTACCGTCCGGCATGGTCACGGTGGCCAGCTCATTGTAGCCGACCGGCTCGGTCTTCTCTACGAACACCAGCGGACCGGCGATTTGCGAGATAGTGCGATATTCCTTGGAAACAATGCTCATGCCTTACCCCCCAGGGCTTCGAACTGGGCGTCCATCTCCTTGGCGATGGCCTCCAGCTCCTGGTCGATGTTGTCCTCGTACTTTGACTTGGCCAGGCGGTTACGCACTGGGAGCTCTACGATGGCATCGACCGATACGTCGTTATCCACAGACTTCTTGGCCAGGTCCGAGAAGTGCCTTATCAGCTTCATCATGGTGTATTGTCTCGGCAGCGGGCAGTAGGTGTCGACCTTGTGGTATGCGTTCTGCTGCAGGAAGATCTCACGGATCATCCTCGCTACCTCCAGGGTCATCTTCTGCTCGTCAGGGAGAGCATCGGAACCGACCAGCTGCACGATCTCCTGAAGCTCGGCCTCACGCTGCAGGACCTCCATGGCCCATTGCCGTTGGGCCGGGAAATCATCCGCCACGTTCGTTCTGTACCACTTGTCCAAGTTGTTGGTGTAAAGCGAGTACGAGGTCAGCCAGTTGATGGTCGGGAAGTGTCTCCTCTCACGGAGCTTGGAATCGAGCGCCCAGAACACCCGGACGATACGCAGGGTGTTCTGCGTGACCGGCTCGGACATGTCGCCGCCGGGCGGGGACACCGCTCCTACGACGGACACCGATCCGGTGGTACCGTTGGCGTTCTGAACACGGCCAGACCGCTCGTAGAACTCGGACAGCCTCGCCGACAGATATGCGGGGAAGCCTTCCTCACCGGGCATCTCTTCCAGCCTGGACGAGATCTCTCTCATGGCCTCGGCCCACCGGGAGGTGGAGTCGGCCATCAGGGAGACGTTGTAGCCCATATCACGGTAGTACTCGGCGATGGTCATGCCGGTGTAGACGGACGCTTCACGGGCCGCGACAGGCATGTTAGAGGTGTTGGCGATGAGCACGGTCCTCTGCATGAGCGGTTCGCCGGTCCGGGGGTCTTCCAGCTCGGGGAAGGTCGCAAGCACCTCGGTCATCTCGTTGCCGCGCTCGCCGCATCCGATGTAGACGACGATTTCGGCGTCAGACCACTTGGCCAGCTGCTGCTGGGTAACCGTCTTGCCGGTACCGAACGCTCCGGGGATGGCCGCGGTGCCTCCCTGGGGCAGGGGGAACATGGTGTCCAGGACGCGCTGTCCGGTCACCAGGGGAATGTCGGGAAGCAGCTTCTTGCCAAAGGGCCTTCCGCTCCGAACGGGCCACTTCTGAAGCATGGTGAGGTTTCTGCTGCCGACGGTAGCGATGACCTCGTCGATGGTGAAATCGCCCTCGGTGATGCTGCTCAGGGTGCCGGTCACTCCAGGAGGTACCATGATCTTGTGGAGGATGTAGAATTCCTGGACGGTGCCGAGGACGGAACCGGGGAACACCTTGTCGCCTTTCTTGGCGGTGGGGGTGAAGTGCCACTTCTTCTTGTGGTCCAGGCCAGGAGCGCTGACCCCTCTCTTGATATAGTCACCCATGTTCTGCATCAAGACTGGCAGGGGCCTTTGGATACCATCGTACACGCTGGTCAACAGGCCGGGGCCGAGCTCGGCCACCAGGGGCTGGCCGGTGTCGACGACCTTCTCGCCGGGCCGCAACCCGGAGGTCTCCTCGTAAACCTGAATGATCGTCTTGTCGCCGTCGATCTTGATGACCTCGCCCATCAGGCCTTCTTCTCCCACTTGCATGATATCATACATCTTGGGAGAGATCCCGGTCGCGGTCACCACTGGTCCGGCTACCCTGTAGATCTCACCTTGCTTCGCCATTTTTAATCCCTCTCAGTCTTGTATAGATCAACGCCAATCGCGCGCTTCACTTTCTCTCTCAGGTCGCCTTCCTCTCCGCCTACCGGAACTACGACCGGGGAAATGCTCTCCATCGCCCTCTTTCGGGAGAGGGGAGAGACTTTGGACAGGTCAGCTGAATGAATTGCCAGGATACCGATGGATGAATCGGCCACGAGCTCCAGCAACTTAGGCTCGAACTCGTTCGGCTGGACCGCATATACCCGCCTTATTCCAGAAAGGCGGAAGCCCAGGACGAACTCCTCTGTTCCTAATACCGCGAACTCCATCAGATCACCAGCAGCTTCTTGATCGTGTCGGCATCCATTCCCGAGGCCTTGCCGCGGGCGATGATGCGGATGTTGTCCACTTCAATCTTTTTCCTAATGATATAGTCAATGATAGGAAGCACCGATAGCGGGTAGAGGTGGGAGAATTTCTCCGATTGCTTGGCCTGATATCTCTGCAGGCTCAGCATCACGTCGTTCAGGGAGCCGGTCTTCTTAGCCGTCTCCAGCGCCTCCTTTATGTCTTCGTAGAAGGGCAGCTTCGAAAGCTCGTCCAGCATCTGTTCGAAGGTCTCGGAAGATCCCAGTCTGGTCAGCTCGTTTATTTTGAGGTCATGACCGCCATCGACAAGGTATGGTCGGATCTTGTCCACGCTCAACCCGGCTTGCTTGAGCTTTAGGAGGGTCCTAAGGTTGACGATGTCGATCTCCCTCTCCACGTAGGACAGGAACAGCAAACGGGGCTTTCCTTTGGGCTGGACCGCCTCCATCAATTTGGTATAGTAGAGCTTATCGAGGTAGTCCTCGACGGGGGCGAGGTTTCCGCCCTTCTCATAACTGGCCATGATATCGTCAGGGATGACGATGTCCTGCTTCTTTCGAACGGCCTCCAGGATCTCCTTGGGCCCGTCCATGCCCACAAGGGAGAGCAGATACTCTTCGCTGAGGTTCCCGGCCGGGACAAGATCCTCCTGGATCTCGTCGAGGCTTGCATTGGAGAACTTGCCGCGTAGTATGGTCTTGATGTTCAGGTAATCCCACCGGCGCAGATAGGCCGATATGATGTCCTTGAGGTCCCCATTACAGAAGCTAATGATGTTCCGGTATACCCGGGCCTGGTTCATGGAGGTGCCCAGCTCGATAAGGTTGACCCCCGAGTATTTGGAGCCAAGCTCGGACATCTCCGTCTTGTACTCCGTCTCGCCCATGAACCTGCCTATCTCGTTAAGGTCCATCATCATCAACTTGGGATAGTTATCCTTGGTCAACAGCTGGGCCTTTTTCGATTTGACCCTCGCTGTAGCGTAGGCGTAATTCCCCTTGTTGCGGCCTAGTCCCAACATTGCTTCACCTAATCATGTTTACTCGAACAACGTGTTCGATATGCTCTTCAGTTCCCGATCCCAGATGCTTTCCAGAATGGTCTTGAAACGATAGTCCAGACGGACCGATCCGTCCTCGCTCTCCAGGATCAGGCCAGTGCTCATCTCGATCTCGGTCAACGATTCGCATCCCCGTAGACCGGCTAGCAGATCGGCCTCCCCCTTGGGGATGAAGACTTTTGGCTTGTGGATTATCTTCTTCCCGTCGGCCAGGATCTTCTTGTAAAGGACGGCCTTCTCCTTGGGCTCCATCATGGAGAGCTCCTTGAGCATCTCATCAAAGGTCCGGTTGAGGATGTCCTTTCTCTTGTTGAGCACGATCTTCTTCGCCTCCAGTTCAGCACTGGAGAGCTCCTGCCTCCTCATCCGCGCGAGGGCGTCCTGGAGCTCCTTCTCCTCCGACTTCCGCATCTTCTCGATCTTCAGGTCGGTCTCTTGGAGAATCTTCGCTCTCTCCTTCTCTGCCTCCTGGATGCGGAGGTCGGCTTCCTTCCTCGCGTTCTCCAGGATATCGTTAGCTACCTTTTCCAGTGCCATGAGCCAGCCTCTGAATGCTGACTGCTCACATGTTGAGCCAGAGCAGGATAGCTACGACCAGGCCGAAGATAACGATGGTCTCGGGAATGACAGTTAGGATCAGACCCTTACCGAAGAGCTTCTCGTCCTCGGCCATTGCGCCCACCGCGGCCGCACCGATGCTGGCCTCAGCGATACCCGCACCTACTCCCGCCAGACCGACGGCCAATCCTGCTCCAATCGCAACCAGTCCACTGCCTACTTCTGCAACCATTTTTTATTCCTCCAATGTGTGCTTTCTTATTATCTTGAGGGGGTTGAAATCCAGCCCTCCTCCTTCGTAAAACTTTGTGAAAAGCTCGACATACTGCAACCTGATGCTGTGCAGTCCAGCCGAGATTATCGCCAGAATGAAGATCATCAGATGCCCGACGATGAACACCAGAAGACCAAAGATGAGCATGATTCCCCCGCCGGGCGCTATCAGCTCTATGGCGATGAAGTTGAACGCCAGGGCCATGCCCGCTTTGGACATGCCGATGGCGATCAGCCTAGTGTAAGAAAGAACGTTGCTCATGACCCCGGGAAGCTCAATGATGGCCTTGCCGCCCTCGCCCTTCACGGCGAGCAGCGCTCCCACCGCCAGCAACACGATGCCGATGAGTAGTGTGGGGTCAGTGAACACCAGTTCTTTGCCCAGTATCAACACATCAATCATGACTATCAGCGCCACCAGGGCGAATCCGATCATGATCATGATCCAAGAGCCCTTCTCCATGAACGCGTGCTTCACACCATGCCTCAGGGTCATGTTGTAGAACCCTAGGGCGAGCCCGATCAGCAGGTGGACGACACCGATCCATAAGCTGATGTACAGCAGGATCTTGACGTCCCCAAGCTTTGTTAGGTAACCGAGCTGAAGGCTGAAGTCGCCGACGCTAAAGAGAACCCTCGGGATGTCGATGCCCAGGAGGGCGGACCAGGATAGTTCATTGGCGTGGCGGGCAACGAACTCGATGCCCATCATATCGCCGAATAGGAACAATCCGAAGAAGATGGCGCTTATACCACCATAGAATAGCATGGTGGAGATGGCCCGCCACTCCTTGCTCTTGGTCTTTCTAAGTCCCAGATAGCCTAGGATGGTGAAAGGTATACCATAGCCCACATCACCGACCATCAGTCCGAAGAACAATGGGAAGAATATTGCCAACATTATGGTTGGGTCTATCTCATTGTAACGGGGTGTGGAGAGCAATTTGGTGTAGAAGGAGAACCGGCCCACGGTCTTACCATGGTGCATATCGACCGGGGTCTCCTCGGAAAGAGGGAGCGCCACGGCCTCATAAGTATCCATTCCCCCTTCCGTCTTAATCTCGTCCTTGTTCTCGTGGTGCTCCACCCTTGACTTGTCCTCCAGGCGCTCGACGTAGATGTCGTCCTGGAACTTGTCCGCGAAGGCCTTGTTGACCCCCTCGAACTCAGCGGTGGGGACCCAGGCCTCGAGGATGAAGGAGTGCTTGGTCGCGCCCATCCTAAGGGGCAGCTCGGCCTTCTCGACGATGATGCTCAGGTACTCCTCCGATGCGATAATGAAATTGGTATGCTTTTCGCGGAGCTGTTGGAGTCTCTGCTCGACCTCTTCAAGCTCCTTGCCGGTGCTCTCCATCTCTGCCTCCAGGGCGGAGAGCATCTGGTCCGGCTTGCCCGCTCCTTCGGGAATCGGGGCCTCGGTGAAGCCGTTCTGTACCAGAATGCGCTGGGCCTCATCGGCCCGCCCATAGGGGACGAACAGCGTTACGAAGGTGCCTTCGGAGTTGGTGAAGATCTCGTACTCTCCCCGAAGGGCGTCCGTGAGCGACGCTTCAGGGTTCGTCCGCACGTGACCAGCAAAAACCTTGAGGGTCCGATAACCCCTATACATAGAAAGGTCCAGATCGATGGACCGGAAAGGCTCCAGAATCAGTTTCTTGGATTCCGCCTCGGCCTGACGGGCCTGCTTGGCGGATTTAGAACTTACGGTTCCCTGCATCTCGGTCTCGATAGCACTGATCGACTCGTCCAGATGGGGGGCGATCTTGCTTTCCGGGAACTTCTCTTTGAACTTCGCCCTGGCGTTGACCTCTAGGTCCTTTTCCATAGAGCGCAACCTGAGAAGTTTGTGAGAGGCGTCAGAAGCGGCCGCCAAAGGCGAGCCCAACGTGAAGCCTTCCTCGTCTGGAGAGAAATCTACGACATGGACGTTTTCAAGGCTGTACAGCAGCTCGATGGCGGCTGGCAGCTTGTCCTTGGTGCCGACGACCAGGATCCTACTCATGGGTGCTGGTAGCAGCATCTAATGTCCTCTCGAATTGTGCTTTGATCATCTGTTTGGCCTTAGGTACGCGCTCCTTGGCCTTGGCATCGATCTTGGCCGCTTCCTCGTTTCCCTTGTGAAGGAGTTCCTCTTTCTTTACGGCGAGGACCTTCTTCTCTTGGGCCAGCCCGGATTCGGTCTTGGCCTTGAGGTCGATCTCAGCCTTCTGAGACCTTTCTACGGCTTCCCTACGAGCAGCGTTGAGAATGCTCCTCTGCTTCTCATCTGCCTGCTCGAGCGTCTGCTCTGCCTTGGCTTCAGCGTCCCTTACTTGAATAAGTGTTTCAGCTTTGCCCACAGGACTCTCTCCGGAAGGTTTGACCAGTATAGACTCGTGATATTTAAAGAGTTGTGAATTGCCCGACTGGCCCATGGTCCGGGCCAGCCTAACGATTGAGAAGAGAATTTGTAGTGCTATAAAACGGTTATCTCATTAATTTTTCTCACTTTGATTTACAAATGAGCGGCCGGGGATCAATGCTCATCGCAGGGACCGACATATCGGCGGACCGTGACCTTGCTCTCCTCGAGCACGTTGCGGGACAGCTCGTCGATGTATTCGTCCTTGTAGATTATCTCCCTGATGCCGGCGTTGACCAGGATCTTGGCGCACATCACGCAGGGGAAATTGGTGGTGTAGATCGCGGAGTCCTTGATGCTAACGCCGAAATAGGCGGCCTGGATGACCGCGTTCTGCTCGGCATGCAAGCTCCGGCACAGCTCGTGGCGGGTACCCGAAAGGACGTTGTTCTCCCTCCGAACGCAGCCGACCTCGGCACAGTCGCCATGCCGATTGGGGCCGACGTTTTAGCAGGTTGTGGAACACAGCCTCACCTTTAGCCCCCACACCGCGAAAGTCAGCCCCAAG
>CAYZEV010000042.1:0-1829 GCA_964477865.1 uncultured Methanomassiliicoccaceae archaeon | reverse complement strand
CTTGTAGTCGCCGTGTGCGATCAGTTCCAGCGCCTCGGCCGCGCCGCGCCGCAGGCTGTGCACCGCGACGCAATCGCCGCGGCGCACGCGCGCGAGCAGCGTGCCGATCGTTGCCTGTGCCGGAGAGATCGCGACGTCGATCTGTCCCGCCTGCAGCAGGTTCACGTAGGAGCTGCGGATGATCAACGCGTCGACTTTCCGCGCGCCTAGTCGCTTGGCGAGCAGCCCCGACAGGATGTTGTTCTCCATCCGAACGCAGCCGACCTCGGCACAGTGCCTCAGCCCCTTGGGCGCGCCGTTGTAGCCGGTCGTGAGCACCCGCTTCTCCTTGACCACCACCGCCCCCACGTTCCGCCGGAGGCAGGACGAGCGGGTGGCGACTAGTTCGGCCATTCTCATGAAATAGGTGTCGTTGTCCGGCCTGCTCATGAGGAAGCGATTTCCGGGCACCCATATCTAACTTGCCATCAGGGGTTCGGGTCCATCAGAGGGCTGCGCCGCCCTGACGTTCGCCCTCGTCCCAGCATGCGAGCGGGTTCGCACCCACATAAGTTAATAATGCGAAGTGCGTTTGTGCGGCTGTGCCCCCGGGGGAGAAGCGGACGAAGAGTTTTCTGTCATCGATCAAGGCCTTCATCATCGCCCCCTTGATCTTTCTCATCATTCTCGGCGCGGTGTTCGCCTACAGCGGGGTGTGGCCCCCCTTGGTCGTTATCGAGTCCAAGAGCATGCAGCATGGGGTGGACAGCTACATTGGAGTGATCGACACCGGGGACATCGTGATAGTCAAGGACGTCAACTCCCTGAACGATATCACTCCATACATGGACGCGGTGGCCAACGGCTTCTCCACCTATAGCGAACTGGGGGACGTGGTCATCTATTATAAGACCGGGATGGACAAACCGATCATCCATCGGGCCATCTGCAACCTGGTGTACAACTCCACCGGCGGGGGCTTTGACATACCGGCGCTGGAGAACGTGCCGGAGTGGATGTGGTCGGTGCCCGGTGGTGAGAAGGTGTGGTGGAACCTGAAGGATACCGTGGAGCTTCACGGCATCGGCTACGCCAATGCCACGGTGGTCATCGAACTGGATGCCATGTTGAACTACATGTCGGCCCGCGGCACGCCCCACGGCGGCCTCATCACTATGGGGGACAACAACTGGTACTATGGGCCGAACGGGACCGTGCTGGGCAAGTACGACCAGAAATGGATCAGCACCGTAAAGGAGCCCATCGAGGAAGAGTGGGTCATCGGCAAGGCCCGCGGGGAGCTGCCCTGGTTCGGTCTGCTGAAGCTCTATGCCACGGGGACCGCCCCGTCGTACACCCCCAAGAACAGCCAGACCAACCTCATCGTGAGCCTCGCCCTCATCATCGCGGTGCCGGTGGCCTTGGACATCAGTAACTCCCTCCTGAAGAGAAGGGGCATCGAGATGTTCGGGTGGACCCGCCGCCTGAGCCCTCGCCGGCTATGGCAACGGTCCAAGAAGAAGTGACCGCCCGATCATATGAGGGTGGTCTGGTTCTTGGGGCGGTAGTTCCTGATGGCCTGAAGTATCTCGTCCTCTTCCAACAGCTTCTTCGTCTCCGCCAACGGCACGGAGGACTCGATCTCCTTGGTCCTTCCCCCCCGGCCGAAGGACTTGACCCGGGCATGGATGATCCCGAGCATGTCCAGCTCGGAGATCAGGTCGGTGACCCTCCGTTGTGTCAGCACGGTGACCCCGACCATTTGCCCCAGCTCCCGGTAGGTCTCGTAGACGTCCCCGGTGGTCAGGCGGCCGTCCTCGGCGAACGAAATTTGCCCCGAAATGTGGAGC
>CAYZEV010000041.1:0-23772 GCA_964477865.1 uncultured Methanomassiliicoccaceae archaeon | reverse complement strand
GTAATAGGGCTCGATGCCCGATGAGCACGAAGCGATCATGCTCAGGGTGCCGGTCGGGGCGATGGACAGGACCGTGGCGTTCCGCCGGGGACCGCTTATCACCGACCGGTTGATGTTCGGGAAATTTCCCCGCGATTGAGCGATCCTACCGGAGGCTTGGGCCGCCTCATTTCTAATGAACGATATCAGCCCATCGGCGATCTCCAGGGACCGCTCGCTGCCGTAACGCACGTTCATTCGCGCCAGCATGTCGGCGAAGCCCATGATCCCCAGGCCGACCTTCCTGTTGCCGTGGACCACCCGCTGGGTCTGCTGCAGAGGATACCGGTTCGCATCGATCACATTGTCCAGGAAGCGGATCCCCAGGTCCACCATGGCCTTCAGCTTCTCCCAGTCCAGGTCCTTATCGTCATGCCGCATCAGCATGTTCAGGTTGATGGAGCCCAGATTGCAGGCCTCGTAGGGCAGGAGGGGCACCTCGCCGCAGGGGTTGGTGGCCTCCAGCTCTCCCACTCCGGGGGTGGGATTGGACCGGTTGACCGTATCGATGAAGACCATGCCCGGATCGCCGCTCCTCCAGGCCGAGGTGGCTATTCGCTCAAGGATGTAGGACGCGGAGATGCGCCGCACTGCCATCTTGGTGCGGGGGTTGATGAGATCGTAGTCCTCTCCCCTGGCGGCGCGGGACATGAACTCGTCGGTAACGGCCACCGAGATGTTGAAATTGGATAGGGCGGTCAGGTCCTCCTTGACGGCGATGAACCTCTCGATGTCCGGATGGTCCACGCGGAGGATGCCCATGTTCGCCCCCCGCCGGCGGCCGCCCTGCTTGATCGCCTCGGTGGCCGCATCGAACACCTTCATGAACGAAACGGGGCCGGAAGCGATACCCCCGGTCGAGCGGACCACATCCCCGGCGGGGCGGAGACGGGAGAAGGACATGCCCGTCCCCCCTCCGGTCTGATGGATCATGGCGACCTCCTTCACCGACTCATAGATGCTCTCGATGGAATCCTCCACCGGGATGACGAAGCAGGCTGAGAGCTGCTGGATGTCCGTCCCGGCGTTCATGAGAGTGGGGGAGTTGGGGAGGAATTCGAGATTCCTCATGGCCCGGAAGAACTCTTCCTCTTCGACCTGAACACTTCTGTCCTCATATCGATCATTGACCGCGGCGATGTTCCTGGCCACCCTCCGGAACATCTGGTCCGGGGTCTCGACCACTCTGCCCTCCTCGTTCTTGACCAGGTATCTCTTCTCCAGCACCTCTAGAGCGTTGCTGCTGATCGGGGGCGGTTCGGACATCACTAAATTTATTGGACTAGATTATGTAAAACCCTTGCCTCGACATGGTTACATAGATGCGAACGGCATATCACGGCCGAGAAAAATCCAAGGCTATCCGAAAGCACAGGAAATAGGTGCCCCGGATAGATGAGGGCCGGAGGAAGAAACATGGTCTCAATAAAATACGAGAGCGTTTCCAAAGGATTCACCATCGAAGTGGACCAGGAGCTGTGCGAGGGTCTGAAGGATTGCATCGATGTCTGCCCGGTGGACGTTTACGACCTCATCGAGGGGAAGGCCGTGCCCACACGCATCGACGCCTGCATCGAATGCTGTCAATGCGTTGATTCCTGCCCCCAGGGCGCCATCAAACACTCGACGTGCTAGTTGCCGTTCTCCGGCCTCTTGAACACGCCCCGGGCGTACCAGGCCCGGGCCACCTTCTTGACCCTCAGCTCCATGCGGAGGTCGGCCGAGGACAGCACCCCCTGGTCCGTGATGATGTGGGAGAACAGGTCCAATGGGGTGCTCTCGAAGATCTGCACATGTTCGGTGAGACGAGAGCCCAGAGTATTGGTCCTGACGACGAGGTCCGAAAGAACCACCGGGCTGATCTTGCTCCATCCGCACACCGCGTAGGCCGGCAAGTCGTTGACCCTGGCCGCCTCGGCCAGGATGCGGGTCCCGACCTTGTTCACCACCCCGGACTGGGTCACCGAATCGGCCCCCGAGATGGCGCCGTCGACCTCCTCCATCCGAGCAAAGATGGTCGAGTCGTAGATGACCTCCGCGTCCATGCCGTGCTCCGAGAGGAGCTTGGCGAACTGACGCCCCTCGCCACCGGGGGACGCTTCTGCCACGCTGACCTTGACCCACCGGTCCTTCGCGATGGCGCGCAGGACCTGGGCGACCGTGCTGGAGTGGGAGGTGGTCATGAACCAGTTGCCCTTGACATGCTTCATGGCCTGCTCGGCGATGCGCAGCCCGCTCCGCCTCTCCCTCTCCATCATCTCCAGGAGGGCATCGTGCAGGAAATGAGCGCCATGCGACCCATGCTCCATCTGCAGCAGGATGGTGTTGGCGATGTTGAACACCGGAGCGATGCTCGGTTTGGCATTGAAGAGGGCGACCGAAAAGTCCTCCCACTCCGCTGCCGGGATGGACGCCAGCTCATCGTCCGAGATCGCCAGGAGGCTGTTAAGAATGGCGCTCATCATCTCCGATGCGCCGGAATTTGCATCCTTGGCCAGGGTCTCCGCGATCTCCCTCAGGCGGGGGTCCATGCTACAGGTATCGGTAACGGGACTATAATAATAACTAAAAAATGAAAGAATAGGTTTGGGCCCGGTTCAAGCGTAGGACGAGATCACTTCGTCGGAGATGTTCTCCAGCTTGACCAGCTTCTGAGGATAGTGGTTCCTCGGGTCCAAACTTATGATCAGATTGCTGCCGTCCTCGTTGATCCTGTTGGTGGTCCTTGCCAGGACGTCCAGCACAGGCCGGAAGCCGTTCCACATCTCCAGGACGTCCAGTCCGTTGAGGACGATGATGCCGTCCTTGTTAGCGGCCAAGAAATTATTGATGTTGCTCTCGAATGCCTCCAGGTTCATGGGAGGGATGCAGTCCGGATTGGGGCGGGTGCTAAGCCACATGGTCTCCAGCATCTGTTCGTCAAAATCCAGCTGGCTCCTCAGCAGGCGGGGCGGATTCTTCGAGATATACAGGGTCTTCCGCCCCTTGTCCAACTCCTTCCTCAGGACCTGATGGGTCCGCAACGGTACCCGTTCCTCGAACAGGTAGAACTTCCCCTTCGATAATTTCATATCAGTACCTCCGATCTCCAGATCCGACCCCTACCAAAGGTTGTGGCTATTAGGTGGTTGCCCGCCGATAATATTCATTAATTGATAACATCTCCGCAGAAAAAGCGTGTTTATTACGTGTATGCATAAAATCGAAATATCTGGCACGTCATTATTATAAGCGTATTATTTCGACAATATTAAATCACATCTTGATAATGATGCTTCTACGATGATGTGCTGGCTCTTCTGAGCGAAAATATGCTGGTGAAAAAATGTCGAAAAGTGTCAGGTGAGGGTAGTAGGCCCCCTTCTGTTTCAGGCAGCATTCAACTAAGCACCCTACCCGTCGGTCCTGAGAGTCATCCCGACTGTTTGGGCTTGCTCCGGTGGGGAGTCGCCGTTTCACCAAATCCCTGACCAACGTCACCGCCGGGCGGATCATCCTCGGTCAAGGCTGTGTCGTTTCTGCGCCCTTGCCCTGGCTCTAACCAGGCCGCTCGCGCGACCCACCTTCTCAATGGAGGGGGGACCTTCCTCAGCTGGGCTTGCGCCCTACCGTCAGCCGCCCTCCCTCTCCTGACAATATGACCTAGAGCTTCTTTCTATATGAACATTGAGATTTGGGACTGAACGGATCGGATTCCCGACCTGAAGATATTTTCTGCCAGCAAGTATTTCTTTCCTGGAATCATTCGGTGCTCGTTAGGCTGAAGGAGGGGGAATGGAATGACCTTTTCCATCGAGGCGATCAACGACAGTATCGTGAGGGCAGGTAGGCTGGACCACCGCATCATCGGCGTCTATTCTCAAGAAAGTCCGCCGAAGGATGCCCAAACGGTAGCCTCGGTCACCCGGGAAGGTCATCCCTGTGTCGCCCGAGCATTGTATGCGATGTCGAAGGACAAGGACATCCCGGGGATCTTTGTGGGAGGGGAGGGCTCAAAGGACTGTTGCTGGGGCGCCCTGCTCTGGTTCGGATTTAAGGAGTTCCCGTCGGATAAAGAAGAAATGTTCTCGAGCGACTCCCTGAACCCGAGGTCCATGCATATCAAGGGCTCAACGGAGATCTGTCGGAGCACCTTCCGGGACATGGGCCGGATGGTCCCTCTTGGCAGTTATATCGTGATGCGTCCCCTGGCCGAGATCCAGGTCAATCCCGATGCGGTTAGCTCGATCCTGTGTTTCGGGAGCGCCGGCCAGATGAGGGACCTCGGTGCGCTGGCCCACTATGGCGAATCGAAGGCGTTCACGCCGATAATGGCCCCATGGGGCTCCGGTTGCGCCACCTTCGTCTCCTATCCCTCTGGGATGGCCCAGGGCGGTCCCAAGGACACCACGTTCCTCGGTCCGATGACCCCTGAGGCCGAAGGATGGCTGCCCGCCGATACGCTTGCCCTAGGCATCCCCATGAAGATGGCCCTACGGATGGCCGAAGGTTATGCCCCCTCGTTCGCTGGGAGAAGATGATCGATCGATCATTGGAGACCAGATGGGAGTCGCCGTGCTGAATTGGTCATCTAGCGTGGTCGATCCATCTTTTCTCGTTATAACATCGGGCTAACGAACTTCATATCGATGCTATCGTACAATCCCCGGTCCCCCAGCTTCAGCTCGGGTATGACCAGCAATGACTGGAATGACAGCGTTGCGAACGGTTCGGGCAGAGGGCAACCCATGTTCTTAACGAACTCATTGATCTCTGCCTCCTTCCTAGCCACCTCTTGGCAGGGCCGATTGCTCATCAGGCCGGCGATGGGGAGTTCCAACCTCCTAGCTCGGCCGCCATCGATGGCCAGATAGCCGCCCCCCTGCACGGCCAGGCCGTTGATGACCGCTGCCAGCTCAGCATGGTCCGTCCCCACGGCGATGATATTATGAGAATCGTGGGCCACCGATGAAGCGATCGCCCCCGATCGGAGGCCGAACCCCTTGACGAACGCCAGGGCCGGTTCAGCCCGAACATAGCGATTTACCACCGCCAGCAGCAGGACGTCCTGGGAGATGTCCGGGACGATGTGCCCATCGAGGACCTTCAGCTCGGCACTTCTGGCCCGACTGGTGATGCGGTCCGACCGGACCTCGATGACCCGAACCGGGGCCGTCCCCCCCAATGCCTGGATCATCAGGTCCTTCTTTTCGATCGCTATGTGAGGCATCGTGGGTGCCATGGTTGTGGGTCTGGGTTCGAACTGGACGACCCCATTCTTGGTCACCAGGCGTCCGCCTATCCATGTCTCCAGAACCTTGAAATCCTTCAGGTCCTCGACCACCACGATATCAGCGGCCCCGCCCACCTCCACCGAGCCCCCCGGCAGGCCGTAGTGCAGGGCGGGCCACAGGGTGGCCGCTCGGATGGCATGCATCGGGGCGACCCCGCCCTCCACCGATCTCTTCAGCAATCCGTCCAGATGCCAGCTCATGAGGTCGACCGCATGAAGGTCATCGGTCACCAGGAAGTGCCGGTGCCGTCTGGCGAACGGCAGGAGCATCTCCAGGTCCTTGGCCGCGCTGCCCTCTCGGACCATGACCGTCATGCCCTTGCAGTGCTTCTCCTCGGCCTCCTCCAGGCTCACGCATTCGTGGTCGGTCGTGATGCCCGCCGCGATGTATTTATCCAGGTCCGGCCCGCTCAGGGCCGGGCAGTGCCCGTCCACCGGTTTTCCCAGCCGCTTAGCCACTTCGATCTTGGCCAGCATCTCTGGGTCTCCTTCGACCACGGCCCAGAAGTTCATGACCTCGCCCAGGGCGACAAAGTCCGGTCGGCGCATCATTTCCAGGACCTCGTCCCGCCCCAGGACCGCCCCGGCGGTTTCCCATTTCGTGCAGGGCACGCAGGGAGGCGCGGTGAAATAGAAGCGCAGGGGCGTCCCCTCTCCATCCTCGATCATGAACCTGATGCCTTCCATCCCCGCGACGTTGGCGATCTCATGGGGATTGGTGACCACCGCCGTGGTCCCATGTAATACAGCCACCTCGGCGAAGCGGCAGGGCGTCAGGAGGGACGATTCGATGTGAATGTGCCCATCAATGAGGCCGGGCAGTATGAAACGCTTCGGGGCGTCGTCACAGCGGTCAATGCGGGAGATGATGCCCTGACGGATGAGCAGCTGGGCAGGATAAATGACCCCGCCGAGGACGTCCACCAGCTGGCCGGAGACCTGATGATCTGGGGGACCGATCCTATCCTCGTGCGGGGCAACCTTCACATAGCATCTTGGGGAAGAATTCTATTAGAAGGTATCCATAATACTTTGGCCCGATGGGAATGATGTGCATCATCGATGATAGGGATCACTCAACGTCCCATTCCATTGCTGTGCCGGATGGACCATCGGGTGGTCATTGAGCGTCAGGGAAATAATGTGAAAATGACGTTACCTTTCTATAGGGATAAAGTTCGGGAGAAGTTACGTGAGCACCGTCGTTTGCATCGGAGGGGGAAAGTTTGGCGCCAAGGCAGCGATAGCTAGCCACCGGAATAATGCTAGAGTGCTTGTGATAGACACTGACGAAAGCTGTCAGGCAAGTAAGATCACCGACCTCATCACCCAGGATGTGGATTCCATCCTCAATGCCGCCCCTGGAGAAGTGAGGTTGTTCTTAGGCGAGGGAGCGTCCACCCTCGATGATATCTTTGCTCGTTGGGTCCCCGACCTTGTCGTCCCCGCAGCAAAAGGTCACCTCGCGGCCCATCTGGCCGTCGAGCATTGTCGGAAGAAGGGGAAGAGATTGACCCCTATGGTCACAATGAACGGACTGGTAGGCAAGCTTCCCCCGCGCTCGGTATTGATCTCTGACGATGGGCTCGGGGTCATCGTGACCAGCCATATGCCGGAGGGGAGGATGTGTCGTGGGGACTGCGAGCAGCCCCAGATATGCCCGGTGAGCGGGATCCCCATCCTCTTCCCCATGTATCGTTCCATCATTGAGGCGTTGAGCGGTTCGGTAGACCGTCATTTCGTCCTGACGACGGCCGGGACCGGCCAGTTCGGCAGTATAGAGGGTTCGGAGCTGAAACTTATGCTCGCCTCGCTCGACGATCTGGAAGAAGGAGCGACCTGCGGGATCGCCACCGCCTGCAGATGCCACGGCATCATTAACCTGTTTCAGGTGCTGGACTAAAAGTGCTCGGGTGATGGTCGGCGTGGGATATGGGTTCAACGATGATTGTACATCGGCCAGGTTGCTCTCCCCGTAAAGGACGCCTTCCAGATGGTACGAAGGATGTGCGCCTGATAAAATTTCCTCTCTCGATCGAGGAGCCAATGTTCAAGTACAGATCACTATCTAAAAATCAATGGTGACGATCCTACGGCACTCCCTCTTGAAAGAAAAATTTGCATAGTGACGGGCGCCACCGGGGGCATAGGTAAGCCAACGGCCATCTGTCTCGCGAAGCTGGGGGCCCAAGTCGTTCTTGTGGCCAGAGATCAAAAGAAGGGAGAGGCCACCCTGGATGAAGTATCGGCCTCGAGCGGCAGGAAAGGGTCGGAACTGATGCTCTGCGATCTTTCGGACATGGGCTCGATACGGGATTTTGTTGGCGAGTTCGTTAGGTCCCATGGTCATTTGGATGTGCTGGTGAACACCGCGGCGGTTTTTACCAAGGACAGGATCGTGACCAGGGAGGGATTTGAATTAATGTTCGCAACGAACTATCTCGGCCCGTTCTTGCTAACTAACCTGCTCCTCAATTCGCTACAGGCAGGATCACCATCACGAATCATCACCCTCTCGGCGCCCTCCACCACAAAGCTAGATCTCGCCGATCTGCAGGGAGAAAAGCACTTCAGTGCCCTCCACGCTTTCGGGGCTACTAAAACCGCCGATCTGCTGTTCACATACAAGCTGGCAGCCCGTTTGAAGGGAACAGGGATCAGCTCCAACGCGCTGTTCCCGGGAGTGATGAGGACCGATCTGATGCGAAATGCGCCTCTGCCTGCTCGCCTGATCACTAGGCTGATGGGAAGGGACCCGAAACGGGCGGCGGAACGGGTCTGTTCCCTCTCCTCGTCCAAGGACCTTGAAGGAAAGACGGGGGTTTTCTTTAAGCGGAAGGAGGAGGGACAATCGAGCGACTATTCGCGCAACCCATATGTGCAATCGAAGCTCTGGGAGCTTAGCTCGAAGCTAGTTCAGCTACCTCCTTAGTGGGTGCCGCCGACCTATTTTTCGGTGACGATCTTGAAATTGTACATCGGGGTCCTCAATATCCCAAAGAGACGGACCCAGATCGGCAGGACCATCTCGGGTCCCCGCGCCGTGGTGATGTCCCCCAGATCGATGATGTCCTTCCAACCATAGCCCTTGAGTACCTGAACGACCGCCTTTTTCGCTTCCGCATCTTACCGCTCAAGAAGGTATGATGGTCTCCCTCCAGCAATTTTCGGGGATCCACCTGGAGGATCGCGTTCACAGTGTTGAGCGTCTTGACCACCCTTAATGTAGGAAAGGACCTATGGATCTGTTCTCCGAGGGAATCGGTGTTCGATACCAGCAAGGACGGGGGCATGCTCCGGGAATCAAGTGGATTGGATGCGCCGATGGGAAACTTGTCCCGCAGATGACCTTCCCCGGCCGCGCTCAGCGCCTCCATGGCGTGCTGACCATTAACGGCATTGATCACCATCTCACCATGTTCGGCCGTCTCTGCGAAGGTGGCCAGTTTCACTCCGGGGTTTTGCTCGAGCCATACCCGGAGCGGGGGGTTCCCCATGAAATCACTCTCATTGGAAGCCGAGGAACTCGCCAAGTCCCGGGTGCCCATGCGGACCTCATGGCCCAGCTCCGTCAATCTTGCTGCATGTGCCTTGCCTACCATGCCGTGCCGAGAACGCCGATTTTCATTACCTTTATTCCCGTTATGCAATAATCATGTTGCACCCCTCATTGATCACGGTTGTGGTCCCGGTCGCCCGAGTTTGGAAATCGGCTTTTAGGAACGCCACTTCACATCAGCATGCGACTCGCTCCCAAAACCTTGGACCGTAAAGTTACCCAGGATAAGGTTTATATTTGACCCCAGTATAAGGTGGAAACACAGGCAGGGGTAGCCAAGCTTGGCCAACGGCGCAAGATTGAGAGTCTTGTCCTTAGTGGTTCCTGTGTTCAAATCGCAGCCCCTGCACCACGTTTTCTAATCTGGCTTACAGACTTACGGGCCAAGCTTGGCCTCTCCGCTAAGGAATAAAAACCATGTACGGGACAAGACTGCTGAAAATACGCTGTAAATCCATAAAGATTTGTCAAATAAATCGTAGTCAACACATTTGAGTCTGGGGTCGGGGTGTCCATTTGCGAGCTTATTATCCGAGTCTTCCTCTTGTCACGTAATAGTAAATGCCACAACCGAACCCTACTGCCGAAATTGCCACTCCTAACCACAGCAGTGGATAACTGACCTGATACTGCGGGGATATGAATAAAACCGTGAGCGTGGCTGGCACAGTGTCTCCCACATAAGCGTCAATCCAATAATGTCCGGCAGGAAGGTTGGAAGTCACATTTCCGTTCGAAATGTTCCTTTGAGAAAGTGCGTCACTATAGCTGAAGGATTCATTGTGCACAGCTTTTTGGTAGTTTTCGGCATCCATCACCAAAAGGCTTCCGTTAGTGCCCTGGACGGTGAAGATGACGATCAAGTCCGTGGTCGAGTTCTGTTCTCCGCCGAATGCTACTCTGTTCGTGCCATTTAGAATCGTGCCGTTCCACGTTTGACCCTCGTAGTTGGTGTTAGTTCTAACGACATCGAGATTGACGATCACATATGAGATTAGGATCGAAGCAATGACGATGATGAGCGAGACGAGTAGGGCTTTCCCCTTCTTCGTGTATTGGTCATACCTCAGACGCTTCATTCTTCCCCGACCACAGGCAAGGATATCCGGAAATTGAGATAATACTTCCCTACCGATGGTTCACCCTACTCTCTATCCAAGCAAGGGATAGTTCTAGAGTGCGTGGGTGCGTTTGTCAATGACGATGGTCTATTGATGGAGCCGTGTTAGGAACGCTCATCAGGGACCGTAGAAACCCGTTCGGTTCGCCCTATGCGCCAATTTTATACCGTAGGTTGTTAGCCACATTCGTCAAACTGCATGATGCCAAGCAACGATCTTATCCATCGCCCCGTACCGCAACCCCTCGGGAACATAAGCTTTCAGATAGTGAGCGAGGGCCGAACGATTGGTCATGTATTCTGCCATTATGTCGTACTCTTTACTCGCGGTCTTTACAACGATGCCTCGGTTGGGCAGGTAGTACACCTGGGTGATCTCGCTCCATTTGACGATGACCAAACTAAACATCTTGCGGAAGGTAATGCCGGCCGAATCGATAACCACTTTATAACGCCAAGAATAGATGGATCCGGCAGTGCTGAGGACTAACACCACAGTAAAAACGCTGAATGCCGCCAGGTTTTCGCTTAGACCGAGAGAGATGATGTAAGAGTCGAAGATCAATAGGCCGACAGAGCAAAGTGGAACCAGGAAGCGGAAGAACGCCCCGTACCGCATCTCGAAACTGCCCTTTATAGAGTGATCAAGCTCAATCCTCCGTTCATTAGACAAGGAGCTTATCAGTACTTTGCCTGCCAACTTCTCCACACCGTCCAAGGGTATGCATATAGCATCATAAAAGCTATCGAGACGGTCGAGGGCGTATACTTCATTGGCTCATGATGGCTATCCAGCCCCGTGGCCCGTTCGCCTCCCTGCGCTCGTTATTGCCTTCGCCGTTCGCCCCCATGAGTATGATTAGTTGGGGGCATGGCATGTTCCGATCGGAAGCTAATCCGACGACTATCCATTAGTATCATGGTTAGGACAGTTAACCGAGAGAATTAGCAAGGACCACTAAGGATCTGACGCGAACAGTAATTTCCTCGCCAACGGCGCAAGATTGAGGGTCTTGTCCTTAGTGGTTCCTGTGTTCAAATCGCAGCCCCTGCACCATTCTTAATTTTTCAGTAATCTAAAACGATGCAGGAGATGATGGTAATCGATCGGGGATCATCGAACGTTCCTATCTCTGATGACGGGTCAATCTGGTTCGGCTCCGTTCTGAAGGTTCGGTCACGAACGATCCCTAAAAAAAGGACCGATCCACGCCTTCCCGATCGATCCTCCTAATTATTTAAAATATTGAGGTTGAGGTGTAACTTTATCGCCTAAGAGCATTATCCATGCCGCATGAGCCTGGCGACCCTACTGGACAATCACGTCAAGAAAGAGGACATTCTCGAGGTCAATAGAAGCTTGGGGATAGCGACCAGCGGCACCAAGGCCGAATTGGTCAAGGCCCTGTTGTCCGAGACCAAGAGCGCACCGACCAAGACGCTCAACCTTTTCAACAAGGAGGTCCTGAAGGAGATATGCCGGGGCATCGGGTCCACGCCATCAGGCACCAAGGAGCAGATCATCAATCGCATCTACTCGAAGGAGCTTCGTTAACATTATCCTATATCGCAAAGGTCGGTAATTCCTCACCACTATCCGTGTCATATCTATTGACCTCCGCCCCTGGTGATTCGCCATAAGGCATCCATCGATCATCATGTCGGTGCTGGCTGGGTCGCCGAGTCCATCAATAGTAATGGGCTATACTGATGGTCCGAATGGATCGGAGTGAACCTCGCAGTATTGACATTCCGTGGTTTCCATTATCTTCTTCCGGACCGCTTGGGCGATCTGATCGGCCTCCACCACTCTGGTGTCCGGATGGATCTCGATATGGAGGTCCGCATGGATGGTTTCCGGTCCCACGTATTCGGCCCGAATGCCATGGATGCCTTTCACCCCATTCACCGACATGGCCGCTTCCTCCAATCTCCTTTTGAAGTCCTCATCAGGGGAACTTCCTATGAGAATCGCTATGTTCTCCCTGAGCAGAACGATCCCCGTCACGAAGATCGCCATACCTACCACGATCGAGGCTATGGGATCGGCGATCGGGTATCCAAGGGCTATCAGCGCTATCGCCACCACCGAAACCCCGCAGGAGAACTCATCGAGCAATAGGTTGAACAGCTGGGCCCGGGACAGCCCCGGTGCCTTGTTCCTAAGCAGGAAGATGGTTGGAACGGCGATCACGACCATGCTGAACACGGTGACCGCCATCGCAATTCCCAGATCGTTCGTGTCGACCAAGCTCGGATCGAACAATCGAGGGATGGCCCCTCGGAATATTTCTATGCTAATGAAAAGAATCAGAACGCTGGATACGATCAGAGCGGCAACGTTCTGTACCCTTGTATGGCCGAAGGCGTGAAGCGGGTCCGCCGGCCTCCTCGATATGTACAGTGAAATGAGGAAAAATAGCGAAATGAGGATATCGCTCGCCCGGTCCAGGGACTGGGCAAGGAGGACCAGGACATCCGTTATGAGGAATGCCCCGACCTGTAATGCCGTCAAGACGACGTATGTTATGAACGTCAGCCTGACCATCCTGATCTCTCGATCGGCCTTAGGGGTTTCCATCAATATCCTGCTCTTGCCATAGGCCTGTGCTGCGCCATCAGCTTTGCCGAGTAGAATCTATTGGTGCATATAATAAATACAAATTGGTAGGCTCTGACAATCTTTCGGCCGATGCTCTTAGAACGTTGAGGGCCCTGAAAGGATGCGGGCCCGGGCCCTCCCTGCTTTCTCGGGCAACTGATCGCAGAGGAGCACAACATGGCCTTTTTTTGCTCACCAAATGCGTGGATGCTATGCCGCACCTCACGAACACACAAATAAACGGTTCGCCCTTGAATATCAGAGGCATATCGATGCAGCTGCCACGTACCTTGCCTAGTTTCCTCGACCCGGCGAAGATCGAGATGTTCCAAAGGGCCATGAGGGGCGATGTGATACGACCTGGTGAGGATGGGTATGATGGCGCCAGGAAATTGTATAATGGAATGATCGACAGGAAACCAGCGCTTATCGCTCAATGCATCGATGTGGTGGATATTGTCCAAAGCGTGAACTTCGCCCGCGAAAATGAGATATTGCTATCGGTGAGGGGAGGGGGCCATGGGGTGGCTGGAAATGCCCTTTGCGATGATGGCATCGTTATCGACCTCTCCCGCATGAGGGGGGTTAGGGTCGATCCTGAGGAGCGGAGGGCCGTGGTCGAGCCGGGAGCCCGTTGGATCGAGCTCGACCGGGAGGCCCAACGTTATGGGCTCGCTACTCCCGGCGGTCGGGTGTCGACGACCGGGGTTGCCGGGTTCACCCTGGGGGGCGGCGCAGGCTGGTTGATGGGCCGATATGGTCTGGCCTGTGATAATCTGGTCTCGGCCGATGTGGTCACCGCCGCTGGTGACCTGGTAAAAGCGAGCGAACATGAGAACGCCGACCTGCTGTGGGCCCTGAGGGGAGGCGGCGGTAACTTCGGAGTGGTCTCGTCCTTCGAGTATGCGCTGCACCCCATCAAGGTGACACTATCAGGTCTGCTCGCCTGGCCAAGGACCAAGGCGCTGGAGGTGATGCAGTTCTTCAGCGATATGGCCCTTCAGGCCCCCGATGACCTGGGGCTGGTCTTCGCCTGTGTCACCGGACGGGACGGCCGGCCGGCGGTCACGGTCACCACATGCTGGATCGGGGAGGTCGAGGAAGGAAAGAGGATACTGGCGCCCCTCCGGGAATTCGCATCACCGAGCATCGACACGATCTCCGAGATGAGGTACGATTCGGTTCAGCAAATGCTCGACTACACGGGCGTATGGGGCTCCCGCAACTACTGGAAATCCGGCTTCATTCCCGAGCTGACCGCCGAGGCGATGGAAACGATTCTCGCTCACACCGAGGCCATGCCCTCCCGATTGGCGGCGATCCATCTCTGGCACCACCATGGGGCCGCCAATCGGGTGGCGGAGGACGGGACCGCCTTCCCCAACAGGTCCTTCCCGTTCAACCTTCATATCATCGGAGCGTGGGAAGATCCTGCCATGGATGCGACCGGGATCGAATGGGCGAGGTCCCTATGGAAGGATATGACCCCCCATTTTGCCGACCGGACCTATGTGAACTTCGATGACCTGAAGGAGTCCAGCAGGATCAGGACCTCCTACGGCCCCAACTATGAGCGATTGGTCCAGGTCAAGACAAAATACGACCCGACCAACATGTTCCGCTCGAACCAGAACATCAAGCCAGAAAGAACCAGTGGCGATTAGGGCCGGATCCAGCAAGGAGGCCAATGACGGCCATGGATGGGGCCGCAAGCCATGCTCGGTCCAACGCCGGGGATGGAGGGATGCCGAGTATTATGGTCGGGGGGGTGGCCAGCGTAGCTGGCGGGTGAGGGAAATTAGTTAAACCTCATACTCGGCTTATTGATTGGTGGTCCTAATGGCGTTCGCTAGAGTAGTATGGTGGAAGACCAGGTCAGGCAAGAGGGACGAGGCGATGAAGAGGATGGAAAGCTTCCTCGATGAGGCTAAGGCGACCACGGGCTATCGAGGGCTTATCTCTCTGGCATCCATGAGCAACCCAGATCGGATCACGGTGATCAGTTTCTGGGACTCCGAAGCTGGGATGAGTGACCTCCAGAACGGCGTCTATCCGAAGGTCGTTTCGGCATTATCGGACATTATCGATGGGCCGCCTCAAGTGGCGAACCAGGAGGTCCACGTGTTCGATCTGCCCAAGATAATGGCCTAGGTGCCATCTTACCTTATTCCATTTTTTACGGTCAGATCAGTCTCTTTCCTGCCCCCGGGCCGGACGAGCAATCGTAGACCTCGGTGATCTTCAGGACGAGCAGCGAGCGGCATTTGAGCTCCGCCTTCCTGGCGCTGACCATGCCCTTCATCTTCTCGTAGTCCTCGCCCGAGGAGATCACCGTGACATCGGCCTTGATCTTCAGGCAACCCTTCACGCCCTGGGTCCACACAAAGAGCGAGGCCCGGGGGTTCTCCTGGACGTTCTTCACGGTGGCATCCATGAACTGATTGCCGATCCATATGGTCTCGGGGTCGATGAGAAAGACCGATCCCACCGGCGTGACGTTGGGATCGCCGTTCCTGGTGGCCGTGGCCAGCGGGAAGTACTTGGTCGCGTTGAACGCTTCGATCATTTCAGGGGTGAGCTTGACCATGAAAGGAAATCATTCTACCCCATATAAGCCACTTGAGAGCGGCCGTACCCCTCCGTGCTAGGAAAGGACCGCAGCTGGGGCGATCGGACCAGCTCGGTGAAAAACCGGGATAGAGTATAAGATGGCAGTAACCATCTTTGGTGCCGATGGAACCGCTGGAAATAAGCAAGTTGTTCCCACCCATGGACCAGGCGTGGCTGGAGCACTCGAGAAAGAGGTTCGCTAGCCCGTTCATGGGCACCAAGTATGACCGCATCTCGGTCGACCCGATGATGCTCTCCCATGCCGCGGTGGCCTGCGGTCATACCATCGGTGATTTCTACCGGACCCCGGAGCTGGGAGCGCATTGTGTGGCCTATGCCTCACAGCTTTACGATCTCCTCCCCGTCACCCACTGGTACTTTTCTCTTCCCTGGATCACCGAGCTGGGGGCGAAGGTCCGTTATTCCGATGTCCTGCCCCCGACCTGCCAGGAATCTACGGTCTCCTGCCCGGAGGACGTGGAGCGCATCGAGGTTCCAGGAGCAGAGGATATCAGGAGGGGCTGGACCCTCCAGCAGTTGACCCGCGCCAACGACCATGTCCAGGAACACCTGCCCCAGATGTTCCTGCCCATGGCCTCGGTCTCCGATCTGCCCGGCTCGGCCGCTCAGCTTTGCGGGCTGGAGAACTTCATCATGTGGACGTTGAGCGAGCCCGATCTGGCCCATGCTCTAACAATGAAATACACCGAGACGGCGATCACCGGGGCGGAGGTCATCGCCGACAAGTATGGGACGGCCATGATATCCACCGGCTCGGTCCTAGGGAACAATGACATCTTTTGCGACCAGGCGGTCAAGGAGTTCTCAGCGAGATACCTGAAGAAGCTGGTCGATGGAGCATTCCGCAAAGGCGCTGGCCCACAGGTCTTCTATCATATGTGCGGGAACCATGAGACCGATTATAAGATTTTCAAAGAAACACTGATGTGGTCCCCCTTCACCATCATCCATGTCGGTTACAAGGGACAACAGGTCTTTCCCACAGGTGAGGTGGTCAAGGAGTTCGGTAATCTCGCCACCATCATGGGCTCGGTCGACACCAGGATCATGATCAACCCGAACCCGAGGGTGGTCTACGACCAGGCCAGCAGACAGATCATCGAAGGACGGGACAGCCCCAACGGCTTCATCCTGGGCACGGCCTGCGAGACACCCCCCTACACCCTTCCGGGCAACATCCTGGCCCTGGTCAAAGCGGCCAAGGACCACGGGACCTACGGTAATTGGTGACCTCCCCCCATCGGACCCCTGAAGACGACCCGAGGGCTCAGGCGGTCTCGCCTTCCTCTCGGGCCCCCCTGAGGCCGTTCCAGCCCTGTTTGATCTTGAGGAGGTGTTTCTTCATGGCCTCCTCCTTGCGGGTGCTGCTGCTAAGGGACGGTTCATCCCTGGTGCCCTTGGTGATCAGCACCACCACCCGCCCCGGCCGGGACCTACCGGTCCTCCCCCTCCGCTGTATGGAACGTATCTCCGACGGTACCGGCTCGTAGAAGATGACCAGGTCGGTGTTGGCGACGTCCAGCCCCTCCTCGCCCACACAGGTGGCCACGATGGTGTTGATATCGCCCCTTCGAAGCCGGGATAGGACCTCGACCTGTTCGCTCTGTCTCTGCCCCTTATCGTTCGCTCTCGAGGTCTGACCGATGAGCTTGCTGATCCTGGCCCCCTCGATCTCGGACAGGCATCGAGATACGGCCTCGCAGGAGTCCCGGTAGTTCGTGAAGATCATCACCTTGGAATCCGGTTTTCTTAGGAGTTGGGAGGAGACCATTCTCACGACCTCGGGCATCTTGGGATGGACCTCTTCCATCTCGCCCAGGAGGGCCTCCAGCGCTAGGAACTGGGGAGCTGAGACAATCCTCCGAGAGGCCTTGGAACCGCTTTTCGACCGGGCCTCGGCCTTCAGCTTTTCCAGATAGTTCGCCAGCGGGATCAGACCCTGGGTCTCCGCCAGCCCCATGGCGTGACCGACCTTGATGGCCATGGCCTGCAGGCTCATGGCCTTGAACACGAACCCGTTCTTCTTCCGGGTGTGGAGCTTTATCCGTAAGGATTTATTCATCTCGATGACGTAACCGACGCTGCTGGCGGCCTCGGCCCTCAGGAAACCCATGTTGACGAGCTGGCCGGTGTAAGTATCATACATCGATCTCAATAGGTCGGAGATCTCCCTCATTCTCGGAGGCAGGTCTACCGTTACCAGCTCCAGGCCTATGTCGTGGATGTGCTCGACCACATCGGGATCGTCCTCCGACCTGACCTCGATGTTCCGAACGTTCAGGTTGTCGCATACGGCCTTGATCCGGGCCCCGGTCCCTCCGGGGGACGCGGTGATCCCGATCACCCGGCAGGTACTGGCCTTGAGCGCATTGGCGATGGCCACATAGGCATACCGGCCCACCGCGCGGTGGGCCTCGTCGAAGATCACCAGCCGGACGTCCCGAAGATCGATCCTTCCTTTCCTCAGGTCGTTGGCGATGACCTGGGGGGTCGACACGATCACGTCGTTATGAGACCATTCCCACCCTCTCGTCTCTGGGTCCTTCTCCCCGGTCATCTGTATCACGCTCTTTCCGACCAGGTGGTCCCTGAGGAAGGCGGCGTGCTGCTCCACCAGCGGCTTGGTGGGCGCGAGGAAGAGGGCCTTTCCACCCTGGCGATGCAGCGTCTCCGCCATGACCAGGAGGGCGACGACGGTCTTCCCCAGGCCGGTGGGCAGCACCACTAGGGTCGAATAGTAAAAACAGGAATCGGCCAGGGTCTGCTGGTATCCTCGATTCTGGATCGAATTTGCCTTGATCAAAGGATGCTCGACATACACCTTCATTCCTTGGCGCGAGGGCTCTTGAACGTTTGGGCCAGATGGTTGAAAATGAAGGTCACCCAGCATCATGGGATTGACCGAACTCAGAACTGGTGGCCGTACGAGGCTCAAATGCGCCGATGGCTACACCCTTTGTAGCATTTTGATAGAACAATGGTCGATGAGAAATTAATTGCCCCGAGGGGCCGGTTAAGAATGGAAAAAAATTGTTTGGGAGGACAGGTTTAGAACCTGTCCTTGGGCTTGTGCTTCTGGAAGCAGTCCCTGCAGTAAACCGGCCTTCCCTCGGTCGGCTTGAACGGTACCTGGGTCTGAGCTCCACAGTCGGAGCACTTTACGTCATGCATTTCACGGGGTTCGCGGCTGTAGCCGCCCTCTCTCTTGTTTCCGTACATTACTAATCTACCTACTGTTTGTTATATCCCAGAAAGATCCTTGCGGACTTTTCTAGACAAAAATGGACTACGACCTTCTGGTATTTATACACATGTATTTGATCAAGAGGAAGGCCGACCGACAAAGGCGAACATGATGATCTTAGTGCTCGCAAGCGGAAGGAAGTCCACAGAAAAAATGCAAATCCCTACGTTTTTCCATACAGGACTGTTTTGCAAGGATTTATATCTGAAGGGACATAATGGAGAGCTTGCCTGAACGCGCCGTCGGCACATATCCAGCATGCCAATCGATCGGCGCGCATAACCTTGGCAGATAAATCGAACGAGATGTATACATGACTGACAAAATCAAAACAGAGTGCGAGAAGTGCGGCGCCAATTTCGAGACCATTGATGAGCTCGGTGAGCATATGGAAGATGTTCACGGTGAGATGCAGAGAAAGCGTGTAATTCCGCGTAAGAAGCCTAAGAAGAAATAAGCAGGGTCTGAGGCCGGTGCAAGCCGGCCAACCTGCATCCAATGGCAATCCGTCCTAGCCGGTTTTTCTAATTATTCATGGCAGGATCGGTTCCCCTTTATTTTATCGCCCATTAATCACCTGATCGATCGCCCTCATTTTCATCAGCCACTGTCGGTCTGATGGGCCGTTATGGAAATAATCAAATATTACAATGTTGAATATGGTGCTAGTGGTGCTTTTGATGACATATATGCCGATAAGTCCCTGCCAGCACGATGTCCAAGGATTCCAGGCCGGTAGGTCCGGAGCGGGACGACCGGGAAGACACGATGGTCTCGACCCCGAAAGGGCGTTGCTACGGGAGGAGCCTTCCTACCATGGTCGACCTCGGACCGAAGGAAATAACAAGGCAGGTCGACCATCCAGATGGCCTATGGTGGCCTTAGGCTCCTTGCTATGGATTACCGGGTCGCTATGGCTATTGGCGGTCCTGGGGTTCGCTTTGCCCTGGTATTCCGCCATGCCCTTGGTCATGATGATCATTGGTGGTTTTTTTATCTTCAAAGAACTTAACCAAGGCACGGCAAGTGCCCGGAGGAACAATTCCCATGACCGATGTGACCATTAGGGGGATCGATGACGAGACCTATGCCCAATTCGCCGCGGAGGCCAAGAAGCGTGGGATGCCCATCGGGGAGCTGACCACCATGGCCATGCGTTCCGTGATCGAGGACTCCGCACAACCAGGTTTCAAGGTAGGGGACTTGGAGGTGCTTAGCGTATCGAAGATCGACCTCGAATCATTGGAGGCCCCGGTAACACTTGACAACATCGAAATGCTGGACTTCGACGATACGGTCGATTGGTCCACTTTCAAGGAGCATATCAAGGAGATAAAAAACGTCGAGCTGCTCAGGCTGCCCAAAACGCTGTCCAAGTTCCAAGTGCTGACTCGGTGCAAGAACGTGGAACTCATTGTTGGATCGAAATAAAGAGAAGATGAATGTTCTGGCCAGATATTGGCCGGAACCGTATTGGAATGATGTTCTTGGCGGTGCTCCCGGTACCGTCACCGCTACCGTCTACCGCCACGGGTAGTGCTTGGCCCTCTTGTCTGACCAGTCCTCGAGGCCATATTGGCGGATCATATTGTGGTTGTGTTCGATGGTCTTCCCATGGAACCTCTTCAGCGCGGCCAGTTTCGTACAGCCAGTGCTCTCCTCGCATTCCCAGCAGCCGCGGTAGCCTTTGATCTTGACGCAGTCGCGGATGATGCAGACCTTCTTGCCGCCGCCCGCGGCGCAGGGTCCCCGGCACTCGATCCCTTCGATCTCGTCAAGGACCCTTATGAAAATCGGAAAGTCCAACAGCTTTCCGTTGGCCTGGGCACGCAGGTATGCGTACTGGTCGAACTGTACTTCGTCCAGCGCCTTCTTTAGTTCCTCCACGGCCTGAAATACTCTCTTGTCACGGGGAATGCATTCCCCGCAATAAAGGCCACAATAGGCGGTACGGTCGGTTGATTCGGACATGATGGTAACTCCCAAGGTCCCGATGGGCCTGTCAGCAACTCCCTGCTGACTCAGTAAGCTTGTCGTTCCAGTTTTCGCTTGACGGGCGGTTCCCCGAAGGACGCCTCTGGCGAGGTACGGACGACAATGGGCTGGCTGACGTCAACCCTACGCGAGTATGGGCGAGGCGATTATAACTATTGCGGCCTCCTCGCCCCGTTTTCCCAAAGAAGTCTCGCTCAAACGCCCCCCCCAAGTTCCCTCTAGGCCGGGCCGCCGATGATGGCCACGGCCGTCCGGGGATGGCGGAGAGCCTTTCCATCAGATCGAGCGTGCCTTCGGCGACGGTCACCTCGCTGGGCCGTTGAACGATGGGGCCGAGGGTGCCATCATGGTCCAGCATGATGAGGCGGCAGGGGGCCTCTGCAATTTTAGCAGCTATTGATGCGGGTGATCTTCGCATCGACGCCCCACTCCGTCAGGAAAGCGTCCAGCCACCAGAAGATGTCATGCGCCTTTACCACCGCCCGGAGGGCTTGTATGTGCCTCTGTTTTTCCTCCGAGGTCATGGTAAGGGCCTTAAGGATGGCCGCGGCGGTCATCTCCACGTCGTACGGATTGACGATTAGGGCCTCCTTCATCTCCTCGCTGGCCCCGGCGAACTCGCTCAGGATCAGTACTCCGTTCTCATTGACCGAGACATACTCCTTGGCCACCAGGTTCATGCCGTCGACCACGGGGGTGATCATGGCCACGTCCGCCACCGTGTACAATACGATCAGATCGTCCCCCGGGATTTGGCGGTTCATGTAAATGATGGGCGTCCAGTGGGGGAGCTGGAACCGGCCGTTCACCCGGCCCACGGTCTCCTCGATCTGCCTCTTCATGTCCCGGTACTCGGAAATGACCGAGCGGGTCGGCGAGGCCACTTGTATGAACGAGACCTTTCCCTGATACTTGGGATTGATCTCCAGGAACCTCTCGAAGGCCAGGAATCGGTTCAAGATCCCTTTGGTATAGTCCAGGCGGTCGACTCCCAGCAGCAGATGTTCGATGCCCATCTTGCGCCTGAGGCGGACCGCCCTCTTCTTTATGGTCTCTGTCTCGCTCATCGCCCGGTAGTTCTGGTAATCGATGCCGATGGGGAAGGTTCTCACCCGGGTGACATGACCATTCAGCTCGATCGCCGAATCGGTGACCGTGGCCTCTGGATACTCCTTCCTGATGGAGCTGAGGAAGTTGTTGGAATAGGTAAGGGTGTGAAAGCCCAGCAGATCGGCGCCCAGCATCCCCTTCATAAGCTCCCTGCGCCAAGGGATGCAGGAGAACGTCTCCACCGCCGGGAAGGGAATGTGCCAGAACAGGGCAATGTTGGCATGGGGCATCTGCTCCCGCACCTTGGCCGGAACAAGGCAGTAATGGACGTCCTGGATCCATAGGTTATCCCCGTCGTTCATCTCATCCACCGCGGCCGCTGCAAATTTATCATTGACCTTCTTGTAGGTCTCCCAGTAATCGCGATCGAACTGGGCGTTCTCTTGGAACATATGGCATACTGGCCAGATGATCCGATTGCAGAACCCATAGTAATAGTCGGCCACTTCCTTGGTCGATAACCAGACCCTTCTGAGGGTATATTTGGGACATTCCGGGGGTACCATGACCCTTCCTGCCTGGTCGCTCACCTCCATGTCCGCGCTGCCGCTCCCCCAGGCGATCCAGGTCCCCTTGGTGGCCTGCATCACGGGCTCCAGGGCTGACACCAGTCCTCCGGTCGGTACCTTGCACCTGATCCCCCTTTTGCCCCTTTCGTGAATGTAAGGCTCTCTATTTGACATTAAAACGATCTTTGATCCGTTCTTCATCCAGACCTGAGTTCAATAGTAAAACCACTGGTATTTAAGAACAAAGCTGATCGGAATATAAATCGGTCCATCCGAATATCCTCCCCCGCCAGGCCAATTATCTTAAATGATATCCAGTTACCAACGTTCTTAAAATGCCCCAGGGTAGGAGCGGGGCCAATGATCGCCCTGACCCACCTGGTCCTTGCCGTACTTCTCATCAGGTTTTTCGGCCTGGACCGCAATGCTGCCTTTGCAACCCTGCTGTTCGGGGTGTTCATCGATTTCGACCACCTTTTTGGGATGGTCGACTTCCTAATGAGGGAGGGCTGGTCGAACGCCCTGAACGTCAACGCCGCCCTGGCCTCGGACATCCAATGGAAGAGCCTCCTGCATAGTCCGGAGGGCATATTGTTCGTGGCACCGGTGGTCCTGATATCGCGGTGGATGATCCCCCTATTGGCCTGGGGGCTCCATTTGACCATGGACTATGTCCAGATATACTATCTCGGCATCTTCTCCCCGTTCGAGATCGGGCTGCTCATAGCATTGACCCTCGGGCTGCTGCACCTGGAACGCCAGGACTACCTGGGTGAGACCGGGAACACATCCCTCCGGACGTTCATGGACTGGGAGGTGGCCAGGCTTACCACCTTTGCTTCCGGGCTGCCGGTGGTCAGTCACATCAGAAGGTGGAGAGGACCTCGAGGAACTTCCTCGTGAACTCCTTGGTCCCCAGCTCACCACCTGCGTCCCTGGTGCGGATGCCCATGCCCAACGCTTGGGGGACCGCTCCCTCCACGCGTTCGGCCTTGTGGTCCATGCCCAGGTAGCGGAGCATCATGGCCGCCGAGAGGATGGCCGCCACGGGGTTGGCCCGGTCCTGCCCGGCGATGTCCGGCGCGGAACCATGGGTCGGTTCGAAAAGGGCGAAGCTCTCCCCCATGTTCACCGAGGGTGCAAAGCCCAGCCCTCCGACCAGAGCAGCGGCCTCGTCCGACAGGATGTCACCATAGAGGTTCAGGGTCACCAGGCAGTCCAGTTTCTTCGGCTGGAGCACCAGGGCGGCCGCGGCGGCGTCGACCAGCAGTTCCCGGCCTTCCGGTCCGCTCCCCTTGACCCGTTCCCAGAACACCTCGCGGAACAGTCCGTCGGAACGGCGCAGGACATTGGATTTGTGCACGCAGGTGATGCTCTTCCGACCATCCTTACGACAGATCTCGATCCCTTTGTCCACGATTCGTTGGCAGGCCTTCCTGGTGACCTTGCGCTCGGTTATGATCCCGTCCGGGACTTCCCGCTCCACCCCGGTGTACATGCCCTCGGTGTTCTCCCTGACGATGACCACGTCCAGGTCCACCAGGCCAATGGCGGGATGAAGCCGTCTCACCGGACGGATGTTGGCATACAGGTCGAAGGTCTTCCTGAGAAAAAGGAGCGGAGAACGATAGGAGGCGTCGTAGGACGTGGGGGAGGTTATCGCCCCGAACAGGGCCGCGTCGCTCTCTTTC
>CAYZEV010000040.1:0-24148 GCA_964477865.1 uncultured Methanomassiliicoccaceae archaeon | reverse complement strand
CGGCTAACCCTCGGCTGACGAACATTGCCGAGGAACCCTGGCCCCTACGGCGGAACGGATTCTCACCGTTCTTTGCTGCTACTCCTACCAGCATCCATATAAGAGCACGGTCCACTTGACCTCACGGCCAAACTTCTACCCATGCACTTCACCTCTCTACCAGATCACCTTTCGGTGCTCTAAGGTATCGGTAACCGGCTTTAGACCCGTCCATCTTCCTGGCCCACAATCTCGACCGGTGAGCTGTTACGCTTTCTTTAAAGGGTGGCTGCTTCTAAGCCCACCTCCCGGTTGTCTGAGACTGCGGACGCAGTTTCATGTTTCACTTAGCCGGCATTTAGGGACCTTAACCCTAGGCTGGATTCATTTCCTTATGGACCCCAAGCTTACCCCAGAGGCCCTCAATCCCAGCGTCTACGACGATCGCAAGTTCGGAGTTCAACAAAGAGCCGACCGGTTTCCCGGCCTAAGCCCCTAATTGGTCGCTCTACCTCACAATCTATCTCGGCTGAGGTCTTCCTGCGAGAAGTTTCGAGAGGAACCAGCTATTTCCAGTTTAGATTGGCCTTTCACCCCTATACGCAGGTCATCGGAAAGATTTGCACATCATTACCCGTTCGGTCCTCCACCCCCCTTTCGAGGGGCTTCAACCTGCCCACGCATAGATCAACTGGCTTCGGGTATCCCACTAGTGACTCCAGGCGAGCGCACCTCGCACCTCGCACCTTGCGGTGTTGCGTGCTTGTTGGTTTCCCTGCGACTCCGGTATTCAATACCTTAGTCTCGCCACTAATCAGAACTCGCTGGCCCGTTATTCAAAACGGATAACACAACGCTGCTCCACTCTTTTATGAGTTTCTTTGCTTTTACGCCATGTCTGGTTATAGTCGGATGGTTTCAGGCTCTTTTAACCTCCCGTCAAGGGTACTTTTCAGCTTTCACTCGCGTTACTACTGCACTATCGGTCTCAAGACGTATTTAGAGTTGGAGATGAATGTTCCCCAGCTTCACGCGCAATATCCAATGCACGTTACTCCGGAACACCAAAACTCATCTTTCTGGCTTACCCCTAAAGGACTGTCACCCACTTTGGTATGCCTTTCCAGGCATTTTCGGGTTGACCAGTGAAGATGTATCTGGGTCCACAACACCACATTTCCCTAATATTTCTAAAAGGGATTCGGTTTGCTCTGTGCCGCGTTCGATCGCCTTTACTGACGGCATCTCGGTGATTTCTTTTCCTGCGGGTACTAAGATGTTTCAATCCCCCGCGTTCCCGTTGATTACTCAACATTCCGAAGAATAGGAAGTCCCATTCGGCGGTCACCGGATCATAGTCTTCTTGCAACTACCCGGTGCATATCGCAGCTTGACACGACCTTCATCGGCGCTTGAGCCGAGCCATTCCCCATACGACGTAGCATACCGCTAATTTGTGTCGGCTTAACACACGTCCGATTTGCATATGATCGGTAATCATCAAACGAGGGAATCTCTTCCTTAATCTCCTCGCTCTCCACCACTTCCCCGGAGAGGTTGCCTTTCCGGGTGCATCAGAGTGATATTTGGTCGAATTATTTGCTTCGACCGAAGCTTCCCTTCATGTTCGAAGGGCTATATATAGGTTGTCTTCGCGACAGTTCCTATCGCCCGAAGCCATTTTGGTTCCGGGCTCTCCCACCTAAGCGCTTATTGTATATAAGCCTTTTGTAGGAGTTTTCTCCCAACATGCCTCGTTTCCGAGACATGCCAGTCACATAGGTCACTGCCTATGCCCGAGACATTCCTTGCGTTTCGGGCTTTTCCAGCTAAGTCGCTATTGTATTTAAGCATTTCCTTAACTGTTTACCACCATATATTCCCTGAGGCCCCATCTGGGTCTCAGGGCTGGCGGGAATACGTGTAGGAAGGTACTCTGTCATAATACTATTCTTGTCGAGATCGTCTAGCTAGGTGCCGATCCCGCCGTTTATGATACTAGTATAATAGAGGGGCTAGAGCCGACGACTTTTTTGGACTAGCGAGGGGATCTCAGAAGACCGGAAAGCCACCGAGGCCCCGGCTAGCTCCAAAGCCTCGATCTTGCTCTTGGCCGTCCCCTTTCCCCTCGAAACGATGGCCCCGGCGTGACCCATCCGCTTTCCCACCGGAGCGGTGCGACCGGCGATATATGCCACCACTGGCTTCCCCATGCGGGTTCGTATGAACTCGGCCGCTTCCTCCTCGGCAGACCCTCCGATCTCTCCGATGAGCACGACCTCATCGGTGCGGTCATCCTCCTCGAACTGCTTCAGCGCATCCACGAAGGAGGTCCCCACTATCGGGTCCCCGCCAATGCCCAGGCAGGTGGATTGGCCTAGATCAGCATCGGACAATGAGCTCACGACCTCATAGGTCAAGGTGCCGCTGCGAGACACCACGCCAACGCTCCCTTCTTTGAATATCTGGTTCGGCATGATGCCCAGCTTGGTTCGGCCCGGCACAGCGAGGCCTGGACAATTGGGGCCTATGACCACCGCGCCCTTGAGCCTGGCGAATTGCACAATGGCCATCGCATCATGGACAGGCACATGTTCGGTGACCAGGACCACCACCTCTATCCCGGCATCCAACGCTTCCAGGGCGCTATCCTTGGCCGCTGCTGCGGGAACGAAGATGACCGACGCGGTGGCCTCCTCCGCCTCCAGCGCCTCCCTGACCGAGTTGTGCACAGGTACCCCTTCGACACGCTCGCCACCCTTTCCCGGCGTGACCCCGGCGACGATGGATGTGCCGAACTCCTGCATGGCCCGGGTGTGGTATCGACCCTGGTGACCGGTTATTCCCTGGACGATGACACGGGTCTGGGCGTCTACGATCATGCGCTCCCTCCCAACCGGACCACGTCCCGAACGGCGTCCTCCAGGGACATATGGGCCCCTATGCCTCCGGCGAGCAACATCTCCCGGGCCTTGGCCTCATTTACCCCTCGGATCCTGGCCACGACCGGGATGCCCCCGACCTGGCGACCTAGGGCTCGCAACACCCCCTCGGCCACGGTATCACATCGGGTGATCCCTCCAAAGATATTGACAAGGATCACATTAGGGCCGGACCGGGCCATTATATCGAAGGCCAGTTCCACCTTGGCCGGATCATCGGTCCCTCCCAGGTCCATGAAGGCCCCTGCCGCTCGCCCGCTGAGAGCGAGCTCATCCAGCGTGGCCATGGTGAGGCCGGCCCCATTGGCGATCACCCCTACATCTCCGTCCAAGCGGACGAAGGCGATCCCATTATCACGAGCGGCCGACTCCAGTTCATCTTCCCCTTCACGATGGGCTGCCACTTCGGAATGGCGGAACAGGGCATCGTCGTTGATCACGATCTTGGCATCCGCGGCCACCAGCTCGTCGTCCCCGGTCAGGACCAGGGGGTTGATCTCCACAAGCTCGCAGTCCATGGACACGAACAATTCCCAGAGATGGTCGAGCATATCATGAACGGTGTTCTCCCATTCCATCAGGCCAAGGGTCGCGGCCACATCCCGGGACTGGTAGGCCTGGATGCCCAGGAACGGGTGCACTGGCCACTTGTGGACCGCCCCTTCGGGCAGGGATTCGACTTCCACTCCTCCCTGGTCGGCCACCAGTATGGCGGGGACTCCCAATGACCGATCGACCAGGAGGCTGAGGTACATCTCCCTGGAAATCCCCAGGACCTCCTCCACCAGTACGGACCGTACGCGGTGTCCGGAGATGGTCATCTGCAGGATCCGCCCGGCCTGCTGCTGGAACTCCTCGGCGGTAGAGGCCAGGGCCACCCCTCCGGCCTTTCCCCTCCCCCCGGTCGGAACGAGGGCCTTGATCATGACCGGCAAATTTCCCTCCGCCATTTGGTCAGGACCGGTGATCGTCCTGCCCCGAGGTACGGGGATGTGGCAATCCCGGAGAAGCTTTTTTCCTTCATCCTCGAGGAGCATCATGTCCCTACTCATTACGGCTTACTGTAAGATATTACTTGTCCGGGGGGGCTTTTGATATCTGCTGTTTTATTATGTTACCATTATTATTGTGGCTCGTGCCATATTCGGTCGTTCCGAAATTTTCATCTGCCAGCAACTGCGTAACGAATTAGAATTTTCTGGCTCGATTGTCATAATCTCAGGTTGTTTTTCCATTTCTAGGAAAGACTAAATAGGTCTATAGTTTCCAAAACTAGCTGGCTAAGGGGAAAAGATGCCTTGGGGAGGGCATAAGAGGTTTTCCTTATATTTTGTCACCAAGACCATGGCGTCCTCAAGGTCCTCGCTGTTGATCCCGAGATATAGCAGTGTTGTCTTGGTGTCTTCGTGGCCGAGTAGTTCTTTTATTGTTTCCAGCTTTACACCGGCCATCCAAAGAGTTCGGCCATAGGTCCGGCGTAGAGTGTGACCGGTAAACTTCAACCCAGCCTTGGTGGATATCCTCCTAACAAGGTTGGTTATCGCGGTCCTACCGGCACCCTTCATCACTCCGCGATGGCGGACGATTATCAGGCTACTCGGTTCCCTATACTCAGGAAAACGTTGATACATCTCCATGATCTGCTCCTGCCTCCAGTTCATGTAGTCGGCCAGAATCCGCTCGGTGAGCTTCAGTATAGTGGGAACCTTGCGGGGTTTTCCACCCATTCTCCCCTTACCAAGCACTTTAACAAACTTGGTCCCGACATCTCCAAGCTTGAGACGTATGAGCTCGACCCGCCTTAACCCTAGATCGAGCTCCAAGTGTATCACCAGGCGCTCCAAGGGGCTTTCTAGCTGTACCTTCAAGGCCTCGGCCTGTTCGGGTTCAAGCCAGTCCGCATTGGGTCTGGAGCTCTTTGGCCATCTCAGGTTCATGTTCTTCACTACGGGGTTTCCGTTCCATTGCAGGAAGTTGTTTAGTATGGTCGCGCGGTTGCTCCGATAAGAGACCTCGCCTTTCCATCTGCCCATCAGGAACGCTATATCCTCCCGAGTAACTTTGCTCGGGTGGGTGTTTCGTCCTGCACTTTCTAAATCCTCGAATATCCGGACAAGGTGGCGCTTGTACCCCTTCACGCTTTCCTCGCCCATCTGTCGCTCTTCGCAGTCCTTGAGGTATCTCCCTAAGATGCCCCGCCAAACACGGGTTTTGGTGGGCATTTTAATTCCTCAGAGGATAATTGATATGTCTAGGATTTAAACCTCGCTCGCTCGCCCCCTCCCTCACAATGTTAACTGATTTTAACTTTGGAGCATCTGGCACCCCAGTTAAAACAAAGTTAAGATGGTTAAAAAAGTTAAGCTGCAAGGTGTTCACCCCGCGAAAAAGAAGCACAGTTCTTTTGATAAGCCTCGATATTTTTCTTCGACGCGATGCTTATGTAGGGTTTGTTTCCAGACCCTCGCTCGATCATGTAGTTCAGTGTTGTAACTGTCGTGGTGATAGCCCTGGTTTTCAGCTCGCGCTTTTCGTCATAATCGCCCTTCTCCCTTAACAGGTTGACAACGTTCTCCTTTACCGTTTCTATCCAAACCTTGCCCGCTGAAATCTTCCATGCTTCCTCTATGCTATATTGGACAGTGGCCATGAAAGAATCCCTCATCTCCTGAGCTGCGACGTATTCCCCCTCTAGGACCATCTCGAAAATAGGGTCCGGGTCATTGAACATCAGGGCGGGGAATAGTAAGGACCGGGCCATATCTCTAGGACGGCCTATGAGCTTTGTAACGGCCTCGCCGTGGCAATACTCCTTCTGGCTGGCACTATCGGCCTCCTGGTTCCAATAGGCGATCTTATTGGGCTCAGAACGAAGTCGAAGCCTTAGGGCGAAAAGGCGAGTCCGGAGTTCCCTGTGGATTCGATCCTCCAATGGGGCTGGAATGTCCATTGTGGCCTTCTTCATCCCGACCATTATCGAACGCTCCTGAACGTCCTGCGGGGGTACAGTGATCTTTGTCGCAAAGGCCATAAATGCCCGCGTCTGGAAGAAATCAAGGTCCGAGTTGTCATTATTGCAACGGGCAATGGGGGTCCCATCATAGGCGCATTTTAGGACATTCCACGTGCTGCCAAGAGTTTCTTTGTCCAGGTCCTGCAGCTCATCTATCGCCATAGTCGGAGTGAACCAATCGGCAAGGCGGTAGAGGACTGCCGGGGTCGGCCTCGTGAACTTAAATCCCCTATACCCTAGAAGCTTGACCTCATCCAGAACGTTACCCTTGCCTGATCCGGGCGGCCCAAATATCCACAGCAATGGCGACTTATGCAGCTCATAAGGGAAGTAGGAGCCGATCAGCCAGGAAGCGAGAACGGGGGCCGTGTTATCGTTACCAAAATCAATGTATTGGCTTACACAGCGGATTATATCCGTATATAGGTCGGGATCGTCCTCCGCTAGGTTAGGTTCATCTGGGAGATACCAGAATACCTTTTGGAATTTGCTCTCTAGATATTCCCCCAGCTTATCATCAACAGATTTCCAATCTGATATGGAGCGCAACTTGAGAGAGCCGTTCATCGCAACGGTGGCCACCCCCAGCTCTCCATTATCGCACTGGTATGGTTCTGCACCTTGTATATCGTAACCTAGTAAGGCGATCTTCTGCTCTTCTTTGTTCAGGGGTTTCAAAGACGGCCCTCCCCCCACGGTATGATTCTTTCAATGGCAGGGATAGCGTCCGCTACTTCTGACAGTTCTGGATGTAACATCCCATCCCTCCAGCCTTACTGCTCGCCTTCGAGCTTAACGATCAGCTTACCAGGGTGAGTCCGCCTATAGGCGATCCGGACCGATTGCGGGAGCTGGGATTCTAGGTCGTTCAAAATCTGTGTAGTTTCGGCATAGGGCCCAATAAGCACAATTGCAGTGCTCATGCGCTCCTTTCCGAAAGATTCAAGTTGTTCGTTGTGCTTTGTCGTGTTTGCACCATCCTAGTGGCTTGGTGTCCAGCTAGAGGGCGGACTTTTGCCGGTTGCCCTCTTCCTGGCCGTGGGGGTTTCAATAGTGTTTGCCCCGTTCGCGAGGTCCGAGGGTTGGCCTCGAACCTTTTCGCGGGCCTTTATTCTATCCAGATACTGTGATTTTGCTATCGATGTGATAGCTTATTGATACGGGAACTCGAATTAAGTAATTAGAGATGATGCCAGGAATGACCGCATGAGGAAACTCTCCCCGCATTATTATCCGGTTCATTCCATCGACCCCATTCTGATTGGGTATTTTAACTGACATACGGGGTCTTCCGAAAGTGCCCGGCCCGATGAGGTAGCCAGCTCATTGCCTACGTGCGAATATCTTTTTTTACCTCTCATTTCAAGGCCCATTTTTCTCGCCCATTTGGACCCTCTTTCAATGAGATGCCGAGCCAGGGTGGAAAGATTGTTCGAGAGCGGGGAGAACGGACCCGCTCCCGCCCAGGCGTACCTCGCTTGGGAAGGAAGTCGTTTGAACCTACCGACCGGAACCACGGCCTGAAGATGCTGGCTTCAACTCGTTCAGCCAGCCTAGTAAGAGTGATCACGTTTCCACGTCATTGAAGATCATAACAATCGACTTACGGGACCTGCACTCCAGGCAGCTGAGGAGGACCCTGGGCGCGTCGGTTATGGGACAGTTCCCGCCATCTTCTGATGGGGTCTTGTCCGCTTCAAAGAAAGAGAAGCAGTATTCATCTGACGCACTACCAATCTTCTCCTCGATTCGGGCCAGTCTAGCATTTTCCATTTTTAATCACTTCCTCAACATTCTTCAACCGCTGGTCAAAATCCGAGAGTTCTATGAGCTTTCCATACTGTGAGACGAGGCCAGCAATGGAGTTCCCAACGGTAGGATGGACCTTTCCGCTTAGGACTGCGTTGATGGTCGCCGCCACGATACTTTTTAGATCGTCGGCCCCCCTGATCTCGATAGCCTCCCATCCTTTGAACCCCGATACGGCGTTGCCCTTCCCACCGCGCATGGACGCATCTAACCGCTTGGCCATTACAAGGTAGTCGGGGGAATGCCAATAGCAGAATTCCTGCCCATGCATGGCGTAGGCGTCACAGCGTCCCTTCTCGCCCTGATGGCTGCACTTCTTGGTTACTTTAGTAATGGGTGGGGGAGACATCATCTCACTTCTTCCCCCGCCTGGCAGTGGCCTGCTGGTCCGTGAGTGTGCGGATGGACGCCTTCTGAGCGATAATCTGTTTCTCAAGGAAACGCTGCAAGGTCCTTACTTCGGTGAGTGCCTCGTCGAGCTCGGCCTTGAGCTTGAATATGGCCTTGATCTCGTCCATCTGCCGAATATCATCTAGAATATCCTGGCGGTGGGTGGTCAGGAGATTGTCCATGAGGGCGCTCGGGTCCTTGGGGTCATCGGCCATGTTACAACCTCTTGACGACTGGACCATATTGTTCCTCCATTTGTCTCATCTTAGCTTGCTGCTTCGCCAGGGTGTGCTGCAATTCCCTTTGAAGCCGGTCCACTTGGGACAATTTGACCGTGAGCTCACGATTGAGATCTGCCATACGTGCGAGCTCGGGGAGATTGCGGACATCATTGAGAATGTCAAGTCTGAGCCGCCGATATTCGTTGGTGTCCTGGAGGATGGCCATAGCCTCGCAGGTGGCTTCTACGTTTATGCTCATCTCAATCACCCGCGATCGCCTGCACGAGGACCGCATGATTGCTTCCACAGGGACATCGCACGACGTCCAGCCTGCTCAGGGGGGCGCTGACAACCCTTCCGGCCATCATGTTCTCGGCTATCTCCCTGAGGGCACCCACGGCCCTAGGAACGGGCTTCCCGGCCGAGCACAACGGTTCGCCCTTGAGCCTCTTGATCCTGACGTGGTCTATGTGAAGGAATAGGGTTTTGTTCAGGTGTTCATCGATGAACTGATCGAGCGCCTTGGTCTTGGCCACTCTCCGGGCCTCTTCGCGTCTTGCCTTCGCTTCGGCCTCTGCCTTGAGCCGAGCGAGCTCCTTTTCGATGAGATTCTCTTTGGCATCGTCCACACTCTTGAACTTGCCTTCGTTCTTTAGAACGTGATCTAAAACTTCCACGGTGCTTGGTTCGTACATCTGCTTACCGTCCGATGATGATCCTTCTGATGTCGTTCATCTGATTTTCAAGGGCCACGATGCGCCGCCTCATGACCTCGGGGTTGGTGGAATGTTCGATACAGAGTTCCTCGCCCGCTAGTGTATCTTTCCCGCACTGGTGGCCACGTTCATAGAATTTGCATTGTGTCATATTTTCACCTTAAGCGATGGGCATCACGTAATCGACCACAACTCGGCCAGACTTCCATTTGTAGAGGGCCTGAGCCGCGGACAGATCGATATGATCCACTGCCGCTCCGCCCACGGCGGCATTATAGAGCGTCAAACAGCCTACCGGCGAGCCATCTTGACAATATCCAGAGCTGGCCGGGAATTCTGCGTGAACGACCTTCTGGTTGTAATTATCATTCGTAGTTATCTGACATACTGGCCTGGTTGTCTCCCAGATGCCGCTTCCATAGCTGGTCTGAAGCTCCATCCAGACTGGGCTAGGGAGGGTAACTACATTAGGCGAGCTGGCCACAATGTACGAGTTGGCCTGTCCATCCGTGGGACTCTGGAACGACTCGCTCAGTAACGCCCTGGCCGAGACATCGGAGAACGGGTTGTTGATGAGGGGGCCTAGGTTGCTAATTGTGAGTTCAGTTACGAACCCATCATCAGAGTTGCCCACCCTAACGCCTTTGACTTTGAATTTCTGGTTGGAGATACCGTAGGGCGAATAGTTCAGGGTTATAATCTGGCCACTTCCATATGTGCTCGACACGTTAGAAAGGTCCACCATGTCGGGGAACACACCATCGACAACTAGAACGCCTTCCCACTGATCGCGAGATATGGAGTCTAGCTTTGCATAGCCTGCCGCCGCACAATCTAAAAAGGTTTTGAGACCATTGTCCGTAATCGAATCCTCCAAGAGGATGCCAGACTTGGCCGAGTACCCGCCGCCGCTCGTGTTCTTATCGCTCACGGTGACGATAACGGGCTCTCCCGAATCGCTCTGGCCGGTTACTGTGATGGAGCAGGGACGTCCCTTGATGACCTTAGATGGCGTGAATGAGATGATGCGCTGTTCATCCTTCGTGGCCGTGTCAGGCGCATAGCTGAAGGTCCTGGAGCTCGCGTCCGCCAGGTTCTTGCGTCTGTAGACATAGATGCAATCCGCCCCCGCGTCATTGCCGTGGATAAGCGTTTTCTGGCTTCCAGACCAGTTGCCAGAGGTCTCGCGTATATCTACTAATTCCTCCAGGCACTCATTCAGGTAATTGCCCTTGGTGCGGTAAAGGTTGATCTGCCTGGTGCTGTCCGCTCCAACTGAACTGGCCGCCACCGGGCCCAGGGCAAGAATGCTGGTCAAAACATCTTTGATGTTTTTCAGGCCGTAGTATCCAGATATGCGCCCTCTCCTGGGAGGTATGGCCATTACTTTTTGGTCAAAGACCGAATCAAGCGAGGTTAGGGTGATCGTCTGAGCTGATGCATCATAAACATAATGGCCTGGGTCGATGGTGGAGTATTCGACCGTATAGAGTTTAAGGAAAATGTTCTTGTTCGATACAGTGGACCAGGCCCCGCCGCCAATGGGCCGGCGTAGGTAGAAGTTGAACGCAGAGTAGTTCCCGCCGTCATCTGTCCCTATGAGGTTGCCGGCTCCGCCTCCGGAGCTTGACAAATAATGAATTACGATCCAGTACTTCTGGCCTACATTCAACGAGAGCGGCGCTAGGTTGGCCTCCCTGAAATCGAACATGTCGGCGTACCAATTATTATTGGATCCGTTGGCGAGGGTCTGGTCGACGTACCAAAGGAAATTGCCATCCGGAGCCCCGCTGCTGTCGGCCTGGATGCCGATCCTCATGTTTATGTTGTAATAAATGCCGGGATTGTAGAAGAATTCCAGACCCACCAGGCCGCTCTGCTGAGCAATGAACGCCTGGGCGAATTCCTCAGTATTGAACTGGAAAGATGGATCGTTTCCGCTGCGTGAGCTTCCGGTCATAAAGACCGCGTCGCTGGCGGCGAACTCAACGGCGGACATCGGCATTAGCATGTTTGCGTAGTTCACGCCAGTTATCCGGTTCCGCCCGACTGCATCTAGATCGTTGGGACGAACTTCGCGGTCCAGATAGTTGGCGAAGTATGTCTTCACTATGGACTTACCAATACCCTGATACGCCGCCAGCCTATCGACCGCCACCACGTCGACGGTGAAATCATCGTGGGGTACTATCGAAGCGATAGTTCCATGGAATACCTTCTTTCTCGTGGTTGGTGCTGCTGTCGTGTAAAGGTAGAGGTCCAAGTAGTCCCCGATGTCCATGGCACCGGTGCCGGAGGTCCAGAGAGCACACGATGAGGACAATAGGTTCCTAGCTGCTACTTGCTCATTGTCGAGTTTCAGCGTCACCGTCTTAGGCTTGTTCTCGTTCCATTCCCAGGACCTGCTCAGAACCTTATTGTTCGATGCCTGGGTCATCGTGAGCGTCCCGGCGCCGTGAGTTATCACCAGCTCGAAATCACCTTCTGCCAAGGTTAATCCTCCCTGGATTGTTCGATGCGTTGGACCTTCTCAGGCGGTATCAATATGGTTTGGTGCTCGGTCTCGCAGATCAGGAACCCCATTGTATCCCGGCCCGAGATCGTGCAGCGGAGGCGGCGGATGGACGAACCATCACTGTAAACAACTTCAGAAATTGACATGGAAAACCTCTAGAAAGTCTAGCACTTTCGCTAAAATCGAATTCTTTGTCGTGTGCATCCCGTTCCTTTATCCTAAAATCTGATTGCCTATTCCTTGTGGGTGCAGAATGTAATAATTCCGCTCTCAAATAAGCTAACTTACCATTTACGCATATAAAGGTAACTACGGAAATCGAAATTTAGATGTCTATTATTAGACATGACCCTAGATGGTCATCATGTAAAGGTAATAGCTAAACTTATAACGAGCGAACCTTTACTGGTTGTTAACCCATGGTTGTCTAGTGCAATATCTGGCTGTTCTCACTCATTTGAACTAGTTCATTTAATCCAGTAGTCATTATATAATTAATATCGTCATCACCTACTCGGTGGCAATAAATGCTACCATTTAAAGAGACTGGGGTGAAGAGATGAGCATCAAAGTCGAGACGGCCAAGGGCTATCTGGTAAATGGTGAGTTCATGGTGTCCACCGAGGCGGCAGCGTTCCTGGCATTCCACCTTGATTCTTATGCTGAGGACCTAGCAACAAGAGCTCACGATATCCTAAGGGCTGAGAACGAAGCGAGGAATATTCAAGGAATTTCGCCCAGGTCCAGGCTCAACGCCGAGGACATCCGAGGCGCTATTAAAGCAGCATCAAAAGGAATTCGATTGGAGGGACAAAAATGACCGTGAAACAGCCACACCGTGTATGGAACCACAATGGAACGATGATCGAAGGAACGCTCTGCCAGGTCCTAACAAGGGTGGTAAATCGAGAAAAGGCCGTTGCTTGTGAGGCTCGTGAGGGGAGAATGGCGGTGTTGAGATCGTGGCCGGGGGAACCTGGAGATTACTCCGTGGTCCCAGAATCGGCATGGGAGTTAGTGGCCACGGTAGTCCACTAAAACCACTTTCTCGTTCTTCTTATCTATATTCGCTCAATAAGTGTGAGCTCTCATTCATTCTTTTTTGCCTTTCTATACCTATCAACGCATAGTTCGATACCGTGGGACCTGGAACTGAACGTCCTATCCTCAACCATATCGTCCAGATAGGTAATGATATCCTCGTCTAGACTGACCGAGATTTTCTCTTTGGGCTTGACTTCCGGTTTCTTTGATGACATAGCATACTCCATGACACCATAGCTTACTAATACCTACTACTACCATTGCCTACTTGGTAGCAAATATTGCTACCGCATGAGTTGAGGACATGACTGGGTTTGAGATCAGGCATCTGGACGGGGAGAAGAGGAGTGGGGTAGTTGAATTCGAGTTCAAGATTCGGCGGTCCGAGGACCTGGAGCCGGAGACCGGGACCGATGACGGCAATGAGCGCGAACTGGCAAAGAAAACCGTGAAGCTGGAGCGTGATTAAGATGATCGAGGAGGACGGCTCGGACCAGGACGGGACGGGCCAGTCTAGGCAACGATGCCCTTCCTATGCCCGTGGGGGCCAGAACGGGCTCAGGGGCAGGCTAGGAGAGGCAGAGGCCTTTAGGTGCCGTGTCGTCGAGCTCTTGCGGTCCCGCGCCAACGTGGCGGAAACATGCGGACACACGGCCAGGGCGGAGGCGTTCACGGAGATCGCTTGCATCGTGGCCGAGATGCCAGCGTATTAAACTCTTATCCCGTTTTCCTTTTCATTCTCCGTTTATTCCACTTCATTATTCTGGGTATGAAGATGCCCACTACAATCAAGCCAAACCCCCCAAAAAAGCAGAGTAAGAATTGCATGGCAAATTGATTTCCAAAAGAATAGAAGGCTAGAGCAAAGCCTAGCAATACTAATCCACCATCCGATGCGTACTTCTTGAGGCCCTCAATTTCCTGCTCATTGAGGGTCGCTTGAATAGAATCCAATTTCTCTTCGATGCGTCTGATTCGACGATCGGTGGCGTTCACGCCCAGGTATTTTCTTCGTTGCTAATAAGGTGAACGTAGCCAGAGAAGGATCATTTTCCGTTGGTTTGGAATCGTTGATTATTATATCTTCTCATTCAGATACCTCCTAGACGGTTGGATACTTGGCACAAAAAATGCAAAATTTGGAATCCCTTGTCAGTGGGGAGGAGACCATTTTAGAAAGGGTGACTGCCTCATCTCCAATCCGGAAAAAAGGATTGGGTTATCTGGAGAAGTATGGTGTTGACCTGAATATGTTCTACATGGAGAAGGGGGTCCTATGTGAGCAGTACCACGCGGAGCCGAGCGATAGGGATGTCATCTGGGCTCTATTCCACAAAGTCATTGAAGCGCACATGGCTGCAAACAAACCGGTCCCGCGAATGATCTATCGAGAGATGGCCATGGTAGAAGAGCTGAATGGCCGGTTCGCAGTTAATGCTCTAAGGGCTGGGGCAGAGCTCGACTTACACGATTGGAAGAGGCATGGCATAACAAAGGTCATTGTTAAGGCGACGATCGATTCCTGCGAAGCGTGTAAGAACAATGATGGCAGGGTTCTGACGATCGAGGAAGCTCTTACGGAGGGTCCTGTCCCAAACATCAACTGCAACAGGTCCTTGCGAAAGAATGGTCCGCCTTATTGCCGCTGTATATATCAACCTGTGATTGACTGAATATAGAATCAATCATAACGAACTATTAAGCATTCTCAATAATATCAACCGCTGAGGGGAAGGAAACGAAATCACTAAAGCAGATCAATATAAAACCTCAGCTAAAGAAGTATCAGGCGATTATGCTTCAGGCCAAGGAACAGAACCTCAATGAGGCGGACATGGTCCTGCGTCTGGTCAAGTTCTTCGAGGATGTCCTCGGATATGATCCATTGAACGAAGTGAGTCGCGAGGCCAACATGAGGGACAAGTTCGTTGACCTACTACTCAAGATCGATAGTGTACCGCGTCTAATCATCGAGGTCAAGGCACCGACAGTGGCGCTCCGCGACCGGCAAATAGAACAGGCCGAGAACTACGCATCGAGGAACAACTTCCAGTGGGTCCTGCTGACCAACGGGGTGGAGTGGAACCTCTATCACTTGACGTACGGTGAGGGCATCGAGTACGAACGGGCGCTGCAGGTGGACCTCGCTGTTGACGATCTGAATAAGGCAGCTGACATGCTCACCATACTCCACCGGGATTCGCTCGCGCATGACGGCCTGGACGACTACTGGGCCTGCCAGGTGGCGCTCAGCCCCGTATCTATATCCAAAGCCCTGTTCCATGAGGAAGTGCTCATGGCCGTCCGTAGAAATGTCAAGAAGGAGAGCGGCCGATACATGGAAATTGAGGTGTTGGCCGAGGCATTGCGGACAATGTTCTCTCAGGAGACACGTGAGCTCATCGGGCCGACCAAGATCAGACGGACGCCAAAGATCATCAAGAAGGATGCGGCCTCGGAAGTGCCCGCCGTTATAAATCAGCCGCCGGTAGAGGTGCTGCCAGTACCAACGGAGCTGCCGAAGGACATACTACCGCCAGCACAGTAAACACGGGGAGCTACTCCCCTTTCTCTTTCTCCATGGTGTTAGATAGCCTGTTAATGTACTCGGACAGCATCATATCCTCGCCCTGCTTACCGATTAACTCGACCAGGGCTTGGAAGTTCCATTCGTACGTTCCACGGTTCGTTTTAATTAAGATGGCTCGCTCGCCCTTTGAATCTAGATAGAACCCTATAGGTATGGGTCTTGACATGTATTCTGCATAGGTTATTGTATCCCACAGTTGTTTGTCATTAAACAAGGAATAGTCCGGGTCATCTTGTCCATCGTGCTCCAACACTGTTCGATCAAGGCTCATTAAAGATTCTATCTTGGACCATATGAAACTAGATGGTACTTGGACCATAACTTCACTGCTTAGGCCATTTTTATTTTCTTGTCCAGCAGAGAGTACTGTCTTCATCATTCCTTCTACTGACCAGTCTGGCCCCCAAGTCCTGTCAGTTCGATCTTTTTCATTCGTTATATGGGGTGGAAATACTCCCGTCTGACTGAAAAATATGTGACTATCCTTCATAGTCTTAGTTTCCTTGAATGTCATTTTTCCCGTCTTTGGATTCTGAGTAAGCAATAGCTTCAGGAGGACTTGGTCCATTATTTTTATATCAACTTTTTTCCTGATAGTCGTCATTGCCAGAAAATGGCACTATATGAATAAAGAATCATCTAGGAGCCCGACTCAATTACGGACTACGTCTATATGTTTTATCGAAGTAGACATCCCAACGTTCTGGTTCGACCCGCATATTTTCTGCAATTTATTGATTTCCACTTGGAACGAGCTCGATTTTCGGCCACCTCTCACCCAAAGCCGGTTAAATGCCTCGCTGCTCCCTTGGACCTATGCCAATCCCAAAACATTACGAATTTGTTAAGAAAACGATCGCCTGCCCTGCCTGTGGGCATGAGCAGAAGGTTAGGTTCGCCTGGAACGCGCTCCAGGTTAGGGGTAAGTGCGATGGTTGCGGCCAGGAAGTGACTTTCGAACGACCGATGCCGGGAGTTTATCGTTAAGAATTCAATCTTTTTCTTTCTTATCTAGGGTCTGGAAGTATCGAGCTATTCCGGGCTCGGTGATCTCCACTGTAATGATAAAACTGGTTTCGGTCTCCTCAACCTCACGAACCCACCCCATCGCTAGATCGGGCTTACCAAATGGGCAGAAGCCGTCCCGCCTGAAGCGTTCGACCATCTCCCGGCCCTTTGTGTCGGTGAGCGGGGAGGAAATGCGGATTATCACGATCGAAGGAGTGATTTATAGATATTTTATGGAAAGGGCTACGGCAGGCTATTCAAAGTAAAACATCTCTCATCTTCCGAGCTTCCGAATCCTTCCGAATAATCCTTTGGAAGCTCTTATTAATTGATTGTAACTAAAGTTAACTCGAAAATTTTGGATAGCCAGATGATATAAAAAGTTAATATTAGTTAATAAGTTAAAGAAAAAAGAGAGAAGGAGTTTAAGGGCATTCTAGGGAGATGCCTTGGAAAGGGCTTTTTATATTTATTCCAGAAGTAAGGAAACTCTAAATAGGTCTATAATCTTCACAAAAACGATGGCCGTCCATATGTTCCCGGGGGCCGGTTACGATTGTAACATCTTCGTTGTCTCAGGGAACAGGCCCATTGTGGTGGACACGGGCACCGGGGAGCGGCACGCCCGCATCATCGAGAAAATCGGGAAGCTCATCGGCGATGCGAAGGTGGAGGCGATCGTCCTGACCCATCGACATTATGATCATGTCGGGGGAGCGGCGGCGATGTCCAAGTCGCTAGGCGCGCCGGTCTACGCTCATGAGCAGGATGCCGGACCGATCCGCAAAGGGTCGGCCCGGGACACCGAGGCGATAATGTTCGAGAGGAGGATCGAACCGGTCGAGGTCATTCCCCTCAAGGGGGGAGAGGTCTTCTCCACCGGGGACCACGAGCTCACGGTCTTCCATACTCCCGGGCATACTATCGGCGGCATCTGCCTGTTCGACAAGGAAAAAAAGATACTGTTGTCCGGCGATACGGTGTTCGCCGGAGGAGTGGGGAGGTGGGACCTTTCCACGGGCGACCGGGAGAAGCTCGCCGAGTCGGTCCGTTCGTTGATCGCTCTGGAAGCCGTGGACCTGTATCCGGGTCACGGACCCTGCGCCCTAGGCGACGGTAGCGAGCAGATAAGGGACGCGTTGAGATATTTAGGGGAATACTGATGGAGATCATCAAGTGCGAGGAGAAGGGCGGGGTGCCGCGCATCCCAGAGTCGAAGATAAAGTTCATTGTGTCCGAGCTGGCCGCCGGCCGCCTCATCGTCTATCCGACCGAGACCGTCTATGGCCTCGGCTGCGACCCGTTCGATGAGACCGCGGTGAAGAGGGTTTACATGGCCAAGCGGAGACCGTTCGACATGCCCATGTCCATCGCCGTCAAGGACCTTCAGATGATGGAGGAGCTCACCATTCTGGACGACCGGGCTAGGAAGTTGGTTCGAACATTCATGCCGGGCCCCCTCACGCTCATCGTCACCAAGCGGCCCTCGGTGCCCGATATCCTCACCGCCTCCACCACCGAGATCGGGATCCGGATCCCGGACCACCCCGTGGCGCTCAAGCTGATCGAGGAGTTCGGCCCCATCGTCACCACCTCGGCGAACACCCACTCCCACAAGAACCCCATCAGCTGCCAGGATGCCGTTGATGACCTGGGCCCGTCGGTGAGCGTCTACCTCGACAGCGGGATCAGCAGGCTCGGGAAGCCCTCGACCATCGTCCAGCTCAACGAGGGAGAGATGGCCCTCATCAGACCAGGAGCGATTTCTACCGAGACGATCAAGGCGGCCTTGAATGAATGAGGACGTCCTGGATAAGATAAAAAAGGCCGGAGCGGTGGCCAGGGAGGCCCGCAAGCTCGGCGCGTCCATGGTCGACGAAGGGGTCCCGCTGCTCAAGGTGGCCGATGAGGTCGAAGCGTACATCATCCAGAAAGGTGCCCGGCCCGCCTTCCCCACCAACATCAGCATCAATGACATAGCTGCCCACTACTCGCCCCGCTCTGACGATAAGCTGACCTTCCAACGGGGGGACCTGGTCAAGGTGGACGTGGGGGCGCACGTGGACGGCTATATCGGCGACACCGCCGTGACCGTAGAGGTGAGGACCAAGAACTGGTCCAACCTGATCGATGCCTCGTCCAAGGCCCTGACCATGGCCATCGAGATGATCGGGGAGGGCGTCCCCGTCGGTTCGATCGGCGGGACGATTGAGAGGGGCATCAAGAGCAATGGGTTCGTACCGGTGACCAACCTGACCGGCCATGGCATGAACCAGTACAATCTGCACGCCGGATTGACCATCGCCAACTTCGATGATGGCAATCCCACCAAGGTCAGCAGGGACATGATCCTGGCCATCGAGCCGTTCGCTACCAACGGGGCCGGCGAGGTCCGCAACGCGAAGTCGGGCAATATCTACCGCATCTTCCGAGACCGAGAGGTCAAGGACGAAAAGGCCATGGAGCACTTCCGCCTGATCAAGGAGAACTTCGGCACCCTGCCGTTCTGCGAGAGATGGTGCACTGCCCTGGATCCCAAGGCCCCCAACCACCTGAAGACCCTGGTCCGCCATGGAGTCCTATTCGCCTATCCGATCCTGTCGGAGGTCAAGGGCGGCATGGTATCTCAGACCGAGCACACCGTGGTCATCAACGGACAGAAAGCGCAGATAACGACCTGAACCTTTTCCTAATGAGGAGGGAGGGGCACCACCTCTTGGTTTAAAATCTGTGGGTGGTTCGAATCTGGAGGAAATGGCGAGGTACTTTAGCACCCCTCCCCGCACCTGCTTTCACAGGTGCACCAGAATCATATTGTGAATATAAAATACTTACCATTACATACAGAACATGGAATAATATTAGCCAGCGTGTGTTTTCGTCGTTTCTATCTATATCAAACAGCAGGGAAGCAGGCTCCGAGCATCCGTAATGGGCCCCACTGGCCAAGGCCGACCTTCGCCCTTCTTTAACAATAATGAACAGGGCATCGATGGATGATCGACGGTGCCCGTCCGCGATCCTTGTCCCGTCCGGCAATCTCGGTTTGATCTGTCACATAGGCCCTGGCCAGCGCTTGTCCTGCGATGAGGGGGTGGTATCTGATGATGAAAAATGGGCAAGATACTAGTACGTCGCCCTCCGAGAGAACGATCAGGCAGGCAAGGAAAGCTGGCCCGGAGGCATGGAATGGATATCTTCGAGCATATCATGAAGGAGCACCGAGAGGTCGAGGGGATGCTCCAGAAGTTGGCCAAGGGCCAAGACGCGGGCGTCTTCAATAAGCTAAGGCTCTCCCTGAATGCCCACATGGAGGCCGAGGAGGCTTCCCTGTATCCGGCGATGGAGGATGTCGATTCTGAGATCGTCGAACATGCCAACGAGGAGCATGCCGAGATCCGCGAGATACTGAAAGTGTTGAATGGAAAGCAGGGGAGCGACTTCACATCCATGATCTCAAAGCTGACCGAGGTCATCAACGATCATGTTAGGGATGAGGAGGAGGACATGTTCCCCCAGGCAAAGGAGTCATTCGACCCGGAAACGGTCATGGAGCTGTCGGGAAAGTTCGATGAGGTCGACGAGAGAATGATGCGGATGGCCCGGTAGGCCGCTCAAACCTTTTTCTGGCCTTCCCTTCTCATGAACACCTGGCCGCTCAGTTCGGTCCCGAAGCCCCATTTTCGATATAGCTCCACGACATCCGGCCGGCAGTAGAGCTCGAAGTGCTTGACCTTCAAGAGCTGGGGGTGGGCGGTTATGGCGTCCATCAATCTGCGCACCAGGCCCTGGCCCCTTCGACCCTCGTCCACGATCACGTCGAACACGAAGGCCTTGTAGACGGTGTCCGTCAGCACCCGGGCGAACCCCACCAGGTGGCCGCTGTCGGTATCGACCAGCGTGAACATCAGGTCGGTATGGGCCAACATCTTGAGGACATCCTCCTCGCTCCGCTCCCGCCCCCAGTAGGTCTGCCGATAGAGGGCCATGAGGTCCGCCATCTGACCCTCCTCTACCCGATCCCGAAGTTCGATCGCCATGACTAGTTCTTCCTTACCAGATACTCGGCGATCCCGTATCCCCTCTTATTGGCGAACCGATACTCGGCCAGGGTCTCGTGCATGATGGAGGTGCTCTTCCCGTCCCGGCTGGGGAAGGGCATGAGGACCTCGCGGAGGACCTCGGCGTCGGCGTGATGCTTTCCGCCGTACTTGTCCTGCAACTTGATGGTCAACGATCGGGGGGTGCCATCGGCGTCCAGGACCGTTTCGATATCCGCCTTGACCACCGGCAGGTTCCTCCCGTCCCGATAGACGAAGCCGGCCGAGACCGCTCCCTCCTCCATGAACAGCTTGGTGACATTGAAGGCCAGACCATCGGTGAACTCGGCGGTGAGCCATATCCACATCTTGGGAGCGTTCCAGTCGCGGACCCCCCAGGAATGGTCCCTCTCCCCGAGGCCGGAGATCGCAAATTCCTGCTCCCCCACCCGGAGCGAGCCGGTGGCCCTCCCGAACTGCTCCAGGTGCTCCGAGGCGACCTTCTGGGAGAGCCGCTCGCTCTCCGCATCCACGCATTCCCGGTAGTCGAACATGGGGTTGAGCGATGCGAACTCCAGGTCGAAGGCCACCGGGACCGGTTCCGGCCCGGTTCCGCCCATACGGGCCATGCTGCCGTTGAAGGTCAGCCTCCACCTCTTTTCGGCCTCGATCTTCTCGAAGCGAAGGGACCGCACGTCCAGCCCTCCCGACCCCAGCGGCTCCTGGTCCTTTAGGCCCACCAGGGAGCCGTCGGGCATCATGATGAAGCAGAAGGCCGACCGCTCGTCCATGTTGGGCTTGAGGCCGATGCGCATGAACATGCACAGGTCGTTCTCCCTATCGTAGAGATTGAAGTACAGGCTCTCGTTCCATTCCTTGTCCTTTCCCGCCGGGTGTAGCATGTCACTGTCCATGTTCAATCCTCTTCCAAGATGTAGATCGTGCCGTCGTTCCCGTCCAGGGTGACCATCTGTCCGGTACGGAAGAACGCGGTGGCGTCCTTGACGGCGGTGACCGCCGGTATGCCGTATTCACGGGAGACGACCGCCCCGTGCGATAGAATGCCCCCGGTCTCGGTGATCAGACCCCCGAGCTTGGAGAACACCGCGGTCCAGCCCGGGTCGGTGTTGGAGGTGACCATGATCTCTCCCTCTTTTATCGAGGGCAGGCTCCCGATGGTCTCGATCACCCTTATCCGGCCGGTGATCACTCCCGGACTGGCGGAGACCCCGGTGACCCTGACCGTGTTGGCGTCCCGGACCACGGTGTCGTCGAACTCCACGTTACCCCTTAAGAATTTAGGGGGAAGTACATTAGCGTAACGTTCGAACTCCGCCCGCCGAACGGCGATGATGTCCTTGACCCTCAAGGCGTCCCCCTTGGCCAGCCGGAACACCTCCTCCTGAGTAAGGAAGAAAACGTCCATGGGCCGTTCGATCAGGCCCCGCTCCGCATACCTCCGTCCGTATTCCATGAACAGGACCCGCCAGCGGTGGATCATGTGGTCGAGGTAGAAGCGCTGGTTCTCCCGGAACATGAGATAGGTCTGCGCGTAGTGGAGGACCGGCCGGAAGATGACCTTCTTGAAGAAGCCGTAGCGGAGCCGGTCAAGCCGTTCCAGGACCTCCTTCTCCGTCGCCTTCCTCTCCCGTATCTTCTCCCTCTCCAGCTTCTCCAGGTCCCCGATCTCCGAGGCCATGAGCGCCTTTACCACGTCGATGACCAGGGCGGGATCGTCGGCCCACCGGGGATAGTACATCTCCCGGGTGTGGGAGCGGTGGCCGTAGGTCTTGAGGAAATGGCGGAGCTGCTCGGCGAACTCCCTGAGCCGCGGGTCGGTGGGCAGGGATTCCGCCACCATCCTCGAGCTGCAGGCCGTGAGGATTTTCCTCGTTTCCGGGTCGTTCTGGGCCGACCGGGCCAGCCGAGCGATGGCGATGTTGGTCTTGATGGTCTTGTTGTCTTCCAGGCCGGAGATGAGGCGCGAATAGTACGATCCGCTGCGATCATCGAGCCAGTCCGCCAACCAGCGCTTGACCATGAGATTGGTGCCGATGGAATGGGTGACCAGCCCGTAACGGATCAGCTGGTAGTGCTTAATGCCTGCCTGGAAGAGGTGCGTGAACTCCTCATGGAGCTCGGGATCGCTGAGCTGCGGCAGGTCCATCGAATCGAAGCGCTCCGCCTCGACCATGAACGCCGCCGCCCACTTCTTGTACGCCTTGTCCGTGCGGAAGATCGTTCCCTCGTTGTCCAGGACAGCGATGCGGACCTCTGCCCACAGGCGTTGGGCGATGCGGGTGTCGGCCCGGGCGATGCGGTCCTGGTCCTTCTGCGGGAAGTAGTTGAGCAGTTCCTTGGTGCGGGAGAACTTGGGATTGTAGGTGAAGACCTCCTCGAGCACCGAGGCGTTGAAGTAGATGTGGCCTTTGTGAACCTTGAGCAGGTCCTTGTCGGTGAGGTTCCAGTAACCCATGATCTCGGAGCCCTCGTGGTTCACATAGCGGGTGAGCATCTCCCCCAGCAGGGAGAAGAACAACGGGGAGACCACGTCCGACCAATACTCATCCCCGTAGGCCCTGGTCCACAGGGTCTCACCATCATCGACCAGATTGGTGATGGGGCGGGACTGCAGGATGAAGACCTCCTCCCCTTCCACGGCCCATTCCACGTCCTGGGGGGAGCCGAAGAAGGCCTCGATCCGCTTCCCGACCCGGGCCACCGCCCGTATCTCGTCAGAGGAGAGTGAGGGCGCGGTCTGCTCCCGGTCATCGATCTTGACCGGCCGGGCCCCGTCGGCCGACATGAAGATGCCGGTGACCTTGCGGTTGATCGTCCTCTCGACCAGCTTCAACCTCCTCTTGTCACAGACGAACCGGTCGGGGGTGACCATGCCCGAGGCGATCGACTCTCCCAGCCCCCAGGACGATTCGATGATGATGCGGTCCTTCTTCCCGGAGACCGGATCGGTGGTGAACATTATGCCCGAGGAGCGGGCGTCGACCATCCGCTGAACGACGACGGCCATGCCCGTTCCCAATTGCGGCACCTTTGCCCGATGCCGATAGGCGATGGCCCGGGAGTTCCAGTACGACGCCCAGCACCGACGGACCTGTTCCGGCACGTCCTTCCTGCTGACGTTCAGATAGGTATCCTGCTGACCGGCGAAGGAGGCGGTGGCCAGGTCCTCGGCCACCGCGGAGGACCGCACCGACCAAAGGGCGTCCGGATCGATGCTGGAGATCGGCCCTTCGAGCAGGCCTGACAATGGATCGGCATCCTCGGTCCGAAAGAGCGCCCTGATGGTCCGGGAGGCCTCGTCCACGGCCGCCTCGTCCTGGAGATCGACCGATGCCAACGCCCCCTCGATCCTTTCCCTCAGACCATGGCGGTCCAGGAACCGCTCGTACGCCTCCACCGGAACGACCATTCCGGGCGGGACGAGGAAGCCGCCAGAGGTCAACCTGCCCAGGTTCGCGGCCTTCCCTCCGACCTGAGGGGCCTGAACCTCTTCGATTGAATCCAGGGCGATGAGCTCAACCATATGGTGCGACCTCAGGTCGATGGCCTGACCCGTTGGTATCTCCGGGCCTGGATAAAATCATTTCCAGATCCGGTCTGCACCTCATTTTCGCATTCGTGACGGTCCCTGAACTATATTTGGAACCGATACTCTTTGGAGACCTATGGCCAATGGAACCGCCTCCAAGTTGACCGAATCAGGGCTTCTTAGCGATACGTTTAATTCCTGAACGCTCCGTGATAACTGAATAGGCCGGGGGGGATAAAGTGAGCATTCGAGTGCTTTTAGTAGAGGATAGTCTGTGCGATGCCGCGCTCGTCGGGCAGTTGCTCTGAGACGGTGGCGAGAAAGTTGAGGT
>CAYZEV010000039.1:0-24821 GCA_964477865.1 uncultured Methanomassiliicoccaceae archaeon | reverse complement strand
TTGCCGGTGGAGCCGGAAGTGTAGTGGATGATGTACGGGTCGGTCGGCGCCATGTCGACGGCCTGGAAGTCCGGGTCGCCGGAAGCGAGGACCTCCTCGAAGTTGATGACCCCCTCCAGTTCGGAGCTGTCGCCGACGATGATGTACTTCTCCACATCCACGAGGTCGTCCATGATCGGTTCGATCCGCTTGTAGAGGTAAGGAGAGGTGATGATGACGTTCGCTCCGCAATCCAGGGCGCGGTCCTTGATCGCCTCCGGTCCCAGCGCCGAGAACAGCGGTCCGGAGATTCCACCCATCTTGGCGATGCCAAGGACGGAGATGTACAGTTCGGAGCTGCGGTCCAGGAATACGAAGATGCGGTCGCCCTTTTTGACCCCCTGCTTGACCAGGCCGCTGGCGAACCGGCTGGATAGGTCGGACATCTCGCCGAAGGTGAACTTACGGACCTCTCCGCTGGCCCGGACCGAGAAGAGGGCGATCTTGTTCCTTCTCCAGGTCTTTACGTGCCGGTCCATGGCCTCGGAGGCCACATTATAGGGGCCGCCCCGGGACCAATCGAAATCTTTGTCCATGGAGGCCCAGTTGAACTCCCGGTAGGCGTCCTCGTAGTCCTGAAGATTTCCGGGTTCTCTGGGGGGAAGAATTTCCTCCATGCCAAGGTCACCTTAAAATTAACGGCATGAAACGGGGATGCTGTATATAAATTGCTATAGGGCTCCGGACGTTTTTCTACGCTGATGGATTTGAAGCTCGAGACGTCGCGCTAGCATTCTCTGATTCGAAGAAGGCCGACAAGGCCCTCAATCTCCATTCAGCACCCTCGTAACTCTATCGGCAAGGTCGGGATAGTCCCTTCTTCGGCGGCCCTGTCGGTCAAGGACCTGGCCTGTGCTCAACGTTACCTCGCCATCAACGATCATCTTGATCGTTTCCATCAGAAGAGGGGCCTCCCTCCGGACCTCCTCCGCTCTTATGCCCTTGACCAGCTCCCCCTTGGTCGGGTACTTTGGCCTCAGGGGGTCGATCTCGAACGAATCGTAGGCGATGATCGCACCCCGGTCCAGCTCCGGACTGCACACATGGACCGTGGCGCCGTAATTGCGGTCGTTGTTCTCCACGACCTTTTCGACGATCTCCTCCCAGGTTCCTTTATAACTGTCTGGCAGGGCTGGGTGCAGATTGATCATGTCATGCTCTCGGCAGGTCTGGGGATCAATGATCAACATGTAGCCGGCCAGAACACCGAAGTCCATGGGATATTCCGCGATCCTTTCACGAACGCCCTTCCCATAGGCCTCTCTCCATTCATCCATGCTCTTCTCTTTCAGCTCGGGCCTGAACGTGTCCGAGGGGAACATGATGACCGGCACACCATCGGCCTGGGCCATCTCGATGATCTTCTTACGATATTCATTGCCTCGGACATCCCGGTTGATGAAGACGAACGACAGCCGGGCGTCGATCTCGCCCTTGTGCAATCGGTCCATCATGGTGGTAAATAGATTGTACGAGCCTGGCCCTCGGGCCGTGGTGAACCAACCGATCCTCTTCATGAGCTGCTCACTGTCCTTCCCAAGGTGCGCTGATGACCACCTATGGCGCTGCCTTCAAGGTGCAATGATGCAGTGAATGCTATAAAATAACTCCACCAGGTATAATTATTTCTACGCTCATGGAACGATATATGGCCCTCACCCAGTATGGCAAATGTTCGTTGTGGGCGGCCGGTTGCCGGAAGCCGCCTCTCACCATGGAAAACCTAAAGGGCGGGAACCTCCTGCACGGAGCGTTCCGAGTTTCATCGGAGGCTAGTGGTTTGGTCAGGTCTGACATCTTTCGGTTCACCCTCGGTACCGGTCCTCATGCTCTCATGGTGCGCCATGCCGAAAGGTTCCCTTTGCCCAGCATCAGCGAGAGCCTGAGGATCGGACTAACCGAAAAAGGAAAACAGGACGCCTTCGAACTGGGGAGGGCCATCGATGGCTTCGAGCGAATTCGCCTGTTCCACAGCCCGGCGGTCCGTTGCCGGGAGACGGCCGAGGCCATCGGACGGGGCTTCTGCGACCGGGGAGGAACGGTCCAGGGGATCAAGGAGACCTGGGACCTGTGCGCCCCCTATCTCAAGGACGACCGGGTGCTCAAAGAGGCCGAAACCCAGGGCCATGAGTTCATGCGCGCCTGGTTCACCGGTCAGTTCAATCCGGAATGGATCAGACCCACCACGGAAGCGGCGGACATGGTGCTGGCGCACCTGCTGCAGCGAATGACCGAAGGAGATGGAGCGGACCGATTGGACGTCCATGTGTCCCATGATTGGGAGATCGTACTGCTCCGCGAGGAGCTGCTGGGTGTTCGTTACGAGGATGCCGGGTGGGTAGAGTATCTGGGCGGCCTACAATTCTCTCGCCACGAAGATGGTTTCCTAGCGAAGGACGGGGACCATGGGAAGACCTTCGCCTTCTCATCGGGGCGCCGTGTCCCATGAGGGCAGAGACCGAGATCGAGGAGAACAATCTAATTCGTCAAGGAACATGAGGGCAGCATGGACGAGCAGGACCTCCGACTGATCCAGCTGCTGGTGCATGATCCTCGGGCGACCTATCGGGAGCTGGCCGACCATCTGGAGATGTCCGTTCAGGCGGTGCACCGTCGCATTCAGCTACTGCAGGAGTCCAAGGTCCTGATGGGTTTCACCACTACGCTGGCGATGCCATACCTTGAGGCCATCCCGGTGACCATCCACGGACGGGCTCCCGGCCGGACCAAGAAGGAGATCGCCGCGGCCCTGGAGAAGAACGAGCTGGTATCGGGCGTGCTGTTCGGCAGCGGGGGCGTGCTGGTGATATCCGCCCTGCTGCGCAAGGTGTCCGAGCTTGATCGCCTCATCGACACCATCCGTTCGACCACGGGGATGGTCCAGCCCTGGGTGGGCATCGAGACGGTGAGGTCCTCCGGCTCCCGGCCCGGGACCACCACCTCCGAGCCCCTCACGCCCCTGGACATGAGGATAGTGGCCTCCCTGGCCAGGGACGCGAGGAAGGCATCGACCGATGTGGCCAAGGAACTGGGGGTCACCGCCGCCACGGTCAATCGGCGCCTCGAACGGATGAACGACATGGGCGCCCTGGAATTCGTCACCATGCTGCACCCCGGTTTCTCCGGCGACGTGGTCGCCATCTTCCAAGTAGACCTGAAGGAGGGCACGGACAGGGGCAAGCTCATCGCCCGGCTAAGGCACCGCCTGGGTCCGACCGCCGAATATTACCGGGAGTTCGGCAACGTGCCGGACCGCATCTCCTTCGTGACCTGGAACAAGACCCTCAGGGAGCTGGAGACCACGCTCGATCAGATCGTGCTAGAGGAGGGGGTGCGGCAGGCCGTCCCCGACATCATCTACACGGGTTGGTATCATCCAACCTGGCGGGACCGCCTGGTCCTGGGGCTGCCGTGATGCACAAGCAGGCCAGCAGCTCTTTCTGAGCCCGGCATTGCTTCTTTTGTCAAGCGGCAGCTTGCTATACTGACGATGGCCACCGCTACGCATCGACGGCCTATCAATGACGATGTGAACATGGGAATATCACCCCCAGCCGGCATGAGAGATCTAAGCGGGCGGCGCCCGTGATAGGTATGTGTGAAAATGGAACAGAACATCGCTCTCAACCAGAACCGGAACATTCTCGGAAGGCGCAACATCATCGGCGCGTTCATCGCAGCTCATGGGGCCATGCATGCCTTCCTGCTCTCTACTCCCCGCGTTTCAGGGGAACCGGGCAACTTCCTCACCAATGGTGGGGACGTCCCTCTGCTCAACTCGCTGGGCCTCGACGCCGCGGGTGCCGAGCTCCTCGGTTCGGCCCTCGTGCTGATCGCCGCGGCCGGCCTCTTGGTCGGCGCGCTCTTCTATCTTAGGGGGACAGGGTCGGCTTGGAAGACCGTTCTCGCCGCTTCGGCAGCACTCTCGATCATCACCCTGCTGATGTTCTGGAACGACTGGATGGTAGTGGCCCCCCTCATCGACCTTGGCGTCCTTGCTCTAGTGTTTCGCTCATCGAGCTCTTCCCTGGGGGCCTGAACATGAAGATCCTGACCATCATGGGCAGCCCGAGAAAGAACGGTACCGGGTCCAAGGTAGTCCGGGAGATCGAGAAGAAGTTAAAGGAGAAGGGCGAGGTCGAGATCGAGGTCCTTCACCTGGTGGACCTGGACCTCCGTCCCTGCCAGGGATGCTTCAATTGCATCCGGTTCGGAGAGGACCGCTGCCCCTTGAAGGACGACCGGGTCAAGATTGAACAGAAGATCGAAGTGGCCGACGGCCTGATACTGATCTCCCCTGGCTACGTCCAGAACGTCAGCGGCCTCATGAAGAACTTCATGGACCGGATGGCCTACACCAATCACCGCCCGCGGTTCTTTGGTAAGAAGGTCCTGATCGTGGCCAATGGCGGGGCTGGGCTCGACAGGACACTAGACGCTCTGCGCATCGCCATCGGTGGTCCCGAGGTAGTGGCCGAACTGGCCTTTATGCAGCTACCCTGGCCGACCGGCCCCCGGCCGAAGGCCAAGGGACAGAAGGCACTTGACCGAGAGGTCGACAAGTTCCACCAGGCCCTGGTCCGGAAGGACATGCGCCCGTCGTTCGGTAACTACATGCGCTTCCGGTTCTTCAAGAGCGCCAGCTCGTCCGTCCGGCAATGGCTGCCAGCCGATTACGCCTACTATCATAATCTGAAGGAGTACTATTACGACGTTAAGATAGGGGTGGGGACCAAGGTCCTGGCCGCCATGAGCATGGCCATCGCCCTGCGTCTGATGAGGGACATGGCCCCCTGGCCGAAAGGCAAGGTGTCGAGCCAGGTGAACATGATGGAGGCCTGAGAGTGGAGCAGGAATCGTTCTGTCTGCTCGGCGAGTCGGCGCACGTGCGTATCGGAACGAGGTCGCTGGAGGGCCAGGACTCCGGCGTCGAGGTGCTGGTCCGCCTGTCTCCTCCCGGCCCGGTCTTCGATACCGGGGCTGTACGGACTATGCTGGAACGCCTCGAAAGGCTCAAGCAGAACGGGTACATGCTCACCGCCCAAGACGGTGGGTGGGTGGTCTGCGAGAAGGCGATATCTGAGCAGGATGGGGCGGCCGAGGGTTGCTTTGCCCTGGGCCTGTTCGCTGACCTCTTGAAAGGGCCCTGACGGCCCGATCTCCGGCCATCCCTCGGCGGCGATCCTCGCCGCCATTCATTACAGGATGGCGGTCGGTCTCGTGGACCAGGGCGTGCTCATGGCCTCATCTAGGTCCTCGTGATGACGCCGGATCACAGAACGTAAAGAAGAGCTAAGGAATGAAGACCGCGGTCAGGCATCACCCTTTTTGCGGACTATCCAATATATCGACCCGAAGGCTACTGCCGCAACGAGAGCGCCTCCCAATACCCATGGTATGAGGTCAAACGTGCGCTCCTCGCCTCCCACGGCGATCGTGAAATGATCCCCGATGCTCCATTGACCAGTATCGACGTCGTAGAGCTTCTGGACCGTTTCGATCGTCCGGTTCGCCTCGTTCACGCTCACCAGCATGTAGCCGACCTTGTGAACGCTGCTGTTCACCTTCTCCAGCGGGTATTCGGGGGTCATCATTAGGTCAGCAGGGTCGTAGGGTTCGAAGCCAGCGCCACAATCGCCGACCACGACCTGCTGCACCCCATCGAGCGAGCCCCGGCAATAGAGATGAGCGTGGCCGCAGAAGTACACTTTCACCCCGGCGTCGGCGAGGCTGTTCCAGAAACGATCTCGGGCTGCTGGCTGGTTGTATAGATTTGGCGGTGGCGAGATCATTATGTCCTCGCACACCTTGAACGCGGGCGTATGGGCCATGACGATGGTGAACGGTCCCCGGTCATCAGCTAGCTGCTTGTCCAGCCATAGTTGGTTCACCGCCCCCTTATCGATCACGGTATCTCCCATGTACTGGTCCAGCATGATGAATCTGGCCCCGTTGTGGGCGAACGAATAGGTCAACCCCTCCTCACCGGGGGGACCGTTTTGAGGCATCATCCGACCGATCTCATCCTGATACGCCTTTTTTAAAGCGGCGTCCGTTAAAAGCTCGCCATCCTCATGGTTCCCCCTTATGGTGTAGATGGGCGTCCCGGTGCCGTTCTGGTAATCATATAGTGGGGCCATCGCGCTCTTCCAGTTGGAGAACATCGCCGTGTAGTTGCCCCTGATGGGCGAGGAAGCGTTGGTATAGTAGCCGTTGACCAGATCTCCGTCATGGAGCACTAGGTCCGGCTGGTCCCCGGCTATCCGCTCGGCTAGGGTGCGGAGGTACGGGCTGACGCCGGTCGTCGTGTTGAGGTGCTCGTCTCTTGTATCGCCGATCACGACGAAGGTCCATGGTGCAACACCTTCTCCTGAAGCCTTCGGCGCGTTGACCGTGAACAGGCAGGTCAACAGCAAGAATGCCGCGACCACGGCCGAGAACGAGAGCGCTCTGGTCTTAAGATCGGGTATTGGATGAGTAGCCGGCATCGAGGTCCCGAACAGCACGCGGACTTTTCAATCTATCCAAGGGGGCCGGGCAGTGGTCGGACCGATCAGTAAAAGCTTCCTTGGTACTCCCCGGTCACCGGGCAGCCCATGCACCGGCGGCCCTTGAACGCCGGGCAGGCGGAGCACTTGAGCCCGATGCCGCAGGGCGGCGTGCTGCTATGCTCCGGCTTGAGCGTCACTGGGATGACGAAGTCCTTGACCGAGGCGATGACGATGTCGAAGTCCACGTCTGAAACGGACGGATCGGAGCGGATGTGCCCGTTGACGATGGCTTCCAGGGTGGTCACGCTCTCGCTGAAGAAGAACAGGCAGAGATTGTGGCGCCCGGAGACGCTGAAACCATTGGCGAAATAGGGGCAGCCGATGAACATGTCGAGGATGTCGTTCGGCCGGGTCGAGGCCAGGTCCACTTTGGCCAGATAGAGCCCCATCTTGAGGGGGTTCACTCCAGCATGGATCTCCAGCGCACCGCTCTCCCTGAGGCGGGCCACCCTTACGGCCACCGACGGCTGGGAGAGCTTGAGCACCCTGGCAACGGAGTCCTGGGACACGTCGGGATCTGCCGAGTACATCGAGATTATGACCTTGTCCTTATCATCCAGTCGGACGGGCATGATGTCAGCAACCAATAATGAGATGACGATGATTGATAGGTTACTGTAACAATCTGCCTATATTTGATAATACTTATGGTTATATATCATTAGATTGGTGTAATTCTTAGTGATCTAAGATGGCCATGTACTGTAATCAATGCCAGCAGACCGCCAAGGGGGTCGCCTGTACCACCCGGGGAGTTTGCGGAAAGGACGAGGATATCCAGAGCCTTCAGGAGACCTTGCTGTACGGGCTGAAGGGCATAGCCGCGTACGCCTATCACGCCCGGATCCTGGGCAAGACCGACCCGGAGGTCGACGCCTTCATGGAGGAAGCGCTCTTCAAGACCCTGACCAACGTCGATTTCTCCATCGAGGACATGTGGAACACCCTGATGAGGGCCGGCATGATCAACCTCAAGGTCATGCAGATGCTGGACGCCGCCAACACCGAGCACTTCGGGTTCCCCAGCCCCACCAAGGTCCGCACCGGCACGATCAAGGGACCGGGCATCCTGGTCACCGGGCACGACCTGCTGGACCTGGAGGACCTGCTGAAGCAGACCCAGGGCACCGGCGTCAACGTCTATACGCACGGGGAGATGCTTCCCGCCAATGCCTATCCCAAGCTCAAGGCCTACAAGAACCTCATCGGTAATTACGGCGGAGCGTGGCAGCAGCAGAAGAAGGATTTCGAGCAGTTCGGAGGGCCGGTCCTGGTCACCACCAACTGCGTATTGATACCGCCGGAGACGTACAAGGGCCGCCTGTACACCACCAGCGTGGCATCGGTGCCCGGGGTCAAGCACATCGCTGACCGCAAGGACTTCAGCGCCATCATCAAGCAGGCCCAGGAGATCGGCGACCTGCCGGAGAGGAAGGGCCCGGACATGTGGACCGGCGCTCATCACAAGGCCGTGCTGTCCCTGGCACCCCAGATCGTCGGGGCGGTGAAGGCCGGGCAGGTGAAGCATTTCTTCCTGGTGGGCGGCTGCGACGGCGCGACCCTCGGAAGGGACTATTACACCCAGCTGGCCGAGAAGATACCCAAGGACAGCGTGGTCATGACCCTGGCCTGCGGGAAGTACCGGTTCAACACCCAGGAGTTCGGCGACATTGGCGGGATCCCCCGTTTCCTCGACCTGGGCCAGTGCAACGACTCGTACTCGGCCATCGTACTGGCGGTGGAGCTGGCCAAGGCCTTCGAGGTCGATGTGAACGATCTTCCGCTTAGCATCGTCCTCTCGTGGTTCGAGCAGAAGGCCGTGGCCATCGTGCTCACGCTCCTCGCCCTCGGGATCAAGAACGTCCGGGTCGGACCGACCCTCCCGGCCTTCATCACGCCCAACAACTGGAAGCTGATCCAGGACAAGTTCGGGTGGAGGGCCATCGGGGATGTGGACGAGGACCTGAAGGACATGCTCAAGGCCTGAGCTCCAAACTCTTTCCCCTTTCACTTTTTTTAGGCCGTTCAGGCACCGATCGTGAGTTGTCGTTCGATATTATGTTGGCAGCGAGCACCCTGGTCAGGACCGTTACGGCTTTCTAGGTTCTGATGTGCTATTAGGGCGATGAGCGAGAGGTCCTCCTTCTCCATCGAATCGGTACTGCGGCCCGACCAGCTGAACGAGCTGTTCGAGCAGGTCCGCAAGTATCATCTGCTCCTGCACCCCGAGCGATTCCAGAACGTCCGGCGGGGGGCCGTGGGAGGGAAGAGCGCGGTCGCCTTCACGGTCGTCGGCCCCCGGGACGGGTGGCGGCTGGAGGTGGAAATATGGATCGAACAGGGGTTCCAGGTCAGGACCGAGCGTCCCGAGGGTGTTCCGGAGGAGGCGGTGCGGTGGCTCTACAACGACCTGCTCGCGGTGGTCCAGGGCATCGAGAAGGATATCGAGAAGGCGGCCATCACCCTGATCTGGGTCAAGGGAGAGCGGATAGTGCCGGAGGAGATGCCGTCCGTGATGCGACGCACCCTGGGCCGGCTGTTCTCCCGTTCGCTCCTCCTGCTGACCATCCTGCTGTTCACCTTCAATATCATCCTGTTCATCCTCATCGGCATCATCGCGGTCATCTTCATCCTGCTGGTCCAGCTGCTGCTCATCATCTTCGCCGATGTGCTGTTCGGAGCGCTGGGCAAATGGACCATAACCTCCGATAGTCCCCAGGTCTACCTGCTGCAGATCAAGGTGGACCGGAAGGTGGTGGACGACATCAAGGCGAAGAAGGTCGACCTGCCCCTGCTCAAACAGGCGGTCTTCGAGTCAGCCTTCGCCCAGGGGAAGGAACCCAGCTGTCCGGTCATCGGAGAGACGCTCCTGCGGTTCGGCATCTTCTGCTCGGAGGAGAACATCACGGTCAAGGAGATCAACGTGCTGGAGCTGGTCAGGAGGGCGGCCGAACCGTTCCACGCCCCATTGCCCAAGATCATCATCTCGAACAGCCTGGTCCCCAATGCCGCCGCCAGCGGGGTGAGCTTCAAGCGGGGCGTTCTACTGCTCACCGGGGGCATATTGACCACGCTGGACGAGGATGAGCTCATCAGCGTGATCGGTCACGAGCTAGGTCACCTGCGGGGCCGGGACCCCCTCTTCCTCTACGCCATAGTGTCCGGGGAGTTCCTGCTGCGCGTTACGGTGTTATTCCCCCTTTTCCTGTTCTCGCCGATCCTCTACCTCATCATATCCACCTTCGCCATCTTCTTCGTCGCCAAGTTCTTCGAGGCCCGCGCCGACCTCCTATCGGTCATGGTCATCGGCAGACCGAAGGTGCTGGCCGAATCGCTCCGCAAGATCGGGTCCCAGAGGCTGGAGGCGGAGAAGGCGTCCAAGCTCGCTAGCTGGCTGCGGTTTGACACCCACCCTCCTCTGTACTTCCGCATCGAGCGGCTGGAGGGGATGAGCACCCCGGTGGTGGTCAAGCACCCCCTGTTGGAGTCGGCCAAGGATGTGATCAGGGGATTCCGCTCGGCCTTCCGGGCCTAACCTTTTTCCTTAAGGGGTTACCATTGGAACAGGGATGGTGCAAGGAGCCCCCAAGGACTACTCGCTCCGAAGCAGGCGGTACGTGCAATTGGTGGCCGGCCTGGGCTCCAGCATCGCCCCATTTCTGGTGGCCTCCATGGTGGTGGCCGCCCCCACCATCGGCGAGGACCTCGGTGCGGAGGTCGCCCTTCTCGCCTGGCTTACCGCCGCGTTCTTCCTCGTTGCCGCCTCCCTATTGATCCCGTTCGGGCGCATCGCCGACGTGAAGGGCTCCAAGAAGGTGTTCACCGCGGGAATGGCGATCTATGTTATTTCCACCATGATCTGCGCCTTCGCTCCGGACATCAACATCCTGATCCTGGGCCGGGGGTTGACCGGAGCGGGAGCGGCCATGGTCTTTGGCACCTCCATAGCCCTCCTGAGCCTGGTATTTCCGGAGAAGGAGAGGGGCAAGGCCATCGGGTTCAACGTCACCTTCATGTTCGCCGGCTTTACCGTGGGCCTGCTGGCCGGTGGGTTCCTCACGTTCTACCTGAACTGGAGAGCACTATTTGTGGTCGCACTGGTGCTGGCCGCCGTCAACATCTATCTGATCTTCTCGAAGGTCCGGGGGGAATGCGAGCTCTCCCGGGAGAAGAGCTACGACCTGATCGGAATGGCCATGTTCAGCGCCAGTCTGCTGCTGGTGTTCTACGGGCTTTCGGAGATAACGACCGACATCGGCCGGTACTGCCTGCTGGTGGGAGGCATCCTCACCTTCGGCCTCATGGTATGGGAACGGCACTATCCCCGGCCGATAATCACCAAGGAGGTGTCCAGGAACCGCCTCTTCCTCCTGGCCATCGTCACCAACATCGTCTTCCAGGCCGGTTCCTTCGCCATACCGTTCCTTCTGTCCCTCTATTCGCAGCTGAACCTGGGCCTGGACCCCCGCGAGGCCAGCTTCGTGCTGCTGGTCCCCCAGGTCCTCACGACCGTCATGAGCTCCCTGAGCGGCCGACTGATAACCCGGGTCAGAGACCGGACCGTGACCGGCCTGGGAGCGCTGGTCAACGCCGGCGGCCTGGCCCTCCTTCTCGTCATGCCGGGAGAGGTCTCGGTGGCGGGGATGGTCCTGTCGCTCGCCTTCATCGGGGTGGGCACCGGCCTGTTCATGCCCGCGGTGATCGACTGGGCCATGGGGAGCATCGTGCGCAAAGAATATGGGGTGGCCTCCGCGGTCACCGAGACCGCCCGATTGCTGGGGATGACCATCAGCAATGTGATACTGATCCTGATCATCAGCGCCGTGGCCGCCGGAAGCGTGGGAAAGGGGGCTATCGGGGACCTGCCCAGTGTCGTCCAGCTCTGCGCCCTGGTGTTCCTCGCCCTCACCCTTTCGGTGCTCATCCCGTCCCTCATTGGGAAAGGAGCACGGCCAGGCCGTTGACCGTTAGGAGCCTGGCACCATAACTTTGATATCATCTACGATTCCTGAACTCTCCATCATGCTAATGGAAGAGACACTGGCAATGGTGCAGGATAGGCTCCGGGAGGTGAAGGGCCTGCGGGCGCTCCTGGTACTCGACCAAGCTCAATGTGATGAGGTCATCGAGAAGGAGAGGCAGGCGGAGGAGGACGCCAGGCGATCAGGACCGATAAAGGTGGTCAACGAGGGGTTCTGGACCACCTTCGGACGGGAATTCCAGATCGCCTTGGTCCTCGATCTCACATCCCCCATAATCCATCGTACCGATCTATTGCTCCAGCTCAGGGACCAGGAGGGTAGGAAGATCGGAGAAGGGGTCAATCGGGAGACGGTCCAAGGGAGGAGCGGGGACCAGGCGGTCCGATACATAAGCAAGGATTTCGTGCTCTACGAGGGGGTGAAGGTCAAGGGAGAGCCCTATTTCGTCATCCCCGAAGTGGAGTTCGATCTCCTGCAGGGCGTCAAAGGGATACAGAAAATAATATCCTGCAGTCCGTCGGCGCAGGTCGACGCGGTCATCCGGGAATGGTCGGGCCTCGACGACGAGGGGCTGTTCACCCGCATCGTGGGGTTCGATATGGACCGGGACGATCTTGATTAGAAAAAGGGGACATGGCGATGCCATCATCGGGCATCGCTGGCCTTCTTGCTTGATTCAAGGATGGGTAAGGCGATCCGGCTCATCCATCGTCTTCTCCATTTTCGATTCCGCTTCCTCCATCTTTTCGCACATTTTCTCCCGCATCATGGGCATCTTCTCGTGGAGCATTCTCTTCATATTCGGCATCTTGCCCCTCATCATTCCCATCGCGCCGCTCATCATCGCTGACACGGCCGCGGCCACCCATACTACCAGGGCCATCATCACGAAGAACTTGATCAGTTTGAACATTTTGCGTCCTCCGTAAAATAGTCCAGTTCGCGACGTTGATATACTTTTTCGCTCGCTTAGCGCGTCCATCCCGGTCATGGTCGCGGAAAGGTCAAGGGCAGGGCAGCGACCCGACGGAGCGAAAGCTATATGGACAGGGGACAATTTTTCTGGACCGTTATGGACCCCATCAGAGCGGCCGCGGAGAAGGCCAAGGAATCATCCTATCGTCTGGCCAATATCCCAGTGCAGGCCAGGAACGAAGCCCTGGCCCGGATAGCGGACGCCCTGGCGGCGCGCTCGGCGAGCATCGAGGAGGCCAACCGCCGGGACATGGAGGCCGCCCAGCGCAACGGCCTTTCGCAGGTACTGGTCAAGCGGTTGAAATACGACCGGTCGAAGATCGAGGAATCGGTTCGCTCGATCCAGTCGCTGATCGAGCAGGAGGACGTGGTGGGAAAGCTCCTCTCGCGCACCGAGCTCGATGAAGGCCTGGTCCTGGACAAGGTGACCTGCCCCATCGGCGTCATCGGCGTGGTCTTCGAGTCCCGGCCCGACGCCCTGGTCCAGATCTCCTGCCTTTGTCTGCGGTCCGGCAACGCCGTGCTATTGAAGGGGGGGACCGAGGCTCGGGAGACCAATGAGGCTCTGGCCGCCGCCATCATCGAGGCCATCATATCGGTGGACAACCGCTTCGAGGACGCCGTCCAGTTACTGTCCACTCGGGAGCAGTTCCGCGAGCTGCTGAGGCATGACGACCTCATCGACCTCATCATTCCCAGGGGTTCGAACGAGCTGGTCCGCTCCATCAAGGACAGCACCCGCATACCCGTCCTGGGGCATGCGGCCGGCATCTGCCACACCTACGTGGACCAGACCGCGGACCTGGCCATGGCGGTCAGGGTCTGCTACGACGCCAAGGTGCAGTACCCCGCCGTATGCAATGCCATGGAGACGCTGCTCGTCCATGAGGACATCGCTGAGAGGTTCCTGCCCCCCATGGCCGCCGAGTACGCCAAGGCCCGGGTTGAGCTGAGGGGGGACGACGCTACCCGCCGCATCATCGCCGCCGGGCCGGCGACCGAGGAGGACTGGAGCGCGGAATACAACGACCTGGTGCTCTCGATCCGGATCGTCGATTCGTTGGACGAGGCCATCGAGCATGTGAACCGGTATTCGTCCCACCATACCGACGCGATCATCACCGAGGACGCCGCGGCGGCCCAGAGGTTCATGGACCTGGTGGATTCGTCCTCGGTCATGTGGAACGCCTCCACCCGGTTCGCGGACGGCTACCGCTACGGACTGGGGGCGGAGGTCGGCATCTCGACCAATAAGACCCACGCCCGCGGCCCGGTCGGCCTGGAGGGCCTGGTCATTTACAAGTACAAGCTTCGTGGTACTGGACAGACAGTGGCCGAATACGCCGGCAAGGACGCCAGGAAATACACCCACAGGAAGTTAGCATGAGAGACCTTAACGCCAAGCGCATCGTCGTCAAGATCGGGACGAACACCATCTGCAAGGGCGACGGTACGGTCGATCAGACCTATATCGACGAGGTGGCAAGGCAGGTCGTGGAGCTCGAGAAGAGGGGCATCCAGAGCATCGTGGTGACCTCGGGCGCAATCGGTTCCGGCTCGTCGGAGCTGCGGCTGGACGGCAAGAACAAGGACGTGGCCATGAAGCAGGTCTGCGCCGCGGTGGGGCAGGGCATACTCATGATGGCCTGGCGGGATGCCTTCCGCCGGTACGATAAGAGCGTGGGGCAGGTGCTCCTGACCTACGGGGCGTTCTCCGATCGGGCCCGGTACCTGGACCTGAGGAAGGCCCTCGACGAGATGTTCCGCCTCGGCGTCGTTCCCGTCGTCAACGAGAACGATGTCATATCCACCGACGAGATCGACGAGATCTTCGGGGACAACGACAAGCTGTCCGCCCTCGTCGCCAGCAAGATGGACGCCGACCTGCTGATCCTCTTGACCGACGTGGACGGTCTGTACGACCGCAACCCCGAGGGGGACAAGGACGCGCACCTGATCCCCACGGTGGACGAGGTCACCAAGGACATCGAGAACATCGCCGGCAACCGGAAGAACGAACGGTCCACCGGCGGCATGAGAACGAAGATCAACGCGGCCAAGATCGCCATGCAGTCCGGCTGCAACATGATCATCGCCAACGGGCGGACCGAGAACGTAATTCTGAGGGTGGCGACGGGAGAGGAGCTGGGTACGCTGTTCACCGCCCGTTCCCACTACACGAACCGGGAGCGGTGGATTCTGTTCGCCTGCCCCCGGGGCAAGATCACCGTGGACGAGGGAGCGGAGAAGGCGCTGCGCTCCGGACGGTCGCTCCTTCCTTGCGGTATCGTTTCGGTCGAAGGGAAGTTCAAGAAAGGAGAGGTGGTCCGCATCAACGCCTTCGGAAAGGGCTTGGCGAACTGTTCCTCGGCCGAGATGCTCGCCCTGGTCCAGAAGTGCCAGCAGGATAAGGCCGCGGGCGTGAACGGCAATGGCAACGCGGTCGTCAGCAGCGAGAACATCGTGCTCATCGTTCAGGAATGAGGGCCATAGGGTCCGTGCCCGGTAGGCTCCCTCCCGGTCCATGTTTTCCATCTCGTTCAACAAAAAGTTCGAAATGCGACCATTGTTGGGACCACTTTGGGGATCCTAACGACCGACCAGGGGGCAACGGCTACACATCCCAACGCTGGCTGCGGTGCTTGTGCGATGTCCCACTCCCGGGGTGGATAAGCCCGCGTAAATTTTGGAATAATCAGAATAATCAGAATATTCTAAATAGGTCGATCGCCTCTACTGAACAAGGCGAGAATATGGTCAAGGGCGAGAAGAAGGCGGCCTGCTGTAACAAGCAGAAGGACGACGATCTCCGGGTGGAGGCCATAGTGAGCATCGATGAACGCGGCCAAATGGTCCTTCCAAAAGAGATAAGGGCGAAGGCAGGCCTGCAGCCCGGCGACAAACTGGCCGTGGTCACCCGTGAGAAGGACGGCAAGGTCTGCTGCATCTATATGTTCAAGACGAATGACCTTCTGGACATGGCCAAGGACCGCATGGGCCCGCTGCTCCAGGACATCACCGCCCCGAGGTAGATGGACATGCCCGCCGAAATCATGACCACGACCGCCGAGATCGATAGTCACGCCCGATGGGACCATGTCCAGGTAAGACTCGGCTACCGGCGCATGGAGCATCTGGTCGCTCCCGGCCTTTACCGTCTGGGGACGCCTGACCCGGACTCTCCGGTGCTGGTCACTGCCAATTATACCCTGAGCTTCGACGCCCTGCGTTCCTCGCTCCGAGGGATCGACTGCTATATCATGGTCCTTGACACGAAGGGGGTCAACGTCTGGTGCGCCGCCGGGAAAGGCACCTTCGGGACCGAGGAGGTCATCCGGAGGGTCCACGAGACCGGCCTGGCCGACATCGTGCGGCATCGCCGCATAATCCTCCCTCAGCTGGGCGCGCCGGGGGTCCAGGCTCACGAGGTCAAGAAGCAGACCGGGTTCACCGTGGAATACGGGCCGGTGAGAGCGAAGGATGTGCAGGAATATCTGCGGCTTGGAAAGGCGACCCCGGAGATGAGAAGGGTCACCTTCCCGCTAAGGGACCGCGCGGTCCTCGCCCCCATGGAGCTGCTGCAGTCCATGAAATACCTGGTCCCGGCCATCATACTCCTGTTCCTGGCGGGGGGGCCGTTCTCCGCGTTCATCGCCCTGGCCACGGTCCTCGGCGGAACGGTACTGTTCCCGCTGTTGCTGCCCTACCTGCCCACCAAGGGGTTCTCCTCGAAGGGGGTCATCCTGGGCATCCTGCTCTCGATCCCCCTCTCCGCCTGGAACGCCCTCATGCACGGGGACCGGGCGGCGTGGAACCTGGCGGTCTTCGGGGTTGGGCTGGCGCTGCTGATGGCGCCGGTGATCGGCTACCTGGGCCTGAACTTCACCGGGAGCTCGACCTATACCTCGCGGACCGGGGTGAGGAAGGAGATCTTCCGGTGGATGCCGATCTTCCTGGCGATGGTAATATTAGGAACGGCGTCGATGATATTGGTGGCCGGTAACGTGATCGGGTGGTACTGATGATGGACATTCCGTTGATGAGCATGGACAAGGCCGAAGAGAGCGCGTTGAACACCCTCCGCTACCGGCCGGGGAAATGCGTCAACTGTGGCCGTTGTTCCGAGGTATGCCCCCATGGCGTATTTGTGCCGGGGGAGAAGAAGGCCCGGATGGCCTCGCCCGACCGATGCATGGAGTGCGGTGCCTGCCAGGTCAATTGCCCGACCGGAGCCATATCGGTCGATTCCGGGGTCGGTTGTGCCGCGGCCATGATCAAGGCGGCGCTCACCGGCAGCAAGGAAGAGACCTGCGGCCCGGACTGCTGCGGGCCCTAAGAAAAACGGATATCAATTAATATCAGAGTGTCGAATCAAAAGGCCATGCAGATCACCACCGGGAGCTATGTCGTACTGGCTCTGCAGTTAGTGGCACTCTCCATGTTAGGCTTGGGCGCCTATCTGATGAAGTATCGGCGCAAGATGAGGCCCCACGCCATCATATTGACCTCGGCCATGGTGCTGAACACGGTCACCGTGCTCTTTTTCATGGTGCCGAAGTTCCTCAACTATCTGCCCATCATCAGCACCAGCTATCTCCCGGACCAGGTGCTGATCGTCCATCATACCTTGAGCTTGATCACCCTGGCCCTCACCCTCACGGTGACCCTGAGCTGGCTGTTGAGGGGGGCGAAGAACAAGGCGTGCCTGGGGCTGGGTCGGCATGGGCGGACGATCATGCGGACGACCTTTGGGTTCTGGCTGACCTCGATCCTGCTCGGCATCCTGGTGATCATCCTCAACAGTCGGCCCTTGTGAACGTCAGAACGGGGGGCCTAGCGCGCGGTCGCCGCGACCCCGGCCCGCCTGACCCTCAGCTCTTTTCTCACCGAGATGTACAGGATGGCATTGTAGACCAAGGTGATCGCCGAGATCACGATGCTCAGCTCGAACAGCGCCCTGAACAGATTGTTCAGCCAGCTCGCGTCAATGCTCATGGTGGAGGGCAGCAGGGATAGGAGGCTGGCGAAATCGAAGGGGAAGGTGACCAACAGGTAGCTGACGGCCACGATGAACACGACCGAGCCGAACAGGTCGGCGAGCCGCCCGAGGTTCCTCCTTCCGCTCGCCGCCCGTATGAAGCTGGGGATCAGGCCGAAGAGCAGCGAGCCGTAGAACAACAGCTGCGCGAGAGGGCCGAAGTCCGCCGTGAAGAACCCTTGGCCCTGGACCTGGATGTCGATGAAGATCAATGCCACGAGGACGATGAAGAACATGGCGATGACGTTGCCGATGCGCTCCCCCATCCGAAGGGGGTCGCGATCAGCTTCTTTCACGACCTTACGGTGCCACCAGCTCGTCCGCGGGTACGGCGTCACGGTTTCCTGGGCCATCGGGGAGATATCGAACTCGGAATATTTAGGTTGACCCGACGGACCCTTTTATTCCATGGGCATCGTATCAAACATCGATATGGTTTCCGAGGGACTTCGCCGCGATGTCGGTCTGTTCGGCGCGGTAGCCTATGGTGTGGGAACGATCCTCGGGGCCGGGGTCTACGCGCTCATCGGGATCGCCGCCGGAAAAGCCGGTAATGCGGTATGGTTGTCCTTCGCCATCGCCGCCGGGGTGGCCGCTTTCAGCGGGCTGAGCTATGCTCGGCTGTCGTCCCTGTTCCCGGTCAGCGGTGCCGAGTATGTGTACGTGGAAGAGTCCTTCCGCTCCAAGTTCTGGGCGTTCATCGTCGGTTGGCTCGTCCTGATCTCCAGCATCATCTCCGCGGCCGCGGTGGCCCTGGGCTTCGGCGGCTACCTGACGTCGCTCTTCGGCATCCCCATGGAACTGGGGGCGGGCGCCCTCATTTTTGTCCTATCGGTGGTCAGCTATCTGGGCATCAGGGAGTCCCTGGCGTTGAACGTCGTCCTGACCCTCATCGAGCTCGGAGGGATATTCATCATCATCGTGCTGGGCATCGGGTACATCGGCTCGGTCGACCTGACCGAGACCCCCACCGGCCTATCGGGAGTGATCGGAGCGGTGGGGTCCATCTTCTTCGCCTTCATCGGGTTCGAGGGGCTGGTGAAGATAGGCGAGGAGACCAAGGACCCTACCAGGACGATACCAAGGGCCCTGCTCCTATCCCTGGTCATCACCACCGTGATCTATGTTCTGGTGGCCGTCTCGGTGGTGAGCATCCTTCCTTACCAAGAGCTGGCAGCATCGTCCGCCCCCTTATCGGAGGCGGCGCTGAGGGCGCAGGGACCGGGCGCGGCCTATATATTGTCCATAGTAGCGCTCATCTCCACGGCCAATACGGTGCTGATCATCCTGATCGCCACCTCCCGCATCGCTTACGGCATGTCGGACCGGTCGGCCCTGCCGAGCATACTGACATCGCTCCATCCGGAAAGGGGCACTCCCCGGGTGGCGATTTTGTTCAGCATGATCGGTTCGATCGCCTTCTGCTTCCTGGGGGGCATCGAGCTGACGGCCAACGCGGCCAATTTCACCATTTTCCTGGTGTTCCTGGCCGTCAACCTGGCGGTCATCCAGTTCGCTCGGAAGGGTAGCAAGATCGGCAAGTGGTATGCGGTCTCCGCGATCATGGGCGCCGTGACCTCAGTGTTGATGCTCACGCAGTTCGGCTGGGAGGTCATGCTCCTCGCCGCCGTGATAACGGTCATCGGGGCGGGGGTCTTCAAGCTGGTCGAGAGGAGCCTGAGGTGAGATCAGAGGTCCAGGGCCATGAGGTAATAGTCCAGTACGAGGCCGTTGCCCAGGTCATGGCGGCCGTCGCGCAAGAAGCGGAACCCCAAGCGCTCGTACATGCCCCGGGAGACCAGCGACGCATCGAGGCTGACCGACCTTAACCCCTGAGCCCGGGCTTCCGTGATCAGCGAGAGCATCAGTTCTCGCCCAATGCCTTGTCCCTGGAATTTCGGATCGACAAAGACCCGCTTGATCTCGCCATCGAGCAATGTGGCCGTACCTACGATCTGTCCGTCCATTATCGCCACCAAGGTCAGGCCTTGGCCAGCGTCCCGCTTGATGTTGTCCAAGCTGTGGTATTCCTTGAAGAATGCGATGGCCTGGGGAGAATAAGCAAGGCGGTACGAGGTGTCGATGGTCTGGCAGATCAGGGCCCTTACACCATTGACATCGTTCCTGCCCAGCTTACGGCATTTTGTGATCAACGGTCTCTCTCCTGCCCCATAAATGCGAACCGGAATATGAAAGGTGAACATGGCAGAGGAGCACCGTGGTCATCCAGCGATCCGGCCATTATCATTCTGCCTCCTGATAGTGGTGGAGGTGCTTCGATACGATCATGGAGGGAGGTCTAGGGCGAAATCACCCCTGCCAGCTCGATATCCTTATCTATGGTCCCGGTCCAATGAATGAAGGGGGACGCGAATGCAGGACTACAATCTGCTGGTTACATTCCACCACAACGAGAAGATGAGGGCCGAGGAAGAGGTTGCCAACCGGATCAAAGAAGCGGGCCTGGTGCTGGAGGACCTGATGGAATCAAGCGTGGCCGGTCTCCTGCTGGTCCGAGTGGCCGGCGACGGGAAGGAGGCGGTGAAGAAGCTGCGCGGTTTCGCCTTCCGCTTTCCTGAACAGTTCCATTACACGCACCATTGGACCCCGGTCGAGGAATGGGTCAGCTCGGAACCGGAGGTCATGGTCAGCGCGGCGCAGAAGTTCGGGTCCCGCATACGCGAAGGGGACCGCTGGAGGCTGGACCTGGAGAAACGTCACTACGAGGGGGGACCCAGTCTGGACCTGATCAAGATGCTGACCGACCCCATCGAGAACGGCACAGTGGACCTCGACGATCCCGAGCTTATCCTCAAGGTCGAGATCATCGGCGGGTTCGCCGGCTTCAGCCTGGTCAACGAAGAAGAGGCCCTGGACATCAACGACGTGCGGAAGATCATGGGCCTGGCCCGCGTCGCCTGACACCGGAGGGCTCAGGGTTCGTCCCCACCGAATCCTTCTGAGGTATGCCCGCCTGATCGATCTCCCGGCGCTCTTCGGTCTCCTCCCTTTCGTCGCGGTCCGAAGGACCGATGATGTCGGCAGAGGGATCGGCTTTTCTCTCCATGGTCCTCTTCTTCGCTTCCATTTCCGAGTGTCTTATCATCATATGCTTAAGGTGACACTTCCATGGATAAAAGGGCAAATCGCTGGATAATCAGGTTTTTGTCAAGGCGACCATAATGAGGTCACGTTCCCGCATGTCCGACCGTGAACGATCGTTTTCACGGCACCACCATGATTTGCAGGAGGGACAATGAGCGCCCGCTTGACCATTTCTTTTCTCTCTTATTGTATTGTGCGATTCAAACCGGAATCTCGTTCCGGAGGCCGCCGGGATGCGCCCGTACATCCAACCGCCCCTATCTCCCGGGGCATATAATGATGCCAGATGTTTTTTATAATCTTAACGGACTTAATGGATGGTCCATCCATCCATAAGAACTTTTAATAGTTAACTTGAGTCTCCCGATTGTTAAGGGTAACTAAGCTACGCCCTGGGTTTTCGAACCTAGAGATAAAAATAACGCTAGGTGTACATATGGCAAACAGAGAGCAACTATTAGCTGGACTAGAGCAAGCTGTTGTAAACGGAAAGAAGGCGGAGACTTCCAGGATAGCCAATGAGATCATCTCAACCGGCGTAAAGGCACTGGACGCCATTGACAGTGGCCTGATCAAGGGCATGATGGTGGTTGGCGAGAAGTACGCTGCCCATCAGATCTTCCTGCCCCAGGTCCTGCTCGCGGCGGACGCCATGTATGGCGCGCTCGACATCCTCCTGCCGCACATCCCCAAGGATGCTGCCGCAAAGAGGATAGAGATGGTCATCGGAGTGGTGGAGGGTGACGTGCACGACATCGGCAAGAACATCGTAAAGACCATGTTCACCGCTGCTGGCTTCAACGTTCACGACCTCGGCAGGGACGTCCCCGCGGATTCGTTCGTCTCCAACTCCAAATCGGCCAACGCCCAGGTGGTGGCCATGAGCACCCTCATGACCCCGACCATGGACAGCATGAAGGCGACCGTCGATGCGCTGGTGGAAGAGGGCCTGAGGATGAAGGTCAAGATCATCATCGGGGGCGCTCCCACCTCTCCTGAGTTCGCAGAGGAGATCGGCGCGGACATGTACGCCATGAACGCCCAGGACGCCGTGGCCAAGGTCAAGGCCGCGATCTAGGGAGGAAGTAATATGGCAGACACAATGAACCACATCGAGAGGGACGTAGCAGCCCTGAGCAATAAGCCCGCCGACCGCCTGTCCACCTATCCGCTGGCCATGGGCGTATGCCGCCGCCTGCTCAACAACGGCGCCGGTATCTCGTACCACGACTGGGTCCCCGACCCCAAGAAGTTCGCCGACGCCTTCATCGCCTGCCAGCGCCACTTCGACTTCGACTGGGCCATCGGCCTGATGGACCTGTCGGTCATGGCCGGAGACCTGGGATGCCACGTCCGCATGGACGAGCAGAACACCCCGTTCGTCGACGAGCCGGTAATCAAGACGGTCGAGGACTACGAGAAGCTGCAGATCCCTAACATCAAGGACCCCAAGTCCCGCAGCTATGTGCTGGTCGAGGGAACTGGCAAGTTCGTCGAGGCCCTCGGCAAGGAGGTCATTACCGCCGCGTTCCTGGAAGGCCCGCTGCTCGCTCTGACCCAGAGCAGAGGCGCCGAGTTCGTGTTCAAGGACATGTACGACAACGACTCCTCGCGGAACGCCGTCCACAAGGCACTGGAGGTCATCACCGACTACGACAAGGAGATGGTCAAGGCGTTCGCTCAGAAGAAGCCCGCCGGTCTCGTCTGGGACTACCTGTGGGGCTCGTACTCGTGCCTCGGCGACAAGGAGTACGATGAGTTCGAGGGACAGCAGAAGTACGCTGGCTGCCTGAACGAGCTCACCGTCAAGGAGGGCATGGCCTCGTGCATCCACAACTGCGCCGACCTGCCCCACCTGGACACCCAGGTGACGAAGTTCAAGCCCTCCATCTACTCGATGGCCTGGTACCCCCTGATCCCCGGATCGCTGTCCGCCAAGGAGGTCATCGCCAAGGGCTATTCCGACAACTGCCTGATGGCCGGCAACATCGACCCCCAGGGCTATGTCCGCTGGTCCGCCGAGAAGATGCAGAAGACCACCATGAACCTATGCACTGAAGTGGTCAAGGCCCTCAAGGACCGTGGCCTCGGAGCCAGGTACTGCATCGCTTCGGGCTGCGAGGTCCCCCCGGCCGTCGCCACCAAGCTCGAGAACATCAAGACCTGCGTCGACACCGTCAAGCAGTACGGTACCTTCCAGTAGGCATTTTCAGCGGGCCTCGGCCCGCCTCAAACCGCTTACAAACCTCTTCCTTCACCTTTTTCGTTCCAATGCGCTGGCAAGGCCACACTCATAGCGGCCAGAATGACGCCATGGCTTCACGGCCCCCATCCCAACAATTATATTTCCTCTGATTATCTGCTTAATGGGCCCGGGAACCGTCCTTCGGCCCGTGGGAATGGGACCAGTTATTAGCAAGAAGGAACGCATCCTGAGGGGTCTGGAGCACGCCGTGATCACTGGCAAGAAGGACGAGTCGGTGAAGCACGCCGAGCAGGTGATCTCCGAGAACATCAATCCCATCGATGCCATCGACTCCGGCCTTATCAAGGGCATGATGATCGTGGGAGAGAGGTACTCGACGCACAAGTTCTTCCTGCCCCAGGTCCTGCTCGCGGCGGATGCCATGTACGCTGCGCTCGACATCCTCCTGCCGCACATAACGCAGGAGGCCGCGTCCAGGCGAGTGAGGGTCATCATCGGTGTCGTGGAGGGAGATGTGCACGACATCGGCAAGAACATCGTCAAGACCATGCTGACCGCATCCGGCTTCGACGTGAGCGACCTGGGCAAGGACGTCGCGGACGACGCGTTCGTAAAGGCGGCCAAGAAGCACCGGGCACAGGTGGTGGCCATGAGCACCCTCATGACCCCGACCATGGATTCCATGAAGGAGACCGTCGATGCGCTGGTCGAGGACGGGGCAAGGAAGGGGGTTCATATTATCATCGGGGGCGCTCCCACCTCACGGGAGTTCGCCGAGGAGATCGGCGCGGACACGCACGCCGTGAACGCCCAGGACGCCGTGGCCAAGCTGAGAGCGGTATTCTGAAGCGACCAATTTTTAGCCATACCAGCATTCGATTCAAATACTGTGTCGGTCATACACTTTGGCAGTGACAGCATGAAGATCGCACAGATCGCTGGTTTTTTAGGTAGCGGCAAGACCACCCTGCTCATCGAGGTCGCCAAGGAGCTCGTGAAGAAGGGAAAGCGGGTCGCCATCGTGGTCAATGACGTCGGTGAGATCAACGTCGATTTCAAGATCATCGAGTCCTACGGCCTCAAGGCCAAGGAGCTGTCGGGGGGCTGCATTTGCTGCGAGATCGCCGGCAACTTCGCCAATACCCTGGCCCTCCTGTGGACGAACTTCAAGCCGGACATCGTCATCGTGGAACCGTCCGGGGTGGCAATACCCTGGGGACTGAAGCGCGCCGCGGAATACTCCGAGGCCGAGGTGCCCATCACCATCGAGCATGCCCCAGTGCTCACCCTGGTCGACTCGACCCGGATCGATACCCTCCTGGGAACGGTCCGTCGCCTGGTCATCACCCAGATCCGGGAGGCCGATGTCTGCCTGATCAACAAGGTCGACGCTTCGGACGATGGGCGGATCAAGCGGTCCGAGGACCTGGTCAAGGAGATCAATCCGAAGTGCGAGATTATGCGCATATCCACTCATAAGGGGCTGGGGGTCAAGGAGGTCGCCGACATCATCGCCGACCGGACCTCCTCCCGGTACGATGAAGCGGTGGAACGCGAACTGCTGAGGCAACAGTACGGGAGCGGATGATCCTGGGCGAGATGGACGAGGATATCCATCTGGCGATGCACCGCGAGGCCGACGAGCTGGGCAAGTTCGCCACGCAGCTCCAGGTGCACGCTCCCCGCGCCGTCTCCAGGGAACAGGCCGCCAAGTTCCTGGACGAGCTGCTGGTGCAGGTGACCAAGGGCTGCATGGAGCACGGCGCGGACCTGGTGGGTCACGTGAAAGCTTTCCTAAAGGCGCCCAACGGGGCCATGTCGGCCAGCCTGATCGACCTGAGCAAGCGTTCCAACGTCACCCACGACTTCGGTGAGGAAGAGAAGTTCCAGGACGCCGAGCTGACCCTACATGTCATCGTGCACGG
>CAYZEV010000038.1:24825-25003 GCA_964477865.1 uncultured Methanomassiliicoccaceae archaeon | reverse complement strand
CTGAGCGATGAGGTTACCCATCAGGTCAGCGTGTGCGTCCTGGGCGCCCTTGCCCTCTTGGGCGGACGGCTTTCCGGATATGGACTTCAATATTGGGCCCTCATATCCGCAGTCCTTGTCAGGTCCAGTGGCACCGCACTCGTATGCGATCAGCGTCCTTGCGGAAGCGATGCAGCGG
>CAYZEV010000038.1:0-24815 GCA_964477865.1 uncultured Methanomassiliicoccaceae archaeon | reverse complement strand
AGGTAACGGCCGGCCATGAACCTCGAGGTGTTAGCGCCTGCGCAGTTGGTGTCTCCACCGGGTACGATCTTGTTCTTCTTGGCGATGGCGACGATCTGGGGCCAGATCCATTCCATGTCGAGCGAGCCGAGGTAACCGATACCGAACAGCCAGCCCTTGATGTCCTGCCTGACGACAGCGTAGTCAGCGATTTCCTTTCCACCAACGGTTTCGATGGACAGCACATCGGCGCCATTTGCGGCGGCGACCTCGAAAGACTCCATGGTCTTCTCAGGGTAGCTGTGGTGCTTGTCCTGTCCGAACCGGAGACCCTCTTCCTGGAGTCTCGGGTCAGCGCAGGTGTGGCGGATGGCGGTAGCGATTCCGTACTCTTCGTGGTACTTCCTCATTACGGCCTTCTGGCCCTCGACGACCGGCTTGGCGAACTTCTTGGGGTCGTTACCCATCTGGTAGATCCACTCGTTCTCGAGCTGGACGGCGGGGAACCCGAGGGTCACAGCGCGGTCCATGATGTCCTTGGTGATGTACTCGACGTATTCCTTGGTCAGGGTCTCAGGGGACCTCTCAGCGCCCGGCCTGGGAGCGAAGTTGACCTCAGGTACGACCATGCCGGCTCCGACCTTCATGCCGAGACCGTAGGACAGCGGGTACTTTGCCTCACCGAATACCAACTCGTCAGCCGAGCCGTACTCCATCTTTGTGAACTTCTTGTTTGCCATTTTTGTCACCTCAATTAGATCTTCCCGGCGTGGATGTCGTCCCACTTGTCACGAATCTTCCTCCAGTCCCAGCCCTCGACGGCCTTGGTGACCAGTCCAGGTCCGTTGGCGGCCTTCTGAGCGTAGACGCCCATGGGGAACGACTCAACGTAGGAACGGTTCACAGCGCCGCCGGCGCAGATGAACGGGATGTTGATTCCCTTCTCTTCCAGCCTCTCCGCGATCTTGGGGAAGGCGGACATGGTGGTGGTCATAAGCGCGGTGCCGGTGACGACTTGGGGCTTGTTCTTTACAACAGCGGCGACGACATCGTCAACCAGGACGTCCCTGCCCAGGTCAACGACTCCAAAGCCGTTGGACTTCAGCAGGACAGCGGCAATGTTCTTGCCAATGTCGTGGGGGTCTCCCTCAGCGGCGTGCATGACGACGGTGCCCTTTACCTTCCTCTCGGAGGTAAGAGCGGCCTCTGCAATCTTGATGCCCTTGTCCATGGCGTCAGCGGCGACCATGACGTGCGGCAGATAGTAGATTCCGCGTCCGTACAGTTCAGAGACTACATCCATTCCCTTGAGAAGACCGCCCTCAATTACCATTTCAGGGCTGATGGTCTTCAAAGCGGCCCTAACATCGTCCTCGATGTTCTTGGCCTTAAGGTTCAGAACGTCCTCAGCGATCTTCCTCAGGGCGGGGTCCTTGGGGAGGATCTTTGCAGCTATGTCCTCTGGCTTTTCCTTAGACTCGACCACGATATCGTATCGGGTCAAGATCTTGTCAGAGCTTACGCTATCAAAGTCTAACATTTGTCTTAACTCTCCTATTTCGAACCGCCCACATCTCTTTGAAATCGGGTGGTTCTATGCATAGATTTTGAAAAGAGTATATAAACTATCGTTAAGAAATACAGATATTTAGATTTCTATTCTAGAAAATGAGAATTACTATTGAATATCCATTATAGGGGACAACACTGCTCCCCGGCGAACATCTGGATACAGATGTGTCGGTGAGACTAGATCGACGTTATACTCGCACTTCTACTCTTCAATTCGGCTAAAAAGGATATAAAGCTGATGTATTATTGTAAGAATTCATTCTCTATATCTAGAATGAAAAATGAGCAAAATAACTTGCCCGATAGCATGTGCCAGTCCCTATCGGCAGGGTGGTTTTCGTAGATCGAGCGCGCTCGGAGAGTGAAAAAAATATCATCCTCGATACGTTCGGCCCGTTCCGCCATCCAAAATCATCTACTGGACTATGATCTTGGCCACCATGCTGGGATGGATCGAGCAGTGGTAGTTGAAGGTCCCCGCCTGATCAAAGGTGACCGAATAGGTCTGCCCTAGGGCCAATGTGGTACTATTGGCGAACGGCCCGTTGTCGAAGGTCACGGTGTGGGGGGCAGTATCATTGTTCGTCCAGGTGACGGTCGTGCCAAGGGGGACGGTGAGCGTACCGGGGTTGAACGCAAAGTCCTTGATCTCAACCGAGTTGCCCGTCCCACTATTGTTCGTTCCGCCTGGTGGTGAGTTCTGCATGGCCAAGATCGCCACTGCGGCGATGACCACTATAGCGACCACGACGGCGACAGCTATCAACCTCTTGTCCATGGCTGAAAATGCGAGACGGCGATATTTCAGACTATGCTCATTAAATGAGCGAGCCGTGCGGGCGAAAGTTCCATATCGTTGACCTTGGCACGTAGACCATGGAGAGAGCATGGTCGACATACCAGAAGAGGTCCTCAAGGTCATCAACGATATTACATCGATCAAGACCATAGCCACCTTGTTCCCGAACGAAAGAAAGGTGCACACCATCCAGATGGGCAGCCTGATGGCGGTAGGCGCTGACCGCCTTATCTTCGGGCGCGTGCTGACCAAGAAGTCACACGCCAACCTCATGGAGATGAGGGAGAGGGGAGAGCTTGTCTCCGCGCTCATCAATTTCGAGAAACGCTCCTATGAGATCATGGCCAAGCCTCTGGAGTACGCCGAGGAGGGAGAGCTGCTGGATAGGGTCAACGAAATGCTGAAGCCCATCGGAGTTAAGGCCTTCGGGGTCTGGACCCTCGAACCGGTCGAGGTGTGGAACCAGTGCCCCGGACCCTTCGCTGGCAATAAGATGGCCTGACGCCTCTAAAGAATTGCGGACCTGCCCGGCGGCTGAGAAGTTGCCGGAACCCATGATAACGATTTATCGATGAAAGGCCATCGGATGCTAGGCCCTACATGACCTCCAGAGTACGAGTGGACATGACCATCTGCGCCCACAAGACGCTGATCGACGCCGAGGCGCAGGAGGACGGCACGGTCAAGGTGCGCATCCGGTCCACCTGCCGGGACGTCCGCGACTTCGCCAAGGGTCTCGGACCCCTCGGCCCGGAGGATTACACGTCTCTGCAGAACTCTAAGATCATGGACCTGGCGGCCCATTCCCGGTTGACGCCGACCTGCCTCATACCTACGGCGATCTTCAACGCGGTGTGGATGGAGGTAGGTATGATCTCCAAACGTCACGCCCTCAAGGAAAAGAGCATCTGCATCCACTTCGAGAAATGAACTTCTCTTCGCTCATCCCATCCAATCCAGGGAGTTAGTTGGATTATACATCCAACTCATTTTACTCCGAAAAAGGCATTTATACTTGCGTCTTATATCTTCGATTAGTTGGATGATACATCCAACTCAATTATCTATCATGCCAGCATGCATTAGCGGAGCGTATCGAGATGGCAGAAACAAGCGAGCATTGCGGTCTTCAACGTTGCATTGATTGGAAACAGGGCCTATTGATCGGCATAGGTATCCCCTTGGCCATTTTGCCGAGCATCGTACCTACCACGTTCTTCCTTTGGGCGGCATCGATCCTGCTGTGGGGCATGTCCGTGGTCCAGGGCTTCGTTCAGAACATGGCGTTCGGAGAACTAGCGGCGGCATTCCCCAACGCCAGCGGCATTCCCGGGTTCACCCAGGAGATATTCAAGGACAAGAAAGGGGCCGATAAAAAGTATGAACGGGGTAAATTGATCGGCGGTTTCTGCGCCTGGGCCTATTGGCTGGTCTGGGCTCCTGGCCTGGCCATCTTCATCATCGTCATCAGCGGCTACCTGATGGGGCTGTTCCCCAGCCTCGCCGAGATGGACTTCCTGACCCTGAACCTTATCGTAGGTGTCCTTATCCTAGGAGGCCTGGCCTTCGTATCGTCCCGGGGGCTCAAGCACAGCGCTAGGCTGGGGCTGATCGTCGGTCTGATGACCCTCCTGCCCATCGCCATCATCGCCCTGGCACCGTTCGTGACTGGTAACTTCCACTCGGAGAACATCACCTCGGCGCTGGTCCCCGCTGGCTGGACCTGGGACGGGGACCATATCCTGATGCTCCTCGGCCTGGTGGTCATCGCCCAGTGGAGCGCGGCCTGCTGGGAAGTGGTGGCCGTCTACGGGCCTGAATACAAGAAACCCAGCGTCGACCTGCCCAAGGCGCTGTTCGCCTGCGGGATAGTCTGCCTGATCATGTTTGTTCTCATTCAGACCTCGGTCATCGGAGCATTGGGTATCGACGGCGTGTTGGCCGAGCCGATATCCCCGTTGCAGCCGGTCGCGGCCATGGCCTTCGGCGACTTTGGCGCGACCATAATCATCCTGCTGCTGATATTCGCCTGCATCCTCCTTATCCAGATCGGCTACTCCGCCGGGGCCCGGGCCATGCACTCCATGTCCCTGCAGGGGAATCTCCCCACCTGGTTCGCGAAGACAAATTCGAAGGGAGAGCCCATGCGGGCCATCTATTCGATAGCCATCTTCAACCTTCTCCTGCTGGTAGCACTGCAGGGCGACCCGGTCGCCATCTTGGCCATGTCGGCCATCGGCTATGTGTTCGTGTTCTCCATCGCCCTGTTCGCCTACGTCAAGGCCAACCGGGACCCGGAGCTGAAGAAGATAGAGCGGCCGTACAAGGCGCCGAGAGGATGGGTCTGGATAGCCCTCGCACTGGCCATATTCCAGGTCCCCTTCCTCCTGATCGGTGCGATCTACATCAACAACCTGGAGTTCGGATGGACCACCAACCTGATAGGATTCGGCGTCCTGGCCTTGTTCTTCCCGTTGTTCATATACTCCCAGCACCAGGCCCATAAGTCAAGACAGGATAAGAAAGAGGAGGTGAACGGAAAGGCCGAGCCCAACTGATGGTCCTCCACCAAACCCCCTTCTCCTATTTCGGACCGGGCGCCGCAGGAATCGCGGCGCCCTCGCCTTCTACTTCCTGCGACCTTTGACCCGGCCGATGGCGCCTTCCTTCTCCAGGAGCCGGACCTTGGTGCTCGGCCCCCCCGTCCCGCCGTAGTTGCCGACCCCTCCCGAGGCCGGGACCACCCGGTGGCAGGGTACCACTACCAGGGCGGGGTTCTTGGCGCAGGCGTTGCCCACCGCCCGCATGGCCCGGGGGCGGCCCAGCCGCCGCGCGATCTCGCCGTAGGTCATGACCTCGCCGGGAGGGATCGTCCTCAACATATCCAGCACCTCGCGCTCGAACCCGCTCACGGGCAGGTCGAGAGGCACGTCCATCAGGGGGTCCTTTCCCGTGGCCAGGTGCTCGATGATCCTGGCCAGGTAGGGATGATCGCTCCCATGAGGTTCGATCGGTTCCTTCTCGGTCAGGTCGACCGCCGTCACCCCGCCGCCCCTCAAGGTCAGGTTGACATAGAGCCCCAGGTCCTCGCTGTACCTGGTATACAGCTGCAGCGCCTCCGGGCCCGCCTCCTGCCTGCCCAGCTCCATCTCCTTAAGCCGGACACGCACCAGCGGAGCGAGAGCCCGGACCATCTGGGATTCGGCCGATTTCAGATGCTCCTCGAAGGTGCTTCGCGCAACGCCCATCCTCTTTGCCACATCCCCGGCGGTGGACCTCCGGGGGGAGTCGTAATAACCGCCCTCCATGGCGGCCAGCACTGCTTGGCCTTGCCTCTTGGTCAGTGAGGGCAACAACAGCCCGGAGACCAGGAGCTCTTCTTCGACCTGGCCATTCTTCAGGGCGCTCTTTGACTCCAACCTCATGTCCGGAAGCAGCGATGAAAATGTTCGATCGTCCATGCTCTCGAATACCATCAGTCTCAGGCGCAGCCGGCCCTCCTTCCAGATCATGGGGGGAAGGAGCAGAAGTTCCCTCTTTCGGACCTCATCGAGCAGCCGCGCCTCCTGTTCCGGGACCTCCATCACCATGATGAGAGCGTCGACGCCATCAACATAATGGCGGGCGATGAAGCGTGATGAAAGGTGGTCACGGACCCGGTCGATGACCTCGGCCTCCCCGGAACAACGGACCAGCAGCGAGCCGCCCACCGGCGTCCCCTCGATCATGATCCCGGGATGCTTGGCGATCAGCTCGCCCAATGGACCGGTGGCCTGGCCGGACAACGTGATGCGTATTGCGCTCATCCTACCGACCATGCCCGGCCGGTGTGATATCATTTATCCCGGCGAGCGCCGGGCCGCCTATCGAGGTCGCGGATCAGCCTTTCAGACCAGCGGCGATGCTCTTGCCGAACTCGACGGCCCTGGCTTCCTCGCCATCCGCCAGCGGGCCCTTGGTCTTGTCGACGATGAACCACTTTGGCTCGGCCACGAGCTTCGCGCCCGCCTCCTTCAGCGATTCGGCCATCTTCCCGGCCGCTCCGGCCCCCTCGGCCTTGGCGAATCGAGTATCGAAGGCCGTGACCTTCTTGCCCGAGGCGCTCCTGGCGGCCTCCTTGACCGCCCGCTTGGCGACCCCGGTAGCACCGCCGATGTGGACCGGCGAGCCGAAGACCCAGGCATCCGCTCCCTTGAGGTCGCTCTCGGCCACGTCCTCGGCCTTTACCAGCTGGACGTCCGCCACGTCTCCGGCCTTTATCCCGGAAGCGATGGCCTGAGCTACTTTCTCGGTCATGCCGTACTTGGTATCAAAGACGATGAGCACTTTCATGAACTGAACCCAGCGAGCTCATCGGAATAAGAAGATAAAAATGGTTTGGGCCCGAGGCCCCGTTCGCCTACTCGGTGGTCTTGCCGTCGAACTCTTCCGGCATGGCCTCGGCATCGGCCTTGGTCTTGCGGACGACCTTGTCCTGGTGTTCCGGCGGCGAGTAGATCGTGTATAACTTCAACGCCTTCTTTCCGGTGTTCACGACATTATGCATCGCCCCGGCCGGAACGATGGCCGCGCTGCCATCCTGGACCTTGTGCTCGTGATCGTTGATGATGACCTTTCCCTCGCCCTCCTCGAACCGGAAGAACTGATCAAGGTGGTCATGCACCTCCATGCCGATCTCCTCGCCCGGCTTGAGGCTCATCAACACGAGCTGGCTGTGCTTGGCGGTGTATAGAACCCGCCGGAAGTCGGTGTTCTTCCTGGTCTCCGCCTCGATGTTGATGGAGAATCCCTTCTTGGTATCCTTCTTCGCAGGCATATTATCGGAAGAATTCAGCGACGTATCCCTATTTAGCGGTTGACCCTAAGAAAAGTGGTCGGACGCCTCAGCATTATTATCTCGCGGGTCGATTCGATCATCATGAACTGCCGGGAACGCTTCCATTCCGCCCTGGACCAGGAGACCGTCGATCGCGTCCCCCTCTTCTACCAGCATCTGGGGGCGGCCAAGTGGCTGCTGCAGTCGACCGGGCTTAGGATGTGTGACGGCTTCCACGATCCGGAGGTCTTTGCCAAGCTTTCGATGGCCGCCCACGACCTGTACGGCTTCGACAACGTGATGGCCGGCTGGGGCGATATCCTGGTGGAGGCCCAGGCCCACGGCACGGTCTGGAAGTTCCCGGAGCGGGATTACTATCCGCGAGTAGAGAGGTACGTTCCGCTGGACGCCATCGACAGGATCCAGCCGGTCGATCCGCTCAAGGACCGCTTCTGGTCCGTTCCCCTGAAAGCCGCCGGCACCATGATGGACCGCATCGGAAAGGAGGTGGCGGTGGTCGGCTGCATCAACTCCCCCACGGTCATCGCCTCCGAGCTGGTGGGCATGGAGAACCTGATGCTGGCCTACCTGACCGAGCCGGAGCCGGTGCTCCGCCTTCTGGACACCTTGACCGCGTCGTCCCGCATGTACGGCGAGAGGCTAGCGGAGCTGGGGGTGGAGGATATCTTCATCGAGAACGGCACCGCCGGCCAGGAGCTGGTCAGCGTGGAGATGTACGAGAAGTATGACCGTCGCTACCTGCGGGCGGAGATGGACGGGTTCCGCAAGGCCGGGCTCCGGACGATCGTTCACAACTGCGCGGCCCAGCCGTTCTGGCGTTCCCAGCTGGAGACGGCACCGACGGCGCTGCACCTGCACCTGAGGGCGGTGAACGTCCCCGAGGTCTTTTCCGAGATCAAAGGTCGGGCGTGCATGTTGGCCGGGATCGACCACATGGAGCTGCTGTTCACGGGGACGCCGGACGAGGTGGAAAGGGAGGTCCAGGGCACGCTGGGACAATGGGGCAAGGACCCTGGCCTGATCATCGGCCCGGGGTGCGAGCTGCCGTACAAGACCCCGATGGAGAACATCCGGCGGCTCCAGGAGAGCGTGGTGAAGCATGGATCCGGACCAGGAGCTGAGCTTTGAGCGGTGATGCCGATGATGCTATGGTTCGCAATGCTTCCGCCATTTGCTCCAAAGGGCCAGCATCATTAACGTTGAACGGCGTTACCTGGTCGACCGGATCTCGCGGGACCGGGCCTACGGAGGGCTGAAAGGATGACGGACAGTACCAGGACCTGGCCGGTCGTGCCGGGCGACTACCTGATCGGTGATGATGACAGCCCGGTGGCCGTCCTCATCATCGGGCGAGGGACCGTCCCCTTGCCCGGCCATCGATATGCCATCAAAGGGACCGTGAAGACGGAGAACATGGGGATGGAAAAGGTCATCACCAACATCGTGGCCAACCCCCGCATCCGCTTCCTCATCGCGTGCGGACGGGAGGAGTTCGGGCATTTCCCCGCCGATGCCATCGCCTCGCTGGTCAGGAACGGTGTGGACGGGCAGATGCGCATCATCGGTTCGCGGTCGGCCATCCCTTTCCTGTGCAACCTGCCCCCGGAGGCGGTGAAGCGGTTCCGGGAGCAGATCGAGCTGGTGGACCTGGTCCGGCCCAAGGACGTCCGGGAGATCGTGGCCTATGACCCCGAATACAAGTTCGAGGACGAGCGGACGGCGGAACTGGAGGCGGCCATCGAGGACTGCCTGTCCAGGGACCCCGGGGCGTTCCCGGAGGGGCCGTTGCTCATCGAAGACCAGAGCCTGATGGCCGATGGCTCGAGGATAGCAAGCCAGTTGAACAAACTGGCCGATGATTTCGTGGGGCAGATGCTGCGCATGCCCAGCGAGAAGCTGAGCACCAGCGCCTCCATCGCGGTCATCTCCCCGGAGTTCCGGGTCATCCTCGACCCAGTGGACGGAGTGGTGCGGACGGTGCCGTCGGTGGAGTTCGCCGGCCGTCTCCAGAAATATCTCAGAGGTGAGCAGTGACATGATGCGATTCCATAACGAGCAGACGGAGCACACCATCTCCGGGGTAAGGTTCGGAGGACAGCCAGGAAAAAGGAGGGCCGTGATGGTGGGATCGCTCTGCTATCCGCGGCACAGCATCGTGGAGGACCGGCTGACCGGAGTATGCAGGTCCGGTTCGTTCGAAAGAGCGCTCGGGGCGATGAACGCGGCGGCGAGCGAGACGGGGACCCCCGGCGCGGTGATGCTCTACGCCGAGACGGCCCAGGCCATGGAATCGTACCTGCGGGCGGCGGCCGACCTGACCGCCTTCCCGCTGTTCGTCGACTCCCCCAGCGCGGAGGTGCGCCTGGCCGGCTGCCGGGCGGCCGGGGAGATGGGGGTGGGAGAGCGCATCGTCTATAATTCGCTCTCCGCCGGGGTCACCGAGGAGGAGCTGAACGGCATCCGTGATTCAGGCATCACCGCGGCGGTCCTGTTGGCCTTCAATCCTAAGGACATCGCCACCAAGGGGAAGATCTACCTCCTGGAGGACGGCGGAGGTTTGCTGCCCGGCGGTCTCATCGACCTCGCCCGGTCGGCCGGCGTCACCCGGCCGTTGCTCGACACCGCGGTGATGGCCGCCGACCAGAACGCCGGGGCGTCCCTGAGGACCATAATGGTGGCCAAGGCCAAGTGGGGCCTACCGTGCGGCTGCGCGCTGCACAACGCCATCGAGTCATACGGACCGCTGAGCAGGCTGGAGGGCGAGGACCGGAAGATCTATCGCTATGTGGACGTGGCCTCGGCGGTCATGCCCATGATGGCCGGCGCCGACTTCGTCATGTACGGTCCCCTGGAGTATGCCCGGCGAGCCTTCCACGCCGCCGGGTTCGCCGACGAGATGCTGAGGCAGGCCGCCTCGGACCTCTGAGCCGACAGGGCCATCTTCGTTCTATTCGACCTTCCCTTCACCCGGTCGGGACATCGACAAAGGACCTTCGTTCGAAGGAGCGGAAGCAGACCTTCGAGGCCTGCATCCGCGAGCGCCCTCAGCGCTTTCTCTTGACCGACTTGGCCCTCGCCGGGACGGGAGCCGAACCCTCCGTGCAGACGGCGACCGGGCTGGCCACCGCCTGGCGGATGAGGTCGAAGGCGTAGGACAGCGCTTCCTCGCGCTCCCTTCCCCCGGTCTGCTCCAGTCCTCTCTTTTCCAGTCGATCGAGGATCCCGTCCACCATCGATGAGCCGACGAAGGCCAGCAGCTCCGGCCTCACATCCTGCCGGATGGAGCCGTCCTCCATACCCTGGCGGATGGCTTCCAGCATCAGCCCGTTGATGTCGGCCCCGGCCCGGACGAAATCCTCTCCCCGCGGTCCGGACAGCTGCGGGAGCGTTTTGAGCTTGCTGTTGTGGAACAACCGGCGGTACTCCGGCTGTGTTGTCCAGAACTCGATGTAGGCCTGCCCGATGGCGGTTAACCGCTCCAGTCCGTTCCCCGGACCGGACAGCGCCTTCTCGAACATGTCCCGGGCGATGAGGAGACCGTCCCGGGCGACCGCATAATAGATCTCTTCCTTGTTGGCGAAGTACAGATAGATCGTCCCTTTGGACAGCTCCAGCCGTTCGGCGACCTCGTCCACGCTGGTCGAGTCGTAGCCCTTCTTGAAGAACAGCTCCCTGGCCGCCTCGATGATCTCCCTTTCCTTGCGCTCCCGCTCCCGTTGCCTTCTCTCCGCCGTGCCCATTAGAACAACCCCATGGCCATCGGCCTGCTTATTCCCTTCCCTTGGCATTAGAGGCAGACTTCGCGGCCATTTCCCTGGCGAAGGTCCGGGCCCGCGCCAGGTCCTCCTCGTTGGGATGGCCGACGCCGTGGTCCTCCCCGCCGCTCCTGGCCCACCGGCGCACGTACTTGTAGGGATGAAGCCGGAGGACCTTGGGCATCCAGGAGGCCAGCGCCCCCTGGCTCTCGTACGTCCCCACCAGGCGGCATCCTTCGGCCGCTCCCTGGCACTTCGGGAGGACCGGAGCGAACTCGTCCATGCCTGACGGCATGCCATGGGTGACCATCAAGGCCACGCGCTTGCCCTCGGCCTTCCTCAGGAACCTCCGGACCCTGCCCGGAGCACCGGCCCCCACCACGGGAAAACCGACCAGCACCAGGTCGTAGCCGTCCAGGTCCTTGACCGCTTTCATGTTCTTGAGATCCTTGGGACCTTCCAATGCGCCATACGCCGCCTCGGCGACCTTCCTGGTGTTGCCGCTCTGTGTCATGTATGTTACTAATGTCTTCATTTACTCACCGTCAATATATGACTATTAGTCAGTATATGACATTAGTTCATATAAAGATATGCATTCTATGCGGGCGGCCCCCTGGCCGACACGGCCAGATGCATTGACCGGGAGGCTAGCAACGAGGGCCGCGCCCGACCTAGAGGAAGGCCGAACGCGGTGCTGCCCGCCCTGTCCAGTAAAAAGTAGAGGGTGTCTAGTCTCGGCCCTCCCGCACCCCGGTCCGGTCAAGGGAGCGCACGATGCGGGCGGTGACGCCGCTCACGTCCACCTCGAGACCATATCGCCGGAAGTAGGTCCCCAGGGCGCTGAGCCCGCTGGTGAGGGCCTTCTCCGCCATCTCCAGCCTTTGCCATGCCGAGTAACCTTTTCGGTCCACGCGGATTGCTTCGGACAGATCGATCAGCCACGGACGGGAGTCGTGCCAGAGGACGTTGAAGGCGCTGAGGTCGGAGTGGACCACCCCGGCTTTGGCCAGGGCGTCGACCCCGGCCAGGACCCGGTCCAAACCTCGCTGCGGATCGTCCAGCTGGACGTCGTGCAGCCGGGGGGCCGGCCGCTCGTCTCCCAGGTAGCGCATGGAGAGCATGTTCTCCACCCGCCGGGCCGGCGCGGGCACCGGCGCGCCGCCCCTCCAGGCCTGGTACTGCATGTCGAACTCGTGCGCGGCCAAGCGGCCGGCCGACTCCAGCTTGATGGGCCTCCCGCCCCGGTGGGAGGTTCGGTAGAGACGATACACTTTGATGGCCAGGGGCGCGCCATTATAACCGGCCAGGTAGACATCGGCCTCCTTGCCGGCGCTTATCAGGTGTGTCACCTCGGTGGCCAGGCCGGCCTCCTGAATGGATTCGATGGTCGTTCGATGATCGGCTTCGCGGAACTGTATGCTGCCGGACTTGATGCGCCACGCGACGCTGGCGTCAAGGTAGGGATCGTTGGGCATTTCTCGTTGGGTTGATTGCTATGGCGTTCGAACGCGGGCCCGCCGAGAACCCTGGACCTAGTAGAACGGAACGGCTCCCGGCATTGTAACAAGAACGATCACGGACATCATTACCGGCAACCTCCTGGTCCCAAGACCGACCGGAACATTGTAAAAAGGGTATAAAAAAGGTTTCGGGACCGCACTTCTCTCTTCAGCCCCGCCCGGGGCCGCCCCTGACCTCATGCTCCTTTCTTCAACACCTTCCGGAAGAGCTCGGTGTCATCCTGGTCTATGGCCCCCAGGACGTACAGCAGGGCGAAGTAGGACCCCGCCCCGATGGCCAGGGAGACGAAGACGTCGACCCCCGGGACCAACAGCAGGATGAGTACCATGCCCACTCCCGCCAGGCATGGCCTCAGCAGGATCTCCATCAGGTCCAGGGGGAACAACCGGCGGGTCAGGTAATAGTAGGTGATGATATTGGTGGTCAGGACCGAGAAGGTAAAGGCCAGGGCCGCCCCCGCCGCTCCGAGCGCAGGTATGAGGGCCAGGCAGGCCGCGAGGTTCACACCGGCCCCGGCCGCCGCCGAGATGGTATTGAGGCGCATCATCTTGGCGGAGGCTAGCACGCTCCCGGACCCGCTACCGAAATAGGAAATGGCCAGCACCGGCAGGAGGACCTGGAGGACCAGGGCCGATTCCGGATAGTTCGGGAACAGCAGCCCGATGATCTTGTCGGCGAGCACGATGCCGCCCAGGGTGAGCGGCAGGCCCAGGGCGAACATGTACTTCATGACCTTCTGCTGGGCGTGCCTGGTCATCTCCTTTGAAGAGCGATAGAGGCGGGAGATGACCGGCAGCAGCGCGGTCTTCAGGACGGTGGGGATGGCGATCAACGAGACCACCAGGTTGAAGGCGATGTAGAACTCGGTGTTGGCCAGGGTGCCGGCCTCCAACCCATACATGCTCCAGATGATGGTCAGCAGGAGGAAACCGTTCAGCGCGTAGAGGGTATTGATCAGCGCAATATTGACGGCGTAGGGCACCGCGTCCTTCAGCTGCTCTTTGACCACCCTCATGTCGACCCCTTTGGCCGGCCGCACGATGAGGCGGGTGCACACGAGGTAGGAGAGCACGACGTTGAGCACGCTGCCGGCGAGCACCACCAGCAATACGGTCTCCAGCCCGGAACCGAGGAGCACCAGGGCGATGGACAGGGTGACGGTGAACGCCCTCTCCACCAGCGAGGTCATCAGTACATAGTACATCTTCTCGAAGGCGGTGAACATCGAGGCGAAGGTCGAGGCGATCCAGCCGCAGGCGGTCGACAGGCCGATGATCAGAAAGGCCAGGGCCACCATGGTGGGCATCTGCTGGAACAGCACCAGGCCAAGGGTGAGGACCAGGGCCACGGCGCCCAGGATGCCGCGGAGCACCAGCGTGGTGTTCAGCCGCCGGCCCGCCGACGCATGATCGGGGGCCACATCGATCACCATCTTGTACCCCAGACCGAAATCGGAGAGGATGAACAGGACCGAGGCCACCGAGAACGCCGAGGTATAGATGGTGTAGTCGACGCCCAGCGACCGGCTCAGGACCATGGCCAGGATGAGGGTGCTTATCTGACCGAATATCTGTACCAGACCCAAGGCCAGGGAGTTCTTGGCCACGCTGCGCACCAGGCCCATGGATCAGTCCCTCCTCGTACAGCATCCTGAGCTGGAACGCGATGCCCCGATCCTTATCGCCGACATCTCAGGTGGCCTCCCGTCCGGTCTTGATTCCAGGGCCGGGGGCTATGGAGAGATTCTCTTCCTCCAGGCCGCGCATCGAGGGAGCCTCCTCGGCCATCGAGTCATCGTCCTTGTCATTGCGGAGCAGGGCCCCGGCCAGCCTGGCCAGCTCCATACCGTAGTTGGATCTCGTGAGAGCGGGCCTCATATCATCCGGGGCGAAGTAGGCGTACACCTCCGATCCGAACCAGGAACGGACCCATTGGCGAAGGGTGATCCGTCCCCTCATCCTGAGCCTCCTGAAGGAATCCATATCGTTCATGCTGTCCCACCACAGGACCCCGTCGCGATACTCTTCCATCAAAGGCATCGGCCTTCCGGTCAGGTCGTTGTACTCGATCAGAACCAGTGGCAGACCGGCCTCCGCCTGCAGGGCGTTGGTCGCCCCGGTCCGGGCGTTCATCTCGATCAGCTTCCATCGCCCGTCCCGTCGGTCCCTTTTGAACTCCACGTAGCCGATCCCCTGGTAGCCCAGACCTTTCATGAACTTCATGGCCAGTTCCACCACATCCGGCTGGTGGGCGCTCTCCACCAACGACCCGACGCCGAAGTTGGGGGGATATTGCCTGAGCTTGTGCCAGACGAAGGGCGGCGATACGTACCCGTTCCGACCGAAATAGGCCCCCACGCTGTACAGGTCCTCTCCCGGGGGGAGAATGATCGACTGCACCATGACCTCCAGACCGGTCTCGAAGACCTGCGCCATCCGGTCCCGCAGCTCCTGGGGGTCCTTCACGATGACCCCCTTGTTACCGAATCGCTTGAACCAGAGGTGAGAGTACAACGGCTTGATGAACGCCGGGAAGTGGACGCCCTGGACGATCCCAGCGATATCCTCCTCCGACCGGGGGAAGAAGGTCTCCGCCATCGGGATCCCCAGCCGGAGGGCCTCCTCATGCTGGACACGTTTGTTGATCAGGGCCTCCTCGACCCTCTCGGATGGGAGGAGAAAATCGAAACCGGACGCCAGTTCGGAGCGATGGCGGGACATGAATATGACCGCGGCATCGGAGGCGGGGAAGAGCGCCCCCCTCCCCCCGTTCTCGCCAACGTCCTCCAAGAGCGACCGGAGCGCTTCCTCCGGCTCCTTGGACATATCGCCGCACAACAGCGGACGAACGTACCTTGAGGTCAGACCGGGAGCCCAGGAACGATGATCTACTCCCACCACCGGTATGCCCTCCCTCCCCAGGGTCCTGGCCACGCCAAGCCCGTTGGACTCCATACCGAGCACATAGGCGGGGGGTGGCCTATGCGACTGTCCTCCTTTCTCTTCCATAGCCCCGATATTATTTTAACTCAAACTATTAAGACGTTTCAGCCGATTTCCAGCGGGCTGTGAGGACCGGAAGCGATCGGTCGGCCGATCGGAAGCTGATGGGTCCGGTTCCGAGCTTTCGCCATCGATGTTTTCCCATCATGGCGGCCCGACCGAGCGCCGGTATCTGCCCTCCAGGTGTTCGTCCCGGAGCAGATGGTAGGCCCGGGCGTTCTTCTCCGCCCGCTCGTGGACCGTGGGATCGTCGATCTTGATGATCCTGCCTGGCACGCCGACCACCACCGAGCGGGGTGGTATGACCATATTGCCAGTGACCACGGCGTTCGCGCCGACGATGCAGTCATCGCCGATGACGGCCCCCTCCACCACCGTGGAGTTCATGCCGATGATGCAATGGTCCCCGATCGTCGCCCCGTTGATGACCGCCCCATGGCCAACGGTGACATTGCGGCCTATGATCGTGGGGAATCCCGTATCCACGTGGAGGACGGCATGTTCCTGGACGTTGCTCCCCTCGCCCACCACGACCCGGTCATGGTCGGCCCGAATGACCGCGTACGGCCAAATGCTCACGCCATCTCCTAGTTCATAGTTCCCGATAAGCACCGCGGTGGGATCGATGTAACGTACCATGGTCTGAACCCCCTGTAGGGGAGCAATGGTCCGCAGACCACAAATAAGCCGCCATGGCCCAACGAAGACGGTGGGACCTCCCTCCCCGGGCGAGACATCTCCCACCCGGGTGAAGGGCGGCGATAGAATCTGATATTTAATGACCATACATCTAGACTTCCTAATTAATGAATTACTTTTAAGCGAGAAAATTAATATTTATCTATATATTAATCTAATGACCGAAAGTTCGACCGTTCCTTCTGAGGCGCCGTCCGCCCCGGCCGGGACCAAGAAAGGGACAAAGAGGATCTTTCAGATCTTACGGCCTTGGCCATCACCACGGTACTGCTGTTCTCGGCCGTGGTCCTGGTGGCGCCCGGAAAAGCAACGCCGAACAAGGTCGTGCCCCTGGACCCCGACACAATAACCAAATGGGTCAATCAGCTCAGCGGACCGCCCCCCGTCTACGTGGCGACCCAGGAGATCGACCGCAACACCGGAACGTCGACCCCGACCTACCTGGTGACGGCACGCCAGTTCAACCAGCAGATCCTGCCGGCCGGATTCCCCAAGACCACCGTGTTCGGTTACGGAGGAGAGGCCAAGGACGCCGTGACCGGCGAGTCCCTGGGGTTCATCAGCAACTCCCCCGGACCGTCCTTCGAGGCCCTCCAGGGACAGGCGATCAACGTGGAGTACATCAACGACCTGACCTCCCGGAGTTCCTGGCGGTGGATCCCACCATCATGTGGGCCAACCCCAACAATATGGAAGCTCCGACCTCCCCGTATCAGAGCTATCCCTCGGGCTATGCCCTCGCCCAGTCCCCTGTCCCCATGTCGACACATCTGCACGGGGCCGAGGTCCAGTCGGCCTCCGACGGCGGACCGAACGCCTGGTACACCTACAACGGCATACGCGGCGCGGACTACAGCACCTACATGCCCGCCGATACCAATGCCATCTGGTACCATTATCCCAATGAGCAGGGCGCCACGACCCTTTGGTACCATGATCACGCCATGGGGCTGACCCGCATCAACGTCTACTCGGGCATGGCCGGGTTCTACCTCCTAAGGAACGCGACCGATCCAGTAGCGGCCCAGCTGCCCCTTCGACGCCGATGGGTCGGAGACGCCCACGGAAGGAAGCACCGAGGAATGGGCCATCATCAATCTGACCCCCGACGCGCATCCCATCCATCTCCATCTAGAAACTATCCAGCTGGTGGGCCGGCAGGACTTTGATTCGGAAAAATACACCGCCGATTGGCTGGAGGCCAATTCGCAGATGGGGCCGCCCCCATAAATGATGACGCCGACCACCTTCGTTCCCGACGCGTATCTCGTGGAGGGCACCCAGACCACGGTGGACCCCACCGAGATGGGTTGGAAGGACACGGTGATCATGAACCCGGCTCAGGTGACCACCCTAATCGTCCGGTTCACCGACCAGACCGGAGGCCCGTTCCCCTTCGACGCAACCTCGGGACCAGGCTACGTCTGGCACTGCCACATCATCGACCACGAGGACAACGAGATGATGCGGCCGTACTACCTGACCCGGTAGGCCAGAAACCACTTCCATCTTCTTTTTTCTCAAATCGACGATCCCGTCAGGGTACAAGTGCCGAATGCTCCGCTGCAACGACAACGAAGGAGCTTGACGGCTCGAGGACATGGCGGCGATCGAAGCTGGGTCCCCGCTGTTGGACCATCATATTTAATTAGGGCTTCGTTCCAATCATTTTTACAGATATCATTATTGATATCGATTAAAAGAATTGGAGGATTATAAGTGGATGAAAAAGGAGAAAGGACAGCGGACGCTCCGTCGGGACGGCCGCTGCTGAAACGCATCAGCAAGAGGTATCTCAGGCCTCTGCAGCTGATGATGGCCTTTGGCATCGTCCTAGCCTTTCTGATGTCGATGGTTCTGCCGGCGGTGCCGGCCGATGCGCAACCAGTGACATTCCTGAATGGCGCGGACATACCGAAGTATGTTAACCAACTGACCGGCCCCCCGCCGGTGTATACGCCCATCAAGGTCTTTGACGCCAAGAGCTGCCGGTTCGTGGACGCCTACACCGTCAAGATGTCAGAGTTCAGCGAGCAGATCTTGCCGACGGGCTATCCTCAGACCAAAGTATGGGGATATGGCGGGTACGCCAAGGATGCGGTGACGGGCAAGTTCCTGGGCTTCGTCCAGAACTCTCCGGGTCCGTCATTCGTTACCCAGAAAGGCACCCCGGTCATGGTCAACTGGGTGAACAACATAAAGACCTCATCGATGTTCGCGGTCGATCCGACCCTGATGTGGGCCAACCCCAACAACATGCCAATGCCCGGCATGGGAATGGGCATGCCCCCAGTGACTGATGCTCCTCCCTTCCCGCCCGGGTACCCCCAGGCGCAATCCCCCGTGCCCCTGGTAACCCATGTGCATGGGGCCGAAGTCCAATCGTTCTCCGATGGTGGACCGCTCGCCTGGTTCACCAACGGCGGTCTGCATGGTCCGAACTACTTCACCTACCTGCCCACCACCAAGAACGCAGCAGTGTACTTCTACCCCAACGACCAGGAGGCATCCACCATCTGGTACCATGACCATGCCATGGGCATGACCCGTCTGAACGTCATGTCCGGCCTGGCCGGGTTCTGGGAGATCAAGGACTGCAAGGACAAGATCGCCCCTCTGCTGCCGAGCGGCAAGTACGACATCCCCCTGGCCATCCAGGACAGGATGTTCCTCAGCGATGGGTCGATGTTCTTCCCCAACGTGGGCATCAACCCGACCATCCACCCCTACTGGAACCCTGAGTTCTTCGGGGACACCATCATGGTGAACGGTAAGGCCTGGCCGAACATGAACGTGGACCAGGGCCAGTACCGCTTCCGGGTGCTGGACGGTTCGAACGCCCGGTTCTACAACCTGTCGTTCAGCAACGGCATGCCGTTCACCGTCATCGCCACCGAGGGCGGCTACCTGAAGCAGGCGACCACCCTGACCTCGCTGCTCATTGCTCCGGGGGAGAGGTATGAGATCCTAGTGGACTTCTCGAACCTGCCCGCGGGTACCACGGTCGTCATGAAGAACGATGCCGCCGCGCCCTATCCGAGCGGCGACACCCCCGACCCGCTGACCACTGCTCAGATCATGCAGTTCACGGTCGGTTCGGCCAAGGGCTTCATCCCGAAGACCCTCCCCGCGCTGCTCAACCCGACGCTGGCCGGAACCTTCCCCAACCTGCCCACGACGAACCTGGACCGCCAGCTCACCCTGACCGAGATCGCTGGCCCCAACGGGCCGGTGCAACTGCTTCTGGACGGACAGAGATTCTCGGCGCCAGTCTCCGAGCTGCCGAAGGTTGGTACGACCGAGGAGTGGATGATCGTCAACCCGACCGCGGACACCCACCCCATCCACCTGCACCTGGTTCAGTTCCAGCTGGTCTCCCGACAGGCGTTCAACGTGACGAACTACATGAACGCCTGGTTAGAAGCCAACGATGCCTGTGGGATGCCGGGTTCCTGCAGTGACATAGGGCTGATGGGGCCGCTGGAGAACGCGACCGTGAACGTGGACCTGGCGCCATTCTTGGAGGGCCCAGTGATGGGACCTAGACCCCAGGAGATGGGATGGAAAGACACCGTCCAGATGAACCCGGGGGAAGTGACCATCATAAGGGTCCGGTTCGCGCAGCAGGACGGGGGAGCGTTCCCGTTCGATGCTACCAAGGGACCTGGGTATGTCTGGCACTGCCACATCATCGACCACGAGGACAACGAGATGATGCGGCCGTACTATGTGACCAGGTGAACCACTCCCAAACCTCTTTCCCCTATTTTTCTTTTCAGCCCGGCCTCCCAACCAGATATCTACCTTGACACCAATTCACGGACGGTACTTCATGTTATCCCGTGTCGAAGCCCTAGAGCTGGTCAGGCAGCACGTCCAGAAGGAGAACAACGTCAAGCACATGATCGCCGTCGGAGCGGTGATGCGCGCCGTGGCGGTCCGGATGGGCGAGAACGCTGAGCGATGGGAGCTGGCCGGCATCCTGCACGATATCGACCTCGAAGAGTGCAACGGGATGGCCGATCACACCCTGAAGGCCAAGGAGATCCTTGCGGGCCGGGCGGATGGTGAGCTCATCGAGGCGATCATGGCCCATAATCACGAGGCCACGGGGGTCCCGGTCGACAGCCGGTTCAAGATCGCGCTCATCGCGTCGGACGCCGTCTCCGGCCTGGTCACCGCCTGCGCGCTGGTCATGCCGTCCAAGAAACTCGCCGATGTTCAGGTGAGCTCGGTCATCAAGAAGTTCGGGAACAGGGACTTCGCCAAGGGCGTGAGCCGGGAGCGCATCATGATGTGCCAGGAGCTGGGCGTCTCCCGCGACGACTTCCTGTCCCTCTCCCTCGACGGTATGAGGAAAGCAGCCGGCGAGCTGGGCCTGTAGGACCGAAAGGCTATTCCTTCTGTATGCAGGTTCCGTACCGATGTCCGCGCCATCATCGACTACGATGGAGCAATTGCTGCGTCAACGGTCCTGGCTTGGGGAATCGTGGACCTGGCTGCTCCAGAGCAAGGTGTTCGAGGGACGAGGGGTCCTGGAGAAAACGCCCACCGCGCTGGACGTCGGGTGCGGCCCCGGCCTGGTCATGGAGCTTCTTTCGCCTTACCTTGATGTCCAGGGAATGGACATGGACCCGGAGGCGGTCGCAGCCAGCAATGCCCGGGGACAGAGCGCGCAGATGGGCCGGGCCGAGGAAATGCCGTTCGAGGACGGATCCTTCGACATCGTCTACTGCTCCTTCCTATTGCTGTGGACGCCGGACCCGGTTCGGGTGATCAAGGAGATGGCCCGGGTCTCCAGGGACTGGGTGATCTGTTTGGCCGAGCCGGACCATGGCGGCCGCATATCCTATCCGCCCGAGGTCGCCGTGCTGGACGCCCTGTTCGTCCAGGGGCTGCGGAAGCAGGGGGCCGACCCGGAGATGGGGCGGAAGCTGCAGGACGTCTTCTCGCAATGCGGACTGTCGCCCCAGATGGGCGTTCACCCCGGCATGTGGGACCTGGGTCGGATGAGGGCAGGGGCCGATGAGGAGTGGCGCTCGCTGGTCTCTTTCGTCGGCGAGGTCACCGATGCAGGGGCGCTATCAAAGATCAGTAAGGGGCGGGACGGGGCCGCGAGGACCGGATCCCTGGTCCAATACACCCCGACCTTCTACGCCTTTGCCAGCAAGAAAGCGAAGTGACCGGGCTACGCCGAGTGCCGCTCCAGGCAGACGTAGTCGCCGTGCTCCCGGGAGAGCGGGCACCCGCCCCCGCAGGTGTCCATGAGCTCGCAGCTCGCGCACTTCGGATCGAGATACTTCCGCTGCCGGATGTTCCTGCAAAGCTCATGGTCCCAGATGGTCATCCAGGGATCCTTGAGGATGTTGCCTAACGGCCGGTAGTAGCTCTGGCAGGGGAGCACCGCCCCGTCCGGTTCGACCGCCATGTTCAGGGAGCAGGCGGTGCACTGCTTGATCCCCAGTCCGAGGTTGATCGGATTCAGCTCGCAGTAGGGGGTAGGGGTGTACCAGATCAGTTTGACCCCGCTTTCCTCGGCGATGAGCTTCAGTCGGGCGAGGAGGGCGGTCAGCTCCGGGTAGGTCACTCCTTCGGCCTCGGTCCCTTTGCCGGAACGTATGATGCTGTTGAAGGCGGTGTTCTTGACCCCCATCGCTATGAGGAAGCGCAGGGTGTCCTCCATGTCCGAAAAGTTGGCCCGCATGATGGTGGTGTTGGTGCTCGTGTACAGGTCCTCTTCCAGCGCCACCTTCAGGCCGTCGATGGTCTCCTTCCACGCCCCGGCGGAGCCGCACTGACGGTCGTGGACCTCCTCGCGGTGCGAGAGGACGGTGATCTGCACGTGATCAAGACCCTTGACCACCAGCCCCTTCAGGAAGCCCGGGGTCCGCAGGTTCCGGCCATTGGTTATGAGGCCGGTGACCTGGCCGTGCTGCTCGGACCTCTCCACCAGGTCGGTCAGGAACGGCAGGAGGGTCGGTTCGCCGCCGGTGAACACGACGTGCGGCACCCCCAGCTCCCACGTCCGGTCGATCACCCGGAGCCACTCCTCCCGGCCCAGCTCGACCAGCTCCCGGGGCTCGTTGTAACAATGGTCGCAACGGTTCTGACAACGATAGGTCAGGGCGAGGTCCATCCGGTAGGGCGCGGGAAAATCATCGGCACCGATGGTCGGTCGGTCCGTCCCGATCGTTCCGATGACGTCCCGGTCCCCGTGGATGAACCGCTCCAGCTGCGACGATATGCGCGCGTAATGCTCGTTGGCGATGGCGCGGTCCAGTTTCTTGTACCGATGGGCCATGTAACGATACATGCCCTCCTCGGAACGGCCCTCCAGGATGCAGCGTACGTAGTCGAGGGCGGTGCCGTTCAGCTCGATGAGCTGGGACGCGTCGATTATCAGGATCCCCTTCTGCTTGGAATCCACCCGGAGGTGGAAACGATGATGGGCCAGCGTCCCCCTGCCATCGTAGCGGAACACCCCCTGGTCCAGACCCCTTCCGGTCAGCTCGGTCCAGCGCTCGCGGAGAGACATCAGCGGCCACCTCCTGCGCAGGCGCAGGCACAAGCGCAGGCGCAGGCGCAACGGCCTCCCGCCCCGCCCTGGAACCCACTGGCCGCGGCGGCGGTAGCGGCCAGAGCGGCGGGGTTGGTGAAGGGGACGATCTGACGGGCCAGGCCCTTCATGTCATCGACGAGGTTGTTGCTTGTTCCCCGTACCTTGTCCACATAGTCCTGGGCCAGGTTCTTGCCTCCCTCCGACCGGGGGAAGCCCGGCACCTGATGGGGCCGGCCGATGGGGATGAAGATGGGCAGCAGGTAAACGGTCCGGGCCATGCGCCCCTGGTAGTCGCGGTCCATCATCATCCAATCGTTCTTCTCCCGCAGCGCCGCGGCCAGCTCATCAGGGGTCTTGGCGTCGGTGACCTGCTTCCAGGCCTTCTCGACGATCGCACGGTAGTACAGCTTGGTGGCATCCAGATCGAAGCCGTCCATCTTGGCGGAGGTTTCCTTGATCGTATCGATCAGGCAGCTCCTAAGGTCGTTCCGGTCCACCGTGCCGTTCGGCCTTATGGCGTTGAGATAGGCGGTCTCGTAAGCATACTCTCCAGCGGGGGCAAGCTTCTCCAGGCGCATGGGCCTGCTCTCGTCCAGGACGCGGACCTTCTCCTTCCGGATCAGGCCGAACAGCATCATGGTGGCCACCTCCTCCAGGGGCCGCTCCAGTACGATGGCCGCCTCCACCGCGGTCAGGTCCCTCCGCGGGCCGGCCCCGACCACGCTCAGCTTGGGTTCGAAGTAGTCGGAACGAGATCGGACGGCGGACCGGATGCTGAAGATTATGATCGTCACGACGAACGCCACGAACAGGAGGGGCAGGAGGAGGATGGCCAATGAGCCGAGATCGCCCAGCAGGTTACCGCCCTGGTTATTGGGGTCGGTGCTCGGATCGAAGAAGACGGCCACATATTGGCTTGGAAAGCCCACGCCGACGTCGAATACTCCGGAGGCCTGGGCGGCAGGCTCCACGCTCGTTGCTTCCCAGGTCGCCACGCCCCGGCCGGCCTGAGGATCGAAGTACAGCCCGTTGAAGGGCTGGTTTTTCAGCGGCAGCGCTTCTGAGAGATTGGTCATTCCCGCCGGCAGGATGATCGATGCGTTCAGCAGGCCGGTCGGACCCACCTGGAACTGGGAATTGAACCAGGTCGGCACGAACTTAACCCCGGCGGTGTCGTTCACAGCGTCGTTCCGATAGATCATGTGCGGGTTGTTGATGTGAAAGTAGAGATCGAAGGAGCCGGCGGACTGGATGGTGGAGACGATGGACGGATCGAACTCGACGGCGACCCCGATGGGGATGAAGGGAGAGGTGCGGATCGAGCTGATAACGTGTTCCGTTCCTCCCACCACGATCCGGGCGGTGGCGGTGCTCAGGTCGTACAACGAGTTCGGCATGCCGATGTCCACCCCGTCCAGGGACTGGACGTTGGTGAATCGGAAGAAATAATCGATGTTCACGCTGCCGTCCTGTTGGACGGTGACATTGACCCGTTCCTCGGGCAACGAGAACGAGGGGTCGGCCGCCCGGGCCGTGCCGACCGGGCCGGCGGGGAGCATCAGCGCGGCGAGCAATATGGAAAGCGCCAGGATGACCAATAGGGCCGGCGATGAACGGCAGGGCGATCTCACCATTTCGGCGCCTCCTCCAGCGCGTAGACGCTGCCGCAGTAGGGACACTTGACCATGACCCCGCCGGACACGATGCTCAGGTCCTTGTCGGCCAGGGGCGCCCCGCAGGAACGGCAGGTCAACTGCTTCTGTTCCAGCTGTCCCGAACCGCTCATCTTGACGTTGAAGGTCTGGTTCATGACCTTGGGCCGGGCGGCCTCGATCTTATCGCTGCGATAGACGTAGAACAGTAATAGGGCGGCGATGAGGATGAAGACCCCGCCGATCACGATGTTCTCTGCTCCTGAGGCGATGATGAAGATCCCCCCGAGCAGAATAAGGACAATGGCCAGGAAGACCAGGAAGGCGCTGAGTATTCGGTTCAATCCTCGATCACAACGGTTGATTGGCCTAGCCTATTTTTATAGTAGTTGTTTACGGACCCATTAGGGCCCCATCAACCTTTCCGTTCCCTGATC